>CAVEVP010000044.1:0-2054 GCA_963619335.1 Clostridiales bacterium | reverse complement strand
GTTAAGTCGTAACAAGGTATCCCTACGGGAACGTGGGGATGGATCACCTCCTTTCAATGGAGAAAGAATTATTCGACTGAAGTAAGTCGATGTGTAAATTTTATTAAAAAACCTATTTTTTCTAGAATTATTCGTTGGCGTTTATTAATCTATCTAGTTTTGAGAGAATAGAATTCTCTTAAAATTATTCTTTGAAAACAAGATATTTATAAAACATGTTCTTTCTTGTTAAGTTGCAAAAGATCGAGTTAAAACGAGAAATGCGAGTTAACAAAAAAATTATTTGTTAAGACAAAACTGAAAAAAACTAAAACCTAAATATTTTACGAAGTTAAGTTATTAAGGGCGTACAGTGGATGCCTTGGCACTAGAAGACGATGAAGGACGCGACTACCTGCGAAAAGCTATGGGGAGCTGGTGTGAGCTTTGATCCGTAGATCTCCGAATGGGGAAACCCGGCGTGAACAATCACGTCATCCTCGAACTTGGTTCGAGTGAAGAAACACCTAGGGAATTGAAACATCTTAGTACCTAGAGGAAAAGAAAGATTATATCGATTCCGTAAGTAGCGGCGAGCGAAAGCGGAGGAGCCCAAACCATCACTTGTGATGGGGTTTGGATCATGTTATGGGATGAGTTATATGACAGTAGAAAGGTTTGGGAAAGCCTACCAAAGAAGGTGAGAGTCCTGTATATAAACTTGTATAACCCCCTAATGAATTCCAGAGTACGGCGAGGCACGTGGAACCTTGTCGGAAGATGCGCAGACCACTGCGTAAGGCTAAATACTAACTAGTGACCGATAGTGAACCAGTACTGTGAAGGAAAGGTGAAAAGAACCCCGGGAGGGGAGTGAAAAGAATCTGAAACTGTATGCTTACAAAAAGTTAGAGCCCGTTAATGGGTGATAACGTGCCTATTGAAGAATGAACCGGCGAGTTTTATTATCATGCAAGGTTAAATCGAAGAGATGGAGCCGAAGCGAAAGCGAGTCTGAATAGGGCTTAAGTATGATGATATAGACCCGAAACCCGACGATCTATCCATGAGCAGGTTGAAGGTAGGGTAATACCTACTGGAGGACCGAACCGACGTTCGTTGAAACGCCCGCGGATGACTTGTGGATAGGGGAGAAATTCCAATCGAGTTGGGAGATAGCTGGTTCTCCCCGAAATAGCTTTAGGGCTAGCGTCAGTAAGTAATTAGTGGAGGTAGAGCACTGAATGGCCGCGGGTCGCACCTAGCGATACCAATTCCAATCAAACTCCGAATTCCACTAATGGTATACTGGCAGTCAGAGTGTGGGGGATAAGCTTCATGCTCAAAAGGGAAACAGCCCAGACCGCCAAATAAGGTCCCTAAATTTACGCTAAGTGTTAAAGGATGTGGAGATGCATAGACAACTAGGATGTTGGCCCAGAAGCCGTCATCATTTAAAGAGTGCGTAACAGCTCACTAGTCGAGTGCCTCTGCGCCGAAGATTTACCGGGGCTAAGCGTATTACCGAATTTGCGGATTTATAGTTTCTATAAGTGGTAGGGGAGCGTTCCATGTGGGGCGAAGTCATACTGAAAAGAGTGATGGACTGCATGGAAGTGAGTATGCCGGTGTAAGTAACGATTGTATGTGAGAATCATACACACCATTAGACTAAGGTTTCCAGGGGAAGGGTCGTCCTCCCTGGGTTAGTCGGGTCCTAAGGAGAGGCTGAAAAGCGTATTCGATGGATAGCAGGTTGATATTCCTGCACCCGTATATATGTGATGTAATGACAGATGTGGCTAATTGTACCGGTTATTGGATTCCGGACTAAGCGGAGAAGCTGATTGAATAGCAAATCTTTCAATCATTAAGCAAAGACGTTATGGGGATCGAAAGGTTTTCCTAGTAGAGAAGTCAATGATGCCATGTTTCGAGAAAAGTTGCTAACTATAATATATATGGCCCGTACCGAGAACGGACACACGTGGTCAAGGAGAGTATCCTAAGGTGAGCGAGTTAACTGTTGTTAAGGAACTCTGCAAAATTACTTCGTAAGTTCGCAAGAAGAAGTG
>CAVEVP010000043.1:0-2062 GCA_963619335.1 Clostridiales bacterium | reverse complement strand
AATTTCGCTACCTTAGGACCGTTATAGTTACGGCCGCCGTTTACCGGGGCTTCAACTCGGCGCTGCCCCCTTGCGGGATGACGCCTCCTCTTAACCTTCCGGCACCGGGCAGGTGTCAGGCCATATACTTCATCTCTCGATTTCGCATAGCCCTGTGTTTTTGGTAAACAGTTGCCTGGACTTTTTCACTGCGGCCCCCCTTCTTCAGGGGGGCGCCCCTTCTCCCGAGGTTACGGGGCGGTTTTGCCTAGTTCCTTGACCGTGGATCACTCGCGCGCCTTAGTATGTTCAACCCGACCACCTGTGTCGGTTTAGGGTACGGGCGCCGCGGCTCGCTTTTCTTGGCGCCGCGCGCCAGCGCTCGCTTCGCCCGGGGGCTAGGCTCGGGGGCGATCCGTCTCGCCCCGCGCTGGTCGCGCCGCGCGTCGCTTTCATCGCCGCGGCGGCTCTTGATTGTTCAACTGATTCCCTTCGGGGTCCCCTCGGCGGGTGGCCCTTAGGACCCGGCTTACCCTGATCCGTCGAGCGTTGATCAGGAACCCTTGGTCTTTCGGCGTGGGGGACCCTCCCCCCCATTTTCGTTACTCATGCCTACATTTGCTTTTCCCGGCGCTCCACCGCGGCTCGCGCCTTCGGCTTCACCGCACCGGGAATGCTCCCCTACCGATGGCGGCCTAACCGCCATCCCATGGCTTCGGCGGGACGCTTACGCCCGATCATTATCCACGCCCCCGCGCTCGACCAGTGAGCTGTTACGCACTCTTTGAATGAGTGGCTGCTTCCAAGCCAACATCCTGGCTGTCTCTGCGCGGGGACCTCGTTAGCACGACTCGGCGTCCACTTCGGGGCCTTGGCCGATGGTCCGGATTGTTCTCCTCTCGGACGCGGACGTTAGCACCCGCGCCCTCACTCCGGGCCGGCCGGCGCGTGGCATTCGGAGTTCGTCAGGGCTTGACAGGCTGTGACGCCCTCGCACCCTATCGGTAGCTCTACCTCCACGGCCGCACTGCCCGGGCTGCACCTAAATGCATTTCGGGGAGTACGAGCTATCTCCCAGCTTGATTGGCCTTTCACCCCTACCCCCGCCTCGTCCGTAAGCTTTTCAACGCTTACCGGTTCGGCCCTCCATCCCGAGTCACCGGGACTTCAGCCTGGACGGGGGTAGATCGCAAGGTTTCGCGTCTGGCCATGGCGACTCGGGCGCCCTCTTAGGGCTCGCTCTCGCTTCGGCTCCGCCCCTCCTGGGGCTTAACCTCGCCGCCATGGGCCAACTCGTAGGCTCATTATGCAAAAGGCACGCCGTCACGGTGTCTCCACCGCTCCGACAGGTTGTGGGCGCACGGTTTCAGGGTCTCTTTCACTCCCCTCCCGGGGTGCTTTTCACCTTTCCCTCACGGTACTTGTTCGCTATCGGTCTCCAAGGAGTGCTTAGCCTTGGCGGATGGTCCCGCCTGCTTCACGCAGGGTTTCACGTGCCCCGCGCTACTCAGGGTCCGGCCGCCTCCAGTCTCTCGTTGCGCCTACGGGGCTGTCACCCTCTCTGGCCGGCCTTTCCAGGCCGCTCGGCTTCCTCAACTGTCGGTCTGTGCCGCCCTACAACCCCGACCGGGCCTTGACCCGGGCGGTTTGGGCTGGTCCCCTTTCGCTCGCCGCTACTCGGGGAGTCGCTTGCTTGTTTTCTCCTCCTGCCGCTACTAAGATGTTTCAGTTCACGGCGTTCGCCCCGCTTGCGCGGTGCCCTCTCGGGCGGGTTCCCCCATTCGGATACCCACGGGTCGCGGGCTGTTTGCGCCTCGCCGTGGTGTTTCGCCGCTTGTCGCGTCCTTCTTCGCCTCTTGGAGCCAGGGCATCCTCCGTGCGCCCTTCTTCTCTTCTCTTCTCGGGGGCCCGCGGCTCGCGCCGCGCGCCCCCCGGTCTCTCGCTCAACATGTCAATGTGCGTTTTTCGCCTGTGCGGCGAATGTTGGGAGACATTTCAGCGTTCTCAAGCTGACGGCCCGGCCTTCGGGCCCTCCAGAAAGGAGGTGTTCCAGCCGCACCTTCCGGTACGGCTACCTTGTTAC
>CAVEVP010000042.1:0-2063 GCA_963619335.1 Clostridiales bacterium | reverse complement strand
ATAGAGCTTTACATACCGAAATACTTCTTCGCTCACGCGGCGTCGCTGCATCAGGCTTTCGCCCATTGTGCAATATTCCCCACTGCTGCCTCCCGTAGGAGTCTGGGCCGTGTCTCAGTCCCAATGTGGCCGGTCACCCTCTCAGGTCGGCTACTGATCGTTGCCTTGGTGAGCCATTACCCCACCAACTAGCTAATCAGACGCGGGTCCATCTCACACCACCGGAGTTTTTACTACTGTATCATGCGATACCGTAGTCTTATGCGGTATTAGCAGCCATTTCTAACTGTTATCCCCCTGTGTGAGGCAGGTTACCCACGCGTTACTCACCCGTCCGCCGCTAAGTCACAAAAGTCTTCATCCGAAGAATCAAACTTAAGTGCTTCGCTCGACTTGCATGTGTTAAGCACGCCGCCAGCGTTCATCCTGAGCCAGGATCAAACTCTCGTATAAAACACTTAGGTTTGGTCTTTCACAAACCTTAGTGTGTATACGCTTCTCGATGACTTAACGAGCGATTTTAAATCGCGAGTTTAGTATCGCAGAAGCTTCATTCTCTCCAAGTTCAAGAAAAACTTACTAGCTTTCCTATCCCTTTATTACTGTTTTAAGGTTGACATAATATTTTATGTCCGTTCTGAATAATTCTTTAAGAATTTTCAGGGTTTGTTGTCTATTGTTTAATTATCAAGGTTCTGTCTGTCTTCGCGACAGCTTTAATAGATTATCACATCTTATTCAGCTTGTCAAGAAGTTTTTTAAAGTTTTTTGTCTCGCAAAACTGTTTCTTTTTTTGCGAGAGCTTGTTTATAATACCATCTCACATCTTAATCTGTCAAGAACTTTTTTAAAAGTTTTTTTACTTATCTTTGACAAGATTTTTACACGCGCCGATCCATCTCAGCTTCGATGATATTCTTGCGCCGACATGTAATCATATCAGCAAACGGAGAAAGAGGGATTTGAACCCTCGCGCCGCTATTAACGACCTACTCCCTTTCCAGGGGAGCCCCTTCGGCCAGCTTGGGTATTTCTCCAAATCAGTCCGAAAAAAAAATTTTGCCGAGGCAAAATCTCTTCTTCTAAAGCGGAGAGGGTGGGATTCGAACCCACGTGCCCTCGCGGACAAACGGTTTTCAAGACCGCCTCGTTATGACCACTTCGATACCTCTCCATTTATTTTGTTTTTTGTCGCATCACCCGCGACAAGATGTATTCTAGCATAGGCTTTTACATCCTGTCAACAGGAAATTTGATTTTTTTCAATTGTTTTTTCACAATTGTTTTTTGCTTGATTTTTGCAATATTTTACACTCTTACTTTTGTCCGCTTTCTAGGAATATACCGGCAATATCCAGGTCTTCCGGAGTGGTAAGTTTTATATTCCGATAGCTTCCCTCAAACATTTTTACAGGGCGGTCACACATCTGCTCCACCACCATAGCGTCATCCGTCACGAAGATTTCTTCCTTTTCCATGTAGCGTCTGTAGGCATCTGTAATCAATTCTCTTTCAAAGACCTGGGGTGTCTGGACGGTCCAAACCCTCTTTCGATCCGGGGTCTCGGTAGCACAGCAATTCTCATCTACGACCTTCACCGTATCCTTGCTAGGCATTCCTGCTACACATGCTCCGGTTTTTTCCACAGTCTCATAGCCTCGTTTTAGGATCTTTTCATCTGTAAACATTCTTGCCCCGTCATGGATGAAAACATAAGCGGTTCGATTTTCTTCCGAAAGATCGGCCTCTTGTTCTTCCAGGGCTTTTAGCCCTTCCCACACGGAATGGTAGCGTTCTTTTCCGCCTGGGATGATCGCAGAAACTTTCTTATAATGATATTTTTTCACGATTTCCTTGTCTACGTAGTCTTCCTGCCCTTCCCCAACGATTAGAATGATATTGTCAATCACCTGGGATTGGTCAAACTGGTCCAAGCTATAGGCAATCACCGGCTTTTCTTTCAACTCGATATATTGTTTTTGCACATCGGTCCCCATTCGTTTTCCCTGGCCTGCTGCCAGCAGAATAGCTGTGCATTTTTTCTTTTTTTCTTCTCCCAAATT
>CAVEVP010000041.1:0-2129 GCA_963619335.1 Clostridiales bacterium | reverse complement strand
TAAGTCGAAACAAGGTATCCCTTCGAGAACGAGGGGATGGATCACCTCCTTTCTATGGAGAAGGAAAAAGTCACTGAAAGCTAGCAGAGCTTCAGCGCAAATTAAAAAAATAAAAAAAGAACGGCAGGCAGCCGTTCGGTAAGGCCATCCTACTTAGTTTTGAGGGGGCGACTCCTCAGCCATGCCAAAGGCATGAGCATGTTCTTTGAAAACTGAATGCCATTGTTCTTTCTGAGATAGAAGCGGGTAGATTCGAAAGAATCTGCACGATATCTTATCAGCCAAGAGAAGAAGCAAGCGAGAACCGAAAAATATTGAGGTCTAGAAATAGACGGAAGTTAATGAGGCGCGCGGTGGATGCCTTGGAGCCAGATGATGATGAAGGACGCGACAACCTGCGATAAGCCTGGGGGAGCTGGACGTAAGCTTAGATCCCGGGATTTCCGAATGGGGAAACCCAATCTACTATAAGTAGATTACATTATGATGAACACATAGTCATAATGGAGCAACCTAGGGAACTGAAACATCAAAGTACCTAGAGGAAAAGAAAGAGAGATCGATTCCGTTAGTAGTGGCGAGCGAACGCGGAGAAGCCCAAACCAACGCAAGTTGGGGTTCAGGACTGCGACATTTGCCCTTAACATAGAGGGGAACCGGATGGAATGCCGGGCCAAAGGGGGTGAGAGCCCCGTACCCATAGTAAGTTAAGGATGATAGCAGTATCCAGAGTAAGACGGGACACGAGAGATCCTGTCCGAAGGAGCGGGGACCGCCCCGCAAGGCTAAATACGGTCTGGCTACCGATAGCGAACAAGTACCGTGAGGGAAAGGTGAAAAGAACCCCGGGAGGGGAGTGAAAAAGATCCTGAAACCGCGTGCTGACGAGAAGACAGAGGGCGTTAAGGCCTGATGTCGTGCCTATTGAAGAATGAGCCTGCGAGTTAGTGCATACAAGCGAGGTTAAAGCGAAGAGCTGGAACCGTAGCGAAAGCGAGTCCGAATAGGGCGAATGAGTTTGTATGTCTACACCCGAAACCCGGCGATCTTGCCATGACCAGGATGAAGCAGGGGTGAAACCCTGTGGAGGTCCGAACCGACGTTCGTTGAAACGCCCGCGGATGAGTTGTGGCACGTGGTGAAATTCCAATCGAGCTGGGTAATAGCTGGTTCTCCCCGAAACATCTTTAGGGATGACCTCGGTTGGTCATCCTCGGAGGTAAAGCTACTGGATAGGAAAGGGTTGCGTGAGCGGCTTCTTTCCTGACCAAACTAAGAATGCCGAGGAAATATAGACCGGGAGTCAGTCAATGGGAGATAAGTTCCATTGTCGAGAGGGCAACAGCCCAGACCGCCAGATAAGGCCCCTAAATGTACGCTAAGTGTGTAAGGATGTAGGAACGCTAAGACAGCCAGGATGTTGGCTCAGAGGCAGCCACCATTCAAAGAATGCGTAACAGCTCACTGGTCAAGCGTCCCTGCGCCGAAAATTTACCGGGGCTAAGCGTACTGCCGAATCTGCGGATTCATAGTAATATGAGTGGTAGGGGAGCGTTGTGCATAGGGTGAAGTCGGACCGTGAGGACCGGTGGACTGTGCACAAGTGAGAATGCAGGCGTAAGTAGCGATGACGGGAGAGTATCCCGTCCGCCGTATGACTAAGGTTTCCAGGGCAAGGTTCGTCCTCCCTGGGTCAGTCGGGAGCTAAGGTCAGGCCGAAAGGCGTAGCCGATGCACATCAGGTCAATATTCCTGAACCCAACATGCTAGACTGGCAATGACAGATTGGAAAGTGATATCCGGGCTTTCGGAATAGCCCGGTTGTAAAATGAAGTGAGGATGGTAACGCCTTCCTGTAATCTTTGTTTTATGAGGAGGAAAGCCTCAGGGCAAGTACGAAGTATCGTGGACTGGTCTCGAGAAAAGTTGCTAAGTTGTTATTGTATGTTGGCCCGTACCGAGAACGGACACACGTGGTCTGGCAGAGTATGCCAAGGCGAGCGAGTGAACTGTTGTTAAGGAACTCTGCAAAATTGCTTCGTAAGTTAGCGATAAGAAGCGCCAGCGCAAGCTGGCCGCAGTGAAGAGGCCCAGGTAACTGTTTACCAAAAACACAGCTCTATGCGAAG
>CAVEVP010000040.1:0-2147 GCA_963619335.1 Clostridiales bacterium | reverse complement strand
TAAGTCGAAACAAGGTATCCCTTCGAGAACGAGGGGATGGATCACCTCCTTTCTACGGAGAAGGAAGAAGTCCTGCAGGAACAGAGCCTGCAGGCGTCCTGCGGGAGACATCCCGCGGGGCCGCTCTCTATATGAGCAGCCGATAGGCCATCCCGTTCGGTTTTCCGGGAGAGATCCTGGAGTCACGGAGTGACGCGCACCTTGAAAACTGAATGCCATAGTTCTTTCTGAATAGAAGCGGGCAGGAGAGATCCTGCCTGCGAATTCTTATCAGCCAAAGCAGAAACAATATTTACAGAACACAAATCTACATATGATATTCCGTCTCCAGCGATGGGGACGGAGCGAAGAACCTAACAGATTCATGTCTTTAGAAGGACGGAAGTTTGTAAGGCACGCGGCGGATGCCTTGGAGCCGGATGGCGAAGAAGGACGCGACAACCTGCGATAAGCCTGGGGGAGCTGGACGTGAGCCTTGATCCCGGGATTTCCGAATGGGGGAACCCAGCATGCCACGAGCATGCTACCCGCACCCGAACACATACGGTGCGGGAGGCAACCAGGGGAACTGAAACATCAAAGTACCCTGAGGAGAAGAAAGAGAGATCGATTCCGTGAGTAGTGGCGAGCGAAAGCGGAGGAGCCCAAGTGTGCGACACGGGATCCGAGTCTAGGGGAAGCACCTGGAATGGTGCGCCATAGGGGGTGAGAGCCCCGTACCCGAAGGACGAGGTGAACCAGCACGAGAGAGTAAGTCGGGACACGTGAAATCCTGACCGAAGACGCGGGGACCGCCCCGCAAGGCTAAATACGGTCCGGCTACCGATAGCGAACAAGTACCGTGAGGGAAAGGTGAAAAGCACCCCGGGAGGGGAGTGAAAGAGATCCTGAAACCGCGTGCTGACGAGATGGCGGAGGGCGTTAAAGCCTGACGCCGTGCCTATTGAAGAATGAGCCTGCGAGTCAGTGCACACGCGCGAGGTTAAGGGGAAGACCCGGAGCCGCAGCGAAAGCGAGCCCGAACAGGGCGCATAGTGCGTGTGTCTGCACCCGAAACCCGGCGATCTAGCCATGTCCAGGATGAAGCAGGGGCGAAACCCTGTGGAGGTCCGCACCGACGTTCGTTGAAACGCCCGCGGATGAGATGTGGCTCGTGGTGAAATTCCAATCGAGCCGGGTAATAGCTGGTTCTCCCCGAAACATCTTTAGGGATGGCCTCGTGGATGCGTGCCGGAGGTAAAGCCACTGGATGGGAGAGGCCCGAGCGATCGGGTTCCCGCCCGACCAAACTCTGAATGCCGGACACGATGACCGCGGGAGCCAGTCGGTGGGAGACAAGTTCCATCGACGAGAGGGCAACAGCCCAGACCGCCGGATAAGGCCCCTAAATCAACGCTGAGTGTGTAAGGATGTGGGAACGCTAAGACAGCCAGGATGTTGGCTCAGAGGCAGCCACCATTCAAAGAATGCGTAACAGCTCACTGGTCAAGCGTTTCCGCGCCGAAAATTTACCGGGGCTAAGCGTTGTGCCGAATCCGCGGATGCAGCCGAGTGCTGCGTGGTAGGGGAGCGTAGCCGCATGGGCGAAGGGAGACCGCGAGGACTCCTGGACGTGCGGCTAGCGAGAATGCAGGCGTAAGTAGCGATGAGGGGTGGGAATCCCCTCCGCCGAATGACTAAGGTTTCCAGGGCAAGGTTCGTCCTCCCTGGGTCAGCCGGGAGCTAAGGGGAGGCCGAAGGGCGCACCCGATGCACAGATGGTGAAGATTCCATCGCCCGGGCATGTCTTGGCTGGGCAGTGACGGATCGGGAAGGCAGCCGCCCCCTGTCGGATGGGGGTTCCTAGGAGGGTCTGACCCGGGCAATACCCGGGCGCAAAGGCCCTCCCTGGGGGAGGAAACCAGGGATGGGAGTACGAAGCCTGCCGGAACGGTCCCGGGAAAAGCTGTCCAGCGCCGCATGTCCGGCCCGTACCGAGAACGGACACACGTGGTCAGGTCGAGTAGACCGAGGCGAGCGAGATAACTGTTGTTAAGGAACTCTGCAAAATTGCTCCGCAAGTTAGCGATAAGGAGCGCTCCCATCCGTGGGAGCCGCAGTGAAGAGGCCCAGGTAACTGTTTACCAAAAACACAGCTCTATGCGAAG
>CAVEVP010000039.1:0-2195 GCA_963619335.1 Clostridiales bacterium | reverse complement strand
AGGAATTTCGCTACCTTAGGACCGTTATAGTTACGGCCGCCGTTTACTGGGGCTTAAGTTCGCCGCTTCGATTGCTCTAACGACTCCCCTTGACCTTCCAGCACCGGGCAGGTGTCAGCCCATATACTTCCCATTGCTGGTTCGCATGGACCTGTGTTTTTGGTAAACAGTTGCTTGGGCCATTTCTCTGCAACCCATGGGCCTCCCCATGGGCCATACTTCTCCCGAAGTTACGTATGCATTTTGCCGAGTTCCTTAACGCGAGTTCTTCCGAGCGCCTCTGCTTTCTCAGCTTGCCCACCTGTGTCGGTTTATAGTACGGTCCCATAACACATATACTTAGAAGGTATTTCCTGGCACGACAGCTACACATCCTTCATCCTCCCGTAAGAGGACTCGCTCCAGACTCACCTCAAGAACGGCATTTTACTCGCTCTCTCATCAGCTCGTCTCTTCGACCGGGACTACCGACACCCGGCGATCTTTCGCTCTATGCTTCTCTCCATCATTGTGTTATGAGGCACGGGAATATTGACCCGTTTCCCATCGACTACGACTTTCGTCCTTGCCTTAGGGGCCGGCTAACCCCTGGGTAGATTACCTTTACCCTGGAAACCTTAGGCTTTCGGCGGACAGGGATCTCACCTGTCTTTCCGTTACTCATGCCTGCATTCTCTCTTCCATCTCGTCCACAGAAGTTCCCACTCCTGCTTCTTCCGCACATGGAATGCTCCCCTACCCACACATACTTAATATATGTGACGAAGCTTCGGTTGTGTGCTTAGCCCCGTTAAATTGTCGGTGCCCGAGTACTCGACCAGTGAGCTGTTACGCACTCTTTAAAGGTGTGGCTGCTTCTAAGCCAACCTCCTGGCTGTCTCGGCATTCGGACTTCCTTTCCCACTTGGCACACATTGGGGACCTTAGCTGTCGTTCTGGGCTGTTTCCCTTTTGGCCACGGCCCTTATCAGTCGCAGCCTGACTGCCATGCATTTTATCACGGCATTCTGAGTTTGATTAAACTTGGTACCCAGCGACGGGCCCGCATCTATTCAGTGCTTTACCTCCGTGACAGTCCACATGACGCTAGCCCTAAAGCTATTTCGGGGAGTACCAGCTATCTCCAAGTTTGTTTAGTCTTTCGCTCCAATCCACAGCTCATCCCAACCCTTTTCAGCGGATTTAGGTTCGGCCCTCCACACCGTCTTACCGGTGCTTCAGCCTGGCCATGGATAGATCACTTGGCTTCGGGTCTATAACATGCAACTATACGCCCTATTCAGACTCGGTTTCCCTTCGGCTCCGCGACTCCTATCGCTTAACCTCGCTGCATATCATAACTCGCAGGCTCATTCTACAAAAGGCACGCCGTCACCCTTTCGGGCTTCGACCGCTTGTGGGTCCATGGTTTCAGGTTCTCTTTCACTCCCCTCCCGGGGTTCTTTTCACCTTTCCCTCACGGTACTATGCGCTATCGGTAGCTGCCGAGTATTTAGCCTTGGAGGGTGGTCCCCCCAGATTCCGACAGGATTCCACGTGTCCCGCCGTACTCAGGTACGCACCTCACTGCCCTCAGGTTTTCGCTTACGGGGATTTCACCCTCTTTGTCTGACTGTCCCAAGTCATTCTGCTAACCCTTGGCTTTCTTCAGCTTTGTCGGTGCGCCCTACAACCCCATATATGTCTCCACATATGGTTTGGGCTCCTCCCCGTTCGCTCGCCGCTACTAGGGGAATCTCTTTAGATTTCTTCTCCTGCTGGTACTTAGATGGTTCACTTCCCAGCGTATCCCTCAGACACACTATTTATTCATGTGCCTGTGACATTCATTCCAGACTGTCGGGTTACCCCATTCGGAAATCACGGGATTATTGCCTGTTGGCGGCTCCCCCGTGCTTATCGCAGCTATCCACGTCCTTCTTCGCCTGGCAGCTCCTAGGCATCCACGCATGGACCCTTATTCACTTGACCATATTGTTCTTTCGATTCCTTCGCTAAAATTCAAAAAATCAGTGGGACCGACAAGAGTTGAACTTGTGACCTCTTCCTTATCAGAGAAGCGCTCTAACCAACTGAGCTACGATCCCGTCTATTTGTCCTTTGACATATCAGAGAAGAGAAGATGTTTTAAGAAGCAAAAAGAGCTCATTGCAGGGTCTTTCACCCTGCGGAAAACTTCCTAATATTTGCCTTGG
>CAVEVP010000038.1:0-2199 GCA_963619335.1 Clostridiales bacterium | reverse complement strand
GAGAGCACCTGCCTTGCAAGCAGGGGGTCAAGGGTTCGAATCCCTTTATCTCCACGGAGTGAGAAATCACTCTTTGTTCCTTGAAAATTACATATCTGCAAAATAATGATTATTCTATACGAAATAGAGTAAGACATCCGAGGATACAGTCGAAAGATTGTAAACATAAAACAAACTATGAGAACAGGCTGATGTGAAAGCATCAGAATGGACCAGACCAGGTGATACACGCTAGTATCACTGAGATGACTCCTTCTCGGGAGCATTTCTTAATTGGTTAAGCATTAAGAGCATAGGGTGGATGCCTAGGCACTAAGAGCCGACGAAAGACGTGATAAGCTGCGAAAAGCGACGGGGATTGGCAAATACGAAGTGATCCGTCGATATCTGAATGGGGAAACCTACTGGAGCAGACCTCCAGTATCCGTACGTAAATACATAGCGTGCGGAAGGGAACCCGGTGAACTGAAACATCTAAGTAGCCGGAGGAAAAGAAAGAAAAATCGATTCCGAAAGTAGCGGCGAGCGAAATTGGAAGAGCCCAAACCGAGTTGCGTGCAATTCGGGGTTATGGACTGCATTTAGTTCTTAAGAGTGAATAGAAGACGATGGAAAGCGTCGCCATAGAGGGTGAAAGCCCCTTATATGAAGCTTGAGAGAATGAGCAGTATCCAGAGTACTGTCAGACACGTGGAACCTGGCAGGAAATCGGGGGGACCACCCCCCAAGGCTAAATACTCCTTAGTGACCGATAGCGATAAGTACTGTGAAGGAAAGGTGAAAAGGACCCCGGGAGGGGAGTGAAAGAGAACCTGAAACCCTGTGTTTACAAGCTGTGGAACACCGAAAGGTGAACCGCGTACTTTTTGTAGAACGGTCCGGCGAGTTATATATACTGGCAAGGTTAAGAGCTTCAGGCTCGGAGCCGCAGCGAGAGCAAGTCTGAATAGGGCGTAAAGTCAGTAAGTATAGACCCGAAACCGGGTGACCTATCCATGTCCAGGATGAAGCTAAAGTAAAATTTGGTGGAGGTCCGAACGCACATCCGTTGAAAAGGGTGGCGATGAGGTGTGGATAGCGGAGAAATTCCAATCGAACCCGGAGATAGCTGGTTCTCCTCGAAATAGCTTTAGGGCTAGCCTGATGTGATGTCTGCTGCAGGTAGAGCACTGAATTCTTGAGGGGGCGTCAAAGTCTACCAAGAG
The DNA here is from genome assembly GCA_963619335.1 of Clostridiales bacterium. Classification (GTDB taxonomy): domain Bacteria; phylum Patescibacteriota; class Saccharimonadia; order Saccharimonadales; family Saccharimonadaceae; genus Nanosyncoccus. The sequence goes on along the minus strand of CAVEVP010000038.1, from coordinate 994 downwards.
ATATCAAACTTCGAATGGCAGTCAGATTAACATTGGAGTCAGACTGTGCGATATAAATTGCATAGTCAAAAGGGAAACAGCCCAGATCTACAGCTAAGGTCCCAAAGTACGTGTTAAGTGGTAAAGGATGTGGGATTTCACAGACAACTAGGATGTTGGCTCAGAAGCAGCCACACATTCAAAGAGTGCGTAATAGCTCACTAGTCGAGAGGTCCTGCGCCGAAAATTCACGGGGCTAAAACACGACACCGAAGCTTAGGAACAGGAATGTTGGTAGAGGAGCATTGATGCATGGCAGAAGCGGTACCGAAAGGATCCGTGGACGTGCATGAAGAGAGAATGCCGGAATGAGTAGCGAGATGGAGGTGAGAATCCTCCAGGCCGAATATCTAAGGTTTCCAGGGTAAAGCTGATCTGCCCTGGGTAAGTCGGGACCTAAGGCAAGGCTGAGAAGCGTAGCCGATGGACAGCTGGTTTAGATTCCAGCACCTTACAGTATCAGAAATGTGGGGACACATGGAGGAAAGAAGAGCCGGGAATGAAGAGACCGGTGCAAGCGCAGGAGCTGACAGATAGGAAAAACCGTCTGTTAAGGCGAGGGCGTGATGCGGAGCGAAATTAAAGTAGCGAAGCTTCCGGAGTCTGTGGCGAGAAAAGCCGCTATTGTGTACTGTAAGCCCGTACCGCAAACCGACACAGGTAGATGAGGAGAGAATCCTAAGGCCGGCGGGAGAAGCATTGTTAAGGAACTCGGCAAAATGACCCTGTAACTTCGGGATAAAGGGTGCCACAGAGATGTGGCCGCAGAGAATAGGCTCAAGCAACTGTTTAGCAAAAACACAGGTCTATGCGAAACCGAAAGGTGAAGTATATGGGCTGACGCCTGCCCGGTGCTGGAAGGTTAAGAGGAGAGGTTAGCGCAAGCGAAGCTTTGAATTCAAGCCCCAGTAAACGGCGGCCGTAACTATAACGGTCCTAAGGTAGCGAAATTCCT
>CAVEVP010000037.1:0-2229 GCA_963619335.1 Clostridiales bacterium | reverse complement strand
CGTAACAAGGTATCCCTACGAGAACGTGGGGATGGATCACCTCCTTTCTAAGGAGAAAGATGTACGTAACACGTTCAAGTGTAAGAATTTCTGTTTGGTTTTGAGAGATCAATAGTGATTTCTCAAAAGGAATGTTCTTTGAAAACTGAATAACAGAAGAAAGACAGATAGGTCTTTCTGAAAAGTTGTAAAGAAAAGATTAATTGAATCTGAAAAAGATACAGTTAACAGTTCTCAGCAATACGAAAAAGATAAATCTCGTAAAACGTATTAATAAATAAGTGATTAAACGAAGAAGAGCGTATGGTGGATGTCTTGGCATATAGAGCAGAAGAAGGACGCGATTAACAGCGAAATGCCTCGGGGAGCCGTAAATAGGCAACGATCCGGGGGTATCCGAATGGGGGAACCCAATACTAGTAATGTAGTATTATCCTCAAGCCAATACATAACTTGAGAGAAGATAACCTAGGGAATTGAAACATCTTAGTACCTAGAGGAGAAGAGAACAAAAGTGATTCCGAGAGTAGTGGCGAGCGAAATTGGAAGAGCCCAAACCAGTCTAAGGACTGGGGTTGTAGGACTGCGTTGTGGAATGATCGAGTGAATAGTCGAATGGCATTGAAAGGCCAGTCGAAGAAGGTGCAAACCCTGTAGACGAAATTCACAAGACTCCTAGCAGAATCCTGAGTACGACGAGGCACGTGGAACCTTGTCGGAATCCACCGGGACCATCCGGTAAGGCTAAATACTCCTATATGACCGATAGTGAACCAGTACCATGAGGGAAAGATGAAAAGAACCGCGGGAGCGGAGTGAAATAGAACCTGAAACCATATGCTTACAACAAGTCAGAGCACATTAAAGTGTGATGGCGTGCCTTTTGTAGAATGAACCGGCGAGTTATCCTTGCATGCGAGGTTAAGCAGACAATGCGGAGCCGAAGCGAAAGCGAATCTGAATAGGGTGAATAGTATGCAGGGATAGACCCGAAGCCGTAGTGATCTAGTCATGAGCAGGTTGAAGGTTGGGTGAAACCAACTGGAGGACCGAACCGACCCCCGTTGAAAAGTTGGCGGATGACTTGTGATTAGCGGAGAAATTCCAATCGAACACGGCGATAGCTGGTTCTCCCCGAAATAGCTTTAGGGCTAGCGTTGAGCGAATCACCTTGGAGGTAGAGCACTGAATTGATGCGGGCGGCGTCTAGCCGTACCAAATGAAATCAAACTCCGAATGCCAAGAGTGAATACTCAGCAGTCAGACTGTGGGTGATAAGGTCCATGGTCAAAACGGAAACAGCCGAGATCATCAGATAAGGTCCCAAAATCTATGCTAAGTGGAAAAGGATGTGGAGACGCGCAAACAGCTAGGAGGTTGGCTCAGAAGCAGCCATCCTTAAAAGAGTGCGTAACAGCTCACTAGTCGAGTATCTCTGCGCCGAAAATTAACCGGGGCTAAGCGTAGTACCGAATCTATGGATTTGTGCAGAAATGTATAAGTGGTAGGGGAGCGTTCCAAACAGCATTGAAGGTATACCGAAAGGAGTGCTGGAGCGTTTGGAAGTGAGAATGCCGGTGTGAGTAGCGAGATGTAGGTGAGAATCCTACACACCGATAGACCAAGGTTTCCAGGGGAAGGTTCGTCCTCCCTGGGTTAGTCGGGAACTAAGGCGAGGCCGAAGGGCGTAGTCGATGAACAGCAGGTTGATATTCCTGCACCCACGTATTAAATGATGGAGTGACAGACAGGGTTAGTTAGAGCCTTTAATGGATTAGGCAAGACGTGTGCATAGAGGGTATATAGGCAAATCCGTATACAGAAATCAAGACACGGCTCAAGTGAACGCGCGAGCAAGTAATGAAGAAAATGATACCAGGTCTCAAGAAAAGCTTCTAGTGTTAATTAATAAGTGGCCCGTACCTAAACCGACACAGGTGGTCAAGGCGAGTAGCCTAAGGTGAGCGAGAGAACTGTTGCCAAGGAACTCGGCAAATTGATCCCGTACGTTAGCTATAAGGGATGCTCGAAAGAGCCGCAGTGAAAAGGCCCTAGCAACTGTTTAACTAAAACATAGCTCTCTGCTAAGCCGCAAGGCGATGTATAGGGGGTGACACCTGCCCGGTGCTGGAAGGTCAAAAGGATGAGTTAGGAGCAATCCGAAGCTTTGAATTGAAGCCCCAGTGAACGGCGGCCGTAACTATAACGGTCCTAAGGTAGCGAAATTCC
>CAVEVP010000036.1:0-2270 GCA_963619335.1 Clostridiales bacterium | reverse complement strand
GTTATAGCTGAAGCGTTTGGAATTACGGCTTTAGCTTTCGGCTCGATGTTCTTGGTTGGGTATTTTTCGAAAAAGAATCTCAATTGGCTTGCTCTTGTAGCGCTTGGCTTAGGAATATCGGTATTATTGACATCTTTATTCTGGGGCGTCTTCTATTTAATTTCCCCAAAAACGGGTTTGCTTATTGATTATTTGATTTCCTTAGCAATCATTGCTATCGCGATGATATTCGTTGCCATTGATTCATATAACATCAAGCAAATCGCTAAAAGAGGCGAGGCAAATAATAATTTGGCTCTCTATTGCGCTTTCAATATGTATTGCGATTTCCTGATGCTATTCATGCGAATACTTTGGATTTTGTTAAAGGCTAAAAGAGATTAAGAAGTAGCGGGAGTGATTCCCGCTTTTCTCTACGCGTACACGTATGCGCATTTATATACTTAAAGTATTATTAATATAAAAATTATCAGTAAAAAAAATATAGTATTCATCGGTGTTTTTAATAAAGTTTAAAAAAAGTATCAAAATTCGCTTGCCAAATATTTAGAAACGACTAGAATATTCATCGCTGACCACGAAAGGGAAACCTAAATGGAAAGCGGGAAAGTGCGTCAATCGGGTAGGACCCGGGGCTGATGCCCGGCGCGCTCTGGTCTTTGAAAACTAAACAGATGTACAACATACACTAACGTCGATTCCTTGAGATATAGGAAATTATAATAACCAGATAATTATTTATGAACTAGATCAACTAATTGAGAGTTTGATCCTGGCTCAGGATGAACGCTGGCGGCGTGCCTAATACATGCAAGTCGATCGGGGGCAGCGATGCCCCAGAGGCGTACGGGTGAGTAACACATAGGTAACCTGCCCTTGAGATTGGGATACCCAGGCGAAAGCTTGGCTAATACCGGATAACAACGTGGGACGCATGTCCCGCGCTTGAAAGGCGCTTCAAAGCGCCGCTCTTGGATGGACCTGTGGCACATTAGCTAGTTGGTGAGATAACAGCCCACCAAGGCAAGGATGTGTAGCCGATCTGAGAGGATGACCGGCCACAATGGGACTGAGACACGGCCCATACTCCTACGGGAGGCAGCAGTAGGGAGTTTTCGGCAATGGGGGAAACCTTGACCGAGCAACGCCGCGTGAGTGATGAAGGTCTTCGGATTGTAAAGCTCTGTTGCGAGGGATGAACGGCCCGCCCAGGAAATGGGGCGGGTTTGACGGTACCTCGCCAGAAAGTGACGGCTAACTACGTGCCAGCAGCCGCGGTAATACGTAGGTCACGAGCGTTATCCGGAATTATTGGGCGTAAAGAGTGAGCAGGCGGCACGGTAAGTCTGAGGTGAAAGCGTGGGGCTCAACCCCATAAAGCCCTGGATACTGCCGAGCTAGAGTACGTCAGAGGTCAACAGAACTCCATGTGTAGCGGTGAAATGCGTAGATATATGGAAGAATACCGGTGGCGAAGGCGGTTGACCAGGGCGATACTGACGCTCAGTCACGAAAGCGTGGGGAGCAAATAGGATTAGATACCCTAGTAGTCCACGCCGTAAACGATGATGACTAACTATTCCTGTAAGGGAGTGGTGAAGCTAACGCATTAAGTCATCCGCCTGGGAAGTACGGTCGCAAGACTGAAACTTAAAGGAATTGACGGGACCCCGCACAAGCAGTGGAGCATGTGGTTTAATTCGACGCTACGCGGAAAACCTTACCAGGGCTTGACATCCCGGTGCTAACCATAGAGATATGGCGAGATTGCCGGTGACAGGTGGTGCATGGTTGTCGTCAGCTCGTGTCGTGAGATGTTGGGTTAAGTCCCGCAACGAGCGCAACCCTTGTCTTCAGTTACCATCATTTAGTTGGGGACTCTGGAGAGACTGCCGATGCAAATCGGAGGAAGGTGGGGATGACGTCAAATCAGCATGCCCTTTATGTCCTGGGCGACACACGTGCTACAATGGCCGGTACAAAGAGATGCGAAGGAGCGATCCGGGGCGAATCTCACAAAGCCGGTCTCAGTTCAGACTGGAGGCTGCAATTCGCCTCCACGAAGGCGGAATTACTAGTAATCGCGAATCAGCATGTCGCGGTGAATACGTTCCCGGGGTTTGTACACACCGCCCGTCAAACCATGAGAGCTGGTAATGCTTGAAGCCGTTTTCCCAACCGCGAGGGGGGAGGCGTCTAGGGCAGGATCGGTGATTGGGGTTAAGTCGTAACAAGGTATCCCTACGGGAACGTGGGGATGGATCACCTCC
>CAVEVP010000035.1:0-2287 GCA_963619335.1 Clostridiales bacterium | reverse complement strand
GTAGTGGCGAAGGTATCCGTAAGGACAGAATAGCGAGCTGCCGGGCTTTTTTTTTACTATTTTCTAGGAGATAATATGAATAAAAATATCTTAAACGAACAAATTAAATTTAATGATGAAGATATTGAGACTAAGTTTTCTTATTTCTCTAAATATTTTAAAAATAAATGTTTAATAAATTTAGATAAAAATATATTATCCAGGTTAAATTTTATTAATGAAGATGGATTCTATAATAAAGAAGCTTTTTTATTAATGAATGATAATCCTTTTACTTTACTAAACGTAAATATATATGATAAAAATAACAAATTAATAGATAATAAAGATTATGCTTCTTTATCTATTATTGAAATATTGGATCATTTATATTCAATATATAAAGATAAATATGAAGAAGTTATTATTGATCGTCATTATAAAGATATTAAAGAAGAATTACCAAGAATTCCTTTCTTAATTATCTTAGTTTATTCTCTTATATATAAAGCATGGGATAGTAATGAAGCATTTATCATTCATTTTTATGATGATTTAGTGAGAATTGAATTTGATTTAGATGAAAATTCTTCTTTTAATAACAAAAATAATTATGATGATGAAATAATATCTTCTCCTTTAACTTCTATTACTAATTTATTTATCCAGCTACATAATATTTCTACTATTTGGAGTGATAAAAATATTATTGAAGAGATATATAAAGGTTATAAATATAAACCAATGTTTAATATTTCTAAAACAAAAGCAATAATTAATATACCATCTTTTAATTATGAACCTTCTTTTACTTATGACCAAAATAAAATTATCGACTGTTTATTAAAAAATGGTGGAATAGGCTTAACTTGTAAGGAAATAGGTTTAGAAATTCATTATTCATATAGAAAAGTTACTAGAATTATTAAAAAATTAGTAGAAACAGGCATTGTAAAGAAGGGTGAAGGCCTGGTTGCAACTAAATATTATTTATAAATAGCCTAAAAAATAGTATTTAATTTTATAATTTCTTTAAATTTATAAAAAAATGTTCAAATTATAAAAAAAGTTGTTGACACATAATATATGGAGTGCTATTATTAATAGGCAGTCTGTTGAGCGAGAGCTAAACAACAGAATCTGATCTTTGAAAACTAAGCAGAAATAAACAAACAACAACGTCAATTTTTTCACAATAAAACCAGAAATAATTTTAAGCTAGTATATAAACTTTTTGAGAGTTTGATCCTGGCTCAGGATGAACGCTGGCGGCGTGCCTAATACATGCAAGTCGAGCGAGGTTCTTCGGAACCTAGCGGCGAACGGGTGAGTAACACGTATTCAATCTGCCCCAAAGACTGGGATACCATACCGAAAGGTTTGCTAATACCGGATATGAATGAGGATCACATGATACACATTTGAAAGTTCCGTTTGGAACACTATGGGATGAGAATGCGGCGCATTAGCTAGTTGGTGAGGTAACGGCCCACCAAGGCGAAGATGCGTAGCCGGCCTGAGAGGGTGATCGGCCACAATGGAACTGAGACACGGTCCATACTCCTACGGGAGGCAGCAGTAGGGAGTTTTCGGCAATGGGGGCAACCCTGACCGAGCAACGCCGCGTGAATGATGAAGGCCCTATGGGTCGTAAAATTCTGTTATAAGGGACGAAAGGTAGTTATAGGAAATGATAATTGCTTGACTGTACCTTATGAGAAAGGAACGGCTAACTACGTGCCAGCAGCCGCGGTAATACGTAGGTTCCAAGCGTTATCCGGAATTATTGGGCGTAAAGAGTGAGTAGGTGGTTGCTTAAGTCTGAAGTCAAATACAGTGGCTTAACCATTGTTCGCTTTGGAAACTGGGCAACTAGAGTGCGGGAGAGGTGAATGGAACTCCATGTGTAGCGGTAAAATGCGTAGATATATGGAAGAACACCAGTGGCGAAGGCGATTCACTAGACCGATACTGACACTGAGTCACGAAAGCGTGGGTAGCAAATAGGATTAGATACCCTAGTAGTCCACGCCGTAAACGATGAGCACTAAGTGTAGGGAAAACCCTGTGCTGAAGTTAACACATTAAGTGCTCCGCCTGGGTAGTACGTTCGCAAGAATGAAACTTAAAGGAATTGACGGGGGCCCGCACAAGCAGTGGAGCATGTGGTTTAATTCGACGCTACGCGAAGAACCTTACCAGGACTTGACATGGAATTAAAGGCCGTAGAGATACGGAGATAGTTATAGTTCACACAGGTGGTGCATGGTTGTCGTCAGCTCGTGTCGTGAGATGTTGGGTTAAGTCC
>CAVEVP010000034.1:0-2317 GCA_963619335.1 Clostridiales bacterium | reverse complement strand
GGACCGTTATAGTTACGGCCGCCGTTTACTGGGGCTTCAATTCAAAGCTTCGCTTGCGCTGACCTCTCCTCTTAACCTTCCAGCACCGGGCAGGTGTCAGGCCATATACTTCATCTTTCGATTTCGCATAGCCCTATGTTTTTGTTAAACAGTCGCCTGGGCCATTTCTCTGCGGCCTCCCACATCGCTGTGGGGAGGCGCCCCTTTTCCCGAAGTTACAGGGCTATTTTGCCTAGTTCCTTAGCCGCGAATCACTCGAGCGCCTTAGTACTCTATACTTGACCACGTGTGTCCGTTTATAGTACGGGTGCCGCACAGATTAACGCTTAGCAGATTTTCTCGGGAGCTTGCTTACACGCACTATCCGCTCACCCGAAGGCTCACGGTACTCTTAGGTTCGACTCTCACGCGGATTTTCCTACGCAATCAACGCCTACACCCTTCAACCGGCTATTCCGTCAGCCGGCGACGCTTTCACTTCTCCGTCTCCACTTCGCTCTGTACGCCAGTACGGGAATATTAACCCGTTCTTCCATCAGTCTCGCCCCTCGGCTTAACCTTAGGTCCCGACTAACCCTGATCCGATTAACGTTGATCAGGAATCCTCAGTCTTCCGGCGTGGGGGTTTCTCACCCCCATTATCGTTACTTATACCTACATTTGCTTTTCTATATACTCCAGCACGGATCACCCCGCACCTTCAACGCTTATAGAATGCTCCCCTACCAATCCTTACGGATTCCACGGCTTCGGCAGCGGGCTTATGCCCGAGTATTATCCACGCCGGATCGCTCGACTAGTGAGCTGTTACGCACTCTTTAAATGAATGGCTGCTTCCAAGCCAACATCCTAGCTGTCTCTGCAATCCGACTTCGTTAGTTCAACTTAGCCCGCATTTCGGGGCCTTAGCCGGTGGTCTGGATTCTTCTCCTCTCGGACGCGGACGTTAGCACCCGCGCCCTCACTGCACCAGTCAATTTACGAGCATTCGGAGTTCGTCAGGACTTGATAGGCGGTGAAACCCTCGCATCCAATCGGTCGCTCTACCTCTCGTAAACAGCCGGCACGCTGCACCTAAATGCATTTCGGGGAGTACGAGCTATCTCCAAGTTTGATTAGCCTTTCACCCCTACCCTCAACTCATCCGAAAACTTTTCAACGTTCACCGGTTCGGCCCTCCATGTCCCGTTACGGACACTTCAGCCTGGTCAAGGGTAGATCACTTGGTTTCGCGTCTACTCCTCCCGACTTCCTTCCCTTAGGGAAGACGCCCTGTTAAGACTCGCTTTCGCTTCGGCTACACGCCTTAAACGCTTAACCTCGCCGGAAAAAGTAACTCGTAGGTTCATTATGCAAAAGGCACGCCGTCACACATCGCTGTGCTCCGACCGCTTGTAAGCGCACGGTTTCAGGTTCTATTTCACTCCCCTACACGGGGTGCTTTTCACCTTTCCCTCACGGTACTGGTTCGCTATCGGTCTCTCGGGAGTATTTAGCCTTACCGGATGGTCCCGGCTAATTCACGCAGGATTCCTCGTGCCCCGCGCTACTCAGGATTACACTATGTCTCATAAAACTTCGTGTACTGGACTATCACCATCTATGGCCTGACTTTCCAAAACAGTTCCACTCGCTCTAATCGTACAATGTCGTGGTCCTACTACCCCAGCGTTGCCTTGCGACAACGGTGGTTTGGGCTGCTCCGCGTTCGCTCGCCACTACTTGCGGAATCATTGTTATTTTCTCCTCCTATGGGTACTGAGATGTTTCAGTTCCCCACGTTCGCCCCGCATATATGCGGTGTCCGGCCTTCAACCGGACGGGTTGCCCCATTCGGAAATCCACGGATCAAAGGATATTTGCTCCTCCCCGCGGCTTATCGCAGCTTATCACGTCCTTCATCGCCTCCGAGAGCCACAGGCATCCGCCGTGCGCCCTTCCTTCCTTCTTTTTATCTCAATAGCTCTCGCTACTCTACTCTTTACAGCAGTCGCTCGCGATGCCCAACTGGACACACACGGCTCGTCGCCGAACCGCTGCCCACGCAGAACATGACGCTCGCTCTCGCTTCTTCTCTTCCGTAACAACATGTCAAAGATCTCTGCGCCTCTCTTAAAAGGCACTCGCGGTCGTGGACAATTTCACTCGCCCATCTACCTTCTTGCGGTGGAGAATAAGGGACTCGAACCCTTGACCCCCTGCGTGCAAGGCAGGTGCTCTAAGCCAACTGAGCTAATCCCCCGTTCTTTACCTGTAGTCCCACGCAGAGTTGAACTGCGGACCTCCACATTATCAGTGTGGCGCTCTAACCAACTGA
>CAVEVP010000033.1:0-2389 GCA_963619335.1 Clostridiales bacterium | reverse complement strand
CGCGGTGAATACGTTCCCGGGTCTTGTACACACCGCCCGTCACACCATGGGAGTGGGGTTCACCAGAAGGCGTTTGCCCAACCGCAAGGAAGGCGGCGCCCACGGTGGGTTTCATGACTGGGGTGAAGTCGTAACAAGGTAGTCGTACCGGAAGGTGCGACTGGATCACCTCCTTTCAAGAGAATTGAGTCGGACCTTTCAAAAGAAAGGTTTGATCGGCAGCATCCACGCTTATCGAAGTCTTCTGTTCGAAGGTTTTCGAGAGAAAGCTCTTTAAAAATTTGGAAAAAGAAGTAAAGCGTTCATTCAGTCTTGATGAGAGACTGATGGAACGGGTTGTGATTGCATTTGAATGAGTTTCAAATTCTTCATTGAACGAGAAATCTCACTGAACCAAGAGAACAGCACGTTACGAAAATAGTTGCGTGAAGACTCTGCGGGCAAAAGGCCGCAGGGTTATAGGATCAAGCGACTAAGTGTATGTGGTGGATGCCTTGGCGATCATAGGCGACGAAGGACGTGTAAGCCTGCGAAAAGCTGCGGGGAGCTGGCAAAAGAGCTTTGATCCGCAGATGTCCGAATGAGGAAACTCACCGAATTTATTCGGTATCCCTGACTGAATACATAGGTTTGGGAGGCGAACGCAGTGAACTGAAACATCTAAGTAACTGCAGGAAAAGAAATCAACCGAGATTGCGGAAGTAGCGGCGAGCGAAACTGCACCAGCCTTGTCATTGATAATTCCGATCAGCAGCAGAACGGTTTGGGAAGACCGGCTACAGAGGGTGACAGCCCCGTATGCGAAGCTGATGGAGTGGTACTAAGGTGACGACAAGTAGGGCGGGACACGTGACATCCTGTCTGAATATGGGGGGACCATCCTCCAAGGCTAAATACTCATGATCGACCGATAGCGAACCAGTACTGTGAAGGAAAGGCGAAAAGAACCCCGGGAGGGGAGTGAAATAGAACCTGAAACCGCATACATACAAACAGTAGGAGCCCGCAAGGGTGACTGCGTACCTTTTGCATAATGGGTCAGCGACTTACGTTTTGCGGCGAGCTTAACCGAGTAGGGGAGGCGCAGCGAAAGCGAGTTCGAATAGAGCGATAGAGTCGTAAGGCGTAGACCCGAAACCAGATGAGCTATCCATGGTCAGGTTGAAGGTGTGGTAACACACACTGGAGGACCGAACCGACCGGTGTTGCAAAACCGGCGGATGAACTGTGGATAGGGGTGAAAGGCTTAACAAATCTGGAGATAGCTGGTTCTCCCCGAAAACTATTGAGGTAGTGCCTCGTGAATGACTGCCGGGGGTAGAGCACTGTTATGGCTAGGGGGACATGGCGTCTTACCAAACCATGGCAAACTCCGAATACTGGCAAGTTGAATCACGGGAGACAGAGCACCGGGTGCTAACGTCCGGACTCAAAAGGGAAACAACCCAGACCGCCGTTTAAGGTCCCAAATAACAGCTAAGTGGAAAACGAAGTGTGAAGGCTAAGACAGTCAGGAAGTTGGCTTAGAAGCAGCCATCCTTCAAAGAAAGCGTAATAGCTCACTGATCGAGTCCTCATGCGCGGAAGATGTAACGGGGCTAAGCTGTTAACCGAAAGCGCGGATTTCCAAGCAATTGGAAGTGGTAGGGGAGCGTTCTGTAAGCCGACGAAGGTGTCTCGCAAGGGATGCTGGAGGTATCAGAAGTGCGAATGCTGACATGAGTAACGATAAAGAGGGTGAAAAGCCCTCTCGCCGTAAGCCCAAGGTTTCCTGCTCTACGTTCATCGGAGCAGGGTGAGTCGGCCCCTAAGGCCAGGCTGAGAAGCGTAGTCGATGGGAAGCTGATTAATATTTCAGCACCACTGTTGAGTGCGAAGGGGGGACGGAGTTTTGAAAGCAAGCCGGGTGTTGGATGTCCCGGTTGGCGAGCGTAGGTGCGCGGCAGGCAAATCCGCCGCGGGATCACCGAGACGAAGCCTCGAGGTCCTTATGGACTGAAGTTGCCGGATGAGCTTCCAGGAAAAGCCTCTAAGCTCCAGCTCAACGGTGACCGTACCGTAAACCGACACAGGTGGGCGAGTTGAATATACTCAGGCGCTTGAGAGAACTCGGGAGAAGGAACTCGGCAAATTGACACCGTAACTTCGGGATAAGGTGTGCCTTGGTAGCGTGAAAGGAGAAACTCCCCAAGCGCGAAGAGGTCACAGAGAATAGGGGGCTGCGACTGTTTACTAAAAACACAGCACTCTGCAAAGACGAAAGTCGACGTATAGGGTGTGATGCCTGCCCGGTGCCGGAAGATTAAGTGATGGGGTGAGAGCTCCTGATCGAAGTCCCGGTAAACGGCGGCCGTAACTATAACGGTCCTAAGGTAGCGAAATTCCTTGT
>CAVEVP010000032.1:0-2393 GCA_963619335.1 Clostridiales bacterium | reverse complement strand
CATGAAGTTGGAATCGCTAGTAATCGCGGATCAGCATGCCGCGGTGAATACGTTCCCGGGCTTTGTACACACCGCCCGTCAAACCATAAGAGTCGGTAATACCCGAAGCCGGTGGCCTAACCGTAAGGAAGGAGCCGTCTAAGGTAGGGCTGATGATTGGGGTTAAGTCGTAACAAGGTATCCCTACGAGAACGTGGGGATGGATCACCTCCTTTCTAAGGAGTCAAACAGTTACAATTTAACATTATTTTAAGAGTTCAAAATTAAGATGTGATTAAATGATTGAAATTATCTATTCAGTTGTCAGAGATTCACTCTCTGAAAGAAAATGTTCTTTGAAAACTGGATATCGAAATATAACAGATCTTTCCGAATCTAGCGAGTAATCGTAAGATTCGAATAGAAAAACCGAAAAATCCTTATATAGCAAAAAGTATTATCAAGCAAACTCAAGTTGATAGATAAGTTACTAAGGGCGTACAGTGGATGCCTTGGCACAGAAAGACGAAGAAGGACGTGGCTACCTGCGATAAGCTGCGGTGAGATGGATGCAATCTTTGACCCGCAGATTTCCGAATGGGGAAACCCGATGAAATTTATTTCATCATTGTTAGCTGAACACATAGGCTAACAAAGACAACCCAGGGAACTGAAACATCTAAGTACCTGGAGGAAAAGAAAGAGAATCGATTCCGTAAGTAGTGGCGAGCGAAAGCGGAGCAGCCCAAACTAGACTTCGGTCTAGGGTTTAGGGCCTAACACAAAGTGTCAAATATCAAGACGAATAAATTGGAAAGTTTAACCAAAGAAGGTGAAAGTCCTGTAGTTGTAAATTAGTTGACATAGTTAGGTACCAAAGTAGGGCGGGACACGTGAAATCCTGTCTGAAGATACGGGGACCATCCCGTAAGGCTAAATACTCTTCTGTGACCGATAGTGAACAAGTACCGTGAGGGAAAGGTGAAAAGTACCCCGAAAGGGGGGTGAAAAGTCTCTGAAACCGTATGCCTACAATAAGACAAAGGGCGTCAATGCCTGATGTCGTGCCTATTGAAGAATGAGCCGGCGAGTTATGTTAGCACGCAAGGTTAAGTTGAAGAAACGGAGCCGTAGCGAAAGCGAGTCTTAATAGGGCGCTAGTGTGCTGATGTAGACCCGAAACCCGACGATCTAGCCATGATCAGGATGAAGCAGGGGTGAAACCCTGTGGAGGTCCGAACCGACGTTCGTTGAAACGCCCGCGGATGAATTGTGGCTCGTGGTGAAATTCCAATCGAGTCGGGTAATAGCTGGTTCTCCTCGAAATAGCTTTAGGGCTAGCCTCAGGAGAATGTATTATGGAGGTAGAGCACTGAATGAGCAAGCGCCACACATAGTGGTAGCGAACTCAATCAAACTCCGAATGCCATAGTATTAACCTGGGAGTCAGACTGTGGGAGATAAGTTCCATGGTCAAAAGGGCAACAGCCCAGACCGCCAATTAAGGTCCCTAAGTATACGCTGAGTGTTAAAGGATGTGGAGAAGCATGGACAGCTAGGATGTTGGCTCAGAGGCAGCCACCATTTAAAGAATGCGTAACAGCTCACTAGTCAAGTCTCTCTGCGCCGAAAATTTACCGGGGCTAAGCGTATCACCGAATTTGCGGATTAATCTTAAAGATTAATGGTAGGGGAGCGTTCTAAGAGTGTTGAAGTCTAAGCGGAAGCGTAGGTGGAATTCTTAGAAGTGAGAATGCCGGCGTAAGTAACGATAAAGGGTGAGAATCCCTTTCACTATTTGACTAAGGTTTCCAGGGCAAGGTTCGTCCTCCCTGGGTTAGTCGGGACCTAAGGCGAGGCCGAAAGGCGTAGTCGATGGACAGCTGGTTGATATTCCAGCACCCGATTAGGAGTGATGACGGTGACGAAGAAGGACAAAGACGCCAACTGCTGGAATAGTTGGTTTATTGCAAGTACCTGATTGGGTGTTAAAGTCCATCCAGTCGTTAGGGGAAATGAGGTAGGTAGGAAAGTAGCAATACGAGTACGAAAGTCTTGATTCCATCTTCCAAGAAAAACCGCTAACTTAATCCTAATTAGGCCCGTACCGAGAACGGACACACGTGGTCAAGGAGAATATCCTAAGGTGAGCGAGATAACTGTTGTTAAGGAACTCTGCAAAATAACTTCGTAAGTTAGCAAGAAGAAGTACTTATTTTTAATAAGTCGCAGCGAATCGGCCCAAGTAACTGTTTACCAAAAACACAGCTCTATGCTAAGGCGCAAGCCGATGTATATGGGGTGATGCCTGCCCGGTGCTGGAAGGTTAAAAGGAGAGGTTAGTAGCAATACGAAGCCTTGATTTGAAGCCCCAGTGAACGGCGGCCGTAACTATAACGGTCCTAAGGTAGCGA
>CAVEVP010000031.1:0-2414 GCA_963619335.1 Clostridiales bacterium | reverse complement strand
GTCAGCTCGTGTCGTGAGATGTTGGGTTAAGTCCCGCAACGAGCGCAACCCTTGTCCTTAGTAGCCAGCAGCCCGGCTGGGCACTCTAGGGAGACTGCCGGGGATAACCCGGAGGAAGGCGGGGACGACGTCAAATCATCATGCCCCTTATGGTCTGGGCTACACACGTGCTACAATGGCGTAACAAAGGGAAGCGAGACTGCGAAGTTAAGCAAAGCCCAAAAATAACGTCCCAGTTCGGATTGTAGTCTGCAACTCGACTACATGAAGCTGGAATCGCTAGTAATCGCAGATCAGAATGCTGCGGTGAATACGTTCCCGGGTCTTGTACACACCGCCCGTCACACCATGGGAGTCGGAAATGCCCGAAGCCAGTGACCCAACCATTTTGGAGGGAGCTGTCGAAGGTGGAGCCGGTAACTGGGGTGAAGTCGTAACAAGGTAGCCGTATCGGAAGGTGCGGCTGGATCACCTCCTTTCTAAGGACTTGAGTAGAGGATGTTCTGCTGTTGTGTTGTTACATGGAAATGATTGCGAAGCAAGCGTTTCCCTTGCGCGCCCATCGCGAAGCGATCCTTAAATGGCGCGCATCCCGAAAGCATTACAAAGAGTAAAGCTAAGAACAAAGAAACTAATCTTTGATCGGGAGACAACAGAAAATTTCTGGCGGCGATGCGGCTGTGGGGCACACGCGTTCCCATTCCGAACACGAGGGTTAAGACGCAGCCGGCCGATGGTACTATGCTGGAGACGGCATGGGAGAGTAGGTGGCTGCCAGAATTTAAAAAAAGTTCATAACTACCCGAAAGGGAGTTTATGATATATAGATCTGCCGGAGGCAGTAAGTCCGAAGGCAGGAAGAAGCGAGAGCTTCAGATATAGAACCTTGAAAACTTCATACAGAAACACACAGAAAAGATATTTTATGCAAATGCGAAAGTATTTTAATGCAAAGACATCAAACTTTTTGATCTGTCAGTGAAAACTGACGTTAAAGAATCAAGAGTAACCGAGAACTATTATCAGGCCGGTCGGAGGACATACGCTAATGTCTTCTGAATGCAAAAGGTCAAGTAACAAGAGCGCGGGGCGGATGCCTTGGCACTGAGAGCCGAAGAAAGACGTGATAAGCTGCGATAAGCCGCGGGGAGGGGCACATACCCGTTATCATCCGCGGATTTCTGAATGGGGAAACCCGGTACGGCAAACCCGTATCATCCATACGCCAATCCATAACGTATGGAGGGGAACCCGGTGAACTGAAACATCTAAGTAGCCGGAGGAAGAGAAAGAAACATCGATTTCCTAAGTAGCGGCGAGCGAACGGGAAAGAGGCCAAACCAGAGTGCGTGCACTCTGGGGTTCGGACTGCATAATTCATCTGAGGACATAGGAGAACGGTTTTGGGAAAGCCGGCCGAAGAGGGTGAAAGCCCCGTAACCGAAATGTCCAAGGAGAAGGCAGGATCCAGAGTACCACGAGACACGAGAAACCTTGTGGGAACGAGCGGGGACCACCCCGTAAGCCTAAATACTACTCAGTGACCGATAGAGGACAAGTACCGTGAGGGAAAGGTGAAAAGTACCCCGGGAGGGGAGTGAAAGAGAACCTGAAACCCTGCGTTTACAAGCTGTGGAAGTGGTCATAGAACCACAACCGCGTACTTTTTGTAGAACGGTCCGGCGAGTTGCGGCATCTGGCGAGGTTAAGATCTTAAGGATCGGAGCCGAAGGGAAACCAAGTCTTAATAGGGCGATATAGTCAGGTAACGCAGACCCGAAACCGGGTGACCTACCCATGACCAGGCTGAAGCTGCCGTAAGAGGCAGTGGAGGGCCGAACCCACATCCGTTGAAAAGGGTGGGGATGAGTTGTGGGTAGCGGAGAAATTCCAATCGAACCCGGAGATAGCTGGTTCTCCCCGAAATAGCTTTAGGGCTAGCCTCACGTTAGTCTTATGGAGGTAGAGCACTGAATATCTGCGGGGGCGTCAAAGCTTACCAAGGATTATCAAACTCCGAATGCCATAAAGATGGATGCGTGGGAGTCAGACTGCACGAGATAAGTTGGGTGGTCAAAAGGGAAACAGCCCAGACCGCCAGCTAAGGTCCCAAAGTGCGTGTTAAGTGGAAAAGGATGTGGGATTTCGAAGACAGCTAGGATGTTGGCTCAGAAGCAGCCATTCATTCAAAGAGTGCGTAACAGCTCACTAGTCGAGAGGTCCTGCGCCGAAAATGTCCGGGGCTAAAACACAACACCGAAGCTTAGGAATCGCATAGTGATTGGTAGAGGAGCATTCTTAAGACCGACGAAGCTGTACCGGAAGGAGCAGTGGAGGGATAAGAAGAGAGAATGCCGGAATGAGTAGCGAGAGGAAGGTGAGAATCCTTCCGGCCGAATATCTAAGGTTTCCAG
>CAVEVP010000029.1:0-2450 GCA_963619335.1 Clostridiales bacterium | reverse complement strand
TTTACGCTCTCGGCGCTAGCTCTTTTTGATAAACCGTGTCCAAATTCGTCGTTGTTTCAAAATTCTCACCTGCGTCTTCGCCAGAAGCCTGCACTTCGCCAAAACGGTACAAGGTCGGGTCAAAGTTCAGAATTTCGGCCGGCACACCAGAATTCACCCCTGCCCCCGCGCCATAAGTGCGCTTGGCCTCTAGCTTTGTCGCAATCACCGCGCCATTAATTATCAGCTGCCGCGACCGCTCCGCCGCATTCACGTCCGGCGAATTGCCATTTTCGTCCGCACAAGTATTTACCGTCCCGCCCGCGATCAAAATCGCATCAATCCGCGACACATTGCAAGCAATATTGATATTCTTTTCCGTATAAATGATCAATTTCGGCACATCAGCGAGCCTCGTATAACCACTTTGGTACTCCAAATTCCCGCTAATATACACACTTTCCGTCCCATGCACAAATTGGATAGAACCCCGCTCCACCGGATTGCCGCCTGCATTGGTCTGGTTGCCCAAAATCAGCTTACTGCCGTAATAATAATAACTTTCTTTCTGAATTTTATTTCCGTCATTTAGAGCCGTCATCCCGTTTGAATTCGTCGCCCCGCCGTAATCAAATTTCAGCAAAATATCACTCTGGTCATTTTTCATGCTTGAACTCGTAATCGCACTGCCAAGTTGCCCCGTATATCCGCTCGTACACCGGCTATTAGCAAACGACAACGGCACTTGGTTGCAATAACTAGTTTTATTAGACCCGCCGGGCAAAATACTACTCGTTAAATTCCCTAGCCCCGCTACCGGCGGCGACAATGCACCGTTATTATTTGCCGCATATCCCGTGCTCGCCCCCGAGACCAGCCCCGAGACTAAACCGTTAGAGATCACCCCGAGCTCACCCCACGAACCAAACACAGTTTTCGTACTACTCCCCTCAATCCGATAACTTCGGTCGCCATATCCCGCCAAATTGTTTTTCACCGCCCGCGCCGTGCTAATAATGCCGTTGGAATAAATATTCCCGCCCCACACTTGAATAGACGGCTTCTTCGCCACGGTAAAGCACTTCGGCTCGGACCATGCCCACCGCCCGTCTCCATTCGCATTCGTGTAATTCGTGTCCGCCCCGCTCGTCGCCGGATACACCCCCGACTTTACACACACCTCCGTCCCCGCCGGCACGTCCGGAATATTCAGTGTGGTGGACTTGCTGTATTCTTTTCCATTATACATTTCCGCCACCGGCATCGCGAGCGAAGACTGCGTTTTCTCGGACGTTTCATAACAACTGCCGCCAGTCACACAAAGTTGCAACTTCCACTTCGGATTTTTCACAGAAGTCGCGTATTTTTGGCTCGCCGAATTTGTCGTATAAGCATTAGCCTTAGGGTTGATAATATACCGATACCTAATCGTCGCCGTTTCGCCAGCATAGAACACCGCGCTATCCTGCGTCGTGTCCACGGTAGTAGTATTCACGAAATTATACGGTACCGCAAACGCCGCCGAAGCGCTAAGCGTATTTGCGACCACGTTCGCCTTAGTATAATAAACGGTGTTCACCCCAGTCTCGGAGTTCGCGGACGACAGCGTCGCGCTATAAGTACTAAACTCGACCTTCACCGGCGTATTTTTTATGTCGCTTACGTTATTTAGCCTCG
Source organism: Clostridiales bacterium (assembly GCA_963619335.1). Classification (GTDB taxonomy): domain Bacteria; phylum Patescibacteriota; class Saccharimonadia; order Saccharimonadales; family Saccharimonadaceae; genus Nanosyncoccus. The sequence goes on along the minus strand of CAVEVP010000029.1, from coordinate 794 downwards.
CTACGCCAGTAATAGGATTCGTCCCGACACTCACCGTCCCAACAGTGTGTCCCACATTTTCGGTTTTCGTGTCGGTCTGTCCATTACTATAAACATAGTTCTTAAAATACTGCGTCGGGAAGGAAATCTGGAGATTGAACGCATTTTTCCAGCCAATATCGCCCAGGCTGCCAAGCGCCGTCGTATTCGTGCCAGTTCCGCTCGGCAATGTCGCCCCGCTGTTCAAGGCATATTTTTGGGGCTTAGCCGTATAATAAACCTGATCGCCGCTCGGCGTGTAGGTCGCTTTGAAATCCACATGGTCGCCGGGCTTTGCATAAATCGTGCCGGACTGAAACTCGCGATATCTCGTCGTGTCCGTATCTCGGACTAGAAGCCCAATCCCCGCGTCCGACACCCTCTGGCCATTTGCCGACACGCAAGCCGTAGTTTTGACATTTTTACTGCTAGTATTAGCGTCAAAAATCAAAGTTTCGCACACAATCTGCCCAGGATAAAGCGTATATTGCGCACTGCGTTCCAAAACCTCTTCGCTACTGGAAAAAGTCTCTGTCGCAACATTTTTCACCGTCCCCACCCCTGTTCCCGAAATGTTTGAGACGGTTCGCCGAATCATATAGCTAGTATTCCCCGCTCCTGCCGTCCGCTTTAAGTGATGTTCGATCGTCGCCGTGCACCCACTAGATGTACAATCTGGAATGGTATAAATAACCTGTTTATTATTCTGTACATAGCCCGTTGAAGCTTTTTCTACCCCATTCTGCACCACCCGCGACCGCCCCGCGAACTGGTTC
>CAVEVP010000028.1:0-2467 GCA_963619335.1 Clostridiales bacterium | reverse complement strand
AAGATTTGACTCCGGTTGATCCTGCCGGCGGCCACCGCTATAGGAATTCGATTAAGACATGCGAGTCGAGAGTCTTCGGGACTCGGCGGACTGCTCAGTAACACGTGGAGAACGTGCCCTTAAGTGGAGGATAATCTCGGGAAATTGAGGATAATACTCCATAGATCATGGGATCTGGAATGACCCATGGTTGAAAGTTCCGGCGCTTAAGGATCGCTCTGCGGCCTATCAGGTAGTAGTGGGTGTAACGTACCCCCTAGCCGACGACGGGTATGGGCCTTGAGAGAGGGAGCCCAGAGTTGGATTCTGAGACACGAATCCAGGCCCTACGGGGCGCAGCAGTCGCGAAAACTTCACACTGGGGGCAACCCCGATGAGGGAATTCCTAGTGCTAGGACATTTGTTCTAGCTTTTCTCTAGCGTAGATAACTAGAGGAATAAGGGCTGGGTAAGACGGGTGCCAGCCGCCGCGGTAATACCTGCAGCCCAAGTGGTGGTCGATTTTATTGAGTCTAAAACGTTCGTAGCCGGTCTGATAAATCCTTGGGTAAATCGGGAAGCTTAACTTTCCGACTTCCGAGGAGACTGTCAGACTTGGGACCGGGAGAGGCAAGAGGTACTTCTGGGGTAGGGGTAAAATCCTGTAATCCTAGAAGGACCACCGGTGGCGAAGGCGTCTTGCTAGAACGGATCCGACGGTGAGGGACGAAGCCCTGGGTCGCAAACGGGATTAGATACCCCGGTAGTCCAGGGTGTAAACGCTGCAGACTTGGTGTTGGAGGCCCTTCGGGGGCATTCAGTGCCGGAGAGAAGTTGTTAAGTCTGCTACTTGGGGAGTACGTCCGCAAGGATGAAACTTAAAGGAATTGGCGGGGGAGCACCGCAACGGGAGGAGCGTGCGGTTTAATTGGATTCAACACCGGAAAACTCACCAAGGGCGACTGTTACATGAAAGCCAGGCTAATGACCTTGCTTGATTTTCAGAGAGGTGGTGCATGGCCGTCGTCAGTTCGTACCGTAAGGCGTTCTCTTAAGTGAGATAACGAACGAGACCCTCACTGATAATTGCTACTTCATTCTCCGGAATGGAGGCACATTATTGGGACCGCTGGCGCTAAGTCAGAGGAAGGAGAGGTCAACGGTAGGTCAGTATGCCCCGAATCTCTTGGGCTACACGCGCGCTACAAAGGGCGGGACAATGGGCTCCGACGCCGAGAGGCGAAGGTAATCTCGAAACCCGTCCATAGTTCGGACTGAGGGTTGTAACTCACCCTCACGAAGCTGGATTCCGTAGTAATCGCGAATCAACAACTCGCGGTGAATATGCCCCTGCTCCTTGCACACACCGCCCGTCAAACCATCCGAGTTGGGTTTCAGTGAGGTCGCCTCTAATTAGGGTGTTCGAACTGAGATTTAGCAAGGAAGGTTAAGTCGTAACAAGGTATCTGTAGGGGAACCTGCAGATGGATCACCTCCTAAGAAGCTCCCGGGGCCTCCGGCCCCGGTGAGCTCACATCGTCCCCTTCCTTACAAGGGGGCAACATTGCAAGGAAACTCCGAGCGAGTTTCCCGGCAATTCCGAGGCAGCTTACCATGCACTAAACGTAGCATCGAACGTCCCATTTCCCATCTTTCTCTGTTCATTCTCTCGATCGATCCGTCCTTCGTTTACAGGGCGTATACGGACGGCGTAGCATCGACGATCCAGTGCTCCAGCTGGGCAGATCTCGATTTTCCAGAAGTTGGTAGTCCCGTCCGGATTCGAACCGGAGTCACCGGCTCCAAAGGCCAGCATGATTGACCACTACACTACGGGACTGTTGTGGACCGCCGTAAACGTCGGTCGTTCTTTAGGGTTCCGATGAGATAGGTGGACCTGGCCTCGGAAACCTCGACTTCGGCGAACGTTCCAAGAGGGACGTTGGATCTGACGACCACGGGCCTGTAGTATCCGGTCCTCATGATCGTCCCTTCCTTCCCCTTCTCCGTCGCCAGGGAAACGAACGACCTTCCTACGAGTCCAGTGTTGACATCGAGTTCCGTGGCGTTCTTGACCTCCGTGAGCTCTGCAGAACGCGCAGAGGATATCCTGCCGTGCACCTGTTCCATCTTGGCCGCATCGGTGCCGGGACGGGCAGAGAAACGCGTTATGTTGACAGTGTCTGCTCTGAGCATCCTCACGAGTTCCACGCTCTTCTCGTGGTCCTCGTCCGTCTCTCCCGGGAACCCGCATATCACATCCGTGGCTATGCTAATCCCGGGTACGTCGGCGCGGAGGTCGTCAACAAGTTCGAAGAACCTCTCGACGGTGTATTTCCTCCTCATGGCCTTCAGAACCGTATCGCTCCCGCTCTGCACGGGGATGTGAACGAATCTGTAGAGTCTCCCATCATCCATGAGGGGCGTGAGGTCCTCGTGTATGCGCCATACGCTCTCAGGATCGGCCATTCCGATCCTGAGCCTGAAC
>CAVEVP010000027.1:0-2552 GCA_963619335.1 Clostridiales bacterium | reverse complement strand
AAGAAAGCAAGTTAGCGATTCTGTGAGTAGTGACGAGCGAAAGCGGAGGAACCCAAATTCACGACATTATGATTTTTGATAGACGAAATGCATGGGAAGGCATAGCATAGAGGGTGAGACTCCTGTAGTCGAAATCAAGATGAAATATAGTGAGAAAGAGTAAGGCGGAGCACGTGAAATTCCGTTTGAATATGTGAGGACCATCTCATAAGGTTAAATACTAGCTAGTGACCGATAGCGAACCAGTACTGTGAAGGAAAGGTGAAAAGAACCCCGGGAGGGGAGTGAAATAGAACCTGAAACTGTGTGCCTACAAGTAGTCAGAGGCCGTTAATGGCTGATGGCGTGCCTTTTGTAGAATGAACCGGCGAGTTACGGTATTTAGCAAGGTTAAGTCTAAAGGGACGGAGCCGAAGCGAAAGCGAGTTTGAATAGAGCGATAAGTTGAATGCTGTAGACCCGAAACCCGGCGAGCTAGCCATGAGCAGGTTGAAGTTTGTGTAACAACGAATGGAGGACCGAACTAGGGCCTGTTGAAAAAGGCTTTGATGACTTGTGGCTAGGGGCGAAAAACCAATCGAGCTGGGATATAGCTGGTTCTCCCCGAAATAACTTTAGGGCTAGCGTTGTGATTTATTTTGTGCAGGTAGAGCGCTGAATGGTAGATGGTCCCACCTCGGGATACTGACATCAATTAAACTCCGAATGGTACAAAGGTTATCACGGCAGTCAGACTGCGAGTGAGAAAATCCGTGGTCAAGAGGAAAAGAGTCCAGATCGCCAAATAAGGTCCCAAAATGTATGCTAAGTGGAGAAGGATGTAGAGACGCTTAAACAACTAGGAGGTTGGCTTAGAAGCAGCCACCCTTTAAAGAGTGCGTAATAGCTCACTAGTCGAGTATTTCCGCGCCGAAAATGTACCGGGGCTAGAGCATACTACCGAATTTGCGAATCACACTTTTAGTGTGGTGGTAGGGGAGCGTTCCATATGGGGTGAAGCAGGATCGAGAGGACCTGTGGACTGTATGGAAGTGAGAATGCCGGTGTAAGTAACGAAAAGACAGGTGAGAATCCTGTCCGTCAAAAACTCAAGGTTTCCAGGGGAAGGTTCGTCCGCCCTGGGTTAGTCGGGACCTAAGGTGAGTCCGAGAGGAGTAGCCGATGGACAAAATGTTTATAATCATTTACTTGTTTATACACTGATGGAGTGACGGAGAAGGCTAGGATCTGATTCTTAGTGGATTGAATTCGAGATAACGAGTTTCGCCTTATAGTTAAATGCGTAAGGCTTATGATAAGTTATGTTAGGTAAAAGATTACGAAGTCATACTTCCAAGAAAAGCTTCTAGGGTTAATGTATAGACAACCCGTACCGTAAACCGACACAGGTGAGTAGGAAGAGAATTCTAAGACGCGCGAGAAAACCCTTGTTAAGGAACTCTGCAAAATGGCCCTGTAACTTCGGAATAAAGGGAACTCATTTAACAGTGAGTCACAGAAAAGAAGCCCAAGCAACTGTTTAACAAAAACACAGGTTTATGCAAAATCGTAAGATGAAGTATATGAGCTGACACCTGCCCGGTGCTGGAAGGTTAAGAGGAGAGGTTAGAAGCAATTCGAAGCTTTGAATTGAAGCCCCAGTAAACGGCGGCCGTAACTATAACGGTCCTAAGGTAGCGAAATTCCTTGTCAGGCAAGTTCTGACCTGCACGAAAGGTGTAATGTCTTTGGGCACTGTCTCAACAGGGGGCTCGGTGAAATCATACTACCGGTGAAAATGCCGGTTACCCGCGACTAGACGGAAAGACCCCATGGAGCTTTACTGTAGCTTAATATTGATGATTGGTATTTGATGTACAGGATAGGTGGGAGACTATGAAGCTAGGACGTTAGTCTTGGTGGAGTCGTTGTTGGGATACCACCCTTTAAATACTGATTGTCTAACTAGTGGTAGTGGATACCAAAGGACAGTGTTAGGTGGGCAGTTTGACTGGGGCGGTCGCCTCCTAAAGAGTAACGGAGGCGCTCGAAGGTTCACTCAGAATGGTTGGAAATCATTCGTAGAGCGTAAACGCAGAAGTGAGCTTGACTGCAAGACAGACAAGTCGAGCAGGTACGAAAGTAGGAGTTAGTGATCTTGCAATGCTGAATGGAAAGGTTGCAACTTAACGGACAAAAGCTACCCTGGGGATAACAGGCTGATCACACCCAAGCGTTCACAGCGACGGTGTGGTTTGGCACCTCGATGTCGGCTCGTCGCATCCTGGAGGTGGATAAGCTTCCAAGGGTTGGGCTGTTCGCCCATTAAAGCGGCACGCGAGCTGGGTTCAAAACGTCGTGAGACAGTTTGGTCCCTATCTGTCGTGGGCGTTGGAAATTTGAAGAGAGCTGTCCTTAGTACGAGAGGACCGGGATGGACGTACCAATGGTGTACCAGTTAGGATGCCAGTCCTATAAGCTGGGTAGCTAAGTACGGAACGGATAAACGCTGAAAGCATCTAAGCGTGAAGCCTCCTCTAAGATAAGATTTCCCACAGAAATGGTAAGATCCC
>CAVEVP010000026.1:0-2592 GCA_963619335.1 Clostridiales bacterium | reverse complement strand
TCGCTACCTTAGGACCGTTATAGTTACGGCCGCCGTTTACTGGGGCTTCGATTCACAGCTTCGAATTGCTTCTAACCTCTCCTCTTAACCTTCCAGCACCGGGCAGGAGTCACCACCTATACGTCCCATTGCTGGTTCGCAGATGGCTGTGTTTTTGATAAACAGTCGCCTGAGCCTGCTTTCTGCCGCTCTTAATATTATACTATCAGAGCCACACTTCTTCCGAAGTTACGTGTGCATTTTGCCGAGTTCCTTAACGCGAGGTCGCTCGTGCGCCTTAGATTACTCATCCCACATACGTGTGTCCGTTTACGGTACGGTCTTCTTTAGCCTAGCCTTAGACAGTATTTCCCGGCACCCTGATTACATCCGCTTCGTTTCAACTTTCTTTCCACTCGCTGTAACGGCTTACTTCAGTTTACAGATTTCCTTATAAACCTCATCAGCTCACCGCTTTGACCGGAACTACCATTCTCCGGCCGGATTTCACCTCATGCGTCTTGCCCTCGAAACTAAAGAAGGTATCGGATTATAAACCGATTTCCCATCGTCTACGCCTTTCGGCCTGGACTTAGGGACCGACTTACCCAGGGCAGATTGCCTTTACCCTGGAACCCTTATGTTTTCGGCGGACGGGAATCTCACCCGTCTTTTCGTTACTTATACCTGCATTCTCTCTTCCATCTCCTCCAGAACCCCTCTCGGGTATTCCTTCTTCAGTTAATGGAATGCTCCCCTACCAATCACAACTTATGTTATGAGTCCATGGCTTCGGTATTATGCTTAGCCCCGTTACATTGTCTGCGCATGAATGCTCGACCAGTGAGCTGTTACGCACTCTTTTAAGGAATGGCTGCTTCTAAGCCAACCTCCTGGCTGTCTGTGCATCCACACTTCATTTAACACTTAGCATAATTTCGGGACCTTAGCCGATGGTCCGGGCTGTTTCCCTCTTGACTACGAACCTTAGCGCCCGCAGTCTCACTCCCATACGCTGGTTACCGGCATTCAGAGTTTGATTGGGTCAGGTAGGATTTGACTCCCCCATTCCCGTCCAGTGCTTTACCTCCGGTAGCTTTGTATGAGGCTGTCCCTAAAGGCATTTCGGGGAGAGCCAGCTATTTCCAGGTTTGTTTAGCCTTTCACTCCTTATCACAGGTCATCACTACCTTTTTTAACAGATTACTGTTCGGCCCTCCAACAGGTTTCACCCTGCCTTCAGCCTGCCCATGATAAGATCACCTTGGCTTCGGGTCTACGACATGTAACTTATATCGCCCTATTCAGACTCGCTTTCGCTCCGGCTCCGTCTCTTCTAAGACTTAACCTCGCTACATACCGTAACTCGCAGGTTCATTCTACAAAAGGCACGCCACCACCCTTGCGGGCCGTGACATCTTGCCAGTTCATGGTTTCAGGTTCTATTTCACTCCCCTCACCGGGGTTCTTTTCACCTTTCCCTCACGGTACTCGTTCACTATCGGTAGCTGTCTAGTATTTAGCCTTGGATCGTGGTCGACCCGGATTCTGACAGGGTTTCACGTGCCCCGCCATACTCAGGTACTGCATCAAGAAGTCCTTTCCATTTCGCTTACGTGGCTTTCACACTCTCTGACACTCCTTCCCAGAAGCTTCTGCTATGTTAAGGTTTTTTCTACTTCTCGGGTCATCCCCATGCAGCCCTACAACCCCACTCAAAGTGGTTTGGGCTCTTCCCCGTTCGCTCGCCGCTACTTGGGGAATCTCTTTTGATTTCTGTTCCCGGGTTACTTAGATGGTTCACTTCACCCAGTTTGACTTCTGTATCCTATTTTATTCAGATATTCAGATGACATACTCACGTATGCCGGATTACTCCATTCGGTGATCCAGGGGTCAAAGGATATGTGCTCCTCTCCCTGGCTTTTCGCAGCTTATCACGACCTTCTTCGCCTTACAGCTCCACAGGCATCCGCCATGAACCTATATTTCGCTTGACCATATTATCTTTTTCATCCTGCACTCTTCTTTTTCGCTACTCACTTACCTTCCTTTAATTTATGTCAAGCTTTGTAAGTTTTCACTCGCTTCATGCAGTCTTTTTTATCTTACCTTCACTCGTCCCTTTTTCTTATTCATAAAAAAGAACTCATGTTTCTTCCCTTCACTTTTACTGTCAAAGAACTTTTCTCAGAACTTTTAATTTTCTGATTATGGAGAATAGGGGGCTTGAACCCCTGACCCTCGGCTTGCAAAGCCGATGCTCTAGCCAACTGAGCTAATTCCCCAGGCTTTAAAATCTATATAAGAATTCAGTTAAGAAGAAAGACCAGATAAATATAGAAACGTTTTTCTTTACTGTAAAAAACTTTCTGCCTTTGTGTGTACACATACACTCAACAAAACTTCCGTTTCGTTTATTTTTCCTTCTGTCTTACAAAAGGAGGTGATCCAGCCGCACTTTCCAGTACGGCTACCTTGTTACGACTTCACCCCCCTTACCAAGCATACCTTAGGAAGCGGCCCCCTTGCGGTTAGCCTACCTACTTTGGGTATCCTCGACTCGGATGGTGTGACGGGCGGTGTGTACAAGGCCCGGGAACGTATTCACCG
>CAVEVP010000025.1:0-2618 GCA_963619335.1 Clostridiales bacterium | reverse complement strand
GCCAATGCCAAGCTGCAGTAAAGGTTCACGGGGTCTTTCCGTCCTTCCGCGGGTAATTCGCATCTTCACGAATAGTACAATTTCACCGGGTCCATGGTCGAGACAGCGCCCAAGTCGTTACGCCGTTCGTGCAGGTCGGAACTTACCCGACAAGGAATTTCGCTACCTTAGGACCGTTATAGTTACGGCCGCCGTTTACCGGGGCTTGGGTTCACCGCCTCGCCTTGCGGCTAACGGATCCCCGTGACCTTCCGGCACCGGGCAGGCGTCAGGCCCTATACTTCGCCTTGCGGCTTGGCAGAGCCCTGTGTTTTTGGTAAACAGTCGCTTGGGCCCCTTCGCTGCGGCCCCCCGGCGCTCCGGGAGCGAGTCCCTTCACGCCAGGGGGCGTCCCTTCTCCCTAAGTTACGGGACGGTTTTGCCGAGTTCCTTGACCATGGTTGCCCCGATCGCCTCGGAATTCTCTTCCCACCCACCTGTGTCGGTTTTGGTACGGGCGGCCGGGGTCCTGCCTAGGGATTTTTCTGGGGGGCGTGGATTCGGCGGCTTCGCCGTTGCGGCTCGTCTCGCGTCTCGGGCTTTGGGGGGCCCGGATTTCCCTGGGCCCCGCCCTACGCGCTTTCACGGGGACGTCCAGAACCCCGCCCGCGTATCCTTCCCCGTCGTCCCATCGGTCGTAGCGGACCCCAGCCGGCACGGGAATGTCTGCCCGTCGTGCATCGGCTGCGCCTGTCGGCCTCGCCTTAGCTCCCGGCTGACCCTGGGGGGATTAGCCTCGCCCAGGAAACCTTGGGTTTTCGGCGGAATGGTTTCTCGCCATTCTCTCGCTACTCATGCCTGCATCCTCACTTCCGAGAGGTCCACCGCGGCTCGCGCCTGCGGCTTCGCCCCGCTCGGAAAGCTCCCCTACCAATCAAATTCATGATTCCGCCGCTTCGGCGCCGTGCTTGAGCCCCGCGCATTGTCGGCGCGCCCCCACTCGACCAGTGAGCTGTTACGCACTCTTTGAATGCATGGCTGCTTCTAAGCCAACATCCTGGTTGTCTGGGCGGACGCACATCCTTTGCCACTCAGCACGGACTTGGGGGCCTTAGCGGGCGGTCTGGGCTGTTTCCCTCTCGAGCACACGGCTTAGCCCACATGCTCTGACTCCCGGCCTTTTGGTCCCTGCGGCATTCGGAGTTTGGTCGGCATCGGTAGGCGGTGAGGCCCCCTCCTCCGTCCAGTGCTCTACCGCCGCGGGAAAACGGCCGGGGCTAGCCCTAAAGCTATTTCGGGGAGAACGAGATATCTCCGGGTTTGATTGGCCTTTCACCCCTACCCACGGGTCATCCCCTCCGTTTTCAACCGAAGTGGGTTCGGCCCTCCACGGGGTCTTACCCCCGCTTCAGCCTGCCCATGGGTAGCTCACCCGGCTTCGCGTCCGCGCAGCGCGACTGATAGTCGCCCGTTTAAAGACTCGCTTTCGCTGCGGCTCGCTTGGCTAGCTTAACCTCGCCGCGCTGCGCGACTCGCTGGCTCATTCTACAAAAGGCACGCCGTCACACCGCAATGGGTGCTCCGACTGCTCGTGGGCGCACGGTTTCAGGCGCTGTTTCACTCCCCTCTCGGGGTGCTTTTCACCTTTCCCTCACGGTACTGGTTCGCTATCGGTCATAGGAGAGTGCTTAGCCTTGGAGGGTGGTCCCCCCTGCTTCGCGCCGGGTTTCACGTGCCCGGCGCTACTCTGGGCCGGGGATCGGCGGCCGCGGGGGCTTCGCGTACGGGGCTCTCACCCTGTTCCGCCGGCCTTCCCAGGCCGTTCCGCTGCCCTCGCGGTTTCTGACCGCCGCCCGGGGATGCGGCCCCGGGGCGCCTCGCCCAACAACACCGACGCGGAAACGCCCGCACGCTTCGACACGCGCGTCGGTTTGGGCATCGCCCGGTTTCGCTCGCCGCTACTCCCGGGATCTCGGTTGATTTCTCTTCCTCGGGGTACTTAGATGTTTCAGTTCCCCCGGTTGCCTCCTCGCACCCTATTTGATTCAGGTGCGGGCACGCGAGCATGGCCTCGCGTGGGTTCCCCCATTCGGGAATCTGCGGATCAGGGGCCGTTTGCGCCTCCCCGCAGCTTATCGCAGCTTGCCGCGCCCTTCGTCGACTTCCCGCGCCTAGGCATCCGCCGTGCGCCTTTGGTATCTTCGCCGTAAGATGGTCCCGGCCGCCCCTCATCTGAGGCGCCGGGGCCGTTCCGAGTCATAAATTTGCGATCGTGAAGATCCGGGGCGGGGGGAGGACCCCCCGCCCTTTTTCGTTCTCGGGGGCCGGGATAGGGTCCCGGCCCCGCGTCGTCATGTCATGCAACGCTATGCAGCTGTCAAGGTGCCTCGGGGCGGGAGCCCCGGGAGCCGGATGCTGGATGTCTGGAACGCCTCTAGCCTCTGCAGGCCGATATCTGTCTGTGATGATCTCCCTAGAAAGGAGGTGATCCAGCCGCACCTTCCGGTACGGCTACCTTGTTACGACTTCACCCCCCTCACCCTCCACACCTTCGACGCCTCCCCCCAAACGGTTGGGCCGGCGGCTTCGGGTGCAGACGACTCGGGTGGTGTGACGGGCGGTGTGTACAAGGCCCGGGA
>CAVEVP010000024.1:0-2693 GCA_963619335.1 Clostridiales bacterium | reverse complement strand
AGGTGCTGCATGGTTGTCGTCAGCTCGTGCCGTGAGGTGTCGGCTTAAGTGCCATAACGAGCGCAACCCTTGCTGTCAGTTGCCATCAGGTTAAGCTGGGCACTCTGGCAGGACTGCCACCGCAAGGTGTGAGGAAGGGGGGGATGACGTCAAATCAGCACGGCCCTTACGTCTGGGGCGACACACGTGTTACAATGGCGGCTACAGAGGGAAGCTACCCCGCGAGGGGATGCGGATCTCAAAAAGGCCGTCTCAGTTCGGACTGGAGTCTGCAACCCGACTCCACGAAGCTGGATTCGCTAGTAATCGCGCATCAGCCATGGCGCGGTGAATACGTTCCCGGGCCTTGTACACACCGCCCGTCAAGCCATGAAAGCCGGGGGTGCCTGAAGTCCGTGACCGCAAGGATCGGCCTAGGGCAAAACTGGTAATTGGGGCTAAGTCGTAACAAGGTAGCCGTACCGGAAGGTGTGGCTGGAACACCTCCTTTTTGGAGCTTAACTTGACGCTTAGAGCTCGCGGTTAAATGTGAACAAGGCACCATAAGCCTTGTACTTATTCAGTCTTTTAATCATACGGTTTTATGCTACCGTAAAAGCATACAGTTCATTGAATTATTGAGAGAGATAACGAGGTAAAAAAGAAGAAAAAGATTAGTCTAATATAATAAACGCAAAAGAGTTTTTTCGAGTTATATGGGACTACAATTTCAAGGCAAGAGTTATTGAGACAAGTGAAAACTTGAGTAGATGATTCACGAAAGAGAAAGAGAAGAAGAGCGAACGGAGGATGCCTAGGCTTCTAGAGGCGATGAAGGACGTGGTAAGCTGCGAAAAGCTCCGGGGATTTGCAAACAGGAAGTAATCCGGAGATATCCGAATCGGGGAACCGGCATGATTGAAGGTCATGCACACTCTACGGAGTGAGCCAACCCAGGGAACTGAAACATCTTAGTACCTGGAGGAAGAGAAAGAAATATCGATTCCCAAAGTAGTGGCGATCGAAATGGGAAGAGCCTAAACCGGTGACGTCAAGGCGTGATCGGGGTTGTAGGAGTGTTCGTAAAGATGTATTATGGAACCAGAACTTACTGGAAAGTGAGACCGAAGAGGGTGAAAGTCCCGTACGGGTAAGAATAATAGATCGAGAGCACCACCTGAGTAGGGCGGGACACGAGGAATCCTGTCTGAATCTGCGACGACCATGTCGCAAGGCTAAATACTACTAGAAGACCGATAGTGGACCAGTACTGTGAAGGAAAGGTGGGAAGAACCCCGAACAGGGGAGTGAAAGAGAACCTGAAACCGTTCGTTTACAAGCGGTCGGAGCCCGAGAGGGCGACGGCGTGCCTTTTGGATAATGAGCCTACGAGTTACATCATACCAGCGAGGTTAAGACCTTAAGGGTTGTGAGCCGAAGCGAGAGCGAGTCTGAATAGGGCGAGTAGTTGGTATGAGTAGACGCGAAACCTAGTGATCTACCCTTGACCAGGTTGAAGGTGTCGTAACAGGCACTGGAGGACCGAACCAGTTTCCGTTGAAAAGGGCTTGGATGAGTTGAGGGTAGGAGTGAAAGGCCAATCAAACTGGGAGATAGCTCGTACTCCCCGAAATGTCTTTAGGGACAGCCTTTGTTATGATTGTATGAGGTAGAGCTACTGATAGGAAGAGAGGGCTTCATCGCCTATTGATTCCTGACAAACTCCGAATGCGTACAATTTAGAGACAAGGAGTGAGTCGATGGGTGCTAATATCCACCGGCAAAAGGGTAAGAGCCCAGACCAACAGCTAAGGCCCCCAAGCGCAGTTTAAGTTGAGACAGAACGAAGTGACATCGCAGTGACAGCTAGGATGTTAGCTTGGAAGCAGCTATTCATTCAAAGAGTGCGTAACAGCTCACTAGTCGAGCGGCGTTGCGTGGATGATGAGCGGGCATCAAGACTGCCGCCGAAGCTTTGGACACATAGTAATATGTGTGGTAGGGGAGCATTCTATTCAGTGTAGAAGGCATACTCGTGAGAGGTGCTGGAACGTATAGAAAAGCAAATGTAGGCATAAGTAACGATAATGAATATAGAAATATTCACACCGAAAACCCAAGGTTTCCTGAACAACGTTAAACGGATCAGGGTTAGTCGGGGACTAAGTCGAACCCGAGAGGGGAAGACGATGACAAACTGGTTAATAATCCAGTACTCGCTATACAGGAGGTTTAGAGACCGAGGAGTGACACTGCCGCCATCTGACGGAATAGATGGTTAAAGACCGTAGGGAGACTGAAAGTCAACAGTATCGAGAGGATTCGTCTGATCGAACAGAGCAGGTAAGCAGACTTGCAAGAAAATCTAGAGCTCGCGTAGCGTATAGCGACCCGTACCGTAAACCGACACAGGTGGGAGAGGAGAGTATCCTCAGGTGCTCGAGTGAATCATGGCTAAGGAACTAGGCAAATTGACTGCGTAACTTCGGGATAAGCAGACCCTACGGGAGTAGGGCGCAGAGAAATGGTCCAGGCGACTGTTTACCAAAAACACATGGCTATGCTAAATCGTTAAGATGAAGAATATGGCCTGACACCTGCCCGGTGCTGGAAGGTTAAGAGGGGGGCTTAGGAGCAATCCAAAGGTCTGAATCGAAGCCCCAGTAAACGGCGGCCGTAACTATAACGGTCCTAAGGTAGCGAAATTCCTTGTC
>CAVEVP010000023.1:0-2715 GCA_963619335.1 Clostridiales bacterium | reverse complement strand
TTCTCCTTAGAAAGGAGGTGATCCAGCCGCACCTTCCGATACGGCTACCTTGTTACGACTTCACCCCAATCACCAGTTTTACCTTCGGCCACGCCCTCCTTGCGGTTAGGCTATGGACTTCGGGTCCCCCCGGCTCTCATGGTGTGACGGGCGGTGTGTACAAGGCCCGGGAACGTATTCACCGCAGCATGCTGATCTGCGATTACTAGCAATTCCGACTTCATGCAGGCGAGTTGCAGCCTGCAATCTGAACTGGGACATTGTTTATGAGTTTCGCTCCACCTCGCGGTCTCGCTTCTCTTTGTTAAATGCCATTGTAGTACGTGTGTAGCCCAGGTCATAAGGGGCATGATGATTTGACGTCGTCCCCACCTTCCTCCACCTTGTCGGTAGCGGTCCCATTAGAGTGCTCTTGCGTAGCAACTAATGGCAAGGGTTGCGCTCGTTGCGGGACTTAACCCAACATCTCACGACACGAGCTGACGACAACCATGCACCACCTGTCTCCCTGCCCCGAAGGGAAATACTGTTTCCAGCATCGTCAGGGGATGTCAAGACTTGGTAAGGTTCTTCGCGTTGCGTCGAATTAAACCACATACTCCACTGCTTGTGCGGGCCCCCGTCAATTCCTTTGAGTTTCAACCTTGCGGTCGTACTCCCCAGGTGGATTACTTATTGTGTTAACTGCGGCACTGAAGGGGTCAATCCTCCAACACCTAGTAATCATCGTTTACGGCATGGACTACCAGGGTATCTAATCCTGTTTGCTACCCATGCTTTCGAGCCTCAGCGTCAGTTGGTGCCCAGTAGGCCGCCTTCGCCACTGGTGTTCCTCCCGATATCTACGCATTCCACCGCTACACCGGGAATTCCGCCTACCTCTGCACTACTCAAGATAACCAGTTTTGAAAGCAGTTCATGGGTTGAGCCCATGGATTTCACTTCCAACTTGATTACCCGCCTGCGCTCCCTTTACACCCAGTAATTCCGGACAACGCTTGTGACCTACGTTTTACCGCGGCTGCTGGCACGTAGTTAGCCGTCACTTCCTTGTTGGGTACCGTCATTATCTTCCCCAACAACAGGAGTTTACAATCCGAAGACCTTCTTCCTCCACGCGGCGTCGCTGCATCAGGGTTTCCCCCATTGTGCAATATTCCCCACTGCTGCCTCCCGTAGGAGTCTGGGCCGTGTCTCAGTCCCAATGTGGCCGTTCAACCTCTCAGTCCGGCTACCGATCGTCGCCTTGGTGGGCCGTTACCTCACCAACTAGCTAATCGGACGCGAGGCCATCTCAAAGCGGATTGCTCCTTTTCCCTCTGAACCATGCGGTTCCGTGGGCTTATGCGGTATTAGCAGTCGTTTCCAACTGTTGTCCCCCTCTTTGAGGCAGGTTCCTCACGCGTTACTCACCCGTTCGCCACTCGATCAGGAAAGCAAGCTTTCCCTCTCTCGTTCGACTTGCATGTGTTAGGCGCGCCGCCAGCGTTCGTCCTGAGCCAGGATCAAACTCTTTATAAATGATATTTATCACTTAAAAAGTGTTAAATCTTTTTCGCTCAGTACGCAATCGCTTGCGTCCTGTGTGAATTACTTTTTGGAATTGTTTATCGTGTTTTTCCAAACACGTAAAGGTTCCGTTACAAGTTTTTCGATATTGTTCAATTTTCAAGGTCCTGTAGCACCCTCAGCCTTTCGGCTGACAGCTTATTTATTATACCACAGATTCGGTTTTTGTCAAGCTTTATTTTTCGAAGCGTTTCGTTTTTTCGAACTTGTGTGTCGTGATCTTCTCTCGGCTTCCGCCCGGAATCTTACGTCCCCATATTGGTTCTTTCGTTACGCTTCTCCGCAGTGACTCAGAAGTCATTCTTTGTCGCCGCACTTGGTGCTCGAGTATAATACCACACCTCGCCCCCCTTGTCAACACTTTTTCCGTTTTTCTTGGAAATCTTTTTTGATTTTTCATTTTACTCTGCCAGAAGCCGCAGACGCATCCATTGCAAAATCTTTTTCTCTCGTCGGGAGATCTGCACCTGTGTCGTGTGCAGAAGCCTTGCTGTATCACTCTGGGTTCGATTGCCATAGAAGCGCAGACGGATCAGCATCCTGTCCTCCTCCGACAGGCTTGCCAATACTTCTTCCAGCCCGATCTTATCCGCCAGCTCTTCCTCCGGAGAGACTACCGGAATGTCTATCTGATGCTCATCATCCTCTCGGTTTTCCGGCGTCAGGCTCAGGATAGGCTGCGCCGCCTGAATTGCAAGCGTGATATTCTCCACACTCTCTCCAAGCTCCTCCGACAGCTGCGAAAGGGTCGGCTCGCATCCACAAACCTTATGATGATGTTCCTGCGCCGCATGGATTCGTATTCCCAGTTCCTTTAAAGAGCGACTGACCTTTACCGCTCCGCCGTCTCGGAAAACCTTTCGGATCTCCCCCAGAATCACGGGTACGGCATACGTCGAAAAGCAAACACCCCTCGACTCGTCGAATCCGTCATACGCCTTGATCAGCCCCATACAACCGGCACTGTACAGATCATCGTATTCCAGACCTCTCCCACGAAATCGTCCGGCGCAGGAATGCACCAGCCCCAGATTTTGCTCGATGAATATGCTCCGCCGGGTTTTATCCGATACCATCTCGACCGCTCCTTATTTTTGTTATGTAGCAGTCTCCCGTTCCTCCAGCCGCTTCGTCAGCATCACCCGC
>CAVEVP010000022.1:0-2803 GCA_963619335.1 Clostridiales bacterium | reverse complement strand
GTAACAAGGTAGCCGTACGGGAACGTGCGGCTGGATCACCTCCTTTCTAGGGAGTAAACCTTAGGCCTGCCATCTTGGATCGAGCTTGCTCTTCAAGATGAAGCAGGAAAACAAATCAGGGATCAGGTTGCGAAATCTGTTTTGGCGTAGTATCCGATTTGCAGGGTTCTTCAAAACTCTGCACGAGCACCTTGAAAGTTGCATAGCGTAGTAAGAATGATCAATTCTAATTCGATCGCGAATGATATTGAATCTTGAAAAAGATACTAAGGGCACACGGTGGATGCCTTGGCATAGGAAGCCGATGAAGGACGTGACTAGCTGCGATAAGCTGCGGTGAGGTGCAAATAGCCTTTGACCCGCAGATCTCCGAATGGGTGAACCCGCATGGAGTAAAGTCCATGCACTCCTGCCTGAATATATAGGGCAGGTAGAGACAACCCGGGGAACTGAAACATCTAAGTACCCGGAGGAACAGAAATCAACCGAGATACCGCTAGTAGCGGCGAGCGAACGCGGTTCAGCCTAAACCCATGTATGTGTAAGTGTGAAGACGTTGCTGCATGAGGTGTTGTGGGGCTGGCTTTCGGGAGTGCTTCTCCACTCCCGGTCAGTTACAAAAACTCGTAGTACCAGAAGCGCTCTGGAAAGAGCCGCGAGACAGGGTAATAGCCCCGTATGGGAAACTGCGAGTTCTGATTAGCCAGTACCCGAGTACTGCCGGACACGTGAAATCCGGTAGGAATCTGGGAAGACCACTTTCCAAGGCTAAATACTCTCCTATGACCGATAGCGAACCAGTACCGTGAGGGAAAGGTGAAAAGTACCCCGAGAGGGGAGTGAAATAGTACCTGAAACCGTGTGCCTACAAGCAGTCGGAGCAGTTATACACTGTGACGGCGTGCCTTTTGTAGAATGAGCCAGCGAGTTGTGGTATGTGGCAAGGTTAAGGGAAACCGAGCCGTAGCGAAAGCGAGTCTTTAAGTGGGCGTTTTAAGTCGCATGCTACAGACGCGAAGCCGAGTGATCTATCCATGGGCAGGCTGAAGCGGGAGTAAGATCTCGTGGAGGGCCGAACCCACTTCGGTTGAAAACGGAGGGGATGACCTGTGGATAGGGGTGAAAGGCCAATCAAACTCGGAGATATCTCGTTCTCCCCGAAATAGCTTTAGGGCTAGCCTCGATTGTTTACCTGCGGAGGTAGAGCACTGGATGGTTGAGGGGGCTTCACCGCTTACTGAAGCTAACCAAACTCCGAATACCGTAGGTCTAGAGATCGGGAGTCAGAATATGTGGGCTAAGCTGTGTATTCGAAAGGGAAACAGCCCAGACCGCCTGCTAAGGTCCCTAAATTCATGCTAAGTGGCAAAGGATGTGCGTTTGCCTAGACAACTAGGATGTTGGCTTAGAAGCAGCCATTCATTTAAAGAGTGCGTAACAGCTCACTAGTCGAGTGGACATGCGCCGACAATTCACGGGGCTAAGCATGATACCGAAGCAGCGGACTGTTTTAACAGTGGTAGGGGAGCGTTCCGTACGCGTCGAAGCAGAGCGGGTAACCGTCTGTGGAGCGTCCGGAAGTGCGAATGCTGGCATGAGTAACGAGAGTGATGTGAAAAACATCACCGCCGTAAGTCCAAGGTTTCCTGGGCAAGGCTAATCCCCCCAGGGTCAGTCGGGAGCTAAGGCGAGGCCGCGAGGCGTAGTCGATGCACAACAGGTAGACATTCCTGTACCGTCTGTTGCACATTTGATCTATGGAGTGACGGAGAAGGATAGCCGGGCGGGGTTCTGGACGTCCCCGTGAAAGCAGGTAGGCTTCTGGGTAGGCAAATCCGCCCAGTTCAAGGCCGAGATGTGACGACGAAGCGAATGCGTGAAGTCGGTGATTCCATGCTTCCAAGAAAACCTTCTATGAGAGTGCTTCAGGCGCCCGTACCAAAACCGACACAGGTGGACGGGTAGAACATACCAAGGCGATCGGGAGAACTATGGTTAAGGAACTCGGCATATTGACTCCGTAACTTCGGGAGAAGGAGTGCCCCTTTGGGTGAAAAGACTTGCTCTTCGAGCCTCGGGGGGTCGCAGTGAATAGGCCCAAGCGACTGTTTATCAAAAACACAGGACTCTGCTAAGTCGTAAGACGACGTATAGGGTCTGACGCCTGCCCGGTGCTGGAAGGTCACGTGGAGAGGTTAGCCTTCGGGCGAAGCTTTGAAACTAAGCCCCAGTAAACGGCGGCCGTAACTATAACGGTCCTAAGGTAGCGAAATTCCTTGTCGGGTAAGTTCCGACCTGCACGAATGGCGTAACGACTTGGGCGCTGTCTCAACCATAGACCCGGTGAAATTGTATTATTCGTGAAGATGCGAATTACCCACGGAAGGACGGAAAGACCCCGTGAACCTTCACTACAGCTTGACATTGATTATTGGTTCTGTGTGTAGAGGATAGGTGGGAGACTATGAAGCAGAAACGCCAGTTTTTGTGGAGTCGCCCTTGGAATACCACCCTCACAGTATTGGTAATCTAACGTGCGACCGTTATCCGGCGTGCGGACCGTGTCAGGTGGGTAGTTTGACTGGGGCGGTCGCCTCCTAAAAGGTAACGGAGGCGTACGTAAGGTTTGCTCAGATTGGTTGGCAATCAATCGTAGAGTACAAGAGTATAAGCAAGCTTGACTGCGAGACCTACAAGTCGAGCAGAGACGAAAGTCGGTTCTAGTGATCCGGCGGCTCAGAGTGGAATGGCCGTCGCTCAACGGATAAAAGGTACTCCGGGGATAACAGGCTGATCTTGCCCA
>CAVEVP010000021.1:0-2813 GCA_963619335.1 Clostridiales bacterium | reverse complement strand
GATCGGAGGATGAGAATCTTTCATACGGAACCTGTTTAACTGCTAGATCACACTCCAGCGACGTTCAAAGAACTTTAGTAAGCCAGGACTGAATACCTCGGCGAACCTCGGCACTTACATCCGGCTTCTATCAAACTCGTCATTTACGAGCGTCCTATGGGTACCTCTTTTTTAAGATGGCTTCGAGCTTAGATGCCTTCAGCTCTTATCCACTACCGCGTGGCTACTCAGCATGCCTTGTCAGACAACTGATAAACTAGAGGCGACGAACCCCTGTTCCTCTCGTACTAAAGGGTCCTTCTCATCAGGTACCTACACCTCCATCAAAAAGCAACAAAACTGTCTCGCGACGTTTTAAACCCAGCTCACGATCCCTTTTAATGGGCGAACAACCCCACCCTTGGCAGCTGCTGCACCACCAGGATAGGGAGAGCCGACAGCGAAGTAGCAAGCCACGAGGTCGATGTGAACTCTTGCTCGTGACAACTCAATTATCCCCAGGGTAATTTTTCTGACATCAATCACCCCCATTCAGGAGGTTGATTGGTTCGCTAGGCCATAGTTTCCTATCTCCGAACCCTATTGTCTGGTTCCGAGTCAAGCTAGCTTATACCCTTACATTCTTCGGTAGATTTCTGACCTACCTGAGCTAACCATTGGGCGCCCTTGTTATCTTTTTGAGGGCGTGGCGCCCCACCCGAACTGCCTGCCTATAGCTGTTCCTCCGGAGAGGTGAGTCGTAAAAATTGACAAGGGCGGTGTTTCATCGGTGACTCGGAGAGATGCTAGCGCACCTTCCTGGGTAACGTCTCCCGCCTACCCTACACATGCCAATTCTTACAACAACAACAGGTTGCAGTGAAACTCCATGGGGTCTTCGCTTTCAGATGGAGGGGTCTGGATTGTGCACCAGACTGATTGTTTTCACTAGCGTCATGGCGGGGACAGTAGAACACTCGTTGAGCCTTCATGCAAGTCGCCAATTAAGCGACAAGGTATTACGCTACCTTAAGAGGGTCATAGTTACCCCCGCCGTTTATCGGTCCTTCGATCCGTTGAAACAGATTTTCAGATGCCGACACTGGGCAGGCTTCGGCCTCTATACACATCCTTTCGAACTAGCAGAGACCTATGTTTTTATTAAACAGTCGGTGTTCTCTTGTCACTGCGACCAGTAGCTCTCACTACTGGCACCCCTTATCCCGAAGTTACAGGGCTAATTTGCCGAGTTCCCTCGCCACGATTATGCTAACACGCCTTAGGCTACTCACCTAGGGACACCTGTGTCGGTTCTTGGTACGAACAATGAGATTGTAACTATGAGGTTTTCACGGGGACCAGGAATCATCGTAAGCAGGCTTACGCCTGCCCCATCACGCATTCGCCAACTTCTCACCATTACGGTTCTTCATCGGCTTCGACGCTTAGATACACTGACGGGTGTACAACAACTATCCCGATCCAACAACATAGGCAAAGATCTCACTGGTACAGGAATATTAACCTGTTTCCCATTCGATAACTTCGATTAAGAGTTACCTTAGGATCGACTAACCCTTGGCTGACGAACATTGCCAAGGAACCCTTGCCCCTGCGGCGACACGGATTCTCACCGTGCTTTGCTGCTACTCACTCCAGGATCCTCGTTGGTACACGGTCCACAGGACTTCACAGCCCCGCTTCTGCCCATGCACCACGCCCCCTTACCAAATATCATTTCTGATTTCTAAAGTATCGGTACTCGGTTTAGCCCCGTCCATTTTCTGGGCCCACAATCTAGACCGGTGAGCTGTTACGCTATCTTTGAAGGATGGCTGCTTCTAAGCCCACCTCCCGGTTGTTTTAGACTGCCGACGCCATTTCGTATTACACTTGACCGAAATTTAGGGACCTTAACTTTAGTCTGGGTTGTTTCCCTTATGGCCACCAAGCTTACCCCGGATGGCCTCACACCCGACGTCTACGGTGAACGCAAGTTCGGAGTTTGACAAGATGCCGAGGAATTTCTTCCCCTAAGCACCCAATCGGTGCTCTACCTCACGTTCTGCCTCGATCGAGGTCTAGCTGCGACTAGTTTCAGGGGGAACCAGCTATTTCCGGCCTAGATTGGCCTTTCACCCCTATACCCAAGTCATCCAAACGATTTGCACATCAGAACTGGTTCGGTCCTCCACCCCCCCTTCGAGGGGCTTCAACCTGCTCAGGCATAGATCGACCGGCTTCGGGTATCCGCACCATTGACTCCACGCGAGCACACGTTGCCCCTCGTAAAAAACTGCGGGCAATCGGTTTCCCTTCGGCTACCTAATTGAATAGTTAACCTCGCCAATGACCAGAACTCCCTGGATCGTTTTTCGAAACGAACAATATAACACTGGTCCACCAATATGGTTTCTTCCCTTTGATGCTATATAAATCTTTGACCGTATGGTTTCAGGTCTTTTGACCTCCCGTTAAGGGTACTTTTCAGTCTTCGCTCACGCTACTACTGCACTATCGGACTAGAGACGTATTTAGGGTTGGAAGTGAATGCCTCCCAAATTCATGCGCGATATCCAACGCACACTACTCGAGAACATCAAAAATCACCATATCCACCTTCCTCTAAGGGGCTATCACCCTCTATGGCCTGGCTTTCCAGCCAAGTTTGAGTCTTTGGACTTAGGTGTAAATGAGTCTGTAACACCACATCTCCCGCTCCTTTCGGGCGGGATTCGGTTTGCCCTATACCGCGTTCGATCGCCTTTAATAACGGTATCTCGGTTGATTTCTTTTCCTGCGGGTACTAAGATGCTTCAATCCCCCGCGTTCCC
>CAVEVP010000020.1:0-2836 GCA_963619335.1 Clostridiales bacterium | reverse complement strand
GAATTTCGCTACCTTAGGACCGTTATAGTTACGGCCGCCGTTCACTGGGGCTTCGATTCAATGCTTGCACATCTCCTCTTAACCTTCCAGCACCGGGCAGGCGTCAGCTCGTATACGTCATCTTTCGATTTAGCACAAACCTGTGTTTTTGGTAAACAGTTGCTTGGGCCGATTCTCTGCGGCTCCATCTCTGGAGCACCCCTTCTCCCGAAGTTACGGGGTCAATTTGCCGAGTTCCTTAACAACCCTTCTCCCGTTGGCCTTAGAATCTTCTTCCTACCTACCTGTGTCGGTTTGCGGTACGGGCACCTCAGAAATCCACACAGCTTTTCTCGCCATCTTCCATCCCAGACTTCGGTACTATCTTCCCTCGATCTCTACCGGAACCAACACCCGGCTCTGAGACTTCATATGTGTCCCTGTGCTTAACTCTTTCGGTGGTGACGGAATCTCTACCGTCTGTGCATCGGCTACGCCGTTAGGCCTCACCTTAGCTCCCGACTAACCTGGAGCGGACGAACCTTCCTCCAGAAACCTGAGGCTTTCGGCCATGCAGATTCTCACTGCATTCGCGCTACTCATTCCGGCATTCTCACTTCTATACACTCCACAGCCGCTTGCGCTACTGTTTCTCCGCGTATACAACGCTCCCCTACCCAACACATTTCTGTGTTGCCTAAGCTTCGGTGTCAGGTTTAGCCCCGTTAAATTCTCCGCGCAAAGACGCTCGACCAGTGAGCTATTACGCACTCTTTGAATGAGTGGCTGCTTCTGAGCCAACATCCTGGTTGTCTGCGTATCTTCACATCGTTTTCCACTTAACCTGACTTTGGGACCTTAGCTGTAGATCTGGGCTGTTTCCCTTTTGACAATGACATTTATCTGACACTGTCTGACTCCCAAGCATCAATACTCTGGCATTCTGAGTTTGATAAGCTTCGCTAACCTCTCGGCCGCTAGGCTATTCAGTGCTTTACCTCCAGGTATCTAACTTGAGGCTAGTCCTAAAACTATTTCGGGGAGAACCAGCTATCTCCGGGTTCGATTGGAATTTCTCCGCTACCCACAGTTCATCCGCCGCCTTTTCAACGGAGGTCGGTTCGGTCCTCCATGGAATTTTACTTCCACTTCAACCTGACCATGGGTAGGTCACCCGGTTTCGGGCCCATTATATGCAACTTAACGCCCTTTTCAAACTCGCTTTCGCTTCGGCTCCAGACCTTAAGTCCTTAACCTTGCTGCATACAATCGCTCGCCGGACCGTTCTACAAAAAGTACCCTATCACGCTTTGACGCGCTCTAGGTGCTTGTAGGCACAGGGTTTCAGGTTCTCTTTCACTCCCCTCCCGGGGTGCTTTTCACCTTTCCTTCACAGTACTATACGCTATCGGTCACTGGGTAGTATTTAGGGTTGGAGGGTGGTCCCCCCGTCTTCCGACCAGGTTTCACGTGTCTGGCCGTACTCTGGATCTTGCTCAGCTCTCGTCGTTTTTACCTACGTGGTTCTCACACTCTCTGACCGGCCTTCCCATGCCGTTCGGTTAACAACTTAAGTCCTAAATGCAGTCCGTACCCCGAAAGTCTTTCGACTCTCGGTTTGCCCTCTTCCGCGTTCGCTCGCCACTACTTACGGAATCTCGTTTGATGTCTCTTCCTCGCCCTACTTAGATGTTTCAGTTCAGGCGGTTCCCTCGATGTACCTATTTTTAAGTTCAGTACATCGTACTTGAGTATGAACCCAAGTGAGTTTCCTCATTCAGAAATCTCCGGATCTATGCTTATTTGCAGCTCCCCGAAGCTTTTCGCAGCTTATCACGTCTTTCATCGGCTCCCAGTGCCAAGGCATTCGCCCTGCGCCCTTGTTCGCTTGACCTTCAAACTATTCTCTCTCGAGAATGGCTTGTATCCTCTTGATTCTCTCTTGCCAACGAAGATTATTGTTACCCTTCCTTTTGAAATTGTAATATTTCTTAAAAAGAACTTACTATAATCTTTGTTTCGCAGTTATTATTCAGTTTTCAAGGTACGTCTTGGTGATGCTTCCTCAAAGCCCAATCTCTTGAAACTTCGATTCTTCATCACATGGTGGGCCAAAATGGACTCGAACCATCGACCTCACGATTATCAGTCGTGTGCTCTAGCCAGCTGAGCTATTGGCCCATGTGGTGGAGATTAAGGGAATCGAACCCTTGACCCCCTGCTTGCAAAGCAGGTGCTCTCCCAGCTGAGCTAAACCCCCACATAAGGTTTTGAGTAACCCTTTTTCAGGGCCCTCAAAATCGAACAATATCTACTTCACTCACAACTGACCTGTCCGGAAGTTTCACATCTTAGATGCTTCCCTTCCGCCTGACTCCTTAGAAAGGAGGTGATCCAGCCGCAGGTTCTCCTACGGCTACCTTGTTACGACTTCACCCCAATCACCAGTTTTACCTTCGGCGGCGTCCTCCTTGCGGTTAGACTACCGACTTCGGGTCCCCCCGGCTCTCATGGTGTGACGGGCGGTGTGTACAAGGCCCGGGAACGTATTCACCGCAGCATGCTGATCTGCGATTACTAGCAATTCCGACTTCGTGCAGGCGAGTTGCAGCCTGCAGTCCGAACTGGGACGTTGTTTCTGAGTTTTGCTCCACCTCGCGGTCTTGCTTCTCTTTGTTTAACGCCATTGTAGTACGTGTGTAGCCCAGGTCATAAAGGGCATGATGATTTGACGTCATCCCCACCTTCCTCCGTTTTGTCAACGGCAGTCCTGCCAGAGTCCTCTCGCGTAGTAACTGACAGTAAGGGTTGCGCTCGTTGCGGGACTTAACCCAACATCTCACGACACGAGCTGACG
>CAVEVP010000019.1:0-2880 GCA_963619335.1 Clostridiales bacterium | reverse complement strand
ATGTGAACTCTTGGACCAGATCAGCCTGTTATCCCCAGGGTAGCTTTTATCCGTTGAGCGACGGCCTTTCCACGCAGAACCGCCGGATCACTAAGCCCGACTTTCGTCCCTGCTCGACTTGTAGGTCTCGCAGTCAAACACCCTTTTGCCTTTGCACTCTGCGCTTGGTTTCCATCCAAGCTGAGGGTATCTTTGGGCGCCTCCGTTACTCTTTGGGAGGCGACCGCCCCAGTCAAACTGCCCGACTGACACTGTCCCGTCAACGGCTATACGTCGTCCGGTTAGAAATCCAATACAACAGGGGTAGTATCCCAACAGCGGCTCCTTGAATACTGGCGTATCCATCTCCTTGCCTCCTACCTATCCTGTACATGCTGCATCAAATCCCAATATCAACCTGCAGTGAAGCTCCATGGGGTCTTTCCGTCTAGTCGCGGGTAACCTGCATCTTCACAGGTACTAAGACTTCACCGAGTCTACAGCTGAGACAGCGCCCAAATCGTTACGCCTTTCGTGCGGGTCAGAACTTACCTGACAAGGAATTTCGCTACCTTAGGACCGTTATAGTTACGGCCGCCGTTTACTGGGGCTTCAGTTCAGGGCTTCACTTTCGTTAACCCCTCCCCTTAACCTTCCAGCACCGGGCAGGCGTCACCCCCTATACTTCGCCTTGCGGCTTAGCAGAGAGCTGTGTTTTTGGTAAACAGTCGCTTGGGCCGTTTTACTGCGGCTCATATCTCTATGAGCACTCCTTCTCCCTAAGTTACGGAGTCATTTTGCAGAGTTCCTTAGCTATAGTTCTCTCGCTCACCTTAGGATTCTCTCCTCACCCATGTGTGTCCATTTTCGGTACGGGTCACATATACTTTCGTTAGAAACTTTTCTTGGAAGCTCGTCCACTGCCTTCCGTACTCGCCGTAGCTTTCCGTACGCTTCACGCCTTCTCGTTTCGGATGGTGGATTTGCCTGCCATCCCGATATCTCGCTTGCACCAGCTCTTCCAGCCGCTGGCTGCAGCTTCCTCTCTCCGTCATTCCTTCACATATATATGAGTACAGGAATCTCTACCTGTTGTCCATCGACTACGCCTTTCGGCCTCGCCTTAGGTCCCGACTTACCCAGAGCGGACGAACCTTCCTCTGGAATCCTTGGGTCTTCGGTGCGTGGGATTCTCACCCACGTTCCGCTACTCACACCGGCATTCTCTCTTCCATGATCTCCACACGTCCTCTCGGTCGTACTTCTCCGTTCATGGAACGCTCCCCTACCATCCCAACAGGATCCATAGCTTCGGTAGTATGCTTAGCCCCGGTAAATTATCGGCGCAGAGTCATTCGACTAGTGAGCTGTTACGCACTCTTTAAAGGATGGCTGCTTCTGAGCCAACCTCCTAGTTGTCTGGGCATCCCCACATCCTTTTCCACTTAGCCTGTATTTTGGGACCTTAACTGGCGGTCTGGGCTGTTTCCCTCTTGACCATGGACCTTATCACTCACAGTCTGACTGCCGGACATCCCATATGACATTCGCAGTTTGATTGTATTCAGTACCCCGGGATGGGGCCATCACACATTCAGTGCTCTACCTTCACATGGGTTCACTCCGACGCTAGCCCTAAAGCTATTTCGGGGAGAACCAGCTATCTCCGGGTTCGATTGGAATTTCACCCCTAGCCACAACTCATCCGCCAACGTTTCAACGGGGGTCGGTTCGGTCCTCCATCGGGTTTTACCCCAACTTCAACCTGGTCATGGCTAGATCACCCGGTTTCGGGTCTACTGCATGCAACTTTCGCCCTCTTAAGACTCGCTTTCGCTTCGGCTCCGCATATCCTGCTTAACCTCGCTCCATACAGTAACTCGCCGGTTCATTCTACAAAAGGCACGCCATCACCCTTTAACGGGCTCTGACTTCTTGTAGGCATATGGTTTCAGGTTCTCTTTCACTCCCCTCCCGGGGTTCTTTTCACCTTTCCCTCACGGTACTGGTTCACTATCGGTCACTCTCTCGTATTTAGCCTTGCCGGATGGTCCCGGCCGATTCAGACAGGATTCCTCGTGTCCCGCCCTACTCAGGTGTCATCTCTCTCCAGTCTCTCATTTCGAGTACGGGGCTCTCACCCTCTCTCGCTCACCTTCCCATGTGATTCCTCTATGATCCTCTGTAAGATTCTTCGATGATCCTACTACCCCGATCCTCAGATCGGTTTGGGCTCCTTCCCTTTCGCTCGCCGCTACTCAGAAAATCATTCTTATTTTCTCTTCCTGCAGGTACTTAGATGTTTCAGTTCCCTGCGTCTCGCCTCATCATGTCTATGTATTCGACATGTGATACATGGACTTGACTCCATGTGGGTTCCCCCATTCGGATATCGACGGCTCTTCACGTGCTTACCGCTCACCGTCGCATTTCGCTGTTTGCTGCGTCCTTCTTCGCCGGAGTGTGCCTAGGCATTCCCCATACGCCCTTTCTTGCTTTACCTTCTAGGTTTGCTTGCTTGAACTTTTTTTCGTTTACACTTGCTGTAAAATCTTAGTTACTTTCGACTTTTCGTACTAGACCTTTTTTTATAATGTCTAATCTCTTCTTTATCGTTTTCGCAATTTTTTACTACTATCCAGTTTTCAATGTCCTCTTGAATGTCCTAAGACATTCAAAACCAAACAAGAAAGCACAACTCTCTCTCCCTAGAAAGGAGGTGATCCATCCCCACGTTCCCGTAGGGATACCTTGTTACGACTTCACCCCAATCATCAGTCCCACCTTAGACAGCTCCTTCCTTGCGGTTAGGCCACCGGCTTCGGGTGTTACCGACTCTCATGGTGTGACGGGCGGTGTGTACAAGGCCCGAGAACGTATTCACCGCGACATGCTGATTCG
>CAVEVP010000018.1:0-2929 GCA_963619335.1 Clostridiales bacterium | reverse complement strand
TTCACCTTTAGTGGATTTCATGTTCACCTTTAGTGGATTTCATGTTCACCTTTAGAAAAAAAAAGAACGTAGCTACGTGCCTGAAGGGGGCTCTAAATCAAGAAGGAAATCAAGAAGGAAATCAAGTAATAAATCAAGATTGATTGATTGATTGATTATGCGCGTGAAGCACATGTAAAAAATTAAAAAATAAGAAGAGAGTCATCTCCTAGATCTGGGTCTGTGTCGGCATCTAAATCGCGGTCTTTTAGCAGCTCGGTATGAGCCAGAATGTCATCTGAAATGCAACACTCTTTTTCCATGGGCTTAGTTACTTCTGACTCGTATCCGGCATAGTCAGCCTGACAGCAGACCCAGTCATAGACGCCCTCAACAAGATCTTCCTGTTCCGGAGATAATTTCTTCCGGAGTAAAGGAGACCCCCAGATTAAACAGCCTACCGCTTGCATCGCCTGCCGGACGATGTCCCAGACTTTACTTACCTCAGTCCGGATTTCTGCCCGAAGCTCATTAATGACACTCCGGAGCTGATTGTTTTCATTGCGCAGGTCGGCGATCTCCATATCTCTGATGCTCAATTCTGCTTTTAAATCCTCGTTTTCTTTATTCAGCCCTAGTTGGTGCTGATATAATGCCTCGGCCTCTTCTAGACGTCTCTGAGCGTCCTGAGAGGCCTTTTCTGTGGATTCAGCTACGGATACCACCTTTTCCATTAGCTCTCCGATTTGAGCGTCTCTGAGCCTCTGAGACGCCTCTAAGCCGTTTTGGACGTCTAAAGCTACCCTAGATAGTTTTGCACGGCGTTCCAGGGCTTCCAGGGCGTCCTGGGACACCACAGCCTTATTTTTAGACAACTTAGTAGGCGTAAATTCAATTTCAGCCGGAAGATGCTCCACCTCGGAATTAATAATAGCTGCCATGGATTTATACTGGTCTACAGTCTGATGAGTCCGGTGTAAACCTGTCTCCGGAGCACGTTCTAAGCCTTCTGGGAGCACCTTTTCAAGTGCTTCCTTTTCTTTTTCTTGCCAGTTCATAGTGCTATTTCTATGTCGGCTTGATAAGCCGTTTATGCCCTGACTTTTTAGTGCTTTATCAAGGCTGTTTCTGGTTTGTAAACCGGATTTATAGCCGTGGGCAACAGGGATGTAGTCAATGTGTAAGTGTGGCGTCTTTTCGTCCAGATGCAGCACAGCGTTGACTACATATAAATTCGGGTTTCTCTTTCCCCATGTGCTCATATAGGTTTTTAACGCCTGAATTGCTAAGTCGGAAGCTTCTGTGCCGATAGTACAATCGTACTGGTTTCCGACTTGAACTACTATTTCGTAGAACGGTTTTTCGCCATTTCCAGAAGACCGGATTTTTTCTAAATAGCCGGAGCTTCCGGCTATTTTTCGATCCTTTCTTTTCTGGTTTTCGTTGTAGTCGGCTATAGCCTGGCCGAAACACTTTTCATAGGCGGATTCCAGAGACTCGCGCTTATAGATGATGTTGTTTTTGCTACGGTTGGGATCTACGTTAGGCGTGAAGAATTCCCGATTGTTGTGAGCTATGCTGCCCCGTCCTTTCGTAACAGATAGGCTAACTTTTAACATGACGCTTCTCCTTTGTGTTTTGTTACTTTTGTCAAAAGTAACGCAATATTAGTTTTGACAAGACTACGTCTCATCAAAACTATACTGCGCCCGCAGGGCTGTGTCCAGCACTTCCTGCTGGACAGAAAAAGAGGACCCCAATCTGGTCGATTCGAGTCCTCTTTTTGTTAATCCAAGGCATCTTTTCTGATAGCCTTTTTTAAATATGCAAACTTGTCGTTGATGTGTTCTTCGGAATCAATCCTCTGCATGGTAGCCACCTTGAGCCGGAGGTAATGACATCTTCTGAGAGAAGTAGCAGCCATGCTGTTGGGTAGCACCGGAAGCTTCTGTGCCGGTATTAAGACCAGAAGCTCTTTAACTTCTGCGATCTGCTCCACCGTCAGGCTAAGCGGAGCTAAAGCATCCTCATATAAGTCTCTGTCATCTGTCTTCTTAAAAGATTCTAGCATCAACTGATCCGGAAGCTCTGACATTGGCTCCAGAACAAACCGGATTGATGCTACTTTTCTCCCTCGTCTTATCGGCTCATATGAGAACCTGCAGGGTGTTTTCTCATGAATTTCTGTCTGGCAGCGTTTCAAAACGCGGTTATTAAAAATTTTAAATTCGTTATAACTTTCTTCGCTGTCACAGGATAATATTTGCTTCAGCTCGGACAGAGGAACATCCCACCGGAGGCCCATATTCCTATGTGCTTCCAGATAAAGAAACAACACATAGCTATATCGACTCTGAAGACCAATTATGCTTTTTAATTTATACCGCAAATAGCCAATTGCTTCGACGTTAAATATATATTCCATGGCTTCTGACGTGGCTTTAAGCTCAACAGTCCAGAGTCCGTCCTCGTCTGGCTCTGCTACGGCTTTGGCAAATAAAGAAACTCTAGCAAATCCTCTGGTAGCGTTTTTATCTTCAACTCGGACAGATGTACATAAATGGGCAATCCGGTTGTCCAGCTCTTCGGTTCGGATGCGTTTTACTCCTAGTAAGTTTTCCAATTCGCCTTTTTTAAAAATAACAGACCGCCTTTCTGGGTGACGGCTGTCAATGCGACTTAGGAAAGTATCTAGGATTTTAAATTCTGCCAAGGTTAAATCTGATTGCCATAATGAATATAACGGCAGAGATTTTTGAATTATTAATTTATCCGGAGCATTTCCGAGAGTCTTAATTGGCGTATTTTTTCTTCTAGGCATGTTTTTTCTCCTTTTTTAAGCTAATAAAAATATAGCTTAAAGTGAAAATAAATTCAATCTATTTTCACTTTCTTTGGATTTCATGTTCACCTTTAGTGGATTTCATGTTCACCTTTAGTGGATTTCATG
>CAVEVP010000017.1:0-3050 GCA_963619335.1 Clostridiales bacterium | reverse complement strand
ATTGACGGGGGCCCGCACAAGCGGTGGAGCATGTGGTTTAATTCGAAGCAACGCGCAGAACCTTACCAGGGTTTGACATGGAATCGCCGCGGCGAGAGATCGCCGTTTTGCAGCAATGCAACGGTTCGCACAGGTGCTGCATGGCTGTCGTCAGCTCGTGTCGTGAGATGTTGGGTTAAGTCCCGCAACGAGCGCAACCCACGTTTCCAGTTGCCGCCCGCAAGGGGGCTCTCTGGAGAGACTGCCGGGGACAACCCGGAGGAAGGTGTGGATGACGTCAAGTCCTCATGGCCCTTACATCCTGGGCTACACACGTGCTACAATGGGCGGTACAAAGGGCAGCGGGGCCGCGAGGCCGAGCGAATCCCCAAAGCCGCCCTCAGTTCGGATCGGAGTCTGCAACTCGACTCCGTGAAGCTGGAATCGCTAGTAATCGTGGGTCAGCACACCACGGTGAATACGTTCCCGGGCCTTGTACACACCGCCCGTCAAGCCATGGAAGAAGGGAGCGCTCTAAGTCGCGTCGCCGACCCGCAAGGGAGCAAGCGCCTAAAGCGAGACCTTTGACTGGGGCTAAGTCGTAACAAGGTAGCCGTACCGGAAGGTGCGGCTGGATTACCTCCTTTAAGGAGTAAACCGCGGTCCTGTCGGACCGCCACCTGCACGCGGAACATCGCATCGCCAAGTACATCTCTAAGAATTTCAATGAGTCTAGGGTCTGTAGCTCAGTTGGTTAGAGCACCGCTCTGATAAGGCGGGGGTCAATGGTTCAAGTCCATTCAGGCCCATTCGCTGAAAAGCGTGGGGTTATAGCTCAACTGGTAGAGCGCCAGCTTTGCAAGCTGGATGTTAGGAGTTCGAGTCTCCTTAGCTCCATACTCTTTGAAGCAAAGATTTTTATTCCGCAGTCAAAGCGCTGCGGAGGCGATTGACAGTTCGGGAAAGCAATTCCAGAGAAAAGTGAAACAAGCGAGAAGCGAAGCAAAGAAGCTAGAGGGCGTCCCGGCCGGAAGGCGGGGCGCCGGGCTGCTCATGCGAGGCGAAGAGCTAAGTCGCTGGACATAAGGAATTAAGCGAGAGAGCGCACACGGGGGATGCCTAGGCATCCGCCGGCGAAGAAGGACGCGACAAGCTGCGAAAATCCGGGGCGAGGCGCAAGGAGCCATTGACCCCCGGGAATCCGAATGGGACAACCCGCCCGGAGCGATCCGGGCATTCCCGGGCCGAACACATAGGCCCGGGGAGGCCAACCCGGCGAACCGAAACATCCAAGTAGCCGGAGGAGAAGACATCAACCGAGATTCCCCAAGTAGCGGCGAGCGAACGGGGAGTAGCCCAAACCGGGAGCGATCCCGGGGTTGTAGGACTGCCGCGTGACGCAGGAGAAGGGACCGAAGCGGGATGGAAAGCCCCCCCGAAGCAGGTGACAGGCCTGTAGGGACCCTCGACTGCGCTTGGCAGCATCCTGAGTAGGGCGGGGCACGTGAAACCCTGCCTGAAGCCGGGGGGACCACCCTCCAAGGCTAAATACGAGCGGATGACCGATAGCGACGAGTACCGTGAGGGAAAGGTGAAAAGCACCCCGAGAGGGGAGTGAAACAGTGCCTGAAACCGTGTGCGCACATTCTGTCGGAGGGGGGATTCATCCCCCTGACGGCGTGCCTTTTGTTTAATGAGCCAGCGAGTTGCTCGTGTACGGCGAGGCTAAGGCCCTCAGGGCCGGAGCCGCAGCGAAAGCGAGTCTGAATAGGGCGCCGAGTCGTACGCGGCAGACACGAAGCCTTAGTGATCTACCCATGGCCAGGCTGAAGCGGGGGTAACACCCCGTGGAGGGCCGCACCGATATACATTGAAACGTGTCCGGATGAGCTGTGGGTGGGGGTGAAAGGCCAATCAAACTGGGCGATAGCTTGTTCTCTCCGAAACATATTTAGGTATGGCGTCGCGACAGGATCGCGGGGGTAGAGCACTGGATGGACTAGGGGGCACACCCGCTTACCAAACCCAACCAAACTCCGAATACCGCCGATCCGGTTCGCGGCAGACAGCCCGCGGGTGATAAGATCCGCGGACGAAAGGGAAACAACCCTGACCACCGACTAAGCGTCCCCAAGTACGCGCTGAGTGGGAAAGGATGTGGGACTGCTCAGACAGCCAGGAGGTTAGCTTAGAAGCAGCTATCCTTTAAAGAAAGCGTAATAGCTCACTGGTCGAGCGGTCCCGCGCCCAAAATTATCGGGACTAAGCGCGTCACCGAAGTCGTGGGCTTCCCCGCGAGGGGGAGCGGTAGGAGAGCGTTCCGCAGGCCTGGGAAGGCGCGTGGCGATGCGCGCTGGAGGTACCGGAAACGAGAATGCTGGCATGAGTATGCGAAAACGCGGGTGGAAAGCCCGCGCACCGAAAGTCCAAGGTTTCCCGGGTAAAGTTAATCTCCCCGGGGTTAGCCGGGACCTAAGGCGAGGCCGAGAGGCGTAGCCGATGGAGACGGGGTGAAGAATCCCCGGCCTCCCTCGAGGCGTTACGACCGACGGGGCGACGCATCGGACAGGACCGAGCGGCTGATGGATGCCGCGGAAGGAGCGCAAGGCGCCCGGGAGGCAAATCCCCCGGGCGGATGCCCCAGACTCCTGACCGGAGGAGGGCTTCGGCCCGAATCCGAGAGGTCCGCGCCGGTGCCAGGAAAACCCCCTAAGGGAGCCGAGAGGGAGCCCGTACCGCAAACCGACACAGGCGGACAGGGCGAGCAGCCCAAGGTGCTTGAGACAACCCAGGAGAAGGAACTCGGCAAATTGACCCCGTAACTTCGGGATAAGGGGAGCCCCCGGCGGTGAGCGCGGACAGCGCGGGGCCGCTGGGGGTCGCAGGGAAACGGCAGAAGCGACTGTTTACCAAAAACACAGGGCCATGCAAACCAGCAATGGGAGGTATATGGCCTGACACGTGCCCGGTGCCGGAAGGTTAACAGGAGGCGTCAGCGCAAGCGAAGCGCCGAATCGAAGCCCCGGTAAACGGCGGCCGTAACTATAACGGTCCTAAGGTAGCGAAATTCC
>CAVEVP010000016.1:0-3222 GCA_963619335.1 Clostridiales bacterium | reverse complement strand
CAGCCAAGCCAATAATAAAAAAACAACACCAAAAGGCAAAAAAAAGGACCTGGCGGCTACCTACTCTCCCGCAAAACTGCAGTACCATCGGCGTGAGAGCGCTTGACTTCCGTGTTCGGGATGGGAACGGGTATTTCCACTCTGCCATAACCACCAGGTCCACTCAAACTTTGAAGCCCAAAAGAATTTAGACGTCTAGTTTGAGGATTCCTAATATGAATCTTGAGATGAGAAGGACAATATGGTCAAGCCATTCGGATGATTAGTACCGCTGGGCTGAATACATTACTGCACTTGCACCCGCGGCCTATCAACCAGATAGTCTCTCTGGTTCCTTATCGACTTAAAGTCGGGGATGTTCAATCTTGAGGAGAGTTTCGCACTTAGATGCCTTCAGCGCTTATCTCTTCCGAACGTGGTTACTCTGCAGTGCCGTTGGCACGACAACAGATTCGCCAGAGGTTCGTCCACTTCGGTCCTCTCGTACTAGAAGCAGGGCCTCTCAAACATCCAACGCCTGTGGCAGATAGGGACCGAACTGTCTCACGACGTTCTGAACCCAGCTCGCGTACCGCTTTAATTGGCGAACAGCCAAACCCTTGGGACCTGCTCCAGCCCCAGGATGCGATGAGCCGACATCGAGGTGCCAAACCTTGCCGTCGATGTGAACTCTTGGGCAAGATCAGCCTGTTATCCCCGGAGTACCTTTTATCCGTTAAGTGACGGCGCTTCCACACGCTACCGCCAGATCACTAAGACCTACTTTCGTACCTGCTCGACCTGTTCGTCTCGCAGTCAAGCCACCTTGTGCCTTTACACTTGACGGGCGATTCCCAACCGCCCTAAGGTGACCTTCGCGCGCCTCCGTTACACTTTGGGAGGCGACCGCCCCAGTCAAACTTCCCGCCTAGCATTGTCCCCGCACCGGATAACGGTGAGGGTTAGGGGATTGAATCGTCCAGGGTGGTATTTCACCGTCGGCTCCCCGTAACCTAACGGCCACGGATCTTCGCCTCCCACCTATCCTACACAGGACGAATCAATCACCAATGTTAAGTTGAAGTAAAGGTTCACGGGGTCTTTCCGTCTAACCACAGGTACCAGGCATCTTCACCTGGACTTCAATTTCACCGGATCTTGCGTTGAGACAGTGCCCATATCGTTACACCATTCGTGCGGGTCGGAACTTACCCGACAAGGAATTTCGCTACCTTAGGACCGTTATAGTTACGGCCGCCGTTTACTGGGGCTTCAGTTCGCAGCTTCGCTTGCGCTAACTACTCCCCTTAACCTTCCAGCACCGGGCAGGTGTCAGTCCATATACTTCCCGTTACCGGTTCGCATGGACCTGTGTTTTTGGTAAACAGTCGCATGGGCCATTTCTCTGCAGCCGCTCTCACGGCCATACTTATCCCGAAGTTACGTATGCATTTTGCCGAGTTCCTTAACGCAAATTCTTCCGTACGCCTTCGCATTCTCAGCTCGCCCACCTGTGTCGGTTTATAGTACGGTCCCTTAACGACACACCTTAGAGATTATTTCCTGGCACGACAACTTAGCACACTTCACTTACCCGTAGGCTCGCTCGTATTCGCGCCTCACGTCTTCTCCCGGATTTGCCTGGAAGAATCAACCGCTTGACGCTTAAACAGGGACAACCGTCGCCCTGCTGTGCTTCGCTCTATGCTTCATCCCATCGATTCGTTAAGAGGTACGGGAATATTAACCCGTTTCCCATCGACTACGACTTTCGTCCTCGCCTTAGGGGCCGACTAACCCCTGGGTAGATTACCTTTACCCTGGAAACCTTAGGCTTTCGGCGGACGGGGATCTCACCCGTCTATTCGTTACTCATGCCTGCATTCTCTCTTCCGTCCCATCCAGCTCGCCTTACGACGCACCTTCGTCTGTACACGGAATGCTCCCCTACCCCCAGTACTTAGTACTGAGCCACGGCTTCGGTTGTGTGCTTAGCCCCGTTGAATTGTCGGCGCACGGCTACTCGACCAGTGAGCTGTTACGCACTCTTTGAAGGAGTGGCTGCTTCTGAGCCAACCTCCTGGCTGTCTTTGCAACCGCACTTCCTTTCCCACTTGGCACACATTTGGGACCTTAGCCGGTGGTCTGGGCTGTTTCCCTTTTGACGACGGCCCTTATCAGTCGCCGTCTGACTCCTACGTATTTGGTTACGGCATTCGCAGTTTGATTGAAATCGGTACCCGGTGAAGGGCCCTCATCCATTCAGTGCTCTACCTCCGCAACTGTCCGCGTAAGGCTAGCCCTAAAGCTATTTCGGGGAGTACCAGCTATTTCCAAGTTTGTTTAGTCTTTCGCTCCAATCCACAGCTCATCCCAACCCTTTTCAGCGGATTTAGGTTCGGCCCTCCACACCGTCTTACCGGTGCTTCAGCCTGGCCATGGATAGATCACTTGGCTTCGGGTCTATAACATGCAACTATACGCCCTATTCAGACTCGGTTTCCCTTCGGCTCCGCGACTCCTATCGCTTAACCTCGCTGCATATCATAACTCGCAGGCTCATTCTACAAAAGGCACGCCGTCACCCTTTCGGGCTTCGACCGCTTGTGGGTCCATGGTTTCAGGTTCTCTTTCACTCCCCTCCCGGGGTTCTTTTCACCTTTCCCTCACGGTACTATGCGCTATCGGTAGCCGCCGAGTATTTAGCCTTGGAGAGTGGTCTCCCCTGCTTCCACCAGGATTCCTCGTGTCCCGGCGTACTTAGGAATTTCAGCCATCAAGCCTTAAGTAATCTAGCTACGGGGCTTTCACCCTCTTTGACGAACCTTCCCAGATCCTTCGCCTTTACTTAAGGTTTCTTACTTGACGTGGACCATAGACTGTCCACCACTGAATCCTGCTACACCCACGACGCAACGGGTCTATCCTTGACACGCCTTGGGTTTGGGCTCTTCCCCTTTCGCTCGCCGCTACTTAGGGAATCTCATTTTGATTTCTTTTCCTGCTGGTACTTAGATGGTTCACTTCCCAGCGTCTCACCCCAGTACACTATGTGTTCATGTACTGGTAAATGTCATCCAGACATTTGGGTTACCCCATTCGGACATCTAAGGATCGTCGGATATGTGCTCCTCCCCTCAGCTTTTCGCAGCTAATCACGTCCTTCTTCGTCTGGCGGCTCCTAGGCATCCTCCGTGGACCCTAACTTCGCTTGACCATATTATTCTTCTCATCCCTTCGCTA
>CAVEVP010000015.1:0-3375 GCA_963619335.1 Clostridiales bacterium | reverse complement strand
AACCTTTGGGACCACGGCTGTCTGGACGACCCCCATCGCCCGCAAGGGCGCGGTACCCGGTCCTCGCGGCCCCGCCGCGGGCGTACCTTGAGAGCTGCATAGCGTGATCAGATTATTCCTATATAAACGAAAGATCGCATCTCATGCAATTGAGTTGAATGTATGTTCGAGCCATCTGAGTCTTAATGAAGACGTTTACGAGGAAGATGGTAAGGGCAGGCGGCGGATGCCTTGGCACAGGAAGCCGACGAAGGACGCGGCAAGCTGCGATAATCCGCGGTGAGGGGCACACACCCTCCGACCCGCGGGTCTCCGAATGGGAAAACCCGGCGCGCATCATCGCGCGCCGCCCTCCCCCTGAACACATAGGGGGGAGGGGGGCAACCCGGGGAACTGAAACATCTAAGTACCCGGAGGAAGAGAAATCAAATCGAGATTCCCCTAGTAGTGGCGAGCGAACGGGGACCTAGGGCAAACCGGCCGGAGCGCAAGCCCGGCCGGGGTTGTGGGACGACAGAACCGTGCGGTTACAAAGCCTTGTGCGAGCGGAACGGCCTGGGAAGGCCGGCCACAGGGGGTTAGAGCCCCGTACGCGAAGCACAAGGCCCGCCTCTGGCGCTCCCGAGTACTGCCGGACACGTGAAACCCGGTGGGAAGCTGGGGGGTCCACCCTCCAACCCTGAATACTCTCCTGTGACCGATAGCGCACAAGTACCGTGAGGGAAAGGTGAAAAGCACCCCGGGAGGGGAGTGAAACAGTACCTGAAACCGCCTGCCTACAAGCAGTCGGAGCGCGGCCTTTGGCCGTGTGACGGCGTGCCTTTTGTAGAATGAGCCAGCGAGTTGCGGTGCGCGGCGAGGCCAAGCCGCGAAGCGAGCCGTAGCGAAAGCGAGTCCGAACAGGGCGTCAGAGTCGCGCGCCGCAGACGCGAAGCCGGGTGAGCTATCCATGGGCAGGCTGAAGCGGGGGTAAGACCCCGTGGAGGGCCGAACCCACCTAGGTTGAAAACTGGGGGGATGAGCCGTGGGTAGGAGTGAAAGGCCTATCAAACCCGGAGATATCTCGTTCTCCCCGAAATAGCTTTAGGGCTAGCGTCGGCCGCTCACCCGCGGGGGTAGAGCACTGGACGGCTGCGGGGGCCTCACCGCCTACCAAAGCCGACCAAACTCCGAATACCGCGGGTTATGTAGGCCGGCAGTCAGAGCATGTGGGCTAAGCTGTGTGCTCGAGAGGGAAACAGCCCAGACCGCCCGCTAAGGCCCCCAAGTCGATGTTGAGTGGCAAAGGATGTGCGTCCGCCCAGACAACCAGGATGTTGGCTTAGAAGCAGCCACCCATTCAAAGAGTGCGTAATAGCTCACTGGTCGAGTGGACATGCGCCGACAATACACGGGGCTAAGCATCGCGCCGAAGCGGCGGGATTGATTTATCAATCGGTAGGGGAGCTTTCCGTGCGCGGCGAAGCCGGGGGATAACCCTCGGTGGAGCGCCCGGAAGTGAGAATGCTGGCATGAGTAACGAGAGACTGGCGAGAAACCAGTCCGCCGTAAACCCAAGGTTTCCTGGGCGAGGCTAATCCTCCCAGGGTCAGTCGGGGGCTAAGGCGAGGCCGGAAGGCGTAGCCGATGCGCAGCAGGCAGACATTCCTGCACCACCGACGCGGCGCTATCACCGATGGGATGACGCAGAAGGGTAGCCGGACGGGGTTCTGGACGTCCCCGCGAGCCGCCGTAGGGCGTGGCCTTGTGAAACGCGGGCCACAGATAAGCCTGAGGGCGGTGACGAAGGCATTTGGCCGAAGCCGGTGAGCCCATGCTGCCCAGAAAAGTCCCTAGGGAGCCGCCAGGTGCCCGTACCGCAAACCGACACAGGTGGGTGGGTAGAGCATACCAAGGCGATCGGGGGAACCATGGTTAAGGAACTCGGCAAAATCGCCCCGTAACCTCGGGAGAAGGGGCGCCGGCCGGGGTGGGTGGACTTGCTCCTCCCCGCCCAGTGCCGGCCGCAGTGAATAGGCCCAAGCGACTGTTTACCAAAAACACAGGACTCTGCTGAAGTCGAAAGACGACGTATAGGGTCTGACGCCTGCCCGGTGCCGGAAGGTCACGAGGAGCCGTTAGCGCAAGCGAGGCGGCGAATCCAAGCCCCGGTAAACGGCGGCCGTAACTATAACGGTCCTAAGGTAGCGAAATTCCTTGTCGGGTAAGTTCCGACCTGCACGAAAGGCGCAACGACTTGGGCGCTGTCTCAACCATGGACCCGGTGAAATTGCACTAGTCGTGAAGATGCGACTTACCCGCGGAAGGACGGAAAGACCCCGTGAACCTTTACTGCAGCTTGGCATTGGCTGCCGGGGCGTCGTGTAGAGGATAGGTGGGAGACTGTGATGCGGGGGCGCCAGCCCCCGCGGAGTCGCCCTTGGAATACCACCCTCGGCGCCTTGGCATCCTAACCTGCGGCCGTGACCCGGCGCAGGGACCGTGCCAGGTGGGTAGTTTGACTGGGGCGGTCGCCTCCCAAAGAGTAACGGAGGCGCACGTAAGGTCTGCTCGGGACGGTCGGCAACCGTCCTTTAGAGTGCAAGAGCGCAAGCAGGCTTGACTGCGAGGCCCACAAGCCGAGCAGGGACGAAAGTCGGTTCTAGTGATCCGGCGGCACAGAGTGGTATGGCCGTCGCTCAACGGATAAAAGGTACTCCGGGGATAACAGGCTGATCTTCCCCAAGAGTCCACATCGACGGGAAGGTTTGGCACCTCGATGTCGGCTCATCGCATCCTGGGGCTGGAGCAGGTCCCAAGGGTACGGCTGTTCGCCGTTTAAAGCGGTACGCGAGCTGGGTTCAGAACGTCGTGAGACAGTTCGGTCCCTATCCTCCGTGGGCGTAGGAGAACTGAAGGAGGCTGCCCCTAGTACGAGAGGACCGGGGTGGACGGACCTCCGGTGTGCGGGTTGTCGACCAACGGCACTGCCCGGTAGCCGCGTCCGGTTAGGATAACCGCTGAAAGCATCTAAGCGGGAAGCCAGTCCTGAGATGAGTTCTCCCTTCGGTAAGGCCACACGTAGACTACGTGTTCGATAGGGCGCAGGTGGACACCCCGCGAGGGGCGCAGCCGAGCGCTACTAATCGGCCGAGCTCTTCCTTGTTTTTTCACTTGGCTCGGACATTCATCGAGCGGTCTTTCGCGAGGAACTGGTCGCGCTGTGCGGCCCTGAGGGCACGCCCTCGGGAACGCCCCAAGATGGTCAGCGGCCATGGCAGGGGAGGCACACCCGGCCCCATACCGAACCCGGAAGTTAAGCCCCCGAGCGCCGATGGTACTGCGGAGTCAGTCCGTGGGAGAGCAGGACGCCGCTGACCACCTTGGGGCGTTTTC
>CAVEVP010000014.1:0-3637 GCA_963619335.1 Clostridiales bacterium | reverse complement strand
ATTTAATAGTATGTAAAAATGGTTATTATCAAATAATAAGAGGGATTGAAAATAAAATTAATTGAGATTATTTTCTTTTTGGTTTACTATAAATATGGGTAATTTATATGAACAAAAAAGAATTAAGTGAGAATCTCTTCTTACAAGGGTATAAACTTTATAAAGAAGAATTAATTAATAACAAATTGACTTCGGATCAAAAATTTGTAGAATATTTAAAAAAGTCGGCTAAATTAAAAAATCCAAAGGCTATGTTTTTACTTGGTTATATTCTTTGTGTTCCTTTTAAAGATATTCCTATTGATATTGATAAAGGAACTAAGTTATTAAATAAATGCTATGACTCATTAGCTAATTTAATTGAAGTAAACTCTGACCCACTAGCTTGTGAATTTTTAGCTAAATATTACCAAGTGCCACTTGCAAATCATGTAAAAGATGATACTAAAGTAGAAAAGTTATTAGAATTAGCTAAGCAATATTCTAATTTAGAAGTAAATGCAGTTGAAACTACCTCATTAGAAAATAAAGATTTAGACTTAGATTACAACCAATTAGTAAACGCAATTGATATATTAGAAAACACCAATATTGATGATCCAAAAGAACAACTTGAAATCTTGAAATATTTTGCAAACAAAGATGATATAAGAGCATTGATATTTTTAGGTGATTTATATATACAAGGAAAATATGTTAAAAAAGATGATGAACTAGCCTTAGCTTATTATAAGCAAGCTCAAAGTCTAGGATCTATTAAAGCTAAATATAATATAGGAAGATATTTAATAGAAGGGAACTATTCTAATTTAGATATTTCAAAAGGATTAAATTTAATCTATCAAGCTAGTAAAGCTGGTTTAAAAGAAGCTCAATATTATTTAGCAGAAGTCTACTATCAAGGAAAAATAGTAAATAAAGATTTAAATAAAGCCTATATTTATGCTCAAGCTAGTTATTCAAGAGGATATTCTAAAGCAAAAGAATTCTTATTGAAGATAGAAGAAGAAAGAGGAGATGCATTAGCAATTTCTTTCTCTAATTCAAATTTATTAGATGATTTTTAAAGAAGTGAAAAAATATCACTTCTTTTTAAATTTTTCTTGCAATCATTTAATTTTTATATTATCATAATAAAGCACTAAGAAGTGCCAGCAAAACTAGATAGATTAACTTAAAAAAACATGAAAACTTCTTGTTGACATAGTTATAAAAAAGTGATAATCTACTAGAGCGTCTTAAAAAAAGCACAAAGTGATCTTTGAAAACTGAATAGATACACAATCATAGAATAATCACATGATAAACGTCATTCTTAATAAGTAAGAATAACCAGAAAATAATTTTGAACCAATAGATTGAATAATAAGTTAAATAAATATATTTAAAGAGAGTTCGATCCTGGCTCAGGATGAACGCTGGCGGCGTGCCTAATACATGCAAGTCGAACGGGATAGTAGCAATACTATCTAGTGGCGAACGGGTGAGTAACACGTTGGGAACCTACCCCTATGACCGGGATACCCGAGGGAAACTTTGGCTAATACCGGATACGACATTTAGACACAAGTCTTTATGTTAAAAGGGTGCTTTCAAGCATCGCAAAGGGATGGACCTGCGGCGGATTAGCTAGTTGGTGAGATAAAAGCCCACCAAGGCAAGGATCCGTAGCCGAACTGAGAGGTTGATCGGCCACACTGGAACTGAGACACGGTCCAGACTCCTACGGGAGGCAGCAGTAGGGAGTATTCGACAATGGGGGAAACCCTGATCGAGCAACGCCGCGTGAAGGATTAAGGCCTTCGGGTTGTAAACTTCTGTGACAAGGGACGAATGGTATAGCTAGGAAATGAGTTATATTTGACGGTACTTTGTTAGAAAGCTACGGCTAACTACGTGCCAGCAGCCGCGGTAATACGTAGGTAGCAAGCGTTATCCGGAATTATTGGGCGTAAAGAGTGAGCAGGCGGTTATACAAGTCTAAAGTTAAAGCCCGTTGCTTAACGACGGTTCGCTTTGGAAACTGTATAGCTAGAGTGTGGGAGAGGTAAATGGAACTCCTAATGTAGCGGTGAAATGCACAGATATTAGGAAGAACACCAGTGGCGAAGGCGGTTTACCAGCCCAATACTGACGCTCAGTCACGAAAGCGTGGGGAGCAAATAGGCTTAGATACCCTAGTAGTCCACGCTGTAAACGTTGAGGACCTGATGGTGGAAAATAATCCACTGTCGAAGCAAACGCAATGAGTCCTCCGCCTGGGTACTACGTTCGCAAGAATAAAACTTAAAGGAATTGACGGGGGCCCGCACAAGCAGTGGAGCATGTGGTTTAATTCGACGCTACGCGAAGAACCTTACCAGGGCTTGACATAGAGGTTAAATACTTAGAAATAAGGAAATATATATCTCATACAGGTGGTGCATGGTTGTCGTCAGCTCGTGTCGTGAGATGTTGGGTTAAGTCCCGCAACGAGCGCAACCCTTATTGCTAGTTACCATCATTAAGTTGGGGACTCTAGCGAGACTGCCATGGATAACATGGAGGAAGGTGGGGATGACGTCAAATCATCATGCCCTTTATGACCTGGGCTACAAACGTGCTACAATGGTTACGGACAAAGAGACGCAAACCTGTGAAGGCAAGCAAACCTCATAAAAGTAATCTCAGTTCGGATTGAAGTCTGCAACTCGACTTCATGAAGTTGGAATCGCTAGTAATCGCGGATCAGCATGCCGCGGTGAATACGTTCTCGGGCCTTGTACACACCGCCCGTCATACCATGAGAGTCGGTAATACCCGAAGCCGGTGGCCTAACCGCAAGGAAGGAGCCGTCGAAGGTAGGACTGATGATTGGGGTCAAGTCGTAACAAGGTATCCCTACGAGAACGTGGGGATGGATCACCTCCTTTCTAAGGAGAAAGAGAAGTACAGAGGTCATTTGGAACACGAACCAGATGATAACACGTTCGGGTAATGGAAGTTCCTATTTAGTTTTGAGAGAATTATCTCTCAAAGGATGTTCTTTGAAAACTGAATAACAACGAAGAAAGACAAACAGATAGGTCTTTCTGAAAAGTTGTGAAGAAAAGATTAACTAAAGTCAACTATGAAAAATAGTTAACAGTTCTCAAGCAAAGTGATTAAACGAAGCAGAGCGTACGGTGGATGTCTTGGCATATAGAGCAGAAGAAGGACGCAGAAAACGGCGAAACGCCTCGGGGAGTCGTACACAGACAACGATCCGGGGGTATCCGAATGGGGAAACCCAATCATGCGGAAATGCGTGATTATCCACAACTGAATACATAGGTTGTGAGAAGGCAACCCAGGGAATTGAAACATCTTAGTACCTGGAGGAGAAGAAAACAACAGTGATTCCGAGAGTAGTGGCGAGCGAAATCGGAGCAGCCCAAACTAGACAAGATCTAGGGTAGTAGGACCACAGAAAGTTATGATTGGAAGATAGTCGAATGAGATTGAAAGCTCAGTCAAAGAAGGTGCAAACCCTGTAGACGAAATCTGAAGAGAGGCGAGTGGGATCCTGAGTACGTCGGGGCACGTGGAACCCTGACGGAAGCAACCGGGACCATCCGGTAAGGCTAAATACTCCTATATGACCGATAGTGAACCAGTA
>CAVEVP010000013.1:0-4307 GCA_963619335.1 Clostridiales bacterium | reverse complement strand
CGCTCGGGAAAGTCGCAAACGGGGCGCGGGGGATTATAATTCAGAATTCGCTCGGTAATCCGGTTGATATCGTGGCGATCGAGGAATTCGCGCGAAAGCACAATTTGATTTTGATCGAGGATTTGGCGCACGCGGCGGGGCGAAAATACGCGGACGGGCGCGAAATGGGGACGGTCGGGGCGGCGACGGTGCTATCATTCGGCAAAGACAAGGCGATCGATACGATTTCCGGCGGGGCGGTAATTTTGCGCGACCCCTGTAAAAACACGATCAAAGCGCCGACGAAAGTTCCGAAACCATCCGATCATCTCCGCGCGCGATTTTATCCGCTGCTGGGGGCGATTTGTCGGGGGCTAACCGCGATTCACCTCGGCGGGGTTTTAATGCGGGGGCTGGTAAAAATTCACTGGGTGGAAAAATCGGCGGATAATCGGCTGGACCTCGAGCACAAAATTAGTAAATTTGAGGCGAAATTGGCGCTGGAACAGTTAAAAAACTTGTCCGCGCGAGCGCCACTGCGGGATTTTTATCTGGTGAAAGACCGCGACTCGGTTTTAAAAACGCTCCAGAAGGCCGGTTTTTACTTTTATGGCTTTTGGTACGAAAAACCGGTGTCGCCGGAGCGGTATTACAAAAAAGTCC
This sequence comes from Clostridiales bacterium, assembly GCA_963619335.1. Taxonomy (GTDB): domain Bacteria; phylum Patescibacteriota; class Saccharimonadia; order Saccharimonadales; family Saccharimonadaceae; genus Nanosyncoccus. The sequence continues at coordinate 3,665 of CAVEVP010000013.1, read as the reverse complement.
ATTTTCCAGAGAAAGATTGTCCCGAGGCGGTGTTTGTCGCCGAGCATATCATCAATTTCCCGACTTATTATGTGAAAAAAAACCTAGCGCCAGCCCGCAAAATCGTCGAAAAACACTTGATTGGAGGTAAAAATGACAAAAACTAGTACTCTTGAAGCAAAAAAATGGCAAAAAATCAACGAAAAATTCCCCGAGGCGAATTTCCTTCAATCGCCCGAAAATGGACGGATGAACGAGCTTTTGGGCGAAAAAGTAGTGGTCGAAGATTTGAAACAGGGGAGCGAGATTTTAGGACGGGTGCTAATGATCGTGCGGGATGCGCGGCGGGGGCGCTATCTTGAAATTCCGTGCGGGCCGCTGGTGGATTGGAGCGATAAAACAGCGGTGGCGGCGATTTTTCGCAAAATTTCCGAAACGGCGCACGCGGAAAAATGTGTGTTTGCGCGTATCCGGCCGCAACTCCCCGCAACCGAGAAAAATATTCAAATTTTACGCGATTTGGGGCTGAAAAAAGCGCCAATGCATCTCGCGGCGGAGCATACGGTAATGATCGATCTTGCGCCAACAGAGGAGAAATTGCTGGCGAATATGCGCCGCCAGACCCGTTACGAGGTGCGACGGGCGGAAAAACTGGGAATTACGGTTTCGCGCGACAATTCGGAGGCGATTTTCAAAGAATTTCATCAAGTTCAGGTTGAAACCGCGAAAAGACAGGGGTTCGTGCCGCCGTCATTAGCAGTTTTGCTGGCCGAACGCGAGGCTTTTGGTAAAAATATTTGGATTTACACGGCGAAAACTAAGGAGGGGAAGCCGGTGGCTTACGGAATGATAATTCGCAGTGGGCGCGAAGGTGATTATTACGAAGCGGCCTCGACGGATTTGAACCGGAAATTGCCGGGGGCGTATGCGCTTTTGTGGCAGGCGATGCGGGATTTAAAAAAAGACGGCGCCGAGCGGTTTAACCTCTGGGGGATTGCGCCGAAAAATCAGCCGAATCATCGTTATGCCGGAGTGACGACCTTTAAAACCGGATTTGGCGGCGACACGATCGAATACGTACCAGCCCACGACCTCGTAATTTCACGATTTGGCTACTTGAAGGACTTAATCGTTGAAACCATTCGAAAGAAAAGGAGACACCTATGACCAAATCGACAGTTTCATCAGATTTCGGGCCGCGTCCGGCCGGCCCATCGCCATGGGCGGCCGGCGCTAATCCTCGCGCTGCCGCGCTCCGGAATCCCCTCAATTCTGATGAAACCGTCTCTATTTACACTGCCACTAATCGCGAGGTTTGGGACGGGTTCGTCAAGGGGCGACCGGAGGCGAATTTTTTGCAGTCGTGGGATTTTTACGAATTTCACCGCGCCCGCGGTAAAGAGGTGGTGCGGCGGATTTTGACGAATAAACAGGGGGAAATCGTGGCGGCTTATGCCGGAGTGGTCGAAACCGCAAAACGGGGAACTTATCTCGCGATCGCTGGCGGGCCATTGATGGACTTTTCCGACAAGAAAATCGTCTCTCGAGTGTTTGCCGACATCAAGGAGCAGGGCGAGGCCCATAACTGCGTGTTTGTCAGGGTGCGGCCGCAGGAGCCAATGTCGCAAAATATGTCGGAACTTTTGTCAAGACAGGGGTTAAAGCCGGCGCCGATGTATTTATCGGTGGAATATGCGGGGATTTTGGACCTGAAAAAGTCCGAGGAGGAGATTCTCGCGGGCGCGTCGCAAGGATTTCGGCGAAAACTGCGCAAAGCCCGCAAAAATGAGGTTGAAATTACCGCTGAAACCGATGAAAAAGCGATCGAAGAATTTTGCCGGTTGGAAAAATTACACGCTGAAAGGCAAAAATACGTGGCGTTTTCGAGCGATTTTCTCCGGAAACAGTTCGCGGCATTTCAAAAAAACGGGGAAGTAATCATTTACACCGCGAAAAAAGACGGCGAAACTTTGGCGCAAAATTTTATGATTTTTTACGGCCCAGAGGCGAGCTATCATTACGGCGTGTCTTCGACGCTGGGGACGAAATATTCGGCAGCGCCGCTACTTCACCTCGCGGCAATGGAGGAAGCCAGAAAACGCGGTTGTATCCGCTATAACCTCTGGGGGATTGTCGGGCTGGACGAAAAATCGCACCGCTTTTACGGGGTGAGCGAGTTTAAACGGTCGTTTGGTTGCGAAGAGCTGAAATATACGCCGGCGCACGATTTAATCTTAAAGCCGGCGAAATATCAGGTGACGAAATTGGTCGAAAATGTGCGCAAAAAAGTGCGCCACGTGTGATATAATAAGGATAAGTAATTTAAGGAATTCTCATGGCGAAAATTAATCGAAGATATATTGATAAGCACTGGCTGGTATTTATTTTTCGGGGGGTACTGGCGACGGCGTTCGGCTGTTTAATGCTCTTTAGCGGCACAAACATCGAAAACACCATCGCGATTTTAAGCGTTTTGCTACTATTGATGGGGATTATTGATGCGGTCGGGGCGCTGTATAGCTCGACTAAGAAACACGGCTGGATCAACTCGGTAATTGACGCGCTGATCGATGTCGTGGCGGCGGTGGGATTGCTGTTTTTCGCCAAGGAAAGTTTAACCGTTAGCGTGGTTATTATCTCAATTTACACCTTAATTTCGGGAATTATCGACATTTTCCATGGATTTTTGTCAACCGTCGACCCGACCGACCGCTTTATTCGGGTTTTGGCGGGGGTTTGTGGTTGTGTGATCGGATTGGTGATTTTGAACTCTGGCGCGCTGGAGCTGACGACTTTCGTGCGATTCTTCGGTTCGTATATGATGATTGTGGGGATCACGAGTATGATTTACGGGGTTCATAACCGTGCGCAAAACATCGAAGACAAAGTCGCGCGCAGTGAAGCTCGCCGCAAATCGAGTAAAAAACCGGCGAAAAAGTCTAGTAAAAGCAAGAAAAAATAGTATAATAGAAAGATAATATCAAGAAGGGACGAGGGACCGGCCCAATGACCCCCTGCCAACCTAGCAATGCCAAGGTGGTAAATCCGACCAGAAAGGAAAGATATGTTCTATCGAACTGCGGAGAGTGTTTCTCCGAAACACCCAGATAAACTTTGCGACCAAATTTCCGATGCGATTTTGGACGCGTATTTAAAAGCCGACCCGAACGCGCGCGTCGCGGCGGAAGCCTGTGGCGGGCACGGCGTGGTTTTTGTCACCGGCGAAATTACTTCGACGGCGACTGATATCGATATCCCGGCGATCGTCAAACGGATTGCGGGGGATGTTGAGGTCCATACGAAAATCGTCAAACAATCGCCGGAGATTGCGCAAGGGGTCGACACCGGCGGCGCCGGCGATCAGGGGATTATGATCGGGTTTGCGTGTGATGAAACGCCGGAACTGTTGCCGCGCGAAGTGGTTTTAGCGCGACGATTAAACCAATTTATTTACGAAAAATTCCCGTTTGATGGCAAGACGCAGATCACGCTCGCGCCGGACGGCTCGGTGGATTCGATCGTGGCGAGTTTCCAGAACGCCTCGAAAGCAGAACTTGAGGAATTAGTGCGTGAATTTATCGCTCAGAATGGTTTATCCGGAAAATTGGAATTACACCTGAATCCGGCGGGGGATTGGGAGCAAGGCGGGTTCGATGCCGACACGGGACTGACCGGGCGGAAGTTAA
>CAVEVP010000012.1:0-4327 GCA_963619335.1 Clostridiales bacterium | reverse complement strand
TCAGCTTCGCCTGCGGCACCATGAACAGCCGGCGGCTCCGGAACAGGCTCCTCTTGTCGTCCGCGTCCTTCTGCTCCTGCCTGCGCACCTCGTCCATCGCGGCCGTGACGACCTGCTTGACGTGGAACTTGTCCGCGACGTGCACGGCGTTCGGGAAGCTCTCGGCGATCGCCGGGCAGAAGGACTTCGACATGTCGCTCGTCACGGCCGTGACGAGAGCCGGGTCCCCGCCTTTCCCGACGAGCTTCCGGCAGAAGCGGGCGACGGCCTCCTTGTCCCGGCCTTCCTCGACGTCGACGACGCACCGCTCCTCGGCGTCGATCATCAGCGTGACGTAGTCGTGCCCGCGCCTGAACGACGTCTCGTCCAGGGCGAGCTTGGCGAGGCCCTCCAGCGAGCGCCTGTCGTTCGCGCGGTTCACCCAGTACGAGACGATGCCCGCCATCGTCTTCTCGTCGCACCGCAGGGCGCGGGCCGCGGCCGCGCGCGGCATGTCGGCCAGCAGCATCATGGCGTAGCCCTCGAAGTACGTCGTGTGGCGCGAGTTCTTCCTCTCGAACGGAGCGCTCACCTGCTTGACGCCGCATTTCGGGCAGACGACCCTCGGCCTGCGGCAGTGGACGTACGTCGGGTAGAACATGCAGTCGGCGTGGCGCCAGACGCGCTCCTGCGGCTCGTAGCCGTAGCGCGAGGTCTTGCCGCCGCACTCCGGGCAGGCGAACTCGGCTTCGGGGCGCACGGCCACGTAGATGTCGACGCACTGGCTCTTCTCGTCGAACCTGGCGCTCTCGACGAACCAGGGCTCCTTGAGGCGGAGCGAGCCCGCCATCATCTCGATGAAATGCTCTACCATGGGCGTACATTATACCGAAAAGACGGCGACGGCGGGGCGTCCAGGCGGCGACCGGGCCACCCAACGGGCCCGGTCGCATTGGCTTGGGTCGCCGATCCGCCTTAAATCCGGTTTCCCACTAACTTTGGAGTAGAGCCACCTTTCCCTCTCGCACCATTCCACCTTTCCACTCTTCCACTTTTCAACTTCTCTTCAAAAACCCCCTTGCGCGGCGGCGGCGGATTTGGTATACTATCCCCTCGTTGCCCTTCGGGGCGGCGATCGCTCTTTGACAGACGGGAAGATTTGGAAACTAAAGAGAATTACAACTCATATACGAGACGAGGCCGGGAACGAACGAAAACAAGTTTCTTGCTAAGCGTATACGGGCGTACGACGGATGCCTTGGCATCGGTAGGCGAAGAAGGACGCGGAAGGCTGCGAAAAGCCACGGGGAGCCGTCAACGGGCGCCGATCCGTGGATGTCCGAATGGGGCAACCCGGCGGGAGTCATGTCCCGCCATCTGCGGATGAACAAAGATAGTCCGCAGAAGCTACACGCGGGGAAGTGAAACATCTCAGTACCCGCAGGAAGAGAAATCAAACGAGATTGCGCGAGTAGCGGCGAGCGAAAGCGCAGAAGCCCAAACCGGGGCGCTTGCGCCCCGGGGTCGCGGGACCTGGTCACGGCACCGGGAGGGATAGGCGAACGGACTGGAAAGTCCGGCCAGAGGGGGTGAAAGCCCCGTAGCCGAAATCCCGACCGGGCCCACGGGGATCCCAATTAGGGCGGAGCACGTGAAACTCCGCCCGAATCCGGGGGGACCACCCTCCAAGGCTAAACACTCACCGATGACCGATAGCGAACGAGTACCGCGAGGGAAAGGCGAAAAGAACCGCTGCGAGCGGAGTGAAACAGACCTGAAATCGTACGTCCACAAGCTATGGAAGCGTCCCTCGGGACGCGACCGTTTGCCTTTTGCATAATGAGTCCGCGAGTCACCGCGCCGAGCGAGGCTAACCGGAAGGGGAGCCGAAGCGAAAGCGAGTCCGAACAGGGCGACACACCAGTTCGGCGCGGTGGACCCGAAGCCCGTGCGAGCTATCCTTGGACAGCGTGAAGCCCCCGTAACAGGGGGTGGAGGCGCGAACGAGTGACCGTTGAAAAGGTCTTCGACGAGCCGAGGATAGGAGCGAAAGACTTATCAAGCCGGGTGATAGCTGGTTCTCTCCGAAATGCCTTTAGGGGCAGCCTCGGACAATACTTCCAACGGGTGTAGAGCACTGACCGATCTAGGGCCCCTGCCGGGGTGCCGAAGTCCGTCAAACTCCGAAGACCGCGGGACTGCATATCCGGGAGTGAGACAGTGGGGGCTAAGCTTCATTGTCGAAAGGGAAACAGCCCAGGACCGCCGAATAAGGCCCCAGATCTGCGTTAAGTCACTAAGGCAGTGAGGTCTCTCAGACAGGTGGGATGTTGGCTTAGAGGCAGCCATCATTTAAACAGTGCGTAACAGCTGACCACTCGAGAGGCCCCGCGCCGAAAATGATCGGGAGTCAAACGCAGAGCCGAATTCGCGGAACGCGCCGTTTGCGGCGCGTTGGTAGGAGAGCGTGGCAGGACGGGCCGAAGCCGTGCGCGGAAGCGGCGGTGGACTTCCTGCCAGCGATTATGCGGACATGAGTAACGAAAAGCCGGGTGGAAATCCCGGCCGCCGGAATCCCAAGGTTTCCCGGGGCAGGTTCGTCCGCCCGGGGTCAGTCGGCACCTAAGGCGAGGCCGAAAGGCGTAGTCGATGGACGGCAGGTCAACATTCCTGCACCGACGGGGGTTTAAGCGTGGATCGGAGAAGGACAGCCGCGGGGGTCAATGGCTATCCCCCTTGCGGCCCGGAAGGGCCGCGACGAGCGGAGGGGCTTGCCCCTCCGCAAGGCGGCGCGTCCCCGCTTCCCAGAAAAGTCCACGCGCACTAACCCGCCGGCCGTACCAAAACCGACACAGGTGGGAGGGTACAAGGATACCAAGGCGCGCGAGAGAAACCTCGTTAAGGAACTCGGCAACATGGCCCCGTAACTTCGGGAGAAGGGGTCCTCCGGGGCAATGCCCGGAGGCGCAGTGAATGGGCCCATGCGACTGTTTAACAAAAACACAGCACTCTGCGAACTCGCAAGAGGAGGTATAGAGTGTGACACGTGACCAATGCGGAAAGGTCAAGGCGAGGGGTCAGCCGCGAGGCGAAGCTCCGAACCAAAGCCCCCGTGAATGTCGGCCGTAACTATAACGGTCCTAAGGTAGCGAAATTCCTTGTCGGGCAAGTTCCGACCTGCACGAATCGTGTAACGCTGTGGGCGCTGTCTCAACGAGGATCTCGGTGAAGTTGTAGTGCCGGTGAAAATGCCGGATACCCGCAGAAGGACGGAAAGACCCCATGAACCTTTACTGTAGCCTGGTGCTGGAGTCTGGCTGGGCATATGTAGCATAGCCGGGAGGCTTGGAAGGGCGCTCGTCAGGGCGCCCGGAGCCGACAAGTGAAATACCGGTTTTGTCCAGACGGGCCTCTAACCGCGAGCCGCCATCCGGCCGCGGGACAACGCCAGGGGGTCAGTTTGACTGGGGCGGTTTCCTCCCAAATGGTAACGGAGGAGTTCGAAGGTACGCTCAGCGCGGTCGGCAACCGCGCCATCGAGCGCAAGGGCAGAAGCGTGCCTCACTGCGAGACGGACACGTCGAGCAGACGCGAAAGCGGGACCTAGTGATCCGGCGGTCGCTCGTGGAAGCGCCGTCGCTCAACGGATAAAAGGTACTCTGGGGATAACAGGCTGATCGCGGCCGAGAGTTCACATCGACGCCGCGGTTTGGCACCTCGATGTCGGCTCTTCGCATCCTGGGGCTGGAGAAGGTCCCAAGGGTTTGGCTGTTCGCCAATTAAAGCGGAACGCGAGCTGGGTTCAAAACGTCGTGAGACAGTTTGGTCCTTATCCTCTGTGGGCGCAGGAAGGCTGAGGGGAGCACTCCCTAGTACGAGAGGACCGGGAGTGACGGGCCCATGGTGTTCGGGCTGTCGCGCCAGCGGCAGGCCCGGTAGCTATGCCCGGAACGGATAAGCGCTGAAGGCATCTAAGCGCCAAGCCTCCCCCGAGACAAGCCTTCCCGGCGGCGGAAGCCGCCCTGAAGCCAGGCCGCAGACGACGGCCTCGATAGGCCGGAGGTGGAAGCCCCGCGAGGGGTTGAGCTGACCGGTACTAATATGGCGTGAGGCTTAGCTTATATTCTACGAAGACTTCACTAATTTGACGTGAGATCTGGATCGGTTCCGTTCCCGCGTCCCGTAGTGGGCTGTAGTTCTCTTTAGTTCCCATTTCCCGGCTTTCGGGCCGGTGGCCACAGAGGGGCTGACACACCCGTTCCCATTCCGAACACGGAAGTTAAGCGCCCCATCGCCGAGGGTAGTGCGGGACCCGCCCGTGCGAGAGTAGGACGCCGCCGGCCCTTTT
>CAVEVP010000011.1:0-4351 GCA_963619335.1 Clostridiales bacterium | reverse complement strand
CGCTCGGGAAAGTCGCAAACGGGGCGCGGGGGATTATAATTCAGAATTCGCTCGGCAATCCGGTTGATATCGGGGCGGTTGGGCGGTTTGCACGAGAGCATAATTTGATTTTGATCGAGGATTTGGCGCATGCAGCGGGGCGAAAATACACGGACGGGCGCGAAATGGGGACGGTTGGGGCGGCAACGGTGCTGTCGTTTGGCAAAGATAAGGCAATTGACACGATTTCCGGCGGAGCGGTAATTCTGCGCGACCCCTGTAAAAATGCAATTACAGCGCCTTTAAAATTGCCGAAACTGTCCGACCACCTAAGGGCGCGGTTTTATCCGCTACTAGGAGCAATTTGCCGAGGACTGGCTAGGGTACATCTTGGCGGAGTTTTGATGCGGGGGCTGGTTAAAATCCACTGGGTGGAAAAATCAGCAGATAATCGGCTAGATCTCGAACGTAAAATCAGTAAATTTGAGGCGAGATTGGCGCTAAAACAGCTGAAATCGCTCTCTGGACGGGTACCAATTCGGGAGTTTTTTCTAGTGGATGACCGCGACGAGGTTTTAAAGAAACTCCGCAAAGCTGGCTATTATTTTGATGGGTTTTGGTACGAAAAACCGGTGTCGCCGGAGAGGTATTATAAAAAAGTGCATTTTCCAGAAGAAAATTGCCCCGAGGCGGTATTTGTGTCTCGACATATTGTGAATTTTCCGAAATATTACTCCAAACAGGAGCTCGCAAGGGCGCGAAGAATCGTGGAACAGCATTTAATTCAAGAGGGGGAAAGGTAGGTGCAAGCAAAAGTGGAAAACACAGGGGCCAAAATGAATGGCGCGAATGGGCACAGCAGAGCCGCGGCGAACAAAGGCGCGGTGGAAACTTGGCAAAAAATCGTGAAAGAGTACAAAGAGGCGAATTTTTTGCAATCGCCGGAATATAGGCGAATGAATGAGCTACTTGGCGACAAGGTGATTACACTTGATTTGCAGGGGAGAAACGGTAATTTTGGACGCGCTTTAATGGTTGTGCGGGACGCAAAGCGCGGGAGATACCTTGAAGTTCCGTGCGGGCCGCTGATTAATTGGGCTGACGCCAAGATGCGAACAGAGGTAATTGACAAAATCCGCGAGACGGCGCGAGCGGAAAAATGCGTATTTGTGCGAATGCGGCCGCAACTTTCCGCCACTGAGAAAAATATTCAAATTTTATGCGATTTGGGGCTGAAAAAAGCACCAATGCATCTCGCGGCGGAGCATACGGTAATTATTGATCTCGCGCCAACAGAGGCGGAGCTGCTCGCGAACATGCGCCGGCAAACCCGCTACGAGGTACGGCGAGCAGAAAAACTGGGGATTACGGTTTCGCGCGACAATTCGGAGGCGATTTTCAAAGAATTTCATCAAGTTCAGGTCGAAACTGCGAAAAGACAGGGGTTTGTGCCGCCGTCATTAGCAGTTTTGTTAGCTGAGCGCGAGGCTTTTGGCAAAAATATTTGGATTTATACAGCCAAAACCGCCGAGGGAGAGCCGGTGGCGTATGGACTGGTTATTCGCAGTGGGCGCGAAGGGGATTATTACGAGGCAGCCTCGACGGATTTGAACCGGAAATTGCCGGGGGCGTATGCGCTTTTGTGGCGGGCGATGCAGGATCTGAAAAAAGACGGTGCCGAGCGGTTTAACCTCTGGGGGATTGCGCCGAAAAATCAACCGAATCACCGGTATGCGGGGGTGACGACGTTTAAAACCGGATTTGGCGGCGATACGATCGAATACGTACCAGCCCACGACCTCGTAATTTCACGATTTGGCTACTTGAAGGACTTAATCGTTGAAACCATTCGAAAGAAAAGGAGACACCTATGACCAAATCGACAGTTTCATCAGATTTCGGGCCGCGTCCGGCCGGCCCATCGCCATGGGCGGCCGGCGCTAATCCTCGCGCTGCCGCGCTCCGGAATCCCCTCAATTCTGATGAAACCGTCTCTATTTACACTGCCACTAATCGCGAGGTTTGGGACGGGTTCGTCAAGGGGCGACCGGAGGCGAATTTTTTGCAGTCGTGGGATTTTTACGAATTTCACCGCGCCCGCGGTAAAGAGGTGGTGCGGCGGATTTTGACGAATAAACAGGGGGAAATCGTGGCGGCTTATGCCGGAGTGGTCGAAACCGCAAAACGGGGAACTTATCTCGCGATCGCTGGCGGGCCATTGATGGACTTTTCCGACAAGAAAATCGTCTCTCGAGTGTTTGCCGACATCAAGGAGCAGGGCGAGGCCCATAACTGCGTGTTTGTCAGGGTGCGGCCGCAGGAGCCAATGTCGCAAAATATGTCGGAACTTTTGTCAAGACAGGGGTTAAAGCCGGCGCCGATGTATTTATCGGTGGAATATGCGGGGATTTTGGACCTGAAAAAATCCGAGGAGGAGATTCTCGCGGGTGCGTCGCAGGGTTTTCGGCGAAAACTGCGCAAAGCCCGCAAAAATGAAGTCGAAATTACCGCTGAAACCAACGAAAAAGCGATCGAAGAGTTTTGCCGATTGGAAAAATTGCATGCTGAAAGGCAAAAATACGTAGCATTTTCGAGCGATTTTCTCCGAAAACAGTTCGCGGCATTTCAAAAAAACGGGGAAGCAATCATTTACACCGCGGAAAAAGACGGCGAAACTTTGGCACAGAACTTTATGATTTTTTACGGCCCAGAGGCGAGCTATCATTACGGCATATCGTCGGAGCTCGGAACCAAATATTCGGCGGCACCGCTTTTGCACCTTGCGGCAATGGAAGAGGCGAGAAAGCGCGGGTGTATTCGCTATAATCTCTGGGGGATTGTCGGTTTAGAGGAAAAATCACACCGCTTTTACGGGGTGAGCGAGTTTAAGCGGTCGTTTGGCTGCGAAGAGTTAAAATACACGCCAGCGCACGATTTAGTCTTGAAGCCAGGAAAATATCAGATTACGAAATTGGTCGAGAACGTGCGCAAAAAAGTCCGCCACGTGTGATATAATAAGGATAAGTAATTTAAGGAATTCTTATGGCAAAAATCAATCGAAAATTTATTGACAAGCATTGGCTAATGTTTTTAGTGCGCGGGGTGATCGCGTTGATGTTCGGCGGGCTGGTTTTGTTTAGCGGCGCGAGTGCGGTAAATGAAATTATCGCCATGATGAGCGTATTTTTGCTACTGATGGGGATTATTGATGCGGTCGGGGCGCTATATAGTTCGACCAAAAAGCACGATTGGTTTAATTCGATTGTAGATGCGGTGATTGACGTCGTGGCGGCGCTGGCGCTTCTCTTTTTTGCAAAAGACAGCTTAGTAAATAGCTTGCTCGTTATCTCAATTTACACGATTTTGTCGGGCGTGGTGGACGTTTTCCACGGATTTTTGTCCGCCGAGGACGCAACCGACCGATTTATTCGGATGATTACAGGGGTGATTGGCTGTGTGATTGGCGTAGTGATTTTGAACGCGGGGAGCTTCGAAGTTACTATGTTCGTGCGCTTTTTCGGAGCGTATATGTTGATTGTGGGGGTGACGAGCATGATTTATGGGGTACATAACCGCTCGCAAGGCGTTGAAGACAAAATAGCCCGCAGTGAAGCCCGGAAAAAGGCTGGCAAAAGAGCAAAAAAATAGTATAATAAAATAATAATATCAAGAAGGAACGAGGGAACGGCCCGACGACTTCCTGCCAACCTAGCGACGCCAAGGTGGTAAATCCGACCAGAAAGGAAAGATATGTTCTATCGAACTGCGGAGAGCGTTTCTCCGAAACACCCAGACAAACTTTGCGACCAAATCTCTGATGCGATTTTGGACGCGTATTTGACAGAGGACCCAAATGCGCGCGTTGCAGCGGAAACTTGCGGCGGGCACGGCGTAGTTTTTGTCACCGGCGAAATTACTTCGACGGCGACCAATATCGATATCCCAGCAATCGTTAGGCGGATCGCGGGGGACGTTGAAGTGTGTACGAAAGTCGTCAAACAATCGCCCGAAATTGCGCAAGGAGTCGATACCGGCGGCGCGGGGGATCAGGGGATTATGATCGGGTTTGCGTGTGATGAAACGCCGGAGCTGTTGCCACGCGAAGTGGTTTTAGCGCGACGGCTGAACCAGTTTATTTACGAAAAATTCCCGTTTGATGGTAAAACCCAGATCACACTCGCGCCGGACGGCTCGGTGGATTCGATTGTAGCGAGTTTTCAGAATGCCCCGAAAGCTGAACTTGCGGAATTAGTGCGCGAATTTATTGCTAAAAATAATTTGTCCGGCAAGTTGGAACTACATGTAAACCCAGCCGGAGATTGGGAGCAAGGCGGGTTCGATGCCGACACGGGACTGACCGGGCGGAAGTTAA
>CAVEVP010000010.1:0-4805 GCA_963619335.1 Clostridiales bacterium | reverse complement strand
GTAACAAGGTAGCCGTACCGGAAGGTGCGGCTGGATCACCTCCTTTCTAGGGAGACACGTAATTGTGCCATTCCACGGTCGAGCTAAGCTCCCGTGGCCTGGAAAATCAACAACGGGGCATCCCGCCCCGGTCTGACACACGCCTCACAGTACCCAGCTTCGAGGGCTCCCGTCATGCGCGGGGAAACGCGCACGGGGCACCTTGAGAGTTGCATAGCGTTTGAAAGTGAATCAACGAATCACTCATCTAATCTCAATCGATTCAGATTGTGCACACAGACATCAATCAAGAGTCTGCAGAAGTGTGATTCGCATCCATATCACGATCGTGAATGTATGATCGATACCCAAATTACTTTATCAGGAATGATCTAAGATAACTTGCTAGATGAAGATACTAAGGGCACACGGTGGATGCCTTGGCATAGGAAGCCGATGAAGGACGCGACAAGCTGCGATAAGCCGCGGTTAGGGGCAAGTACCCTTCGACCCGCGGATCTCCGAATGGGGGAACCCTGGCGGGGCAACGCCCGCCAGTCTCCGCCTGAATCTATAGGGCGGAAGACGGCAACCCGGGGAACTGAAACATCTAAGTACCCGGAGGAAAGGAAATCAACCGAGACTGCGCGAGTAGCGGCGAGCGAAAGCGCAACAGCCTAAACCCTTGCACGTGTAAGCCTCCAGGCGTTGCTGCAAGTGGTGTCGTGGGACTTCCATCGCGTAGCTGGAGCTGCGCGGCATGGTCAGAAACCGTCGCTTTAGGGGAACGGCCTGGGAAGGCCGGCCAGAGGGGGTAAGAGCCCCGTACCCGAAATCGCGACGGCCATGGGAAGGATCCCGAGTACCGCCGGACACGTGAAACCCGGTGGGAATCTGGGGGGACCACCCTCCAAGGCTAAGCACTCTCCTATGACCGATAGCGAACCAGTACCGTGAGGGAAAGGTGAAAAGCACCCCGAGAGGGGAGTGAAACAGTACCTGAAACCGTGTGCCTACAAGCAGTCGGAGCACCCTTTGCGGTGTGACGGCGTGCCTTTTGTAGAATGAGCCAGCGAGTTGCGGTATGCGGCGAGGTTAAGGTTTGAACCGAGCCGCAGTGAAAGCGAGCCTTTAAGATGGCGTTTTGAGTCGCATGCCGCAGACGCGAAGCCGGGTGATCTATCCATGGGCAGGCTGAGGCAGAGGTAAGACTCTGTGGAGGGCCGAACCCACTTCGGTTGAAAACGGAGGGGATGACCTGTGGATAGGGGTGAAAGGCCAATCAAACCCGGAGATATCTCGTTCTCCCCGAAATAGCTTTAGGGCTAGCCTCGATCGCTTACCCTGGGTGGTAGAGCACTGGATCCACGAGGGGGCTTCACCGCCTACCAACCGGAACCAAACTCCGAATGCCCAGGGTCCCGAGATCGGGAGTCAGAACATGTGGGCTAAGCCGTGTGTTCGAGAGGGAAACAGCCCAGACCGCCTGCTAAGGTCCCCAAATCAACGCTGAGTGGCAAAGGATGTGCGTTTGCCTAGACAACCAGGATGTTGGCTTAGAAGCAGCCATGCATTTAAAGAGTGCGTAACAGCTCACTGGTCAAGTGGACATGCGCCGACAATACACGGGGCTAAGCGTTGTACCGAAGCAGCGGACTGTTTTATCAGTGGTAGGGGAGCTTTCCACGGGGGGCGAAGCCGTAGGGCGACCTGCGGTGGACCGCGTGGAAGTGAGAATGCTGGCATGAGTAACGAGAGAGGGGCGGGAAACCCCTCCGCCGTAAGCCTAAGGGTTCCTGGGCAAGGCTAATCCTCCCAGGGTCAGTCGGGAGCTAAGGCGAGGCCGACAGGCGTAGCCGATGCACAACAGGCGGATATTCCTGTACCACCATGCCGCGTTTGACGACGGGGTGACGGAGAAGGGTAGCCGGGCGGGGTTCTGGACGTCCCCGTGAAAGCGCGTAGGGCGGCTGCGTTGGCAAATCCGCGCAGCCATGAGCCTGAGACGTTAGACGAAGCTTCGTGTGAAGCCGGTGAGCCCATGCTTCCAAGAAAAACCCCTAAGGAGCGAGCATGGTGCCCGTACCAAAACCGACACAGGTAGGCGGGTAGAGCATACCAAGGCGATCGGGAGAACCATGGTTAAGGAACTCGGCATACTGACCCCGTAACTTCGGGAGAAGGGGTGCCCCCTGCGGTGACGGGACTTGCTCCCCGAGCGGCGGGGGGTCGCAGCGAAACGGCCCAAGCGACTGTTTACCAAAAACACAGGACTCTGCAAAGCCGCAAGGCGACGTATAGGGTCTGACGCCTGCCCGGTGCTGGAAGGTTACGCGGATGCGTTAGCGCAAGCGAGGCGCTGAAGCCAAGCCCCAGTAAACGGCGGCCGTAACTATAACGGTCCTAAGGTAGCGAAATTCCTTGTCGGGTAAGTTCCGACCTGCACGAATGGCATAACGATGGCCCCACTGTCTCCTCCCGAGACTCAGTGAAGTTGAAATGTTTGTGATGATGCAATCTCCCCGCGGCTAGACGGAAAGACCCCATGAACCTTTACTGCAGCTTTGCATTGGACTTTGAACCGATCTGTGTAGGATAGGCGGGAGGCAGTGAAACTTTGACGCCAGTCAGAGTGGAGCCGACGTTGAAATACCGCCCTGATTTGTTTGAGGTTCTAACCGAGGACAGTGAGCCTGTTCCGGGACCGTGCATGGTAGGCAGTTTGACTGGGGCGGTCTCCTCCTAAAGGGTAACGGAGGAGTACAAAGGTACGCTAGGTACGGTCGGAAATCGTGCTGATAGTGCAATGGCGCAAGCGTGCTTGACTGCGAGACCGACAAGTCGAGCAGATGCGAAAGCAGGTCATAGTGATCCGGTGGCACTGAATGGAAGGGCCATCGCTCAACGGATAAAAGGTACTCTGGGGATAACAGGCTGATACCGCCCAAGAGTTCATATCGACGGCGGTGTTTGGCACCTCGATGTCGGCTCATCTCATCCTGGGGCTGTAGCCGGTCCCAAGGGTATGGCTGTTCGCCATTTAAAGAGGTACGTGAGCTGGGTTTAAAACGTCGTGAGACAGTTTGGTCCCTATCTGCCGTGGGCGTTGGAAGATTGACGGGGGCTGCTCCTAGTACGAGAGGACCGGAGTGGACGCACCTCTGGTGTACCGGTTGTCACGCCAGTGGCACAGCCGGGTAGCTATGTGCGGAAGAGATAACCGCTGAAAGCATCTAAGCGGGAAACTTGCCTGAAGATAAGTCTTCCCTGGGGTTTAACCCCACTGAAGGGTCGTTTGAGACTAAGACGTTGATAGGTCGGGAGTGGAAGAGCTGTGAGGCTTGAAGCGGACCGATACTAATTGCCCGTGAGGCTTGATCCTATAACCGTGCTGCCTGAACTGCAGAAAGTTCAGGAGGACAGCGAGATGGTTTGATGAGGATTGAAGCTCAAAACTGCAATGCGCAGCTCGTAGAGCTTTGCTTCTTTTTGCAAAGAATTCGACGAAGAGCGTAAGCTCCGAGTCAAAGCCCTTTGCCCGGCGGCCATACCGAAGTGGTACCACTCCTTCCCATTCCGAACAGGACAGTGAAACGCTTTTGGGCCGATGATAGTTGGTTGTATTTCCAGTGAAAGTAGGACACTGCCGGGCTCATCCTTTCAGAACCCCTGAGATCAAACGGTCTCGGGGGTTTTGTTTATGCTAAAAAAACGGCGGCTTGCGCCGCTAGAATCCGACGCATCTCAACGGAAAGATTCATCATGAACGGCGACTTGTTTGACTCGGTTCCTCCGCTCGCTCCAGAGCCTGCGCCGGCGCGATCCGTCCGACGCAAAGCCTCTGCGCCTGCAGCGCCGGCGGCTTCGCTCGTGCCGCTTGCGGAACGTCTGCGGCCGGCGACGATTGACGAAGTCATCGGGCAAAAGAAGCTGCTGGGGCCGGGGCAGCCTTTGCGAGTCGCTTTTGAAACGAAGCGTCCGCACTCCATGATTCTCTGGGGGCCGCCCGGCGTGGGAAAGACGACGCTCGCGCGCCTCATGGCCGACGCCTTCGGGCTCGCCTTCATTGCGATCAGCGCCGTGCTCTCGGGTGTGAAGGAAATTCGGGAGGCGGTGGAGGAGGCGAAGACCCGAATGGCGGCGACGGGGCGACCCACGCTCGTCTTCGTGGACGAAGTGCACCGCTTCAACAAGAGCCAGCAGGACGCTTTTTTGCCGCATGTGGAAAGCGGTCTTTTCATCTTCGTGGGCGCCACGACCGAAAATCCTTCCTTTGAAGTGAATTCGGCGCTTTTGTCGCGGTCGGCCGTTTATGTGCTCGAAGGCTTGAACTCCGAGGAGTTGAACGAGCTCATCGACCGGGCGCTCGAAAGGGAGATACACGGCGTCACGATTGACGCGAAGGCGCGGGAACTGCTGGTGGGGCTCGCGGACGGGGACGCCCGGCGCCTTCTCAATGCCCTGGACGTCGCCTGCGGCATGGCGCAGGACCGCCACATGACGGTGGTGGACGAAGAGTTTCTGAGAAAAACGCTGCCCGCGACCATTCGCCGCTTTGACAAGGGCGGCGACAACTTCTATGACCAGATCAGCGCCATGCACAAGAGCGTGCGCGGCAGCGACCCGGACGCGGCGCTCTATTGGTTTGCGAGAATGCTGGACGGCGGCTGCGACCCCCGCTACATCGCCCGGCGCGTGATCCGCATGGCCGTGGAGGACATTTCGCTCGCGGATCCCCGCGGCACGCAGCTCGCGTTGGAAGCCGCGGACATCTACGAGCGGCTGGGGTCGCCCGAAGGGGAGCTCGCCATTGCGCAGGCCGTGGT
>CAVEVP010000008.1:0-5390 GCA_963619335.1 Clostridiales bacterium | reverse complement strand
TTGCGCGCATTGTATCTTCATCATGTTCAACGACAATCAAAGTATTTCCTAGATCACGCATATCTTTTAAGGCCGAAATCAAACGATCATTGTCTCTTTGATGAAGGCCAATACTTGGCTCATCTAATACATACATAACACCTGTAAGTCTAGAGCCGATTTGTGTGGCTAAACGGATACGTTGGGCTTCGCCTCCAGATAGAGTGGATGCTAAACGATCTAAAGTTAAATAATTAAGTCCAACATGATTTAAAAAAGATAATCGATTTTTTATTTCTTTCACAACTAACTCAGCAATTTTAGCTTGTGTAGGGGTTAATTCTAAATGATCCATAAACTCAATGGCCTCAACAATACTCATTTGCGTCCATTCATAAATATTTTTTCCACCTACTTGTACGGATAAGGCTTGTTTATTTAATCTTGCTCCATGACAAGTTGGACATTGTGCATCCGCCAAAAAGGATCCATACCAATCTCTAGACATTTGAGATGTTGTTTCCATATATCTTCTCTCAATCATTGGACATACACCTTCAATATATTCTAATTTTGTGCTTACTATACCTGATCGCGAATGTAATTTATAGGCAATGGGTACATCAGAACCATATAATATATAGTTTAATTGTTTCTTAGGTAAATCTTGAATGGGTGTGTCCATATCAATTTTATAATATTCAATTAGTGCATGGATTCTTTGCCACTCCAAATTTTCTGTATTCACAATATTTTTATAGTAATGGATTCCACCTTGGGAAATAGATTTGTTAGGATCCGGTATCAATAAAGATAAATCGACTTTTTGTGTAATCCCTAATCCTTTACAGTCTGGACAAGCTCCAAATGGTGCATTGAAAGAAAAGAGTTTTGGTTCTAATTTTGGCACAGAAAAACCACATATTTTACATGCATAATTGCTGGAAAACAAAGTTTCAGATTCAGGTGTAAGTACAATGGCGAGTCCATCACTCAATTTTAATGCAGTCTCTAGTGAATCATGAAACCTAGATCGATTATCGGATTTTACAATACGATCCACGACAACATCAATTGAGTGTTTTTGATTTTTATTTAAAGGTTCAAGTTCTTCAATATATTTTATTTCACCATCGACTCGAACACGTACAAATCCATCTTTCACGAGTTTTTCAATAAAATCTTTATGTGTACCTTTCTTTCCTTGAATAACAGGACTTAAAATAGTACATCTTGTTTTATCTGGAAATTCCATGATTTTATCAACCATTTCTTTAATGGTGTTCCCAGTAATTGGAATATGATGGTCTGGACAGTAAGGTACGCCAATGCGTGCATAAAGTAGTCTTAGGTAATCATATATTTCAGTTACAGTACCTACTGTAGATCTTGGATTGTTTGATGTTGTTTTTTGATCAATCGCAATGGCAGGTGATAAACCGTCAATTTGATCAACGTCAGGTTTTTCGCTATTGCCTAAAAATTGTCTGGCATAAGCAGACAAAGATTCCATATATCTTCTTTGCCCTTCTGCATAGATTGTGTCGAAAGCCAAAGATGTTTTTCCACTTCCAGAAACACCGGTCATAATCACCAGCTTGTTTCTTGGAATTTTTAAGTTTACGTTTTTTAGGTTATTTTCTCTTGCCCCTTGGATTGTTATGTATTTTTGATCCATAAATAACCTCCCTTTTGTGCCCAATTATATCATAAAAAAAGGGTAAAAAAAAAGACCCGGCAGCTAGCTATCTTCGCAGGGGCAAGCCCAACTATTGTCGCCGTGAAAGTGCTTAACTTCTGAGTTCGGGATGAGTTCAGGTGTGTCCACTTTGCTATCGCCACCGGATCTTTCTTTGAAGTCTCTTTCGATCCTTCAAAACTAAACAACATTTTCTTTAAGACATTTTCTCTGATTAAGTCCTCGACCGATTAGTACCAGTCAACTCCGTACATCACTGTACTTCCATCCCTGGCCTATCTACCTTATCGTCTTTAAGGGGTCTTACTTCTTGCGAATGGGAGATCTCATCTTGGAGTAGGCTTCGTGCTTAGATGCTTTCAGCGCTTATCCTTTCCCTACTTAGCTACCCGGCTATGCCCCTGGCGGAACAACCGGTGCACCAGCGGTAGGTCCATCCCGGTCCTCTCGTACTGAGGACAGCTCTCCGCAGATCTCCTTCGCCCACAACAGATAGGGACCGAACTGTCTCACGACGTTCTGAACCCAGCTCGCGTACCGCTTTAATGGGCGGACAGCCCAACCCTTGGAACCGAATCCAGCTCCAGGATGCGATGAGCCGACATCGAGGTGCCAAACCTCGCCGTCGATGTGAACTCTTGGGCGAGATCAGCCTGTTATCCCCAGGGTAGCTTTTATCCGTTGAGCGACGGCCCTTCCATTCGGCACCGCCGGATCACTATTCCCGACTTTCGTCCCTGTTCGACTTGTCTGTCTCACAGTCAAGCACGCTTCTGCAATTGCACTCGCCGATTGGTTTCCATCCAATCTGAGCGTACCTTTGGGCGCCTCCGTTACTCTTTGGGAGGCGACCGCCCCAGTCAAACTGCCCACCTGACACTCTCCCCGTACTTGTTTTCAATACTGGGTTAGAACCCCGGTCACACAAGAGTGGTATCCCAACGGCGACTCCTCGTACACTGGCGTGCACGTCTCTCAGTCTCCCACCTATCCTGTACATGTATGACCAGAATTCAATATCAGGCTACAGTAAAGCTCCATGGGGTCTTTCCGTCTAGTTGCGGGTAACCTGCATTTTCACAGGTACTAAGATTTCACCGAGTCTGCTGCCGAGACAGCGCCCAAATCGTTACACCTTTCGTGCGGGTCAGAACTTACCTGACAAGGAATTTCGCTACCTTAGGACCGTTATAGTTACGGCCGCCGTTCACTGGGGCTTCGGATCACTGCTTCATCTTGCGATTGACAGATCCTCTTAACCTTCCAGCACCGGGCAGGTGTCACCCCCTATACTTCGTCTTGCGACTTCGCAGAGAGCTGTGTTTTAGTTAAACAGTCGCTTGGGCCTCTTCACTGCGGCTTAATTGCTTAAGCACTCCTTCTCGCTAACTTACGGAGTCATTTTGCCGAGTTCCTTGGCAACAGTTCTCTCGCTCACCTCGGGATTCTCTCCCTGCCCACCTGTGTCGGTTTTGGTACGGGCCGCATATGCATTACTAGAAGCTTTTCCTGGAAGCCGTCTCATGTGTCTTCGCTACTCCCCGAAGGTTTCGCTTACCTGTCACGTCCTAGCCTTTCGTATGCCGGATTTGCCTGGCATACGGCCGCTACGCTTCGTCCTCAATCCATTAAGAGGATCACACTATCCGTCTCCGTCACTCCTTCGCTCCATATACGGGTGCAGGAATCTTTCGCCTGCTTTCCATCCACTACGCCTTTCGGCCTCGCGTTAGGTCCCGACTTACCCAGGGCGGACGAACCTTCCCCTGGAATCCTTGGGCTTTCGGTGTGTAGGATTCTCACCTACATCTCGCTACTCACACCGGCATTCTCACTTCCATGCTGTCCACCGCTCCTCACGATACGGCTTCTTCCTGCATGCAACGCTCCCCTACCATATTCTAGGAATATCCGCAGCTTCGGTATCCGGCTTAGCCCCGGTACATTTTCGGCGCAGGGTCACTCGACTAGTGAGCTGTTACGCACTCTTTAAAGGATGGCTGCTTCTGAGCCAACCTCCTAGTTGTCTGGGCATCCCCACATCCTTTTCCACTTAGCCTGTATTTTGGGACCTTAACTGGCGGTCTGGGCTGTTTCCCTCTTGACCATGGACCTTATCACTCACAGTCTGACTGCCGGACATCCCATATGACATTCGCAGTTTGATTGTATTCAGTACCCCGGGATGGGGCCATCACACATTCAGTGCTCTACCTTCACATGGGTTCACTCCGACGCTAGCCCTAAAGCTATTTCGGGGAGAACCAGCTATCTCCGGGTTCGATTGGAATTTCTCCCCTAGCCACAAGTCATCCGCTAACTTTTCAACGGTAGTCGGTTCGGTCCTCCATTGAGTTTCACCTCAACTTCAACCTGCTCATGGCTAGATCACCCGGTTTCGGGTCTGCAACATCCTACTTTCGCCCTATTAAGACTCGCTTTCGCTTCGGCTCCGGTCTTTCCTCCTTAACCTCGCAGTCTGTCGCAACTCGCCGGTTCATTCTACAAAAGGCACGCCATCACCCCTTAACGGGCTCTGACTTCTTGTAGGCATACGGTTTCAGGTTCTCTTTCACTCCGCTCCCGCGGTTCTTTTCACCTTTCCCTCACGGTACTGGTTCACTATCGCTCACTCGTTTATATTTAGCCTTGGCGGATGGTCCCGCCTGCTTCCGACAAGATTCCTCGTGTCTCGCCGTACTCAGGATTCCATTAGGCTTCGATCAGATTTTGAATACAGGGCTTGCACCTTCTTCGGCCGGGCTTTCAATCCCGTTCTTCTATCCTCTCTCTTGCCACGTCATGGTCCTTCAACCCCGACCCTCGGGTCGGTTTGGGCTCCTCCCCTTTCGCTCGCCGCTACTCAGGGAATCACTGTTGTTTTCTTTTCCTCCGGCTACTTAGATGTTTCAGTTCGCCGGGTACCTCTCTCTAAGGCCATGTATTCACCTTAGGATGACAGCTCATGTCTGCTGCCGGGTTCCCCCATTCGGATACCCCGGGCTCTTCGTTTCCTTACAACTTACCCGGGCTTTTCGCAGTTTGGCGCGTCCTTCTTCAGTTTCGAGTGGCCAGGCATTCGCCGTACGCCCTTCCTTACTTAATCAGTGGTTCTCGTGTGTTTCGAGATTTCGTTCTTCTTCTCAAGAACTGTTTTTCTTACTGTTTTCTCAGTTTATCTTACAACTTTTCGTTATAGACCTTTTCTGTTATGTCTTTTCTTCATGTTGTTCAGTTTTCAAAGATCGATTTCTTGAGTAACTCTCCGGTCACTCAAAACTAAACAGGAATCTTTTTCCTAAACCTCTTATT
The DNA here is from genome assembly GCA_963619335.1 of Clostridiales bacterium. Classification (GTDB taxonomy): domain Bacteria; phylum Patescibacteriota; class Saccharimonadia; order Saccharimonadales; family Saccharimonadaceae; genus Nanosyncoccus. Next base: position 400 of record CAVEVP010000008.1, on the reverse strand, counting down.
TCGCCGTTTATTCTTTCTCCTTAGAAAGGAGGTGATCCATCCCCACGTTCCCGTAGGGATACCTTGTTACGACTTAACCCCAGTCATCGGTCCTGCCTTCGACGGCTCACTCCCCGAAGGGTTATGCCACCGGCTTCGGGCATTACCAACTCCCATGGTTTGACGGGCGGTGTGTACAAGGCCCGAGAACGTATTCACCGCGACATGCTGATTCGCGATTACTAGCGATTCCAGCTTCATGAAGTCGGGTTGCAGACTTCAATCCGAACTGAGACGACCTTTATGAGATTCGCTTGCCTTCACAGGCTCGCCGCTCTTTGTAGCCGCCATTGTAGTACGTGTGTAGCCCAGGCCATAAGGGGCATGATGATTTGACGTCATCCCCACCTTCCTCCGGTTT
>CAVEVP010000007.1:0-5724 GCA_963619335.1 Clostridiales bacterium | reverse complement strand
ACAAAAGTGACTGATAATGAGAATATGGTAACAGAAGTCAATATACAAAAGTGACTCAAAATAAGAATATGGTAACAGAAGTCAATATGCAAAAGTGACTCGTAGAAATAATTTGGTAACAGAAGTCAATATGCAAAAGTGACTGACAATGAGAATATGGTAACAGAAGTCAATATGAGAAAGTGACAAATGAAAATAATATGGTAACAGAAGTCAATATGCAAAAGTGACACTTACAAATATTAAAAAAATCCAAATAATTTTCCAATCATTTGGAACCTAAGAAATGAGGCTGAACCTCAGTAGGTCGTGGACGTAATGCCACTCCACTACTTACAGTACCCTCTTTCATTCAATGTCTTCTACATTGGGTTTTCAAGTATGACACTTTGAGTGACTTGTAATATATTCTTTCTCATGTCATACAAATGCATCACTCTTTAGATGGGTTTCTGGCTTAAGAGGCCTTCAGCCATTATCCCAGACGGCGTAGCTGCGCGACAATATTGTTTCCAATAATCGCTAACCAGAGGCCATAATCAACGGTTCCTCTCGTACTTAATCAATCTACTATCATGATGCGATATCCAGTAGGATAAAACAAACCTGGCTCACGACGGTCTAAACCCAGCTCACGATCCCTAATACGGGTGAACAATCCAACCCTTAGCAACTTGTACATCACTAGGATAGGAAGAGCCGACATCGAAGAATCAAAAAGCTGCGTTGATTTGATCTCTTAGCAGCCACAAGCCAGTTGTCCCGGAGGTAACTTGTCTGTCACCCCAATCCTCACGCACCTGAGGCTATTTAGGGATCGTTAGGCCTTACTTTCGTAACTGGTCCTAGTACAAAAAGGCACAGTAAAATGAGCTTTTGGCCTTATCCTCAACGTGAGATTTCTGTCCTCACTGAGCTCAACTTAGGACACCTTCGCTGCTCTTTCGAAGGTGTGCCGCCCCAGCCAAACTTTCTATCTAGTCCTATTCCTTGATTGTAAAGGTAAGTATAATTCTAAACAGGGCAGTGGTTTCTCATGGTCGATTGCTCTCCCACCTAGCTGAGTCCCCGCCAGAACTATACAAGACTAGACCAAAGTGAAGCTCTACAGGGTCTTCTTTCCCCGCTGGATAGTTAGTGCCCGTTCCCACTACAGTTGGTTCGCTGAGAGACAGTTTGGGACAGTGAGAACCTCATAGCTCCGTTCATGCAGGTCACTAATTAAGTGACGAGGTATTTCGCTACTTTGATAAGAGTCATAGTTACCCCAGCTATTTACCGGTGCTTCGTTGGCTTGAACCATATTAACAGACACAGCACTGAGCAGGATTCATGTCGCGTTCACTGCCTATATGAGCACAGCGCGACACTACGTTTTTATTAAACAGTTGGGCTCTCCGCGTAACAATCGGTTCTGATTTTCACCAGAGCCAAGCTTTATCCCGAAGTTACAGCTCTAATTGGCCGAATTCCCTGAACTATCATGCCTCAATGGCCATAGGCTACTCACCTAGAAGACCTGATGCGGTTATCGGTACGAGTGACACAGTAAACCATTTTTCGCTTCATGGACCAATCCAATAGCCATTGACGTCGCCGGAGCTACGTTTTGCCAGATACGAGACCGCTGTTCGCCTGTTGACCAGTTTCCCAGGGCCTCAGCACTGTCATGTAGGAAAGAAATCCCTACCAAACGGTATAAGATTGACGGAGAAAAATGATATGCGTTGCCGCGAACTGTTGTCAGTTACAGAATGTCAACTGTACTCCCTTTCTCAAGAATATGCCTTGATTAGGATCGACTAACTCTGGGTCTGTTTAAGTTGCCCAGAAACCCTACTCCTCATCAGCCCCCAGGATACTAACCTGGATAATCGCTACTTCAATTAGGATCTGTAATAGACAATCTTCCAGTAAAACTTACGTGTTACCTTCTCAAAATTGTCCACATCCCCCTACTCCTTGTTCAATGGAACAAGTGTTAGGCATCGGTGGTACTATATGCGCCATTCATTTTCGAGGCCCGAGTATTCGGCAGGTGAGTTTTAACACACTCTTTAGCGGATCGCCTGCTTTTAGGGGCACCGACCTGCTGTCTGAATACATGGACTCTCTTAATGGTATCAGTGGTAGTACACTTAGGCACCTTATTCTAACGTATGGTTCATCCCATTTCGCCAGAACCGCTTACCGGTTCGAGCCCACTCGTAACGCTAATTTAACTGGGTATTTCACTGTTAGGTAAATACACCACAAGAAGGTTCGAAGTTTGGAAATAAGTTGAGACCCCGAAGGGTCCCTACACCTCTACCCATATCTCTACTCCCCTTAACTAGTTGCATTACGGCTATCCTGAGGGAAACTTCGGAGGAAACCAGCTATTAGGTGGTTCGATGAGTCTTTCGCACCTTTACCTACATCTGAAAAATGATTTGCACATCAATAACTCGTACGGACCTCCACCAGAGTTTCCCCTGGCTTCGCCCTGTGCAGGCAAAGTTCACCACCATTCGGGTTCTATCAGTAATGCTCAGTAGCCATGCGCGAACGCCAGTTACCTTCTTTACGCCTTTACTGTTAACGAGCAAAGACTCGCACTACAGATAAACTCCCTAATCCGTGTTTCAAGACGGGCGCTATAGAATAGCCTTCTCTAGGTCCAAGTTCAGGCGCTTTTAACGTTCCGTCATGGAGTCCTTTTCATCTTTCGTTCACACTACTTGTAATCTATCGGTCTCCTCACAGTATTTAGCCTTGGATGGGACGTACCACCCACTTAAGACACCATTCTCAAGGTATCCGACTCTCTCCAATGTCCCATAGCTTGCCGCATGATCTTACGAGGCTTTTACTCTGTATCGCGCAATATTCGACTTGCTTAGTCGACGGCAATTGAGGCACTGTCTACATTTCCCATTTTTGAGGGATTAAGACGTTGGGCTTTTCCCTCTTCGATCGCCTTTACTGAGGGAATCCTAGTTAGTTTCTTTTCCTCCGCTTAATGAGATGCTTCAGTTCAGCGGGTCTTCCTGTATGTCGCAGACTACGTACTTGTTAGCTTAAATTATTATTTGCTTTCTGGTTTAAGAGAAAGAATATAATTTATGTTATGCAGTACTGTGGCATACATGCAATCCTGTCCCGAGAGACAGGATAAGCGCAATTTGCATTCAAAGATTAACTTGTCACAATGTTTGCAACTCCAGTTACTTAACACATTATGCAACGTTCTTCATCGTGTGAGGAGCCAAGACATCCATTGGTAAGCCTAGGTTATTTTTTTCACACTTTTATTTTTTGTTTTGTATATGGTTTTTGTTATTAAAAAAAGAAGTTGGTTATAGTTATAAAACTAGAACTGATCCAACGGCAGGTTCACCTACCGTTACCTTGTTACGACTTCTCCTTCCTCTAGATAACGTGATTTAATCACTTTCTCCACTATGTGGATCCGGTGATTTCACCGAGTCATCCAATCGGTAGGAGCGACGGGCGGTGTGTACAAAGGGCAGGGACGTATTCAACGTGCGATGTTGACACACATTTACAAGGGATTCCTGGTTCATGACGCTGATTACAAACGTCAATCCCAACTACGTTAGGGATTATAGGAGTAGCTCGCCCTTTCAGGTTCGCTGAAACAAAATATTCCTATTGATCCTAACATTGTAGCACGCGTGCAGCCCAGAGCATCTAAAGGACATCACGGACCTGTTATTGCTACCCTCTTCCGCCTGCTAAAATCGCAGGGAGTCCCAATTAGAACTGCAACCTAGAAACCTAGGCGTAGTATATAATTGGCGATAATCTCGCTCGTTAGCTGAATCAACGCTAGACAGGTCAACCCACGCACCACCAACGGCCATGCACCACCAAAAATCATATCCTGAAAGACCCAAAGCCTGTCAGTCATAAAAAACATCTGGTCCTGGTAAGTTTCCCCGTGTTGATTCAAATTAAGCCACAGGCTCCACCCCTGGTGTGCCCTTCCGTCAATTCCTTCAAGTTTCAGCCTTGCGGTCGTAGTTCCCCCAGAGCCCAAGAACTATGATTTCTCTAAAGATTCTGCCATTATTAAATGACAAACTCCTGTCGGCATCGTTTATAGTAGGAACTACCAGGGTCTCTAATCCTGTTGGATACTCCTACTCTCGCCCTTGATCGACAGAAACCCTCTAGGTAGACGCCTTCGCCTCCGTGTCTCTCTCATGAGTCACCGTATTCCACCACTCGTCATGAGATAGATCTACCCCCGATGGCTCTCTTTGAGCTTGTTTTCCGAAGAAAACAAAAAATTCATACTGCGCTGAGTCATTCTTGTAACCATACTCTAAGCGTCCTGATTTGTTCACAGTGAACGTTTCAAAGGTATTGCTACCTAAGAAAAACGTACGACCTTTGCAGGCCAATTCAGACTACGGGCGTTTTAACTGCAACAATATGGGAGCAAACTCGCAGAGCTGGAATTACCGCAGCTGCTGGCACCAGACTGGCCCTCTGCTAGGTTTCACCACACTGGAAAAGTGTGATCCTATTCACAAAAGCATAAGCTTTACATGAAACTGGTCATTACCTCCTCCGAATGTCTCGATTGGGAAAGTTTCGCGCCTGCTGCTACCCGTGGATATAGTCGCTATCTCTCAGGCGCCTTCTCCGGCAGTCCGACGGTAACCGCCCGTTACCCGTGATAGCCTACCTAGGTAAAGACCCTAAGTACTAGCTGATAGGTCACTCAGTCGAATGACGTGCCTCGAAAGAGGTCAACTTTTCCTCCATAATTCACATCTGGAGAAACAATCGCATGTATTAGCACCAGAGTTGCTGCTGCTATCCATTTAAAACCTGTAAGGTTGCCGTCAAATAGATTCTGAGCGTATTAATGAGCTATTCGCAGTTTCGTTACCTGAACTAACACTTGCATGGCTTAATCTATGACCGAAGTGTGCTTCCTTGGCAGGATCAACCAAGTATCGCTTATAAGAAAAATTACTTTTCCTTATAAAACTTTTTATGGTTTTATAAAGAGGTAGAAATTTCTTTCCAATGTATCTTGTTAGGATGCCACTGGGTTTATTTTTGCATCAACTTATCTATAAATAGATTTATTTTTCATAACCTTGTGAGTTATGAAAGTAGTCTATACATATTACATTGTACAAAAATGAGTTGTTATATTATGTATTAATTGCTTAATACACATTGGACTCTAAGACAAATACAACTAAAATTATAAATTCGTTAAAATTTATAATTTTTTTGTCTAAGCCTAATTTAGACGTAGTGGACCGATTCTAAAGGAGCTTCTCCCTATTATACTGTTTGATGCCCACTATAACAAGTTGTCTTTGTAGTAGGACACTTGCGTGTTCACTACATAGGGGTCAAGGGGTGCATTTTCTTTTGACAAAAAATTTCAATCGTACGATGTGAGAAATTTTTTTTCCGGCGGTTATTTCTAAATATTGATCCTACGACTTTCTAACTTAGATAAATCGTTTTACCATTAGGTACATTCCTATAATTAGTGATATTAGTTTTTTCTAATTCCCTGGTCTGCTCATAGTTTTCGTGATTTTTGTCAGATTTTTTCCTCCCTATGGTTTTCAATATCTTCCTACGGACTGAACGTGAGCATATGATTAAAGTTGTGCGAAATGTCTGGTGTCATTTGTATAGTATATGATGCAATATATGTGTATGGCTTACTCTTTCACTCGCTTCAAG
>CAVEVP010000005.1:0-10301 GCA_963619335.1 Clostridiales bacterium | reverse complement strand
AGAAAATAATTAATCATGCTAAGTGAACTCACCTATATTAATTTTACAAAAAAATGACCTCTGCAAATCCTTATAAATCAAGGATTATTTGCAGTTATAATGGATAATGAACTTCCCAGTTGGCAAGTTAACTCAACATTACATAATTTGACTAGGTATTAAGATAACTACATTTAAAAAATTAATTTATGCAGTATAATTTATCTGGTAAGATATATAAGTAAATCTACATTACAACACAAAAAACTGATAGAGAATCACAAACTCTACCAGTTTTTTTACAACCATTCCTTATACTTTCCAATATACCATCTTTTAATCACACTAACAATCAAAGCATAAACCAAAACCAAAGCCAAAATATAGCAGTAGCAGTCAATAGGTAAAATCTCAAAATGGAAAGAAGAAACATTTACAAGTAAAATAGGAGTCACAACCGTAAGGGCCATAGAAAGCAAAGTCAAACAAATCAAAGGTTTACTAGCCACAGATTGAACAAAAGGCACCTTAGAAGTTCTCACATTATGAATAATCATAAGCTCACTAATCAAACACATAACAAACCAAGCTGTCTGGAAATAACTCTGCATATCCAAAGAATTATATCCCAAAACAAACCAGAAAATCACAAACGCCGCTACATCAATAACCGAACTAGTAATTCCCATAACATTCATAAAAGTAGACAAATTCTTAGTATCCCACTTCCTAGGTTTTTGTAAAAACTCCTCATCAACATTATCATAAGGAATACCAATCTGAGAAAAATCATAAATAAAATCTTGAATCAACATCTGAATAGGAAGCAAAGGAAGAAAAGGCAAAAACAAACTTGCAATCATAATACTAAACACATCACCAAAATCCGCACTAAGCGCCATCTTCATATACTTCATAATATTACCATACACACGCCTGCCTTCAAGCACCCCATCATAAACAACCCGAAGACTCTTCTTAAGTAAAATAATATCACTAGATTCCTTCGCAATATCAGTCGCCGTATTCACAGAAATACCAACATCAGAAACATGCAAAGAAGGTGAATCATTAACACCATCCCCCATATAACCAACAACATGTCCACATTTCTTATAAAGTTCAACAATTCTTTGCTTTTGAAGTGGATTTAATCTAGCAAAAACATCAGTATCATCTAAATGAGAAACCAACTTTTCATCACTCATCTTATCAATATCATCACCAGTCAAAATATTAGAATCATTAAGACCAATAACCTTACAAACACTAGAAGCCGCATAATAATTGTCACCAGTAAGCACCTTAGTCCTAACTCCAATATCACGCAAATCACCAATAGTCTTCTTCGCATCCTTCTTAGGTGGATCAAAAAAACCCATCAGCCCAACAAAAGTCATATCACATTCAAAATCACTCTCCAATTTCAAAGAAGAATCACATTTTTTAACCGCAAGTGCAATCACCTGCATACCAGTCTTCGCAAGATTAATAGAAGACAAATTAATCCTATCTTTAATATCAGAAGAAAGCTCAACCTTTGAATCCCCAACATAAACAGAATTACAAATCTTAAAAATCTCCTCCAAAGCCCCCTTAGTAATAACCATAACCTCATCATCACATTTAGTAACAACACTAAGCATTCGCCTATTATAATCAAAAGGGACCTCATCAATCTTCACATACTTATCCTTAATCCCATCAATACCATTTGAAGACGCATAACTCAAAATAGCCCTATCAACCAAATTCTTCATACCAGTAGCGAAATAACTATTTAAATAGCCAAACCTAAGCACCCTCAAGTCATCCTCACCACTCGCATTTACATACCTCTGAAGCACAATATTATCCTCAGTCAAAGTCCCTGTTTTATCAGTACAAAGAATATCAATAGCCCCCAAATTCTGAATAGAATCAAGTTTCTTAACCAAAGTATTCTTTTTAGCAAGCGCTTTAGCCCCCTTAGTTAAATTAACATTCACAATCATTGGAAGCATACTAGGAGTAATACCAACCGCCACCGACAAAGCAAACAAAATTGCATCATTCCAGTTACCCTTAACAAGACCATTAATAACCAAAACAAAAAGACAAACAATCACCATATACCTAATAAGCATCTTAGTAATCTTATTCATACCAATCTCAAAATTAGTAGGCTCTCTCTTAACATCAAGCCCCTTACCCATATTACCAAGATAAGTATCAAAACCAGTCTTAATAACCAAGGCCGTCGCACTACCACTAATCACACTGCAGCCCATAAAACAAATGTTAGAAATATTAAAAACATCATCACTTTTCTTATAAACACTCGTCTTTTCCACAGGAATACTTTCACCAGTAAACACCGCCTGATTTAAAAATAAATCCTTACTCTCCAAAATAACCAAATCAGCTGGAACAATAGAACCCGCATTAAGCTTAACAATATCCCCCGTAACAACATTCTCACTTCTAATAGATTTCTCACACCCATCCCTTAAAACAACAGCCGAAGAAAAAATCTGACCTTTCAACTTCAAATTAAACTTATAAGCCGAATAATCCTGAAAAAATCTAATAAAAGCACTAATAAGTGCAATAACGATAATAATTATAGACCCTAAAGTATCACCCAAAAACATATTAATGATAGCAAGAACAAGCAAAATGATAATAAACTGATCCCGAAAAGCCATCGCCAAAAAATAAAACCAAGATTTCTTATCATCCTTTATAACAACATTAAGCCCATTTCTAGCAAGCCTAGAAGAAGCCCACTTCTCACTAAGCCCCTTCTTATTAGATAAATATTTACCCAAAAGTTCATCCGAAGAAAGCCCAGAAATCTTATTATAATCCGCACATAACTCCTTATCATTTACCTGCATATTCTTACTGCGTTTTTTAATATCAAAAATCTGAATCATATTATCTACCTTCCTTTCCAATTATAACACCACCAAATAAAAATGATTAAAAAAACAAAAAACTTTACATTGAATTTTACTACATAAAATGATATCATTAAATAGACAAAAGGTAGTGATAAAATGACAAAAAAACAAATGGCATCATTTGGCGGAATAATAACCACCCTAATAATAATCTTAATATTTCTATGCATAGATTACTTTGAAGTAGACATAAATAAAATACTAAATAGCCTAAATGTCCAAACAGAAAACACATCCAAAGAAACAGTGCCAAACTATAATGTAAATGACATCCCAGAATATAGTGGAAACGCCTACATCACCTTAAATGGAAACACCCCAGAATTCACAGAAGAAGACTATCAAAAAGGTGAATTTGAAACCTATGGAAATCTAGACAGTCTAGGCAGATGTACAAAAGCCTATGCAAACGTAAGCCAAAAAACCATGCCAACCGAAAAAAGAGGCAGCATTGGAATGATAAAACCCACAGGATGGCACACAATAAAATATGACAACGTCGATGGAAAATATCTCTACAACAGATGTCATCTAATAGGTTACCAACTAACCGGCGAAAACGCCAACGAAAAAAACCTCATCACCTGCACCAGATTCATGAATGCCGAAACCATGCTTAAATTCGAAAACGAAGTAGCTGAGTACATAAAAGAAACAAACAACCACGTTCTATACCGAGTAACACCATATTTCAAAGACGATAATCTTTTAGCAACCGGAGTCCAAATGGAAGCCTACTCCATCGAAGATAATGGAAAAGGCATATCATTTAATGTCTTCGTCTACAACGTCCAAGACGGAATATCAATCGACTACACAAATGGAAACAGTAAAAGAATATAAAAAGGACATAGCATGATGTCTCCTATTTGGGATTCACATCAAACAACGTCCTTTTAATTTTGCGGTAAAACCTCATTACGATAAGCCTTTTCATAATTTGCAATAATATTTTGATTGTCGTCACTATAAAAATCATCATCAGGTAATTTGATAATTCTATTCGGATCAGAAACCTCTAAATCACCATCATCAGTCAAACTAGGCATCAAAATATAATAAGCATTAGTATTAAGAAAATCACCATTATCCAAAAAGACATAAGACTTTCCATCCTGACTAAGCCCACCATACTGCATCAAACTATGTTTCCCACTAATATTACCTTTAATACCATAAATGACAGATATAGAATAAATAGTATAAGGCGTACCACCAACATATCTAGTATCGGTAATATCATTAACCTTAGCCACAAAAACATAATCACTCACACCAACAGCCTTCTCAAGTGAAGAAGTATCATAAAGATACATAGGACTAACATAAGTAACCGGCTTTTTATAAAAAACCATCGAAAAAACAACCAAAATACAAACAAAAAATAAAACTATAATCTTTTTCACCTTATTCCACCTCCAATATTTCCATAATGATTATAAGCAAACCGCAAATTAGCTTTATCACCCTTAGTAAGACGAATATTCATCTCCACAAAAGGATACATAACCGAATCCATTTCATCTTCCCTATGAGCAAGCCCAAGAGCATGTCCAATCTCATGAATACAAACATTAAGCCGCTCAGGATAAGAAAGCATATTCATATAACTAGTACTAAAAGTAATCGTCCCATCAGGCCTAGTCTCACCAACAATATTATCAGCAATCATTTTCCTGTCAAGAAAAGTCACATCATTAATTGTCCTATAAGTATCCTTTCTAATAATAGGAATCTCCTTATTCCACACATTAGCTGCCCGCTTAATAAAATACGTATATCTTGACTTAATTCTATAATCTAAATGTTTTCCACCATCAACCAAATTATAATCCATAGACTCAATAGAATAATCAGAAGCCCTAGTAATCGGAATAAACAAAAAAATTCCCAAAATAAAAAAAACAACTCTTTTCAAAGCCATCACCTCCTTCCTATATATATGATACGATTTTTCTTAACAATTTCCTTTTTCCACAGACAAAAAAACAATAAAAAATTCAAACCGCAAAAAAACCACCACATTCAAATAAAAAAGGCATAATCTTTCATTAATGTTACCATAAAACATTACAAAACAACATAATGAACACAAAAAAAGAAAAATGATTCAATTCCAAAAAAATACATTTATCAAAGAAAAAACAGTCTACTTTACACAACTTTACAAATGATATTTATCCACAAGAAAACAATAACCAACAAACAAAGAAAATTAATAATACAAAAAAGATATATATTAGAAAAACCCTTGGAAAAACGACAAACTATAGACAAACTATATATAAGAAAAAAACTAGTACAGACTTAATAATTCAGACAAGCATTAATAGTGTTTTAATTATTATTAACTATATAGAAAAAACAAAATGAAATAATAATATTAAATAAAGGGTAAAAAGTAAAAACGGGAACAATTTAAAATGTGAAATCTTATTTTTTAATCATTTATCACATAAAAAAATAAAAAAATGTCAAAAAAAAGAAAAAAATGAAAAAAAGGTGAAAAAGTTATTGACATAAAAGAAAGCAAGTGATATATTAAATGGGAACTTTTCGGGAGGGCACCAAAAAGTGTCGAAAAAAGTCGAGAAAAAAATAAAAAAACATCTTGACAAAGGAAAGAAAAGTTTGATATAATGAAAACACCGCGACTGATTGAAAGAAAAAAGGAAGCGGCAAAAGAGATGATCTTTGAAAACTGAGCAAAATGTCAATTCATTGAATTAGTTAGGACAAACAATTCAAACGAAAACAAGAAACATTTATTTTTTTTGGAGAGTTTGATCCTGGCTCAGGATGAACGCTGGCGGCATGCCTAAGACATGCAAGTCGAACGAAGTGGCCCAAAGAAAGCAGAGTGCTTGCACGAAGCTGGACTTGGATCACCACTTAGTGGCAGACGGGTGAGTAACACGTGGGTAATCTACCCCTAGGACTGGGATAACTATTGGAAACGATAGCTAATACCGGATAATTCATAGAAGGATAACCTTTTATGCTAAAAGGAGCTACGGCTCCACCTAAGGATGAGCTTGCGGTGTATTAGCTAGTTGGTGGGGTAAGAGCCTACCAAGGCAACGATGCATATCCGAACTGAGAGGTTGATCGGACACATTGGGACTGAGACACGGCCCAAACTCCTACGGGAGGCAGCAGTTAGGAATATTCGTCAATGGGGGAAACCCTGAACGAGCAATGCCGCGTGAGTGATGAAGGTCTTTATGATTGTAAAACTCTGTTGTAAAGGAAGAATAGCTATTATAGGGAATGATAATAGTGTGACGGTACTTTACCAGAAAGCCCCGGCTAACTACGTGCCAGCAGCCGCGGTAATACGTAGGGGGCGAGCGTTATCCGGATTTATTGGGCGTAAAGAGTTCGTAGGCGGTTTGTTAAGTCTAAGATATAAGCCCGAGGCTCAACCTCGGTTCGTCTTAGAAACTGGCAGACTTGAGTGTGGTAGAGGCAAGTGGAATTTCTAGTGTAGCGGTTAAATGCGTAGATATTAGAAGGAACACCAGTGGCGAAGGCGACTTGCTGGGCCATCACTGACGCTGAGGCACGAAAGCGTGGGGAGCAAATAGGATTAGATACCCTAGTAGTCCACGCCGTAAACGATGAGTACTAAGTGTTGGGGTTACCCAGTGCTGAAGCTAACGTATTAAGTACTCCGCCTGAGTAGTACGGTCGCAAGGCTGAAACTCAAAGGAATTGACGGGCACCCGCACAAGCGGTGGAGCATGCTGTTTAATTCGAAGATACGCGAAGAACCTTACCTAGACTTGACATCCCTGGCGAAGCTATAGAAATATAGTAGAGGCTATCCAGGTGACAGGTGGTGCATGGTTGTCGTCAGCTCGTGTCGTGAGATGTTCGGTTAAGTCCGATAACGAGCGCAACCCTTGTCCTTAGTTGCTAACATTAAGTTGAGAACCCTAAGGAGACTGCCGGTGACAAACCGGAGGAAGGTGGGGATGACGTCAAATCATCATGCCCCTTACGTCCAGGGCTACAGGCGTGCTACAATGGCTGGTATAAAAAGACGCAATACCGTGAGGTGGAGCAAATCTCCAAAGCCAGTCCCAGTCCGGATTGGAGTCTGCAACTCGACTCCATGAAGTTGGAATCGCTAGTAATCCCGAATCAGAATGTCGGGGTGAATACGTTCCCGGGTGTTGTACACACCGCCCGTCACGCCATGGGAGTCGGTAATACCCGAAGGTGGTAGCCTAACCTTTTAGGAGGGGGCCAATTAAGGTAGGACCGGCGACTGGGGTGAAGTCGTAACAAGGTATCCCTACGGGAACGTGGGGATGGATCACCTCCTTTCTAAGGAGTAATTTCTAAGAAAAAAATAAAAAGTGTAGCTAATCGAAAAAAACGTTTTGCTTGGTTTTGAGAGATCATTAAGATTTCTCAGAAATAGTTCTTTGAAAACTAGATATTGTGGTTGTATTGAGAAGACGAGTCTTTCAATACAACAGTTACTATATTTATTAAGTGTATAGTAATAAAAATCTCATCAAATTAGGATAGAAAATATCGATTAAATGGTGGTTAAATTAGTAAGAGCGCATGGCGGATGCCTTGGCACTAGAAGCTGAAGAAGGACGCGACAAACAGCGATATGCTTTGGGGAGCAGTAAGTACGCTTTGATCCAGAGATTTCCGAATGGGGAAACCCAACAGTAGTAATTGACTGTTATCCTGACGTGAACACATAGCGTCAGAGAAAGCAACCCGGCGAACTGAAACATCTTAGTAACCGGAGGAAGAGAAAGAAAAATCGATTCCCTTAGTAGTGGCGAGCGAAGAGGGAAGAGCCCAAACCAAATCTTCGGATTTGGGGTTGTAGGACTTCTATATAAGAGTAAGAAAATTGATGCATAGCTAAATTAGATGGAAAGCTAAACCAAAGAAGGTGAAAGTCCTGTCAGCGAAATGCAACAATCTCTTTGAAGTATCCTGAGTAGGGCGGGACACGTGGAATCCTGTCTGAATCAACGGAGACCATTCCGTAAGGCTAAATACTCTCTAGTGACCGATAGTGAACAAGTACCGAGAGGGAAAGGTGAAAAGAACCCCGGGAGGGGAGTGAAATAGAATACTGAAACCATGTGCTTACAAAAAGTCAAAGCCCGTTAATGGGTGATGGCGTGCCTTTTGCAGAATGAACCGGCGAGTTAATGTTGCATGCAAGGTTAAGTTGAAGAGACGGAGCCGAAGCGAAAGCGAGTCTTAATAGGGCGAATAAGTATGTAGTATTAGACCCGAAACCGAGTGATCTAGCCATGAGCAGGTTGAAGGTACCGTAACAGGTACTGGAGGACCGAACCGACGTACCCGGAAACGTGCGCGGATGACTTGTGGCTAGCGGTGAAATTCCAAACGAACTCGGATATAGCTGGTTCTCCCCGAAATAGGTTTAGGCCTAGCCTTGAGGTTAAGTGCAGTGGAGGTAGAGCACTGAATATACGATGGCCCCATCTAGGGGTACTGAGTGTAATCAAACTCCGAATGCCATTGTAACATACTCAGGAGTCAGCGTGTGGGTGATAACGTCCATACGCGAAAGGAAAAGAGTCCAAGATCGCCGATTAAGGTCCCAAAATTTGTGCTAAGTGGGAAAGGATGTAGAGTTGTCAAAACAGCTAGGAGGTTGGCTTAGAAGCAGCCATCCTTTAAAGAGTGCGTAATAGCTCACTAGTCGAGTGACACTGCGCCGAAGATGTACCGGGGCTAAGCACAATACCGAAATCGCGGATTCATAGAATACTATGAGTGGTAGGGGAGCGTTCCAAGGGCGTTGAAGGTTGATCGTGAGGACAGCTGGAGCGCTTGGAAGTGAGAATGCCGGTGTGAGTAGCGCAAGATGGGTGAGAATCCCATCCACCGTTTGACTAAGGGTTCCTGGGGCAGGTTCGTCCTCCCAGGGTTAGTCGGGTCCTAAGACGAGGCCGAAAGGCGTAGCCGATGGACAACAGGTTGATATTCCTGTACTATCTATATGACTGATGGAGTGACGGAGAAGGCTAGGAAGAGCCAGTTAATGGATTCTGGTCTAAGCACAAAGGTTTATAATTAGGGAAATCCGGTTATAGATAAGCTGAAGTGTGATGGTGAAACTGTTTACAGCGAAATCTTCTGACGCCATGCTTCCAAGAAAAGCTTCTAGGGCTAATCATATAGGTACCCGTACCCAGAACCGACACAGGTGGTCAAGGAGAGTATCCTAAGGTGAGCGAGAGAACCACGGTTAAGGAACTCGGCAAAATAACCCCGTAACTTCGGAATAAGGGGTGGTCGTTTCGGCGACCGACACTAAAGACGCCCAGGCAACTGTTTACCAAAAACATAGGTTTCTGCAAATTCGAAAGAAGAAGTATAGGAGCTGACACCTGCCCAGTGCTGGAAGGTTAAGAGGAGTGCTTAGATAGACGCAAGTCGATGATTCGAAGGTACGAATTGAAGCCCCAGTGAACGGCGGCCGTAACTATAACGGTCCTAAGGTAGCGAAATTCCTTGTCAGGTAAGTTCTGACCCGCACGAAAGGTGTAATGATCTGGGCACTGTCTCAACCGTGGACTCGGTGAAATCTTAATACCTGTGAAAATGCAGGTTACCCGCATCAGGACGGAAAGACCCCATGGAGCTTTACTGTAGCTTGATATTGAAGTTCGGTACATTATGTAGAGGATAGGTGGGAGACTATGAGACTAAGACGCCAGTCTTAGAGGAGTCAACCTTGGAATACCACCCTTAATGTATTGGATTTCTAACCTAGACCCATAATCTGGGCCAGGGACAGTGTCTGGTGGGCAGTTTGACTGGGGCGGTCGCCTCCCAAAAAGTAACGGAGGCGCCCAAAGGTTCCCTCAGAATGGTTGGAAATCATTCATAGAGCGTAAAGGTATAAGGGAGCTTGACTGCGAGACCAACAAGTCGAGCAGATACGAAAGTAGGGCTTAGTGATCAGACGATTCAGAATGGAATGGTCGTCGCTTAACGGATAAAAGTTACCCTGGGGATAACAGGCTGATACCACCCAATAGTTCACATAGACGGTGGTGTTTGGCACCTCGATGTCGGCTCGTCACATCCTGGAGGTGAAGTCGCTTCCAAGGGTTGGGCTGTTCGCCCATTAAAGTGGCACGCGAGCTGGGTTCAGAACGTCGTGAGACAGTTCGGTCCCTATCCGATGTGGGCGTAGGAAAATTGAAGAGAGCTATCCTTAGTACGAGAGGACCGGGATGGACAAACCTCTGGTGTATCTGTTGTAGCGCCAGCTGCAGTGCAGAGTAGCTATGTTTGGAATGGATAACCGCTGAAAGCATCTAAGCGGGAAGCCAACTTTGAGATGAGTTTTCCCATACG
>CAVEVP010000004.1:0-70034 GCA_963619335.1 Clostridiales bacterium | reverse complement strand
CCGAGCGAATTCTGAATTATAATCCCCCGCGCCCCGTTTGCGACTTTCCCGAGCGTCTTAACGTTAAAATTCAAATCTTCCCGTGAAATATCGGCAAACACTGGGGTCAGCCCCGCCTTTTTTACCGCCTCGACCACCGCATAACAAGTAAAGCCATTCACGATTACCTTGTCGCCTCGATCAAAATAGGCTTTTAAGGCCACACACAGCGCTGAGCGCCCATTTTTACATAAAATTGCCCGTGGCGCCGTGCTTTTTACTTGTTCCGAAATGGTAGCGTTGGGGGTTTCTCCCGCCTCTGTTGGTTTTACCTTGTTCTCCGCCTCAGCGCTGGCTCCATATTTTTTTTCTAAATATCGTGCTAGTTCCTGTCGGTCTTTTTTCCGTCCAACACAAAAAGTATGCCTTAGCCGCGCTTTTCTCGAAAATCCCGCTGCCAGCCCCAAAAAATATCGCTTAAAATACCGTTTTTCCGGCCCAGAACTCACTTTTTCATCCTTTCGACCAGCGCCCCAATCGCCCGCGCCAGCTCATCAGGGTTCGAAATATACGGCGCGTGCGTCCAATTCGCATAAAATTTTAGCTCCGCATTCGGCAACCGCTCATACATTTCTGTACCCTGTCGCGGCGGCGTGGTCGTATCTTTCTTCCCCCAAAGAATAAAGGTTTTAGTCTCCACTTTCCCAAAATCCAGATTTTTATCCGATTCAATCATATTCGCCAGCGTTTTTTTCATATTTTCCGGCGCCCGCGAGTAATCCGTCGAGCCGGTAATCCGATGAAACACCTTGTCGACGATCTTCACTTTTTTAAACGGTTTGCCGAGTTTGGCGACCTTTTCGACCACTTTTTTCTTCAACGTCGGCTCATAAATCCCCGCCGCATCCAGCAAAATCAGATATTTTAGTTTATCCGGCTTCGTGGCGCAGAGATTGAGCAAAATCCGCCCCCCGTTCGAATGTCCCAGCGCCACCGCGCCGTCGGGAATTTCTTGGTCTGCCCATTTAATGTAATCATCAATCGTAAATTCCTTTTTCGACGGCTCGGTCAGCCCTGGCACTTTTAGTATTTTTACGCTAATTCCCCGCTCCCTAAGCAGCTCAATCGTGCTTTTCCACGGCTCCATGGTGTAAGTCCACCCGTGCACAATATAAAGATCCGCCACTATTTACCTCCTTTCACGAATCTAGCCCCCAATTTTTGCGCCTTGCCACCGCCGCTTTTTCTCGTCGACAGAGCAAACGCGCGTCGTCGGGATTAGCTAGCAGTTTTTCAATAATCCATTCTAAATACTGGCTCCCCTTAAAAATTAAAGTCTCATTACCTTTTAAGTTTTTTTCTAGATATTCCAAGGCCTTATGCGGATCCAAAGTCGCCACCGCCGACACTCCTAGCGCCTTTAACTCCGGCGCAGTGTATTTTTTCGTCCGTCGCCCGACTAAAACCACCTTTTCTGGCTCTACCTCAGCAATCAATTTAGCCAGTTTTCGGTGTTCCTCTTCCGCTAGCGACCCCTGATCGACGATATCGCCGATCACCAGCCACTTCTTCTCCGCGTGCATCCGTTTTGCCATATCCAGCGTTGAAGCCATACTAATCATATGTGCATTATAGCTGCTATCGACAATATTCGTATCTTTAATTCCCTTGAAATAAGAACTCCGCCCCGGCGCCACCGTCATTCCCGAAAAATCCGGATTAAATTTTAATTTCAAATATTTCATCAAATCCTGCAATACAAAGAGATTGAACGCCAAATCCTTCGGCTCGGGCTGGTCGAAGTGAAAAGTCGTGTCGCCATAGGTAAAATCAGTCGCATCTGGATAAACCACGTATTTTTTCATCTCAGTTTTCTTGATCGGAATTACCTTAGCGGCAATCCCCTCAGTCGCCGAAACCATCAGCTTCGCATCCGCGTCAATATAGACCCGCTTTGAGGTTTTTTTCGGTAAATTCGCAAACTCCGAAGTAATCGCCTCGGACAAATCCTTAAAATCGCCATTTTCCACCACTTTTTCAAATTGCACCGCATGCGACAGCCCAATTGACACCCAAATTGTGATTTCCGGCCGGAGCCACTCCGCTAAAAACTCCGCCTCGTGCGGCCGTTCCCCGTCAATCTCCACCACGTAAAACTTCTGCGGGAAAGTCTTAAACCACGACTTTATCGGCGCGGCTAAAATCAGCCATAACCACCGCCATTTCGACCCCCGCACCCCAGCCAGCCCAAGCAAATCAAACGATACCCCGAACGCCGAATTCGCGTTATGCGAATAATGTGCCTTGCTCCCCATCTCAAATTCCAGCATATTTAACATCGTGGTCTTCCCCGCCGACCCCGTAATCGCAATTATCCGCGGGTTCCACCTCTTTAATACTCGATTTGCAAAATGTCGAAAATACCGCGCCACCGTAAAATAAAACCGTTTTTTCAAACTAGATACACTCATACCTCTCTATTATACCATTTTAGTCACAAAAATTGAAACGGAGTTTATATCCGTTTCAATTGCAGCCTTTAATGACCAATTTTCGGGCAAAGTTTTGCCTAGAAGAGTCAGTTTTATTCTATTTTCCAGCTTTTAGAAGCTTACATGCGAATTTCGGCATCTACGCCCGCTGGGAGCGACAAGTTTTGTAAGCTCTCAATAGTTTTTGGCGTCGCGTTCGCGATATCAATCAATCGCTTGTGTACCTTCATCTCGAAAGCTTCCCCACCAGTCTTATAGACATGTGGCGATTTTACCACGGTGAAAGTCGAACGCTTGGTCGGGAGCGGAATTGGCCCCGAAACAGTAGCTCCGGTGCGAATTGCTGTGTCCACGATTTGGCGCGCGCTCTGATCAATCACGCGGTGATCATAAGCTTTTAGACGGATGCGAATTTTTAGTCCCGTCTCTTTTTTAGTTTCTGTCATGCTTTCCTTCCTCTCTGATAACCTCTCTAAGACTGGAGTTGTTCAGAGTCGATAATTAGTAATATTTATCTCTCCATTATAGCACTCTTCTCACAAAAAGTCAACCCCCGAGCGATTCGGGGGTCTTCCTTAAAATGTGCTAGCTATGGGTCTAATCGTTGGTGCGACTAGACTAGGTTTATGCAATCGGTTCAGGCTCCAGCTGAACGCCTACTTCCCTCTGGAGATAAGTGCTAACCTGTTGCGACGCGGATACTTCGAACGTGCCGTCTGCGTTTTTATGTACCGAAATGATGCAATTCTCCACGCCGACGAACCCGTAAATGGTGTCTTTCGAGATGTTCGAACGCATAATGCAGTTATTCCGCGCGTCAATTTGGAAATCTACCGAGAGAATTTGGCGAGCCGTTTTAATGTCTTCGGCGAGCTCTTTCACTCTCTGACTTTCGCTGAGTTTCACGATAGCCACAATCGGGTGAATTTCACCATTCACCTCGACTACGTTTGCAATGACTGCGGACTCATAAAACCCAGTCGCGTGTAGTTTGAACCCTTCGGCCGCATAAAACAGGCTTTTCAAACAGTCCGTGCGATCAATCTCGCCGCCGCCAATGTTGGCATTTTTATGGTTCGGAGTTTTGTCCTTCACCACATCATACATTGCGCTCAAAGTTCCGCAGTCGTGCCACTCAAAGTTTCCCGCCACGGCATAGACGTTCGGAAACATCTTGAGAAAACCGTCGGTAGTCAGCTCCCACCTCTGTCCAGCTTCCTTGTTGGCGGCTTTTCTAGCGAGAATGTTATTCGGGCTAATCACTTTCAATAAAGTCTCAGCCTTCCAAACATTGATACCAGTGTTCACCGCCGAGCTAGCATTGCGCATTAGCTTATCAGCCAGTTTTTCCTTCGGTTTCTCGATGAAATCCACCATCTTGCGAAAACCGTTTGCGGTCTCCTCGCTCGGGTTAAATACCACGTGTCCACAGCCTTTGGCGGTGACAAGGTCGGTAATTTTTACCCCGACCACAGCTACGTTGCCTGCTTCAGCAATTTCCAAGCTGTTTTCGATTGAGTCTTTGAACTCCTCGTCCTCGACTACATATTGATCGGACGGCGTATTGATGATCACCGCTTGCCAATCCAGTACGGAAATTCTTTCGGTGGCTTTCACCATCACCCCAGGGTAGCCCCAGGCTTCGTTTTCTTCAAAGATGTTTTGGCTTAAAACCCCGAGGGAGCGCACTTGCTCCTTGGCTAGCCGAGTTTGATTTGCATTTGTCGTAATTACCACGACCTGTTCCGGTTTGACTCCAAGGGCCAAGAACCGCTGGATTGTGGCTTGCACGAATTTCTGCGACCGGGTTAAGTCGCAAAACTGCTTGGGACATCCTTCGTGGGAAATCGGAAACAACCTTGTCCCCTTCCCACCTGCAACTACTACTAACCATACGTGTCTCATTTCCATCTTTCATCATAGCTCCTTTCGTAATGTGCTATAATATGGGTAATTTAAAGGGGTCAAAAAAATCCCCAACCATACTATATCTTTCAATCATAGCACAGATTGGTAAAAAAGTCAAGTTTAAGGCTAAAATAGCGGAAATTTGGCGACCGAAACCTCAAAACTATCCTAAAACCACTCCTTAAAACCGTATAAATACTAAAAATCTCAAAGCCCACCAAAAAAAGCGAGCCGGATTGCTCCGAGCCCGCTTTTAAAACTGGTTAGTAAGCTATTTGATAACTTTGGTGATCACACCAGAACCAACCGTCTTGCCACCTTCGCGGATAGCGAAGCGGTCTTGGTCGTTCATCGCCACTGGCGCGAGCAGTTTCACCTTGAAGGTAACCTGATCGCCAGGCATCACGATTTCTTTATCCGCCGGAAGTTCGACTTCACCAGTCACGTCCGTAGTGCGGAAGTAGAATTGCGGTTTGTAGCCCTTGGAGAACGGAGTGTGGCGTCCGCCTTCCTCTTTCTTCAAGATGTAAACCTGCGCCTCGAATTCAGTATGCGGGGTGATCGAACCGGGTTTTGCAATCACCTGACCACGTTCGATTTGGTCGCGTTCAATACCGCGGAGCAACAGCCCTGCGTTATCGCCAGCTTGACCCTGATCGAGAGTCTTGTGGAACGCTTCGATACCGGTCACCACCGACTTTTGCGTATCCCGCAAGCCCACGATTTCCACTTCGTCGTTCAGTTTGACTACGCCTTGTTCGATACGACCAGTCGCCACAGTCCCCCGACCTTTGATCGAGAAGACGTCTTCCACTGGCATCAAGAACGGTTTGTCGAGATCGTGCTCAGGGATGTCGAAGTATTCGTCCATCGCAGTCACGAGTTCCATGATTGCGTCTTCGTTCTCTTTGTCGCCTTCGAGAGCCTTGGTCGCCGAGCCCTTGATAATCGGCGCGTTGTCGCCGTCAAAGCCATATTTGTTCAAAAGATCACGCACGTCCATCTCGACAAGCTCCACGAGCTCAGGATCCGCAAGGTCCATTTTGTTAAGGAAGACGATAATCTTCGGCACGTTCACCTGGTGCGCGAGCAACACGTGCTCACGAGTCTGTGGCAAAGGACCATCATTGGCTGCCACGACGAGGATTGCCCCGTCGACCTGCGCCGCACCGGTAATCATGTTCTTAATATAATCTGCGTGCCCAGGCATATCCACGTGCGCGTAGTGGCGCTTCTCGGACTCGTACTCTTGGTGCGAAGTCGCGATAGTAATACCACGAGCTTTTTCCTCAGGCGCGTTATCAATTTGGTCATAAGCCACTGGCTTGTTGACGTCGGACGGGAGGCGCTTTGCCAGCACGCTCGTAATCGCCGCGGTTAAAGTAGTCTTACCATGGTCGACGTGACCCATGGTGCCCACATTGATATGTGGTTTGGAACGGTCAAAATTTGCCATTCAATCTCCTTTTTTATTAATTATGTTTGGAGCGCTAATAAAAACCAGCTCCAAAACTCTACATTATTATTTTAGACTATTTCCCCCCAATTGTAAAGAGGTTATTTTGAATTTCTCTTTTCAATAATGTCTTGTGCTACGTTCGGTGGAACTTCCTCGTAAGCAAAGAGCTCCATCGACGAAGCTGCGCGGCCCTGAGTCATCCCGCGTAGGTCGCCAGTATAACCAAACAGGTTCGCTAACGGACAGAACGCTTTGATCAGCTTCGCACCACCGTTCAAATCTTCCATTTCGTCAATCCGACCGCGCCTAGAGTTAATATCGCCAATCACGTCGCCCATGAATTCTTCCGGCGTGGTGATTTCGAGTTTCATCACCGGCTCGAGCAAAACTGGATTAGCTTTCTTGATCCCCTCGCGAGTCGCTAAGGCACCAGCAAGCGTAAAGGCGAGTTCCGAAGAGTCGACATCGTGGTACGAACCATCATAAAGCGTCGCCTTGACGTCGACCACCGGATAGCCAGCAATCACGCCACCCGCCAAAGTATCTTCGATCCCTTTCTGGACCGGTTTGCGATATTCTTGCGGGACCACACCACCTTTAATCTGGTCGATAAACTCAAAGCCCTTACCTGGCTCATTTGGCTCAAACTTAATCCAAACATCACCATATTGACCCCGACCACCAGATTGCTTAACGTGCTTACCTTGTGCTTCGGCTGTGCCCCGAATGGTTTCGCGGTAAGCCACTTGCGGCGCGCCGGTGTTCGCCTCGACGCCGTGTTCACGTTTTAAGCGGTCGATAATAATTTCAAGGTGAAGTTCGCCCATCCCCGAAATAATCGTCTGGCCAGTTTCTTCGTCGGTATGGACGCGGAAAGTCGGGTCTTCTTCTGCCATTTTCGATAGCCCAATTCCCATTTTCTCTTGGTCGGCTTTAGTTTTTGGCTCTACTGCGATTGATACTGGTGGATCTGGGAATTCAATGGATTCTAGCAGAATCGGTTTGGCCGGCGAGCAGAGCGTCGTCCCAGTGGTACAATTCTTAAGCCCCACTACCGCGGCAATATCGCCTGCGCCAATTTCGCTAATGTCTTTGCGGTCGTTGGCATGCATCCGCACCAACCGCCCAATCCGTTCCTTGTCGCCGGTCGAAGCGTTCAGGACCGTGTCGCCAGATTTGAGTTTTCCAGCATATACGCGGATAAAGATCAACTTCCCGACAAACGGGTCGGTCGCAATCTTAAACGCTAGTGCGGTTAAAGGTTCCGAATTGTCGGCTTTGCGCACAATTTGGTCGCCAGTTTTCGGATCGGTCCCGACGGTTTGCCCCTGATCGCGGTCTAGCGGGCTTGGCAAGTAGTCAGTCATCAAGTCTAGAACTTTTTCTACAATCACGCCACGGCCATCACCACCAGTCACCAGGAAGAAATCGCCGTCCAGTACGCGCTTTCGCAGCGCCGCTTTCAATTCCGCCTCAGTAATCGCCTCTTCGCCTTCGTTGAAATACTTGTCCATCAAGGCTTCGTCGGCTTGCACCGCTTCCTCAATCAGCATCGAACGGGCATTTTTCGCCTTTTCGAGCATATCCGCCGGAATTTCGCCCACGGTCAGCTCGTGATCGGCGTAATCTTTATAAGTATAAGCCTTCATATCGATCAAATCGACCACGCCACAAATATCTTTCTCAAACCCAATCGGCAAATGAATCGCCACCGCGTTTTTCGAAAGACGCTTGTGAATCGAATCCAGCGACTTGTAAAAATCGCCACCGATTTGGTTGATTTTATTCACAAAACAGATGCGCGGCACGCCGTATTTCGTCGCTTGGCGCCACACGGTTTCAGATTGCGCCTCGACGCCCATTTTCCCGTCGAACACCACTACCGCGCCGTCCAAAACGCGCAACGAACGCTCCACCTCCGCGGTAAAGTCGATGTGTCCAGGGGTGTCGATAATGTTAATTTGATGATTTTTCCAGTAAACCGTCACCGCCGCCGAAGTAATCGTAATCCCGCGTTCCTTTTCCTGCTCCATCCAGTCGGTATCCGCACCACCAGTCCCGCCCTTCACCAGGTCGATTTTATGTTTCAACCCCGTCCGATACAAAATCGCTTCCGAGGTCGTCGTCTTACCCGCGTCAATATGGGCAATAATCCCGATATTGCGCAGCATACTTAAATCCTTGATTTCAGTAGCCATATGCTCCTTTATATTATTATTGGTTCTTTTTGTAGCTCCACGCTCAAAAAAGACGTATTCCTAACCTCATTTTACCACATCTATTAAGAAAAATAAACCCCAAAATCGGCGCACTATCCCTTATATTATATCATACTTACGCTAAAAAGTCAAACTAGCCACATCGTCATCGCTAACCACATTATCGCCACAATTTTTAAAAAATGTGATATAATCTAAAAACACGAGTTTTAGAAAAATCAGCACATTAATTAAATGAACAGGGGGTGTACTTTAAATATGTCAACAAAATTTTTTACAACTTTTACTGTGGTACTTTTAGTATGTATGACTATGCTCTGTGGAACTAGCGTCCTTGCTGCCGAGAAATGCTCTAGTAAAACTAGCGATGCGGGTTCCGTCTCGGAGACATATGTCAACATCGCTGACGCCTTTTGGGAAAATACAATAATGCCAGCCGCCTCGATAGGCATTTATAGCGATGTCGAGACTTTGGTTTATACTGGAAAAGGTACCGACCGCTGGCTCCATATTACTCCGTGGCTAATGCCAAATCAACTTACGATACGTATGGTCGATTATAGCGGAAGCACAGTTTGGGAAGAAACATTTTATATGACAGAGGGAGCGACGCATTGGTTCGTAGGTTCAAATGTAAAATATGTTTATCTACATGGAACTCCGGGTGGTGTCGTAAACATTTCAGACACAGTACATTAAAACAAGAATCATTCTAAAACTCGTCTCCCCGGCCACGCGCTGGGGATTTTTAATCCCCTAGAGCTTCAGCGTATCCAGAATATCCCCAATCATATACTTTTGGGTGTTGAAAATACAGAGTATAATAATATTTATCACCTACCGGCTCATGAGTCTCCGTGTCATAATCTTGACACCAAAACCTAGCCGCGACCTCGTGATCCTGAGAAAGTCCATGACTTTCCAGTCCGCAAAGCCGGCCCTCGTTACCATACATTATCTCGATATGGCGACCTAACAGATGCTCTTCCAATGCGAGATATTCCTTTTCTTCTTCATTTTTCATATTCGTGCCGCAATATATCAAAGCCCCGAACGTGACAATAAACAGACACCCAAAGATTATAGTTAGTGTTTTGTATCTATTGGTATTATGCTGACCATTTTTTTGTTTACTAGCTTTTTTATTGATTTTTTTCATTTTAAAACCTTTCGTTAGTTATATTTAAACATAAGATTTATGAAAAAACAATATATTCGTGTTATTTTTTATAATAGATGCAACACAAAATGGTGCTTCCTTGTTTGTTAGAATAGCTCGCCATATACATATCGGCGCGTCGCTCAAGGAATGCTAAAGACTAGGCGAGTTTCTTCCGCAAAATTTCTTGCACGCTGGACGGGTTGGCTTTGCCTTTCGACTCTTTCATCACCTGTCCGACCAAGAACCCGAGCACTTTTTCCGAACCCGCGCGGAAGTCGTCTTGAGCTTGTTTCGTTTCCGGCTTCGCGAGTACTACGTCTACAATTTTCTCCAGCGCCCCGAGATCATTTTCCTGAATCAAGCCAAGCTCTTTCGCGATTTGCCTCGTTCCCCGCTTATTCATCTGCGGATCAAATAACCGGAGAAATACTTCTTTCGTCGCCGTCGACGATAGCTCCTTTTTCGTATTCATTTCCGCGAGCTCATTCAAATCCTGCACACTCGGCAAATCATTCAAATACTCCGCCGACTTCTCCTCCGCTAATAGAACAGAAGTGAACAAGTTGGCAACCAAAAGCAAGCCTTTTCGGGAGCTTCCGGAGGTTACGACCGAGGCTGAGGGCGCTTCACCCGTGACGACGGGCTGAAGCGACCCGTCTCCCGAAAGGACTTGTTTTGGTTGCGAAAGATCGTCAGCCATTTCTTTTCGAGGCGACCCGTCTCCCGAAAGGACTTGCTCTGATTGCAGGTCGGCGCCAGCCATTTCTTCCAATTTCTCCATCAACTCTGGATAATCCAGCAAAATTTCCAAAATATCACCCGCAAGCACGCCCCCGAACTTCGCTCGATAATCCGCCGGCATCAACGGAAAATCAGCCAGCTGTTCATCGATAAACTCACGAGACAAATTCAGCGGCGGCAAATCCGGCTCCGGCATGTAGCGATAATCCTTGGCTTCTTCTTTCGAACGCTGCCCCGTAGTTTTTCCGGTGGCGTCGCTCCATCCGCGCGTCTCCTGCACTACCTTTTCGCCCGTTTCGAGCAATTTAGTCTGCCGGGCAATCTCGTATTCTACTGCCCGCTCCACCGACCTAAACGAATTCAGGTTTTTTACTTCCGCCCGCGTTCCTAAAGTCGCTGCCCCCTCCGGCGCCAGCGATACGTTCACGTCAAACCGCATATTCCCGTTATATAAATCCCCATAGGTTACCTTGGCGTAGCGCATCAGCCGCCACAATTCCTTGCAATAATCGTGCGCGTCTTTCGCGGAATGAATATCCGGCATTGATACGATTTCAATCAACGGCGTATCCACGCGGTTCAAATCCACTAACGAATAATTCTCAAAATGCGTCAATTTCCCCGCATCGCCTTCAAGATGCGCGTGTTCAATCCGAATTTTCGTCCCCGACGGCAATTCAACATAACCTTCGCCGATAATCGGGTGATAAAATTGCGTAATCTGATACCCTTTTGGCGAATCTGGGTAGAAATAATGCTTACGGTCAAACCGCGAATGGGCGTTAATTTTACAGTTCATTGCCCGCCCCGCTCGCACTGCGAATTTCACCGCCTCGCCGTTTAGTCGCGGCAACATTCCCGGCAACGCGTAATCCACCGGCGACACGCACGAATTCGGCTCTTTCCCCCGCGCGTCGTTGTCGGCCTCGGAAAATAATTTAGTCTTAGTTGATAATTGCACGTGGCATTCAATGCCGATAGTCGGTAAGTATTTCATTAAATTGCTCCTAAATCTTTTAATGCTTGCTTGTAAATCTCCAAGGCGTTCAGTGCCTGCTTGTAGCCAACCTCAAAGCCCGCCTCGTGCGCAATCGCATTGCGGAGTTTATGCGCCCGCCACACCCCGTTCAAATTACTAAACTTGTCGCCTCGCCGTTTCAGCCGGTCGCCCATGGTTTTGCCCGGCACGCCCATCTCGATCAGCGCTTTGTCAAGCAATTTATCCGCCTCGATAATCGTCGTCATCCATGTAGCCGGCGATTCCTTGCGCATTTTATTTTCAATTGCCAAAAAATCCGTCTGGTATTTTTCGCGGTTAAACACGTATCCCTGCTTGCCGGTTAAAAGGATTGCCACAAATACAAACACTGCAATAATCAGCACCGCGAAAATAAAAATCACTACTCCGCTATCCATTACTTCTGGCCCCTGTTAAACTTGACTTTTTCAGCGACCTGTGCTATAATAAAAAGATTAGACATTTTCTTGTAATTCCTTGCTAAACTCAATCAGTTTTTTATCGCTCCGTCGCGGCCCGATGAGTTGCAGCCCAATCGGCAACCCAGTTTTAGTCTTTCCCGCCGGCACGGCTAGCCCCGGCACCCCCGCGAGATTCAGCGGCACACTCATTACGTCTTCAAGATACATTGCTACCGGATCGTTCACCTTTTCGCCGAGTTTAAACGCTGGGCTGGGCGACACCGGCGTCAGGATAAAATCACACTGCTCAAACGCTTTTTTGTATTCCTCAATAATCAGCGTCCGCGCTTTCGCCGCCTTCAAGAAATACGCGTCATAAAACCCGCTTGACAACACAAAGTTCCCGATCATAATCCGGCGTTTGTTTTCCGGCATAAAGCCCTCCGACCGCGTTTCGGAATACAATTTGTCCAAATCCGTCGCCTTGTCCGACCGAAAACCATATCGCACCCCGTCATGACGCGATAAATTCGACGCCACTTCCGCCGGCACAATAATATAATATGCCGCTAGCGCATATTTCAACGCCGGCATGGTGAGTTCCACGATTTCATGCCCTTTCGACTTTAGTAGCTCACACTTCCGTTTCAACGCTTCCCGAATCTCCGCGTCGACCGAGTCGTTATCAAAATCTTTGATGATGCCGATTTTCCGATGAAAATTTAAAACCTCATTATAACCGTCGACGGGTGACGCCACTTGGGGGCCCCCCATCGAGCTTGACGAGAATGGGGGAAAAGTGGCGGCAGGACCCGTCGACCGACTAGAAGAATCTGAAGATGTCTCATCGAGGACCATAGGCTCGGCCGAGCGGCCTTGAGCGTGTCCGAGATGAGGCATTTCAGATTCTCCATTAGCCTCCGAATTATAGTAGTTCTCGAGCGTCGTCATATCTTTCGGGTCTTTGCCGCTTGAAATCGACATCAAAAGGTTCATATCTTCTGGCGTTTTCGTGAAAAAGCCAATACAATCCGTCGACGACGCCATCGCTACCACCCCATATCGCGAATTACACCCATAAGTCGGCTTCAAACCATAAACGCCATTGAACGAAGCTGGCTGCCGAATCGATCCACCCGTATCGGTTCCGGTCGCAAACTCAACAATATCGAGCGCCACCGCCACCGCCGAGCCGCCGGACGACCCACCCGCCACACGCTCGCGATCATGCGCATTCAAAGTCGGCCCGAAATATGAATTTTCGGTCGACGACCCGTGCGCAAACGCATCCATATTCGTCCGCCCGATCATAATCGCCCCTTCCGCCTCGAGCCGTTCCACCGTCGTCGCCGTCACCGGCGAGGTGAACCCTTCCAAAATATGCGCCGAAGCGGTCGTCTCGCCCTCGGGAGAGAGAAAATTGTCTTTCAGGGCATACGGCACGCCCGCGAGCCGCCCCACTTCTTCCCCAGCCGCGATCCGCCGATCAATTTCCCGCGCCTTTTCCAGCGCCCGCTCTTCATTCAAAAACGTAAAAACGTGATAATCTTCAAACTTCCGCGCCTTCTCTAGCGCTTCCCGCACCATTTTTTCCGCTGAATTTTCTTTACTCGCAATTTTCATTTATAACACCTTCGGAACTTTAATTTGATGATCTTTTTCTTCTTTTGTCAAAGCTAACAACTCCTCGCGCGTCGCGTCTTGCTCTAAAATTTCGTCCGCCCGCCACACGTTTTCCATCTCGAACACTTGATAAGTCGGCTCGACATTCTCGGTGTTCAGCTCGTCTAGTTGAGAAATGTATTTAATAATATCACCTAAGTCGTGTTCCAAACTCTCCGCCTCCGTGTCCGAAACCGAAAAATTCGACAAACTCGCCAAATGTAAAATATCCTCGCGTTTAATCTCCATATCTTTAATTATAGCACTTTATTTGACGTTGCGGAATAAAATTTTCTTAATAAATCTAAGAATTGGTTTGGCTTCGCGCAGGTCCAGAAAATAACTCGCGACTAAATACGCCACCAGCGACGTCGCCGTAATTAGTAAAAACTTCGGAATTGTAATCACTAATGAACTGTCCGTCGCCATCAGTGGCACAAACTTTGTCATCGAAAATGCCACGCACCCCGTAATCAAAGTCGCGACAAGCATTCTAAGTGTCGCCCGCCAAAATTCCTTATTGAATAACTCTCCTTCCGCGCGTTTTTGTAAAATTCCGAGTAAAATCACCATTTCGAGCACCGCGCCAATCGATTGGGCTACCCCTAGCCCGTCCACGCCCCAATCTAGCACCGTGAATATAATCATCAGCCCGATCGTCAACCCAATCGCCCCGACCGACACCCAAAACGGAGTTTTGGTATCTTGGCAAGCATAAAATCCGCGCGAAGCGATATGAAACACAGATTTGGCAAAAATCGCAATGCACAGCGTCCCTAGTACCGACGCAATTGTCCCGTTGCTACTATTATTCCCAATATTGGAAATAAAACTCGTGACATACCCCCGCCCGAAAAACGCAATCACCGAAACTGGCAAGGCAATCCAAATAATCATCCGTAGCGCCTGCCGAAAAGTCTGGTAAAATTCCTTTTTATCGCCCGAGCCGAGCTCTTCGGTTAGTTTCGGAAAATACGCCGTCGAAATCGCCACCCCGATTAAACTCACCGGCACCGTGTGGAGCGTGGTTGCCTGATCGAACGACCGCACCGCCCCCGCCCCCATGCGCGAAGACAAATTGGTCGAGACTAGCGAATTCACATAATCAATCCCCTGATCCAAAGATCTCGCCGGCAACAGTTTTAAAATTGACCGAAAACCTTGATTTTTCCAGTTAATTTTGAAATCATAATCCATGCCGAGCCCAAACAGCCCTATCAGCGCCACAATTAACTGCATCACCGCGCCGAGAATTACCCCGATTGCCACCCCCATAATCCCGCCCTCGAACAACTGCACGCCGAATAAATTGATTCCGCCCGTGAACCACGTAATCCCAATAATAATCCCTACGTTATAAATCGCCGGCGCGAACGCATAAAAGATAAACCGCCCCACGGCTTGTTGAATTGAAGTTAAAACCGTGGCAATGGAAAACAAAAATGGATTTATCGCAATCACTCGCGTCATGTTAATCGCCAGCACCATTCCGCTCTCGTCCAGCCCAGGCGAAACGATATATCGAATCAGCGGATCAGCAAAAACCATAATCAAAACCGACGCAATCAAAGTTAAAATCGCAAGCAAATTCAAAAGCGACGTCGATAGCTCCCACGCCGATTTTTTATTCCCCGCCATGAGCCGTTGATTAAACACTGGAATGAACGAAACTGACAGCGCTCCCGAAGTGAGAATAAAAAACATAAAATCTGGGATAGTAAACGCTGCCGTGTAGGCATCAATTCCGGTCGGATAAGTGCCGAGATAATAAGAATTAAGGAGCCGGTCGCGAAACAGCCCGAGCAACGCCGAAATCAAAGTTGACGAAGCCAGCAAAATCGCTGCCGATTTGACCGATAATTTCGCCTGTGCGAGCGTGACTACCGACTTAAACTTAAATTTCCTCATATATATTATAATACCACACAAAAAACTTTATGTTTTTCAATTTTTATGTATAATATAAATATATGGCTAAGAAAAAATCCGAGGTGATTTTGCCCCTTAAGTCCAAAAAGACTAAGGCGCCAAAAGCCTCCAAAACTGCGAAAGCAAAGAAAAACCTTAATTTATATTCTAGTTTGGCGTATAATTATCGCGCCAAAAAAGAAACTAACTCCCGTAAGCGCGCGGAAGAATTGGCGAAATTGCCCAAAGAACCGGTCAAACGCTTCTTCGCTCGGCTCCATCCTAAGCGCGTGTTTAAATGGTGGTTTTCGTGGCGCGGCCAAAAAGCCATTTTGAAATTTTTCGCGGCTTGTTTCTTGATTGGCATAATTTTCATTGGCGGGCTGTTTTTGTACTATAAAAAAGACCTCGATGAAATCCGTCTTGATGAGATGTCTATCGCTGAAACCGTCAATACTTATCTTGATCGCAATGGCGAAGTGCTCTGGAAAGACACTGGCGACGAAGATTACCGCCTAGTGGTAGACGCCGACGAAATTCCAGACATGATGTATAAAGCCACGATCGCGATTGAGGATAAAAATTTCTATAATCATATTGGCGTGGATTTTGGCGCCTTGGTGCGGGCAGCATTTTCGACTTTGTCCGGGCGGGGCGTGCAGGGCGGCTCGACCTTGACCCAACAGCTAATTAAACAGGTTTATTTTTCCGACGAAGCGGCCAGCGAAAACCGGGGCGGTCTAACTCGCAAAATCAAGGAGTTAATTCTCGCGATTGAACTTGAAAAAATGTATTCTAAGGACCAAATTATTACCATGTACCTCAACCAATCGCCTTATGGTGGGCGGCGTAATGGTGTCGAGTCGGCGGCGCAAACTTATTTTGGCAAGCACGCTAAAGATCTAACTTTAGCTGAATGTGCACTTCTCGCAGCTATTCCGAATAACCCGGCCGTGCTTAATCCGTACAATTCTTACGGCAACGACATGTTGATCGAGCGTCAACATAAAGTTTTGGACGATATGGTTTCGATGGATTTTATTACCGAACAGGAGTCCAACGAGGCTAAGGAAGTAGCGATTTTGGATACGATTAAGCCCGAATCCAGCCAATACGCCAACATGCTCGCGCCCCATTTTGTACTAGAAGTCAAAAAACAACTTGAAGAAAAATATGGCATTCAAACCATGCGCGCTGGTGGTTGGACTATTAAGACTACTTTGGATTACCGCGCGCAGAAAATTGCCGAAGATGCCGTCGCAGTCGGCACGGCGCATATGTATAAAAACAAAAGTGATAACTTAGCGCTGGTCTCGGTTGATGTTGAAACCTCGCAAGTTATTGCCATGGTCGGGTCGGCGGACTTTAATAATGCTACTTATGGCGAATTGAATGTTACCACTGACTCCTCGATTGAGCCGGGCTCCTCGATTAAGCCAATTTTGGACTACGCACCCCTGTTTATGCAACGTGAAGGTGTGAACTATGGTCCAGGTTCGATTTTGAAAGACGAAAATATCAATAAGTTGTATTGTGCCGGCTACACGGGCGCTTGTTCAATGTCCAACGCTACTGGGCAATTTTATGGAGATGTGACGATTCGGTTCTCGCTCGGGCACTCGCTCAACATTGCCGCCGTAAAAGCGCTATATATTAACGGTATCGACAATTCTCTCGAAGTGGCGCACGCTCTGGGCGACCAAAGTTATTGCGCTGATCGTTCTAACTACGGGCTCTCCATTGCTATTGGTTCGGGCTGTGGTGTTAAGATGGTGGAACACGCCAACGCCTACGCTTCCCTCGCGCGCGGTGGCTCGTATAAAGATTTAGCCTATGTACTAGAAGTGAAAAACTCCGCGGGCGACGTGGTCGAATCTTGGACCGATTCGCCGGCAACTTCCGTGGTTGACGAACAAGTTGCCTACATGATTTCAAGCATTTTGAGCGATCGTTCGGCGCGGTGGTTCAATAATGAGGGCTTTGTCGTGCCGGGAGTTTGGACTGCGACTAAAACTGGTACTACCACTACTTCCAATTCTGCCGTTACTAAAGACTCTTTGATTGAAAGCTATTCGACCGCTGTCTCAACCTTCGTCTGGAATGGTAATCACGACGGCGCTGGGCTCACCTCAAACACTAATGATGTTGTACGCTATACTGTCGGGACGTATATGGAGCGGGTGCATAAAGAAGTTTACGAACCGGACGGCCGGTGGAGTTCTGGCGACGAGCCAACTCGCCCGTCTGGAATTCAAACGCTAACCGTAAATGGCAAAACCGACATTTGGCCGAGTTGGTATAACTCCAAGACTTCTGGTGTTTCTAAAGAAAAACTAGTCTTTAACCGCTACAACCATTTGCTTGCCGCGGCTTGTACGCCGGAAGAGTATAAGATCGAGGTCGAAGTGACGAAGACTATCGACCCGCTGACCGGCAATGCTGTCTACAGCGTTCCGGAGCCGTATAATCGCGAGCAAAATGACACCTGCGACTTTGAACCGCCTCGAGTCTCGCTCTCGACCGGCGGCTGCAAGCTCAGCGCAAAGATCGTTAAGGGTACTTACGACCTCGCCAGTGCCACACTCTATATCAATGGCGTGGAGAAAGGCGGAGTTTCGCTCTCGGGCGGCGCGATTTATACGCTAACTGGCACTGAAACCTCGGCGCGACTGGTAGTCTCCGATACTTCTGGCTACTCTGCGACTGGCGAAATCAACATTTCCGGCATTAGCTCTTGTAAAAAAGATACCGACGAAAAACCCGAAACGGAATAATCCCTCCTTCGAAAACAAACTAGTTTTACTTTCTGCTCTGGGACGTCATAAATCCCCGAGTGGAAGGTAAAACTGTTTTTGGTCTATCGAATTATTTTCGGGGCGTCGAATTGTTCTAAGTGTGTTAGATTATTTTCGGCGTTTCGCAATTTTAGCAAAAATAATACGCCCAGATGAAGTTTCATGGAACCGTTCGAATTCGATATTTAAAGTTTGCCCGATTTTATTAGCCGCTCGATCAACTACTACCATTGTTCCGTTGGCGAGATGCCCGACCCCCTGACCTTTATTGGAGCCTTTTTCAGTAATTTTGATCTCCATTTTCTCACCAGGCAAAAATTCCGTTCGTACTGCGAGCGCGAGTTCGTTAACGTTCAGTGTTTCGATTTTTTCCGCTTCTGCGACTTTAATTAAATTATAATCAATGGTCAAAATCGCACCGCGGTTTTCCTTGGCAAATTTCAAAAGTTCTTCGTCCACTTTTTTGCGCCCCTCCCCGTCGTCAAAAATTTCGGTATTCACATTCACTACGCGCTCGAGCTCGCTCACTGCCTCGATCCCCGCCCGTGCCCTTAAACGTTTCTCCGAATCCTTGCCGTCCGCGAGAAGTTGAAGCTCTCTTAAAACACTTTTCAGCACGATAATGTCGCCGTCCAAAAAACCTGATCGCGCCACATTCAAAACCCGCCCATCGATCAGCGCCGAAGTGTCGATATATATCTTGCGCCGGCCAGTGCTACGCAGTGGTTTTAGCCGTTTGACGGTCAAAAAACTGGTTTCGGCAAGAATCAATAAACTAGCAATCAAAATAAATAATTCCATTAGCCTATTTTAACATAAAAGTATTATTTTATCAAATCTTCGCCGTATTTCACTGCGTGTAAATGGTTTTGCGCCAAAATCGCCTCATATTTCCTAACCAAATCTTTTCGGTCCATCACGTACGCGACATCAGTCGCGAGATCATAACGCGAAGCCGCGTTTCGGCGCAGCATTTCGAACGGCGTCGTGGTCGAGCCCTCTTCGTTAAAACCGTGGACTCGCAGGCGTCGCCGCTCGGTATAATTTTCCAAAATCGTTTCCAGCGTTTCCGGGTAACCGTGAAAATTCGCCAGAATCGGTTTATCGGCGGTAAACAATTTTTCAAATTCCGCGCGCGATAATTTATTTTCGGTCGTGCCGATCGCGCGATAAGACAGTGCCGTAATCCCAACAAACCTAAATCTTAATTCCGGCAAATCGTTTTTCAAAATCTTGATCGCTTCGAGCGTTTCGTGCGTGGTAATATCACCCGCCGCGGTCAGCACGAAATCTGGATCCGGATCCGACGCAAAACCATAAATCGAAGCTCCGCCGTTATCGAATTGAAACTTGGCGTGGTGCGAGTCGATATAACGCGGCTCCTCGTTTTTATTGAATGTTGTTAAATTTACAACATCTTTTGACTTTAGCATAAACTGAAAAGCCGTTTCCGCCGCTACATCGTCAACCGGAAATAGGCAATTTGCGAGATTGGATGGCACCGATAGTAGAGTCGAGATTAACGCCGGCGATTGGTGCGTAAAACCGTTATGGTCCTGTCGCCAACAAGTCGAAGTCGACAATAAATTCACCGCCGGCAAAGGCTTTCGCCAGCGCACGGTTTTCGCCTGCTTGATAAACTTCATTTGTTGTAAAAGTTGCGCCGTGATAATCGGGAAAAATGCTTCGTAG
Source organism: Clostridiales bacterium (assembly GCA_963619335.1). Lineage (GTDB taxonomy): Bacteria > Patescibacteriota > Saccharimonadia > Saccharimonadales > Saccharimonadaceae > Nanosyncoccus. The sequence goes on along the minus strand of CAVEVP010000004.1, from coordinate 50,598 downwards.
CTGCCCATCATCGCCTGTTCCCCGTTCGCGAGATGCCCCGTCATGGTCGAAAACAAAACATTTTCCGACAACATTTCGATAATTTGCCCGTCCGCCGATTCCGGTAAATCCCAATCTTCGCGTTTTAAATCTCCCCACGCCCGCGCCTCAACCGTAAAAATCTCGTCAAACCGATTCGAAGTAGTTTCATCCGGTGAGAAAAAGTAAAAATGTGGGTCTTTTTCGAACTCGGCGGTTAGAAGCTCGCCGATTTTCTTCGCGGGCGAAAATTTTTCCGCTCTAGGGTTTTCTACGCATTCAATCATTTTAGAATTCCCCTTTCTTGGCTGTTTATGCGCTCAATCATATCAAAATTCCCTTTTCCCGATTAAATAATTCCTCAAAATGATAAGATTTTAGCCATTTTTCCAGCTCGGCCAGCTCTCCCGCGTCCGTTTTCGGGTTTTTGAGCGGGATTTGGTGTGCTTTGTGATATTTATTCGGCCCGCCAAAACCTTTTTCGGTTTTCAAAATATAAAACGGTGCCGGTTTTTCTTTGAAAACTACGGTTGAACTGTCTTTGGCCGCTAGAATTTCTTCGATCCCCACGTCTTCGTTCTCGTTCAAAATATGTTGGAACTCTTCCGGATCTTCGCCATTGATCGTCCACGGCGTAAACCCAAACCCGCGGATTAATTCATTCAATTCCCGTTCCGATTTCCGCGCATAAATCGACGGCGCCGAAATTTTATAACCGTTCAAATGTAAAATCGGCAAAACCGTGCCGTTATTCGGACCGGCGAGGAGAGCTTGCAAAATCAACGAATCTAAAGCCGTCGCCGTCTCGAGCTCGCCGTCACCAATCAAAACCGCCACAGTTTTTTCCGGATGTCCAAGCACCATGCCGTAAGCGTTCGCTAGCGCATAGCCCAGCTCCCCGCCCTCAGTAATCACGCCGGGAGTCAGCGGACTAGCGTGGCTCGGAAAGCCGTCCGGCCAAGAAAACTCTCGGCAAAGATATGCGATACCGTCCGCATCGCGACTGGCACGCCGATCGATTTTCCCTAATTCCCCGTCCAACCACAAATTCGCCTGTAAAGCTGGAAAACCGTGCCCCGGCCCGAGAATAAAACTGAAATTTCGATCTCCCGCAAAATGATTTTTCAAATTCGCGTAAGCGACATTGATCCCGTGGCAAGTTCCCCAATGTCCCAACAGTCGCGGCTTAATATCATCAAACTGCAGATCTCGCTCGAGCAAAAAGTTATCCTGTAAAAACAACTCCGCCGCCGAGAGATAATCGCACAACCGCACCCGTTTCCGGATTTTCTCCACCGCCTGAAAATCAACTTGCCCACTCATCTTAACCCCATTATACCATAAACTTTTTGTTTCGTGGTGGCGAAATCGTGGTCTTTCGATTTTAAAAAGCTACTCCCCCGCCACAAATTCCTTAATTTTCTCAATCTCATCTCTGAGCAGCGCCGCTTTTTCAAATTCCAAATTCGCCGCCGCGAGTTGCATTTCCGAAGACAAAGATTTAATCAGCGTCGGCAACTCATCTTTTGGCACGCGCCGAACATCGAGCTTATTTTCCTTCTGTTTTTCCGGAATAATCGCCCTTAGCCCCGCCGAAATTTCTTTTTTCACCGAATGTGGCGTAATATTATGTTCTGAATTATATTTTTGCTGAACTTCTCGCCGCCGGTTGGTCTCCGAAATCGCTTTTTCCATGCTTTCAGTAATATAATTCGCGTACATAATTACTTTCCCCTCTTCGTGTCGCGCCGCCCGCCCGATAGTTTGAATTAGCGCCGATTCACTGCGCAAGAAACCTTCCTTGTCCGCGTCCAAAATCGCCACCAGCGATACTTCCGGCAAATCCAAACCCTCCCGCAGTAAATTAATTCCCACCAAAACATCATACACCCCCGCGCGTAAATCTCTTAAAATATCGCCTCGCTCCAAAGTATCAATATCGGAATGAATATACGCTGTTTTCACGCCCCGCTCTTTCAAATGATCGGTCAAATCTTCCGCCATCCGTTTGGTCAAAGTCGTAATTAAAGTCCGTTGCCCCTTCGCAATCCGCCGATCGATTTCTTCCATCAAATCATCAATCTGGCCCTCGGAACCGCGCACTTCAACTTCCGGATCCAAAAGCCCAGTCGGGCGAATAATTTGCTCCGCCGGTTTCGGCGAATGTTCGAGCTCATAACTTCCGGGCGTCGCCGAAACATAAATCGCCTGATTAATTTTCCTCTGAAACTCGCCATAAGTCAGCGGCCGATTATCCAGCGCCGATGGCAGCCGAAACCCAAAATCCACCAACGTCGTTTTTCGCGCGTGGTCGCCGTTGTACATTCCGCGTACCTGCGGCAAGGTCATATGCGACTCGTCGACCATCAATAACCAATCTTTCGGAAAAAAGTCAAGCAGCGTCGCCGGCGGCTCGCCCGCTTTGCGCCCGTCGAGATGTCGCGAATAATTTTCAATCCCCTTCACAAACCCAGTTTCTTTTAACATCTCAAGATCATATTTTGTGCGCTGGCTCAGCCTCTGCGCCTCCAGATATTTTTCGTGTTTCTCAAAATATTTTAATCGCTCCTCGAACTCCGCCCGAATGGTCGTTAGCGCTTTTTCCAGCTGACTTTTCGGCGTGGCGTAATGCGTATTTGGAAAAATGTGTAAGTTTTTCGGTTTTTCGCGCGCCTCCAAAGTCAGCGGCTCGACAATTTTTATCTCCTCTAAAGTATCAAACCCAAATTCAAACCGATAGGCATATTCCCCATTCGCCGGATAAAGGTCGATCGTGTCGCCCATCACCCGAAAATTTCCCCGCTCAAACGCGAGATCATTGCGGTGATACTGCATCGCGACGAGATGCCGAATAAAATCAAGTTGCGAAAGTTCGTCGCCAAGTTTCACTTCGAGCGACATCGCAAGGTAATTCGCCGGCGAGCCAATCCCATAAATACACGACACCGACGACACCACAATTACATCATTTCGCGTTAGCAGCGCCTCCGTCGCACCGTGACGCAGCCGGTCAATTTCGTCATTAATCGCCGAATCTTTCTCGATATAAGTATCGGTCGACGCAATGTAAGCCTCCGGCTGATAATAATCAAAATACGACACGAAATAATGGACTTCATTTTCCGGAAAAAACTCCCGAAACTCGGCATAAAGTTGCGCCGCGAGAGTTTTATTATGCGCCAGAATCAAAGTCGGCCTCTGAACATTTTGAATGATGTTCGCCATGGTAAAAGTCTTCCCCGACCCCGTCACCCCGAGCAAAGTCTGCTCTTTTCGCCCCGCAAGCAACCCGTCCGTCAGCGCCTTAATCGCTGTCGGCTGGTCGCCCGTCGGCTGAAATTTCGAGACTAACTTAAACTTATTCACTTATTCATTATATCACGGTATAATAAAATGTATGAAATATCAAATCACCGTCAAACCAGGTAGTTCGCAAGAAAAAATCGTCGCGACCGGCGATCAAGAATTGACCGTTTATTTACGCGCCAAGCCGCACGACGGTGAGGCAAACTCGGCGCTGATTAAAATTCTTGCAAAATACTTAAACATCCCTAAAACTAGTCTCAAAATCACCCGCGGGCAAAAGTCCCGCATTAAAACCATTGAATTCTGATCCCCGAGCTCGGGGCCCCAAGCCCTGAGCCTGAGCTTTCGAACGATTACCTCATAACGCCAAATATTCAAAAATGAAATTATAGATAGTTGTTTTCTATTAAAACCTAATCCACCGACTTCATTGTCGGGAACGGCACCGCTTCCCTGCCGGGCACGCCCTCGAGCAGCCAGAAATTGCGTTCCGAATTTCCCCAACCACACGCCGGCGGCATCCCGTATTCGAGCATTTCGACAAAATCACGATCCAGCATCTGCGCCTCTTCGTCGCCCGCATCGCGCGCGGCTTGTTGTTCCTCGAACCGTTCGAGCTGATCCAGCGGGTCATTGAGCTCCGAAAAGCCATTCCCCATTTCCGTTCCGGCAATAATCGGGTGAAAACGCTCAGTCACCAGCGGATTTTCCGTCGATTTTTTCGCGAGCGGCGACAAAGCGAGCGGCTCCTCGATCAACCAATACGGCCCCGCCGAAGTTTTGCGAATTAATTTCCACACATGATCGATCAACCGCGCTTCCGAAACTTCAAAATTCGTTTCCACGCCGTTTTCTTTCAAAATCCGAATTAATTGCTCCCGATCCGGTTTAAAAACGTCCACGTCAAACTTTTCTTTCAGCAAATCCGCGTATTTCACCCGCGGCCACTCTTGATCCAAATTCACTTCGAACCCGCCGACGTCAAATTTCAGCGTCCCCCACGTCTCCATCGCCACATATTTAATCATTTCTTCGTAAAATTTCATGCCGTCTTCGTAGTTTTCATACGCCGCATAGGCCTCAAACGCGATATGTTCCGGCAAATGCTCATCATCCACGCCCTCATTCCGAAATCGCGGCCCAATGTCATAAACTTTTTCAAACCCGCCCCCGAGCAAACGCTTCAAAGGCAGCTCGTGCGAAATTCGTAAATAAAAATCCTCATCCAGCGCATTCATATGCGTTACAAACGGCGTCGCGTCTGCGCCTCCCGTCGTGTGTTCGAGCACCGGAATGTTAATTTCAATAAACCCGTGCCGATTCATAAAATCGCGCGTCGCTTGCCAAAACTTCGATCGGCGCACCAACCGCTCCCGCACTTCCGGATTAACATTCATATCGACATAGCGTCGCCGATAGCGCTCTTCCTTGTTGGTGAATTTTTCCGGCAACGGCCGCAGAGATTTCGTCAACAACCGCACCGAATTCGCAAACACCGAAATTTCGCCAGTTTGCGACTTATCAACCACACCCCGCGCCTCAATAAAATCGCCAGTATCGAGCAGTTTTAAGTCCTTCACGCCAAATTCGCCTTCCCGCGCTTCGCCGGTTTTCATAAAAATCTGCACTTCGCCAAAATAATCGCGAATTTTCACAAACGCCAGCTTCCCAAACGACCGAATCGCCACAATTCGCCCCGCAATCACCACTTCTTGGCCCTGCTTTTCATCAAAATGGTTAATTATTTCCGAAATTTTAGTAGTGCGAAAACTTTTCGCCGGATACGGCTCGACCCCCCGCGCCCGCACCTCTTCTAGTTTCCGAAGTCTTTCGTTCCGATAATCGTCTAAAATCATACTATTATTATAACATAAAAACCAAAAATTTCTTGAGTTTATCAGCCAAAAGGCTTTTAGAAAAATTGCTATATCCAGGCTGAAAACTTTAAAAAATAGTGATGGAAAGCCGGTACTGAAATACCGGAAGGATTCCATCAAATTATTTTTTAAAGTTTTCACCAAAGCAATTTTTCTAAAAGCCTTTTGGCTAATAGGCCCAAAAAACCTATTTAATTTCTAAAACCTTAACTTTTTTTCCATTAAACTCAAAAGTTTCCCCGGCGCTTTTGCCAACTAAAGCTTTTCCGATTGGCGATTCGTTTGAAATCTTGCCTTCTAGCGGATTCGCTTCAGTCGGCCCAACCAAGATATATTCCACGTTCTTGCCCCCGAAATCTAGCACCACCGTCGCCCCGAGCGCCACCTTATCTTTTTTTTCACTCCGAATCACTTTCGCGTTTTTTAAGATCTCCTCAATTTCCAAAATCCGGCTCTCCGCCATTTTTTGCTCGTTGCGCGCCGAAGAATATTCCTCGTTTTCCGATAAATCCCCGAACGCCCGCGCCGTTGCAATCCGTTCAGAAATCGCTGGCCGCCCAGCAATCAATTCTTCAAGCTCGCGTTCCAGTTCCTTTTTCCCCTCAGCAGTTAAATCCACACTTTTTTTAATCATAATCAAAAACTCCGTTTAAACTTACTATAGTTTATAAAAAATCTACTTTAAAGTCAAGTCTAAAATGACAAAATTTACCACGATCGGCATAAAAGTCTAAAATCTAGATATAAAACTCCCTAAACGAGCCTAAGCTAATTCAGAAATTTTCACGAGTTTAGTCTCGCCACTTTGCCTATCGCTCACTTCGGCGTTCCCCTCGGCCAGAGTTTTATCCGAAAATACAATCCTCGTCGGCAAACCAATCAACTCCGCATCCGCAAATTTCTCCCCAGCGCGCCTGTCGCGGTCGTCAAACAAAGTTTCTTCCGTGTGCTTGGCGTAAAATTCTTCCGCTGCCCTCATGCCCTGTTCGCCAATCCCAATTACATGGTATTTAAATGGCGCCACCGCTTCCGGCCAGACCAGCCCTTTTTCATCGGCAAATTTCTCCGCAATCACACCCATTAGCCGCGACACACCGATTCCGTAGCACCCCATATATACTACCCGTTGTTCGTTATTCTCGTCCGAAAACTTCAGCCCCAACGGCTCAGTGTATTTAAATTTCAATTTAAAAATGTTCCCCACTTCTGCCGCCGTAGTCTCGCTAAAACTTTCCGCTTTCTCGCCAAACTCAGCCAGCACTTCCGGTGTGAACACTTCTTTATTCAGCACTAGCGACCGGTCGGCATTATAATACACTGTATCTTCGCCCACTGGCAAAAAAGTCTGGTATTCGTGCGAAAATTTGGCAAAAATTCCTCCGCTCGCAAAAGTCTCATAAGTGCAGTCGCCTAGTCCCACGCGTTCAAAAATCCGCGCATACGCCCCCTCAACCTCGTGGTAAAATCGGTCTAAATCCTCTTCCGAAGTATGAAAACTATACAAATCTTTCATCAAAAACTCGCGCCCGCGCAAAATTCCTGATTTCGCTCGGAGCTCATTTCTAAACTTATTCTGGAATTGATACGTCGCAAACGGCAAATCTTTATAACTCGTTACGTATTTGCGCGCCAAATTTACAATTGGCTCTTCGTGTGTCGGCGCAAGACCTAAAATCCCGCCTCCTGCTAGCTCGGTTTTAAACCAGATATCCACTTCCGCATCCGAAAAACGCCCAGTTTTCTCCCAAAGTTCCGGATTTTGCAGCGCTGACATCGACAGCTCTTCACACCCGAGCTTATTCAACTCCTCGCGAATAATTCCTTTCAAATTTTCAATCACGCGTAGCCCCAGCGGCAGATAATCATACACCCCCGCCATTTCTTTATGAATATAGCCCGCCCGAGTTAGAAGCGCGCCATTTCTCGCCGTCTCATCTTTCGGCGCCTCGCGCAAAGTCTTGACAAAAGTTTTAGATAATCTCATAGAATGATTATATCACATTCCGAGCACATATAACAGATAAAACGCAACTCCGTTTTTTAGCATATGTAGCACCATGCCAGAATAAATCGTCCCCGTGATTTCTCTCAGCCCGCACATTACTACCGACATTGCAAACACATTCACCCCCACATTCCACTGTCCGTGCATGATTCCGAACGCCACCGACGTGAGCAGCGTTGCTATCGTCATCCCCAGCCAATTCGCGGTCTTTTCTGGCATATTTTTCCGCAGCTTGTCATACAACCATCCGCGAAAAATAATTTCTTCCGCAATCGGCGCAATAATCACTAGCGCCACAAACGCCACCAGCCGGTCGCCGTTAGAAGTTAGTACATTAAACCCCACATCTTGCGTTTCCTCCGCGTTGAACCACGGAAATAACGAAAATACTGCCGTGAGGCCCGCTGCGAGCAGCAAATACGCCACAAACCCTACCGGCGCGAGCCCGAGATCGGTCCAAGTAGGCAACTCTTTTAGTCCCAACTCCTCGCGACTCGGCACTTTGGCCGGCGTAGAAGTCTTTTTGCCTCGGCGCCTTAGCTTTGCTAGCCGGTTATATAATCGCGGGGTTAAAAATAGTAACATCACAAGAGCCAGCGAAAATGCCACCGCCATATACACTGCAGTCCACACCGGCTCACTGAGCAATGCCAGCGCAGCCTCGCTACTGCCGGTTGCCGCAGCCATAATCCCAGCCATCACAAAACTCACTACTATCTGTGCTAACATCACGACCGCCATCACCCAAATCGTCATCCCGACTAGTTTCGCCGCTAATTTCCACCCCTGTTTTTTCGGCAATTTTGGACGCGCTTCAATCGTCGTTGGTTTCATTTTTAACCTCCGTTGGTAATTTTAATGATATCGAGAGTTGTCACTAGGAAAATTAGTACCAGTAGCGCCATCATCGCCCGCGCCACAATTTTCTCTTCTATTTCTTTGGTCAATTTTTTCTTACGAAGCTTATAGATTGCGATTAATAGCCACCGCCCGCCGTCCAGCGCTGGAATCGGAATTACATTCGTGCAAGCCAAAGAAACACTAATCAGTGCCGCAAGAAACGCCAAGCTCCTCGGCCCCGCCGCCGTGAAGGCTGGAAACAACTGTCCCACAATCCCCACCGGCCCCGACACTGAATCACCGACTTCCGAAATCGCTTCTTGCCCGCTTTCGCGCACCTCGGCGTTGCCACTAAATTGCCTCGCTACTCCCGACACTAAATTCCACAGCATCGTCCCGACGCCTCCGAATGTCTCGCCAGTCAGTTGTGCTGTTAGCCCCACCCCCACCACCGGCGCCGACCAAGTCGCATAAGTCAGTGTTTGTGTTGAAGTCATAGTAATTCCGAGCAAATACTCGGCGTCGCTAGAATTCAAAACCACCTCCGTCTCTCTGTTGCCATTCAAAGTATATTTCACGGTCTCCCCCGCATGCTTGCGATTATATTCATTGATCTCGCTCGTGCGCCAAACTTCCTGCCCGTCAATCGCCGTAATATAATCCCCCGTATTAAACCCCGCCCGTTCCGCCGGCGAATTTTCGGCGACATAATTTACCTGCACTGGCGTCGCCTCTGTTCGTGTATCCGCTTCGATCGTAAATTGATTTTCCAAAAATTCCGGCATCCCCGTCCAAGCCAAAATCGTGAAAATCACAATCGCCACCAGCCAGTTCATTGCCACGCCAGCAAACAAAATCTTGGTTTTTGCCCAAAAACTCGCCGCTCCGAAAGTACCCTTTCTCGTATCAGCGTCCGATTCCCCGTCCATCTGGCAAAAGCCGCCAATCGGCAACCAGTTCAAACTAAAAATCAGCCCGTCCTGTGGTTTTTTCCAATCTTTTTTTGGCAATCTTCGCCACTTTTTCGTTTTCGGGTCTTTTACCCACGCAATCGCCCGCGGCGGAAAACAAATCCCAAACTCTAAAACTCGTACACCATTTCGCCGTGCCGCCATAAAATGCCCGAATTCATGCAAGCTTACTAGTGTCATTAACACCAAAAGCCCCACAATCACACCTATAAAAATATCCATAACCTTATTATACCATTATTTTCCAAAACGGCGGTTGCGTTTTTCGTATTCCGCAACGATTTTTTCGATATCCTCCCCCGTCATCTCCGGAAAATATTTTTTAATAAACATTAGCTCAGCATAAGCTGCTCGCCACAACATAAATCCCGAAATCCGCTCCTCGCCCGAGGTTCTCACCACCATATCCACCGCCGGAATTTCCGGATGATATAGGTGCTTACGAATAGTTTCCGGCGTAATTTTGCCCTCGACCTCGCTCGCGATCGTTGCCGCGTCGGCAATCTCTTGTTCCCCACCGTAATTAAAGCAAAACCCGACCGTAATTCCGTCGCACTCCGCGGTCATTTTCTCCGCTTTTTCAATCGTGCTCGCGAGCTTTACCGGCACTCGCCCGTCTTTTGCGCCAAGCACCAGTAGCCGCCCATTTTTCGCTACCATTTTTTCAGCTAGGCGCAGAATATGTTTATTCGCCAGCTTCATCAGATACGAGACTTCCGCCTCGCTCCGTCCCCAGTTTTCTGTAGAAAACACGAAAAAGCTCACATAAGGTATCTGCGCGACCGTTGCTGCCTCAATCAACTCTTCAATTACTTCCAATCCTCGTTGGTGTCCCTCTAAAGTAGATAATCCCCGTTCTTTCGCCCACCGGCGGTTCCCGTCCGCAATAATCCCTAAATGTCGCAGTTTTTTCTCTGTATCCATTGACTTTTTCTCCAAAGTATGATATAATGGAATTATATCTTCATGATTTCGTCGGATTTATTCTTAAATTCAGCGTCAATCTTATTACTAAATTCTTTGGTCAGCTCGTCAATTTCCTTCTCGGCACGTTTTTTTACGTCTTCGCTCATTTCATCAGCAATCTTAATCGCCTTACGCGCATCTTCCCGCACGTTGCGCAGCGCCACCTTGGCCTCCTCAACCTTCCCCGCCGCATTTTTGACAATTTCCTTGCGTCGTTCCTCGGTTAAAGCTGGAATTGGCACCCGAATAACGCGCCCGTCATCCGCCGGATTTAATCCTAAAGCCTGATCCGTACGCACCGCGTTCGAAATTGCCGCAATATTCGCCGGGTCAAACGGAGTAATCACTAGCATTGTCGCGTCCGCCGCCGTAATATTCGCCACCTGATTTAACGGCATCACCTGCCCATAGACCTCAATTTTCAGCTCTGATAACATATCTGGGTGCGCCCGCCCCGTCCGCAACTTTTTCAGCTCATTTTTGAACCGCTCCATCGCGGCTTCCATTTTTTTGCGGTCTTCCTTAGTATCAAACATATTCACTCCTTAATTTACTGTCTTCATTATACCAAAAAACTAGCCCGGAGGCTAGTTTTCATTACTTAGTTTCCGCTTCGGTGAGTTTTTCGGCTTTTTTCTCAGCTTCTTTTGCCAACTTCTTTGCCTTATTCTCGAGCGCAGCTTTCATCTTCGCCGCTTTTTCGGCCCGCGCCTTAAAGCGATCCACACGGCCTTCCGTATCGATAATCTTCTCTTCGCCAGTGAAGAATGGATGCGAAGCCGACGAAATTTGCACCTTAACCAGCGGATATTCGTTGCCGTCTTCCCATTTGATTGTCTCGTCGCTTTTTGCGGTAGACTTAGTCAAAAAGGAAAAACCAGCCGCTTCGTCAGAAAACACGACGTCGCGATAATCTTTAGGGTGTAACTCTTTTTTACTCATAATTGCCCCTAATTATATCAAACTTTTTTTAGAAAGTAAACCCTCCCCTTTTAAGAAAAATATGACTCATAAACACCCCTATTGGATTTAGAACGTCGCCCCCAGATGCGAAAGTCTTTACTTTTCCCCCAATCTGTGCTATAATGAAAGTATATATTAATTTAACGAAGCAACTTCTGGGAGGTTTCCTGACCGTGGCGTAAGCTAAGCGGTAGATGCTCGGAAGTGAAGAGAAAGGAAATATCGTGACGACAACTGTCGATATAAAAGCTCTGCTCGAAGCTGGTGTTCATTTTGGGCACAAAACGAGCCGTTGGCACCCGAAAATGGCGCCGTATATTCACTCCAAACGGGGTGGTATTCACATTATCAACCTTGAAAAAACTGTCGAAGGGCTGGAGACTGCTCTGCCGAAACTCACGGAAATTGCCAAATCTGGCAAAAAAATCCTCTTCGTTGGCACCAAAAAACAGATTAAAGACGTCGTTAAAACGGCGGCCGAGTCGGTGGATATGCCTTATGTTGTCGAGCGCTGGGTCGGCGGCACTTTGACCAATGTCGAAACTGTCAATCGTCAAATTAAGAAACTGAAGGATCTGGAACGCAAAATGGCTTCGGGCGAGCTCGAAAATCGTTATTCGAAACTCGAAGTACAACGTTTTCAAGAAGAAATCGACCTTTTGAACGAGCGCTACGGCGGGATTAAAGATTTGGCTGAGCAACCGGCGGCGATTTTCGTGGTGGACGCTAACGAAGAAAAAAATGCGATTAAAGAAGCGAATATCTTGAATATTCCGGTCTTTGCTATGGTTGATACTAACGTCGATCCGACCGCAATTAACTATGTCATCCCCGCAAACGACGACTCGATCAAAGCGACGACTTTGATTGTGGATTATGCCGTAGCGGCAATTAAAGCAGGTAAAAACTAGGAGGCAAAATGGCAAAAGCTGAAATCACAATTGAGCAAATTAAAAAATTAAAAGAGTTGTCTGGCGTTGGTCTGACCGACGCGAAAAAAGCTCTTGTCGAAGCTGAAGGCGATTTTGACAAGGCTCTCGACGCCATGCGTAAAAAAGGTTTGACCAAGGCTGAAAAACGGGGTGATCGCGAGACTCGCGAAGGGCTCGTTGATGCTTATATTCACGACGGCCGACTTGGCGCTATTGTCGAAGTGAACTGTGAGACTTCGTTTGTGGCCAAAACTGACGAATTCAAAACTTTGGCGCACCAAATCGCGATGCAAATCGCCTCGATGAATCCGCTCTATGTTAGCGAAGAAGACATTCCGGCGGAAGCTCGCGCGGCGAAGTTGAAAGAACTCGAAGCCAACTTCCACGGCCCAGAAAACATGAAGGAGCAAATCTTGGAAGGTCAAATCAAAAAAGCCTTCGCGGACAAGGTTCTCATGAACCAACCCTACATCTTGGACGATTCTAAAACTGTGGCCGAGTTTATCAAAGAAGCTATTGCGCGCACCGGCGAAAATATTACCATTCGCCAATTCAAGCGCATTGAACTTGGCGTGACCGAGTAATATCAGCCGTCAAAATCGGGCACCCTCGCAGTGGCGCCCGATTTTTTGTAGAGTATTTTTTTGTTTCGAGCCGATACTAACTTTTTGCGCAAGCAATATCGGCTCGGAGGTGTTTAACTTTTGGCTGCTTTAGTGCCGTTTCTTAGCCGCCTTAGTTGCCTTAACTGTCTTCTTCTCGCGCTTGCCTGCTAGCATCATAATCCCTGCAATCGCAATCATGCTAAAAATCACAATTCCCGTAATTAAGTAGTCGGTTTTCGAGATGTCTAGCCCTGCGAACAGTCCGCCCGTATCCGGAACCGGTACTTCCTCCGGTCCAGCATAAACAATTTGAATACTGTAAGTTTGATAAATTACATTCCCTTCCCCGTCGTAAGCTGTCACCGTAATCGTATAAGTCCCCTCCGGCAAATCTGCGTCGCTAAAATTAAGCGTGGTGTTCGTGTCTGGCGGGTAAACCGTAGTCGTTAGCTCGTCAATCGGGTTGCCATTCTCGTCTTTAACCTTAATTTCAATACGCTGCACGTCTGGATTTTCCGAATTGTATTCCAGATCCACTTTCACGTCGTGCGTGGTTTCATCTTCGGACGCTGTGGCTCTGACTGGCAAATATGAGAAATGAGTAATTTTTTCGTCATAAACCTCGTTCAATCCGTTTCCGCGCACCGTCAAGGTGAAATCGCCATAACCATAAAACGCCAAATCCGTATCAAACGTTTCTGTTCCCGCCTCAAAGTCCGGGTTTAAATCTTTTATGATATAAGTATATTCCGTCCCCGCATTGTCCGTATAATACAAACTCGCCACGACAGTTTCCGAATCCTCGTAATCGAAACTAATTTTTTGATTCGGTGAGGTGAATTCGTCCCCTTCCCCCGGCGAGACCATATTAATTTCCGGAGTGTTGTCTACCACTCGCACCGTAATCGTGTCGGTGACGCTCGCAGTGGCTTGGGTGTTTGGTGTTGGCATTAAGGCTGCTACTATCGTCATCACCGCCACGACGACCAGCCCCAAAAAGCCGACTACTTTTTTGTGTTTTCTTTTCATACTCTACACTCTCTTTTATGTTTAATGTTTGTTTCGGTTTTGTAAAGAGTTTTATGTCGCTCGGTTAAATCGCAAGCCGAGAACGACGCTCTTTACGCTTCCTTACTACCATTATAATCAAAACGATTATGATTGTCAAGACAATTATGAAAATAATTATCGCCGCCGCTGGGATTAAGAAAATTACGCGCTCGACAGTTTCTTCGCTCCCCCCCGCGGAGACGGTCCAAAGCACTCTATAAATACCAAAACTCGGCGTTTCGGTCCATTCGTCTTCTACGACAAGCTCCGCTTCCGGAATCACCGACTGTGCGCTCTTGTCCTCGGGCGTTTCGTAAGAGCTAAAACCAATGATCGGCTGCACCGTCAGCTTGCCATAAGCAAAAAAGTCCACATTGCCAGTATTTTTCACCTTAGCGGAGGCTTTGAAGTTGTGATTTTTAGCGTTTTCGGCGTTGCTCTCGGTCGTAGTTTCAATTTCGTCGTTCTTCACGATTTCCATATTGCGGATCTCCGCAGCGACCGTGGTTTCGCCTTCGTTCGAATGCCCATATACAATCATGCCAGCACTCACTTCGGCCTGAATTCCGCTTCCCGCTCCGCCAGAAACCGTCTGCACAAAAATCGCTGCGTATTGACCGCCCGCTGGAATACTGCTCGGGGTAGTAATTTTATATTCAATCTCTAACGTTTCGCCCTTTGGAATACTAAAAGTCGGATTTGCGACATAATTGCCGCTCGTATCCTTAAATGTAATCCAACGCGAAATTTGAGTAAAACTATTTTCTTGATTAAAACCGAGTTGGTATAAATCGGTCTCACTAGAATAAACATAAGAATACGGCGAAGCATGGGCCTCAACTTTCACGTCCGTGGTACCATCATTAGTAACTTTTAACGTCCCGTCATAAGTCGATTCCGACTTCAAAATCAAAGTCCGGCTTACCGGCGTCAGGGTCAAACTAGTGCGTGGCGTCTCTTCCTCTTCAGCATAAGCCCCTTGGCTAAGGAACGCAAAGCCAAATACCGCTACTAGCCCCGCTAAACACACATTGATGATTTTTTTCATTTACCTCCTCGTTTGTTTTATTATAGCATGCCAAGTTCAAAAATGCTATAATTATATTATTATGGTGTATTTAGATTATGCGGCCACAACGCCGATACTGCCGGATGTGCTTGCAGAGATGACGCGCGTACATACTGACCTTTTTGCGAATGCCTCGGCTTTGCATACTCCGGGGCACCGCGCCATGAACGAAATTGAGCATGCGCGCGAACTGCTCGCGACCGCTATCGGCGCCGACCCGTCGGAAATTATTTTTACTTCCGGCGCTAGCGAATCTAACAACACGGTTATCCGCACTTTTGCTGGCCATGAAATCGAAGCTTCCCCGCTCGAACATCATTCCATTTTGGAGGCCGCGGGGCGACTTGCCGGCAAAAAAACTCCCAAGTTATATTCATGCATGTTGGCAAATAACGAAACCGGCGAAATTCTAGGTCTGAGCAAAATTGTGGCTAAGGCGCACGCCGAAAATTCCTATATTCACTCCGACCTAACGCAAGTGCTCGGCAAAATTCCGGTGAATGTGCACACACTCGGCCTCGATTACGCCACCTTTAGTGCACATAAAATCGGCGGTCCGGTCGGCGTCGGGGCGCTGTATGTTCGTTCGAGCGTTCCCTTCTCGCCCCTGATAATTGGCGGCAATCAAGAACATAAACGTCGGGGCGGCACTTATAATACCGCCGGCATTGCCGGTTTTGGCAAGGCTCTCGAAATCATGCTTGGGCAACAAACCTGGCTTAAGTTCGACCGCAAGGTGCGCGAACTTCGCGACGACCTAGCAAAAAGGCTCCTAGCCGAAATCCCAGGTTGTAGTTTAAACACCGATATTGCGCCCGGCAAATCTTTGCCGAATATCCTCAATACGTCGTTTAGAGCGGCCGAGGGCGAGTCTATTCAGCTCTATCTTGACGCCGAAGGTATTATCGTTTCCACTGGTTCGGCCTGTGCTGCTGGCGATACTAAGCCGAGCCACGTTCTCATGGCAAAAACTGGCGACGCCGAAGTCGCGCATTCTTCGATTCGATTTTCGTTTGGGCTGGATAACACCAAAGCTGATATCGACAAAGTGATGGCGGTCTTGCCGCGAGTCGTGAAATATTTACAACAAATTAGTACCATTAACACGGAGGAAAAATAATGGAAAACGAAGATTGGATTTATTCGGACGCGGTCAAAGAGCATTTTTTGCACCCACGCAATTTTCTCATGGGCGACGAAAGCAAATTCGATTACGACGCAGCCGGGCAGGTCGGCAACCCGATTTGTGGCGACCAAATGAGAATGTATATTAAAGTCAAAGACAATAAAATCGTTGACCTGCGTTGGAAAACTTACGGTTGCGCCTCGGCTATTGCTTCGACCTCGGCTCTATCCGAGCTTGCCAAAGGTAAGACCTTGGACGACGCCCTGAAAATCACGGCCCACGATATCGACGATTATCTCGGTAATCTCCCGAAACACAAGTTCCACTGTTCCGTCCTCGGCCACGAAGCCCTCGCCGACGCTATCGAGCATTACCGTTCCAAAAATTCCTAAAAATCTAAATTGGTGCGCGCGACTGGACTTGAACCAGCACAGCCGTGAATGTGGCCACTACCACCTCAAGGTAGCGTGTCTACCAATTCCACCACGCGCGCTTAAACCTATTATAACACAAAATCCGAGTTTAGGGAGTTTTATTTTTAGTGGTTTTGTCCACTGCCCAATCCGCCACGTCGCCAAACCGGTCGATTGCCGTTACTAGCCGTGCATCATTACTGAACGTCCGCACATTGCGGTTATAAAAATAAGTCAAATTCGCCCGATACAGTCCAATTGCCGGTACATCATTTGTCCAATAAGTCAAGAAAGTTTGATATTTTTTTGCCCTTAGCTCCTCATTTACGGTGTTTTGTGCGCCGAGCAATAAATCGTCCACCAGCGCATTCCGATAATTTGACAAATTCAGCCCCGCGCCCGAAACTTGCGACGAATGATAATACGGCAGAAGATCCGGCTCGGCGCCGAGCTCCACCTCATAAACCAAAATATCATAACTGCGTTGCGCTACGACGTTGTTTATGAATTCCTGATTTTCATTATACACGGAAACGTTCACCTCGAACCCCAGTGCCTCAAGGTCTTCGGCGATCGCCCGCGCCACCTCTGGCAAAAAATCCGTATCTACCGTCGCAATATCTAAGTGTACTTTTTCTCCGGCGCTAAGTTCCGCAATTTGAGCCTTGGCGGTTTCAAAATCCCGTTCCGGCAAAGTCGGATAACTGCTAAGTTCAATTTGAGAACTCAGCAATGGAAAATCCAGCGCCTCCGCATCCTTAGCTTCCGCCCGAATGCTCGTAAGGTCAATTCCCTGCCGAATCGCGCGACGTATATCTTTAGAACTCACTGTTTTTCGTGTAGTATTAAAAAACATAAAAGCCCCAACATTCAGCCCTGCTCCCCGTTGATTGAATTGTGCATTATTTACTTTTGTAATGTCCGCCCCTGAGAGTTCGGCTGTGGCCGTCACTGTTCCGGCATTGACCGCCTCAACAATATTGTCTTTGCTCGGATAAGTATGTACCGCAAAAGTACTAATCAGCGGCTGCCCCGCAAAATATTCACTGTTCGCCGATAAATAAAAAATCTTTTCATCTCCAACATTGTTCTGCACGGCATTAAACGTGAACGCCCCCGAAGTAATCGGCGCGGAAGAAAAACTATGCTCAATCAAGTTTTGCGGTTCAACTTCTCCGAGAATATGTTTCGGCACAATCGGAAAATTCAGCGCCGACATAAAATCCGCATACGGCGACGCCAAAGTAAACACAATTTCCCCGTTTCCATTCTCCTTAACCTCGACATTCGTTAGATTTGTGTCATAAATTGTATTCGCCAGCGGATTTTTCAACAGTTCCGCTGTAAATAACACATCTTCATTTGTAATCGGCTCGCCGTCCGACCATTTTAGCCCCTCGCGGAGTTTCATGGTCCATTCTTTACCGTCTGTGGACGAACGCACTGTCTCTGCGAGCTCGGCCTTAATGTGTCCCGACCGATCCACTGCCGTCAGTGTCGCAAACATCAACTTACTCAACACTTTCTCACTATTTGTCGTCGCAAAAAGCGGGTTCATGGAATTAACTTCGCCTACCGTCGCCTCAGTATAAGTCCCGCCCGTAGTAAAAGTATCCGTTGCGTAAGAATCCCCAAACCAAAATGCCTGCGTCAGTGCCAACATAATCAGCGCCCCAACTAAAAGACACCATTCCAAAACTAAAAGTCGCACATTGCGCACATTTGCCAGCCGGTCAATAAAATTTCGCCGAATTCGTTCGCTACTTTTTGCGCCGGCTTCCACGGTTAATTGCGAAACCTTGCGCATGAATTTTTGCCCACTCTTTTTTAAAGATTTTGCCATGCTACACAGGGATAATTAACAGTCCTAGAATTGATACCACGAACACCACCGTCGTAACAATCGTCGTGACAAATAATGATTTTTCCAGTCCCCGCCGAGTCGTATAAAGTTCGCTGGAACTTCCCGAGCCAGCTCCCAGCGTTGCTCCGCGCTGTTGCAATAAAATCAACAAAATCGTCAGAATTGCCGAAATGAAAACTACTACTTCAAAGAAATTTCCTACATTCATAATAACTCCTACCGCTATTTTAGCATGTTTTTTCGCTGGAGTAAAGAATGATACGTAATTGCAAACCGGTGCGCCTCTTCGTCTACTCGTGCGATCAGGCGCGCGAGGTGCGCGTCGGGCGGGAATTCGAGCAAATCAAATTCAGAGGTTTCGGCGTTTATTGGCGCCACTTTTGTGCTTGTTGGCGCAACTTCCGTGCTTACTGGCGAGATTTTGTTTTCTACCTTTCGTGGTAGTACTAATCTCACCTCAGCATTCCGGCTATGATCGCCCGACTTATCGCGTCCGATCACCGGAATTTTCAAAGGCTCGAGCAGCGGTAAAAGCGCCCGCACCTGCCCTTCCCCGCCATCAACAATAATCAAATCTGGAAAATCCCACTCCGGATGTTTTAACCGTCGCGAAATTACTTCGGTCAAACTCTTCAAATCGTCATTTTTCGAGCTACGCACCTTAAACTTCCGATATTCACTCCGCGCGCTCGCGCCATTTATAAACACCACCATGCTCCCGACCGTATTTTCGCCCGATTGGTGCGAAATGTCATAACCCTCAATTCGCCGTGGCGGTTTTTCGAGTCCCAGCAAATCTTGGAGCTGCTTCAAAGCCTTGTCTGACGAAATATCTAGAAACTCCTTGTCCGAAAAGACGATTTTTTTGCGCAGTTCCTTCAGCCCCCGAATTTGGTCGCGCGCCTCCGCCGCCAGCTCAAAATTTCCTGCTTCCGCCTGCTCGGCCATGGTTTTTTCCAGCTCTCGAATTAAACTCTCTCGCCCGCCCTCGAGACAACGGATTAATTTTCTTAAATTCCGCTTATAATCCTTCGATGTAGATTCCCCGATTTCGATCCCCGGCGTCAGCCCAAGGTCGGTGTCGAGCGTTTTCTTACCGGTGTAGGGCTTAATATAATACGGAAAAATCCGCCGAAGCGCCCGCACCGCCTTCTCGACCGCCGCCTTGCCATAAAACGGACCCGTGTAAGTCGCCCCGTCATCCACCGGATTGCGCGTAAACGACACATACGGCACCTCTGATTTCATATCAATTCGCACGTACGATACCGTTTTGTCGTCGCGCAGCAAAATATTCCACTTCGGCATGTAGCGCTTAATCATCTCCGATTCCAAAAACAGCGCGTCCATTTCCGTCTCGACCGTGATCCAATCCGTGTCCGCAATTTCCCGCACCAGCGCCTGTGTTTTAATATCTTTCACCGATTTTTGAAAATATTGGCGCACCCGATTTTTCAGCACCGCCGCCTTACCGACGTAAATTATTTCTCCCGCCGCATTTTTATGAAAATAAACTCCCGGGGAAGTCGGGAGTTTAGAGAGTTTTTGTTTTAAGACCTCATCCATCTTTTCATTATATCACAGATTGCCATAAAAGTCAAGCTTACCCCTGTTATCCGACGCTTCTTGTGCTATGAAACTTACGTCTATAGCTCCTCTGGCTCTTCGCTATCCGTGGACGTTTCTTCTAGGATTGTCGAAAAATCTTTGTATTCGACCGGCTCCGAGATATTCACGTTGTCCGGATAGCTAAACCGTAGGTCGACCTTAACGTTCGCGCTTTCGTCCCCCGTCTCGGTGTAAAATCTCGTGAAATTGTAATTATCGTCAATTTCAACATAGATTTCCGGCAGCTCTGACACAACTTTTGCCGCGACTTCGGATGCGGAAAGCATCTCGCTGGACGTCGTCCCTAGGCAGTTGTCGTAATTTTGCACCGCCGTAGTAATCACCGAATTCTCAAAGAACCCCGCTAAGTTGTCAGTATCGATCGCCAGCTGATAAATCGGGTTTTGCTCACTCGTGATTTTTAAGTTTTCCGTGGTTGAATTAATAAACGGATTATAATTGTATGCCCTAACTAAGCTATTACTGTTGTTGCTGAGTTCCGTGATGAATTTCACGCTACAAATCGGCGCGTTATTCTCAACAAGGCCCGCGATCGTCCCCACGTTGTCGGTCGGAATTCGGAGCCATTCCCCGTCCACCACCTCAAATACTTTTGCCATTTGCATTAGTAGCCATTTCGACATTTCGGTTTCAACGCTCATTTCTGGGTCAATGTTGTCTGGCTGGTCGGTTGTTCCCTCGGTAGTTGTCGCCTCGACCGTCATCTCCGGGTCAATTGCCACCGTGGGGGCGGTTTCGCTCCCCTGTTCAGTCGGTTGCAAGCTCACTTCCGACAATAAATTAGTAATTCCGTCAAGTTTAAGATACAAATCCCCGTCCGCAGCATAAACTTCGCTGGCGGCCAGCGAATAACTTCGCCCGACAACCGTATTTAGATTGATTTTGGCACTAAGAGTATTGATGGCCGAGCTCGACGTCATTTCGCCCGTTAGCGCAATTTGTACATCAGCAATGTAAGAATTCTCATTCAGCACATCAATCCCAATCGTTCCATCCACGGCCAGATTGGTCGGCGCTTCCTCTGAAAACAGCCGGCTGAAAGCCTCCGCCACAGCGTCTTTATGGTTCAAATTTACAATCACTATCGCTGCCGCCACTCCGCAACCGAGCGCCAAGACTAGGCTCACAATCGCCCCGACAATCAGCCCAGTTTTCTTCTTTTTGGGTTTTTTCGGCGCTTCTTCGACCGCTTTCTGCATCGGGCGATTTAAGGGGTCGTCGGTTGTGGCTTGCTCTGTCGGCACGCCTTGAATATCAGTTATCACTCCCATCGGCTGCACGGTGTTTTCGCTTACTCCCCTCGGTGTTTCTGCCCCGTTAATATTAGTAACTGATCGCATCGACCTTAGTGGTTGCACCGACGGCATTGCCTCGGACGGATTAGCGTCTAATGACTCTGCCCCAAAGCTAGGTTTTCGTATTTCCGCCCTAGGGTTAACATGCTGCGCCGTTGTTTTAGGGCCGCCATCCGACGCCCCTGCCCCAAAACTAGGGTTGAGCGGATTCGGCGTTCCAGCTGCCCCAAAGTTCACGCCAGAACCAGGTTTTTGCTCCATAAAAACTCCTTTTATATTTTATGCTTGTGTTTATTATATCATGTTATAATAAAGTTTATGGATAATTCGATAATTAGCAATATTAAAGCTCGGCAAGTTTTGGATTCCAGAGGTAATCCGACGGTCGAGGCGGAAGTTTGGCTCGAAAACGGCGGGTTCGGACGGGCGATTGTGCCTTCTGGGGCCTCTACGGGCGCCGGAGAGGCGTGGGAGCTTAGAGATGGGGATAAGAGCCGGTTCGGCGGCAAAGGCGTTTTAAAGGCCGTTTGGAACGTTAATTCTTCAATTTCCGACGTTTTAGTCGGTAATACCTCTGATCCGCGCACTGTGGACAAGCTAATGCTGGAGCTGGATGGCACTAAAAATAAGTCCAATCTCGGCGCCAATGCGATTCTCGCAGTTTCTCTCGCAAACGCCAAGGCAAACGCCAAGGCAAGTCGTATGCCGTTTTATCAATATATTGCCGAACTGGCAGGCACGACTAAGGAAATGTCGCTCCCTATGCCAATGATGAACGTGATGAACGGTGGCGCGCACGCCTCTTGGTCGACCGATTTTCAAGAATATATGATTATTCCCCGTTCGGCGGAGAATATCGCCGAAGCGGTGCGGATGGGCGCGGAAGTTTTTCATATGCTAAAAAAAGTTTTGTCCGAGCGTGATTATCCGACTACTGTTGGCGACGAAGGCGGTTATGCCCCGCGAGTGCGTAAAGGCAATAACGAGCCATTAGAATGCATCCGGATCGCGATCGAGCGGGCTGGCTATCAGCTTGGTACTGACTTTGCTATCGCGATGGACATTGCCGCTAGCGAATTTTATGACACCGATCATTACGTCTTGAAAACCAACGGCGATTGGAAAACGGCGGACGATATGATGAACTGGTACGATTGGATTATTAATAATTTCCCGGTGATTTCGATCGAAGACGGTCTCGCGGAAAACGATTGGGCAAATTGGCGAAAAATGACCGAGCGATTCGGCGACAAAATTCAACTCGTGGGCGACGATTTGTTTGTAACCAATGTCGAACTACTAAAAAAAGGTATTGAAATGGGTGCTGCCAACGCGATTTTGATCAAACCGAACCAAATCGGGACTCTGTCTGAAACTATCGACGCAGTTTTAACGGCGAAAAAGGCGGGCTACAAAACCGTGATGTCGCACCGCTCGGGTGAAACCGAAGACGTTTCTATCGCGCATCTCGCCGTCGGGCTCGGCACCGGCCAGATCAAAACCGGTTCACTCTCCCGCTCCGAACGCATCGCGAAATACAACGAACTCATCCGCATCGCCGAAACTAATCCAAGACTCAGCTTCTAGTTATCTTTCGTTAATTCCCGCGCTTCTTTGAACCCGTCGTAGAAGTTTTCGGAGATTTTTGGGTGGCCGATTTTGTTTGCGGCCTTAACCACCTCTTTTACGTCATTTGTGATAGTAAAAATTTTGGTGTCGCGAGTGTTGATTAACTTGAGAGCGAGCATTTTTTTAATTACTCTCTCAAAACTTCTCCAATAATCTTTGCCGATCAAAAACACCGGCATTTTCGGCATTTTACTTTCTTGCATCAAACACAAAATTTCTGAAACTTCGTCCATAGTCCCGAATCCGCCGGGAAAAAAGACGAACACTTTCGACGCCATTGCGAGCGACACCTTGCGCGCAAAGAAATATTCGAACGTCAAGCATTCTGTGAGATACGGATTCGGAAATTGTTCGTGCGCCAGCGTAATATTCAACCCAATCGAACGCCCGCCAATTTCGTACGCTCCGTGGTTGGCTGCCTCCATAATACCCGGCCCGCCACCAGTTACCACCGCATGCCCGTTTTCCGCAAGCAACCCCCCGAGCTTGTACGACATTTGGCAATATTTGTGGTCCTGTGGCAACCTCGCCGAACCAAACACCGTCACCCCCTGCGGAAAAGTGCGCAAAGTTTTTAGCCCGTTCGTCAAATCCTTGGCGTAAGCATTCGCTCGTTCTAAATCCGCGATAGTTAATTTTTTTAGTAAATCATCTTGCAGCATAAAACTCCTTATATTTTTTGAATTGGCATGGGGTGCAGTTTCTCGCGCCCAGTGAGCGCGCCTTTATTGGCGCCAAGTTTAGAAATCACGGAAGTCGAATTCGCGGAAGCAAACATTAAGGCATTTTTGAAAGTTTTCCCCGCAGCAATAGAAGCTAAGAACCCCGCCCCAAATGCGTCGCCCGCCCCGGTTGCGTCTTTGGTTTTCTGATCTTCATAAATTCCAAACCGATAAGTCTCCGTGCCATTGCTCGCAATTCCGCCCATCGCTCCGTCGGTAATAATTACCGTCTCAACATAACTTTGCAAGCGATAGAGTAGCTCCCCGAGCGTTGTTCCGGGCACAATTTTAGCCGCCTCGGACTTGTTCACGATTAAAATATCCACATATTTAAGCAATTGAATTAGTTCTGGCGCTCGTTCTAGCTCCCTTACTCCGGGATTAAACATAATTTTAGTACCAATTTCGCGGGCTTTCTTACCAAAGCGCGCAAAAGTTTCCAAATCTCCGCGCAAAGTTGCCACGTACAGCCAATCCGGCGAAATCAAATCTAAATCTGTCTCCGAAAAATTGCCAAATTGCTCGGAAGCGCCCCGACAAGTCAAAATCGTGCGCTCTCCCGACTTCGAATCGAGCAAAACCACTGACGTCCCAGTTGTTTTTCGTTCCAAAAAATTAACATAACTATCATCAATTCCCTCGCGCGCCAAGGTCTTAATGATTGCCGTTCCGGCTGGGTCGTGGCCAAGGTTGCCCATAAAAATCGCTTCGTGTCCACATCTCGCAAATGTAATCGCGGTATTCACGCCGCCCCCGCCCACTTCGTAAGAAATTTTGTCAATGTCAACTTTCGAACCGACCAAAACTTTGCCAAAAATCGCCGTCTCACCAATCGTGGTCGCGACCAAATCATCGTGGTCAATCAAATAAATGTCCTGCAGTCCCGCCCCGAGCGAAAGTATCCGTGCCATTATAACACCACCCCGCTTTTATCGATTTCCGCAACCAGCTCTTCAAACATCGCCGCTGGATTTTCGGCCTGCGAAATCGCCGCTCCGACATTAATCACGTCAAGATCGGCGTGTGCCAAAGCTCGCACGTTGGTTTCGTTCGCTCCCCCGTCCCAGCTAATTTCTGCTTCCGGTTTCATATTTCGAACCAATGGAATTTTTTCCATCTGCATCAAATCGGCCGGATTGCCTTGTACCCCGAGTTGCCCCGCAAAAATCAACACATGGTCCGCAAAATCAATATATTGTTTCACGTCTCCGGGATAAGTCGACGGCAAAAGCGCCACGCCGGTTTTAATCCCAGCATTTTTCAATCTTTCAAACGACGGCATCAAATCTTCACTCGCCTCGGCATGCAAAATGCATAGCGAAGGGCTGAGTTTTAATACCGTGTCCAGTTGTTCCGAAGGCCTCGCTACCATTAAATGCAGGTCCGCCTCCCAATTCTTCGGCCACCAAATATTCGTGATATCGAGCGTTTGTGCCGGAGCGAAAGTTCCGTCAGTAACATCAATTTGGGCGCGCCGAGTGAATATATTAATCCGCTCAACTTGCGTCCGAAAATCTTGTTTGTTGTCGGTTAAAATCGCTGGCACGATCGAAACTTCTCTAATCATAATCTTCCCTTTCGTCTAAACGATTAATCCGCCGCGCTCGGCGTTCTAAACTCTCGAACTTAGTTTCTAAAAATTGGGCCACAATTTCCTGCATCGTAGTTTCGTCGACAAAATGCGCCGACAAGCATAAAACATTTGCATCATCATGCTCGCGCGCCAGCTTTGCCGACTCGGCCGAATCGCAATTTGCCGCCCGCACGCCTTTAAACCGGTTAGCCTGCATACTTACGCCGTGCGCCGAATCGCAGATTAATACGCCAAAAGCTTCGTGTTCGCGCCGCACCGCTCGCGCCACCGCTATCGCCGGGTCGTTGTAATCATCCCCCTCGTGATAACTATACACCCCGACGTCTATCACCTCATAATTTTTGCTCGCCAAAAACTTCAACAGCTCTTTCTTTCTTTCAAATCCGCGATAATCCGCCCCGACGAAAACCTGCATCAAGCTCCTTTCCCAAAATCAACCGCGAGTTCCACTAGCCGGTTCGAATACCCCCATTCGTTATCATACCACGCCACGATTTTAATCAAATTCCCTCCGACCACGTCAATCAGCGGTAGATCCACAATACAAGAATGCGGGTCGCCGATAAAGTCCGAAGACACCAATTCTTCATCCGTCACACCGATAATTCCCTGATAATATGGCTCTTTTGCAGCTTTTTTGAACAAATTTTGCAATTCTTCTTTCGTGGTGTTGCGTTTTACGATTGCCGTAATGTCCGACAGTGAAACTACTGGAGTCGGAACGCGTACGGACAATCCGTTAAACTTGCCCTGCAAACTTGGAATTGTTAGCGCCGCCGCTTTCGACGCTCCGGTCGAGGTCGGCACGATATTCTCCGCCGCCGAACGCGCTTCGCGCAAATCTTTTGCCGGTGCGTCCAGAATTTTTTGCGAACCAGTGTAGGAATGCACCGTCGTCATCGTCGCCTTTTCAATTCCAATCTCATCTTCCAAAACTTTCATCACTGGCGCGATACAGTTCGTCGTGCAGGATGCGTTCGAGATAATTTCGTCGCCGTCTTCCACTACGTCCTCATTCACTCCTAAGACTACAGTTTTTGCCCCCTCGCCTTTGGCCGGCGCCGAAATCACGACTTTTTTCGCGCCCGCCTTGATATGTGCCCTTGCATCTTTCGGATTGGTAAAAAAGCCCGTCGATTCAATCACCACGTCCACGCCGAGCTCCCCCCACGGCAACTTCGCCGGGTCTTTTTCTGCAAAAACTGGAATTTCGCGCGTGTTGATCACTAGGACATTGTCTTTAGCAGAGACTTTTTTATCATAAGTGCCATATGAAGAATCGTGTTTCAAAAGATGCGCCAAAGTTTTCGCATCCGTAATATCATTTACTGCCACAACCTGAACATCATGTCGTTCCAACAAAATTTTCAGTGCATTCCGCCCGATTCGCCCGAAGCCATTAATCGCTACTTTTACCATTTTTACCTCCTAAAAAATCTACTTATGCTTATTATAGCATAAGTAGATCAAAATTGTAATGAGTTTTAGCGAGCAAAATGCGCAAATGCGCGGTTCGCTTCGGCCATGCGGTGACAATCTTCTTTCTTCTTGAACGCTGCGCCCTGTTCATTATAGGCATCAACGATTTCAAGTTCGAGCCGTTTCGCATAAGGCATACCGCTGCGCGCTCGGGCGGATTGAACCAACCACGAAAACGCAAAGTGCGCTTGGCGGTGTCCCGAAATCGGGAACGGAATTTGGTAGTTCGCACCCCCAACTCGCCGGCTTTTCACCTCAAAATCTGGCGAGATATTCGCAATCGCTTTTTCTAGAACTTCGACCGGATTTTCCGAGTCCAATTTTTTCGCTGCACCCTCAATCGCAGCATAAACCGCACGCTCCGCAACTTGTTTCTTTCCATCTAACATTGACTTATTAATTAATCTTTGCACTAAAATCGACTGGTATTTGCGATCTGGGCTGACTTTTCGCTCTAACGATTTAGTAGTTTTCCGTGGCATTACTTACTCTCCTTCTTCGCCCCGTATTTCGAGCGACCTTGTTTCCGGCCTTGCACTCCTTGGAGGTCCAAAGCTCCGCGCACGATATGATAACGCACACCAGGCAAATCCGGCACCCGCCCGCCGCGCACTAGCACGACCGCGTGTTCCTGTAAATTATGACCTTCGCCCCCAATGTACGCCCAAACTTCCTGACCATTGGTCAGCCGCACACGCGCAACTTTCCGCATCGCCGAGTTCGGTTTCTTCGGAGTTTTTGTGGTTACTTTAATACAAACCCCGCGCTTCAGTGGCGCATCTTTCTCGTAGCGCTTGGTCTTGAGCGTATTCACGATCGAACCGAGTGCTGGAGATTTCGATTTTTTCGCTGCCTTTTTGCGTGGCTTGCGAATCAACTGATTGATAGTTGGCATCTAATCCTCTTCTCTATTATTATTTAATGATACGCTATATCTAGCGTCCTTAAGCGCCAAAATCGCCCATAAAACACTATATCTAGCGTCTATTGTCAGCCCGCTTACAGCAATCCGCGTGCTAACTGAAACTCTTCCCTCTATTATATCACACTTAACCTAAAAAGTCCACTATTTTCCCTCGTTCTCTTTTGCTAGAAACTCCAGCGCCTTTTCAATAATCATCCGATTTTTGATATCCATCTTGACGTTCGGGTCTTTCAAATTTTTCAGCGCCTCTGGCGATTTCTTATATACATCTTTAAGCTCCGCGATTTTCGCCGCCACTTCTTCCTCGGCAACTTGGATTTTTGCCTCCACCGCTAAAGTCTGCAAAATCAGCGACGCCTTGACCCGCGTTTCGGCGAGCTCCCGCGCCTCTTTTGCCCATTCTTTCGGGTCTTTGCCATGCGCTTTCAAAAAGTCATCAATTTCCAGCCCGCTCGTCGCCGCGTTTCTCTCAATGTCTTCCCGAATCAGCTTTAACTGGTCTTCAATCAGAATCTCTGGCGCCGACACAGTGGATTTTTTCACCAGCGCCTTCAATAAATCATCTTTAAAGCCTTCAAGCGCCTGATATTCATTTTGCGCCTGCAAGTTTTTCTTAATATCTTCTTTCAATTCCGCTAAAGTCTTAAACGGTCCGCATTGTTTCGCCATTTCGTCATCAATTTTCGCTTTTTTAATCTCATTAACTTGCTTGAGCAAAACTTCAAACACTACTTTCGCGCCCGCCAAATCTTTTACGCCATAATCTTTCGGGAAAGTCAATTTAATCTCGAATTTGTCGCCGACTTCATGCCCGACTACGCCTTCCTCAAAGCCCGGAATGAAGGTTTTCGAGCCGAGCACCAATTTATAATCTTTCGCCGAGCCGCCGTCGAACGCCTTGCCGTCTTTTTTGCCGACAAAATCAATAATTACCTCATCCCCGAGCTTTACTGCGCGCTTCACGACTTTTTTCTCAGCAAAGGAATTAGCCAAATTGTCCAAGATTTCCTGAACATCCTTTTCTGCAACCTTTACTTCCGGCTTTTTCACACCGAGCTTCTTGTAATCCCCGAGCTTAATTTCCGGTACAATGTCCGCCGTCGCGGTGTATTCTGCCGACTCATTTGGTACGTATTTCGTCACATTCACATTCGGAATTACGAGCGGCGCCTTGGACTCCTTGCGGAATGCCTCAATTACCGTCGAACGCACCGCGATATCAATCGCCGAAGCATTAATATCATTTTCCGGAATGAACTTTTTCGCGACATCAACCGGCACTTTTCCCTTGCGGAACCCTTCCACCTTGGTTTCTTTGGCGAGATTTTCAATTGCCCGTTCGCGCGCAGACTTCAAATCCGCCGCGTCGAGACTTACCGTAATTTCTACCCGAGTATCGGATATCTTCTTGACTTTAGTTTTCATCTATAACTCCTATTTTTTACATTATAACATAATTTTTGGCCGATTAACATCCCTAAAGTGAGTTAGGGTGAACCTGGAATCCGCCCCGAGCTTCACGTCAGGGTTCAAAATATTATTTGGGTCAAACAGCTGTTTGATTTTCAGATACAACTTTTTCTCGGCCTCGTTAGTTTCGTCTTCTGCTACCACGGCTTTAATTCGCCCCTCGGGCGTTCCGCCAGTGATTTTGCCCCCCTGCCTGTTAATCACATACGCCCCCGCGCGCAGGAATGTCGTTGCCTTTTTGCGGTAATCCGCCGCCTCGAGGTCGAATTTCGGTCGCAAACTATAAATTCCGGTCGCAAAAGAGCCATAAAGCGCAAGGTCCAGCTCCAATTTTTCCGCCAAAATCGCCAAATCTTGCAAAAAACTCTCCAAATTATAATACGGCAGATAAAAATCCGTTAAAATTGGCACTCTTTCGCCATTTTTCACGTAACTTAAATAATTCACCAGCGAATTTTCAAACTCATTCAGCGGTGTCTGATTTTCGGCGGCTTCAAACACGAATTTTGCACTCCGCGGCATTTTTTCGCGCAAAAGTTGGATTTTTTTAAGTTGCCAACTCGCCCGCTCCGCAAAACTCGCGTACACCACAAACCCGTCTTCGAGCTTACGAATGACCCCGTCCAGATTTTTCCCCGTTTCGCGGGCTTCGCGCACGATCTTGAGGTCATATAAATCGAGCTTTTCTGGCCCCATATTCTTCACTTCGCGCATATATTTTATCGCGTCGCGAATTTCCCGAAAAGTCGCAATCACCCGCTGGGGCTTTTCTTTCATCGGCGCGGCCTTCAAAATTACTTCCGAAATAATCCCCAGTGTCCCTTGCGCGCCAAAAAATAATGGCATCAAATCCATTGTTTCCCGTTCCTGCACCTCGGTTATTCCAGGATACCCCGCGAGCACAAACTGGTTAGCCGAAATCCCATAAATCAAATCGTGCTGGTCGTGCAAAATTTTGGCGATTTTCCGATAAATCGTGCCCTCAGTCGTTTTCTCGGCAGCCTTTTTCGCCGCAACATATTTTTTGAACCGGTCCGTCTGCAAGCAATCTCCATTCGCTAGTACCACCTCAATCCGCTCAACAAAATTTTCAATTCCGCCATATTTTCCGGCATAACCGTCCGCCGAATTATTCGCGATTAGCCCGCCAATCGTCTCGTTTTCGCGCCCGCCAATCGGAATGGTCAGTCCCGAAACCGACAGCGCGGTGTTTAGCTCTTTTAGAGTAATTCCGGATTGAACGTGGACCAGCCTCTCGCGCGGGTCGATTTCGAGCAACTTATTCATTTTTTCCGTCGAAACAATTACGCCGTTAGTAATCGCCGCGCCGCCGGTATCGTGTCCCGTCCCCCGCGCCGTCACCGCAACCTGAATATTTTTCGCCGCCAGTTGATTAAAAAAGCGCAATAATTTTCGAATATCGTCCGTCGATTCCGGAAACGCCACAAATTTCGGCTTCACTTTCAGCGCCGACCCGTCCGTCGCATAGGCCTCCAAAATCTCCGGATTATCAAAAACATTCCCCACCATCAGCTGATTCAAATACTTCGCGATTTTCCCCATACTACTTATTATTATATAACACAATTAACCAATTAGTCACGAAACATTTGTTTAATGACTCTAAAGTTTTTTAAAAGCCACTAAACTGAGGTTTGGCTAGATTTTATAAAAATCAAAAAAATGAAAGCCCCGAACCTGTGCGTTACGGCACTGCCTGACGAGCTTTCGCTATTTTTATTCTAACATAATAACTAGATAATTACAATAATTTTTCTAGCTTTCGTAATGACGATTAAATTTTTAATGCCTTTAGTAGTAATGGTAGAATGTCGCTTCAGTTACTGGCAAAACAGAATATAGGCGGCGGACACTTCGCGTGCTGATGGCTTCGGAAAAAACATCTTTAGGGATTATTACAGCATATTCTTTTCTTGATATGCCGGCATTGTATCATGATGTCTTCAGAAAATAAACCCCCTACCTAGCCAATTATTCCAAAAATTCAAATCTCTGGTGCCCGGGACAGGACTTGAACCTGCACGCCGTGAGGCATATGCTCCTAAGGCATACGTGTCTACCAATTCCACCACCCGGGCTTTAAAACATTATATCATATTTTGCGCGAAAACTGGGCGATAAAGCCCAGTTTTATAAAATCAGCGCTAATTTCCGCGAAATTTAAGCTTCATTTTTTGCCAGCTTGCGCGAGGCCAAATACATCGCCAACACTCCCGCCATCAGCGCAATTGGCAATAAATCTTCCGGCCCCGTGCTCGGCAAAGCCGTGCTGTTTTCGAACGTCGTGCTCGTCACCCCAACCGTACTCGCCGCCCCAGTCGCCGCGTTCGCCGTTCCGGCCGTATCGCCCGTGGAAGCGGTATTTTTATTCGAGAGATTGCCCATTTCGGTATTTTCCGAATTACCAGCCTTGTCTTCGTTTTTATTCGTCGCCTGCTCGCCCGTACTCTCCTTTTCCTCCGTCTTTTCCGCCACCTGGCTCGTTTCGGCCGGCTCCGCCACGCTTACACTGCTGCGCACAGATTTCTTCGTTGCGACCACAATAATCGCCACGATCAAAATCAAAATTATCGCTACGGCAATTGTCGCCACCGCAATAATTTTCCGGCGCTCCTTTTTATCCTCTTGGTAATACATAAAAACTCCTTATCTCTCCATTATAGCACACATCGGGAGTTTTGTCAATTTTACAGATAAACTTTAAATCATTTGGATTTTCCGAGATAGCCTAATTTTTTCAGGGCTTTTACGATAGCCTCATAATCAGGGTAAAGTTTTGAATTTATTTCATCAAACGGCACGAACCCCCACTCTTCTGGAAGTTGGTTTGAGGAATCTTTAGGCAAAGCAGCAAAAAGATATTTTTCTTGGTTATTTTCGGCGAAAACATTGCCCGCGGTAAGTTTACAACCCAATTTTTGCTGTATTCGCTCAATCGAACCAGCCGTCGGGAGCCCATATTTTTTATCAAGTAAAACTTGAAATTGCTGCGCCTTTTCGGTCTTTGATTGGGGATCGATTTTGCCAATGACAAATTTCAGTATCATGTTTTTATTATAATAGAAAAAGGCTCCTCAAACAAGAGGGGCCGAATGAAAAACGGCTTATCTACCAGCCTTTTCTTCCGTGGCGATTTTTGCCTTTGGTGTCGTGAACTTTGCGAGAATCTTGGTGGCTGGAATAAAATCTTCCGTAGCCAGAACGCGCTCTTGCGTTATTGCGACGGCGCTGGCAATCTCAACAGTAGCAGTCTTTTTTCTTCAGACCAGTAATTTTACAGATATTTCCGCTAGCCATTTTTTCACCCCCCTTCAAACAAAGTACGAACCGATTACGTCGGCCTTCCGATTCCATTATAACATATTTATCTTCGCTATTTCGCTCGGCGATACACCGAAATGTGCGCGCGGGCGTATTTTTGGCTCTTGATTTTTTCCATGCCCTCAATTTCCGGCCCTTCTTCAGGGGTGGAAGCGACCAAAATTCCGCCTTTTTCCACCAGCCGCCCCAGCAGGGTGATCATTTCGGGCCGATATTCATCATATGGCGGGTCGGCCAGCACGATCGAAAACTCGTCCTCCACTGTGCGCGCCGCTTCCACTATGTCTCTTTGTACCGCATACCCACGAAAATTATAAATCCACATATCCATCATCACCTCATTTATCATGTCCACGGCCCGCGGATTTGTGTCTACAAACAGCGCATATTCCGCCCCTCTTGAGAGCGCCTCTAGTCCCAGCACTCCACTTCCCGCATAGGCGTCTAGTACCAACGCATCCGGCAAATATTCATGAATCATATTAAACAGCGCATTCCGCTCGCGCTCACCCATCGGGTGCGTCCCCTTGCCCGGAGTTTTGAATTTTTTCCCCTTATATTTTCCGGCGATTATGCGCACTTCGCCAGGATTGCAAACTGGCATTGGTCTTCTATATCTCCGATATCGTCCATTTCCTCTACTCATTTTTACCTCCTTTTTTAATTCAAAGTTGTTATTTGCTGATATTTCACAATTCGCGCCATCAATTCTGCGTGATCGGCCATCTTCTCCGGCTCGCGCAGAAAATCCGTGACGTCTTTTTGTGCCTGATGGATTAACTTCGTATCCCCGAGCGACGCGAACTTGAGGTCCAGCGCCCCGTGCTGGAGCGCGCCGTAAATCTCCCCCGGACCGCGCAGCTTCAAATCCACTTCCGCGAGATGAAACCCGTCGTTCGATTTTTCGAGCTCGAGAAGTCGCCGCGAAGGCTGAAAATCGCCCGTGGTCAAGAGGTAGCAATACGATTTTTCCGTCCCTCGCCCGACGCGCCCGCGCAATTGGTGGAGCTGCGCCAGACCATAACTTTCCGCATTTTCAATAATCATCAGCGTCGCATTCGGCACATCCACCCCGACCTCTACTACGGTCGTTGAAACCAAAATCTCGATTTCGCCCTTAGAAAACTGCTCCATTACCGCGTCCTTGTCCGCCGGCTTCATTTTACCGTGCAAAAAGCCGATTTTCGCCTGCGGAAAATCATTTTTGAGGCGCATAAAACGCGATTTCACCGAGGTCGTATCGGATTCGGCTTCGTTGTCGATCGCCTTGCAGATCCAATAAACTTGTTGCTTTTTTGTCAGCGTGTCGCTAATTTGCGGAAAAAGTTGTTCGCGGGTGTCAATTTCCCTTAAAATCTTAGTTTCCACCGGTTGGCGCCCCTTCGGCAGCTCATTTAAGATCGAAACATCGAGGTCGCCGAACACCGTGAGCTGGAGCGAGCGCGGAATTGGGGTCGCCGTCATCGAAAGCAGGTGCGGCGCCTTGCCCGTGGGTGATTTCAGCATCAATTTTTGTCGCTGTTCCACCCCAAACCGGTGCTGTTCGTCGATCACCACCAGCCCGAGCTTTTGAAATTCCGTATCATCGGTCAGTAGCGCGTGCGTGCCGATTGCTAAATCGATCTCCCCCGTCGCAATCTGGCGTTTTAGCTCCGGTTTTTGCTTTGTCGCCCCTGTTAACAGCGCCACCCTCACCCCGAAAGGCTTTAAAATCTTGACTAAGTTATCGAAATGTTGCGAAGCTAAAATTGCCGTCGGGGCGAGAAGCGCCACCTGCGCTCCCCCGAGAATTGTCTCGTAAGCGCTCATCGCCGCCACCAGCGTCTTCCCCGACCCGACATCCCCCTGTAAAAGCCGGTTCATCGGCGTCGGCTTCTCCATATCCTGAAAAATCTCCCACGCCGCCTTGCGCTGGGCGTCCGTCAGCCGAAACGGCAATTCATCCACAAATTCCCGAATTTTCTCCCCGCTAAACGGGATTTCATCCGCCTTCAACTTCCGATTTTCGCGCCGATTTAATTTCGACGCCAAAATCAGCTCAAACAGCTCCTCATAAGCCAAATACCCCCGCGCTCGGGTGATTTTTGCCGTCGAATCGGGAAAATGAGCATTAAACAGTGCCTCGGCGCGCGTGCCCTTCGGCACTGAAGGTAATAAATCAGGGATTTCCGCAAACAAATCCCGCACATTCTTCACTAAACGCTGAAAATCTCCCGACTTCAATACCCCGTGCGCCACGTAGACGGGCGCTAGACCGTTTTTAGGGTCGATCCGCCCCACCTCCGCACTCGACGGCGAGACGAGGCTATAACGGCCGTTTCGAAGCTCAAATTTTCCAGTGAAATAGTATTCTTTGTCCGGCTTATAGAGATTTTTGCGGTAATTTTGGTTAAACCACACCACCTTCACCGCCCCTGTTTCGTCCCTAATCACGCCTTCGGTAATCGACATGTTTCGCCTTTGAGCCCGCCGAGTTTCGAGACTTTCGATTTTGCCCTTAATTACGACTTTTCCGGGTCGCATTTCGGCGATCGTACGCGGCGCGGCGTAATTCTCGTAATCGCGCGGCAAATTATAGAAAAAATCCCCCACCGTGCGGATACCATATTTTTTCAGCGCCAGCGCAGTCTTCGTCCCCACCCCTGGTAATGTTTCCACGGAGTCCGCTAAGTTCATACTCGCCCCGAATGTTCTTCGCGCCATTTCGCGATTTCGCCATGGTTTCCCGACAATAGCACCTCTGGCACCTTCATCCCCCGAAAATCCTCTGGGCGGGTGTATTGGGGGTATTCCAGATTATCGCCGTCCGAAAAACTCTCAATTTCTGCCGATTTTTCGCCGCCCAGCACCCCCGGAATCAGCCGTACCACGCTATCGATAATAATCAGCGCCGGCAGCTCGCCCCCTGTCAACACATATTTCCCCAGCGAAATCTTGTAATCCACGATCGAGAGAATCCGCTCGTCATAGCCCTCGTAGTGAGGACAGAGGATGATAAAATGGGAATCGCCAGTGAACTCCCTAGCCATTTTCTGATTCCAAATCTCTCCTACTGGGGTCGGCAAGATGACTTTAGCGCTCGGATCGCGATTTTTGACACTTTCGATGGCGCTAAAAACCGGCTCGCACCGAAGGAGCATCCCGTCCCCGCCCCCGTATGGCGTATCATCAACGGATTTGTGCGGCCCGAGCCCAAAATCCCGCAAATTAACCAGCTCAAACTCCGCCAGCCCCTTTTCGGTCGCTTTCCACATCATCGAAGTCTCGAGATACGGCTTCACCGCCTCTGGAAACAGCGTAATAATCGTAAATTTGATCATATCTCTATTATACCACAACAAAAATCCGTTCTTTTACGCTTAGAAATCACATCCTGTACCCGAAAACCGCCCACCGCAAAAAGGAGACGTTGTGTGCCGTCTCCTTTCCCCGCTGCTACGCGCCCACCCGTGGGGCACATTGGTTTGTTTTAATCCGCTGTTTGTTTTTAATGTAAGTCTCCACACTCCACTAAGAATCAGTGGAACCCCTGTGAAGCGTACCAGCTTACTCTAATCATAAAGCATAACCGAAAACCTGTCAACCCCTTTTATTTCACAAAAAATATGTTATAATTAAGATATGTTTATTGATGTTGCAAAAGTGAGTTTGAAGGCCGGTAAAGGTGGTGACGGGGCCGTTTCTTTTCGGCACGAAATTTATATTCCCAAAGGCGGGCCGGACGGGGGTGACGGCGGCAAGGGCGGCGACGTCGTTTTCCGCGCCGATCGCAACACGAATACCTTAGTAGATTTTCGTTTTACCCCGATTTTGACCGCTGAAAATGGCAAAAACGGCTCCGGTCAGCGTTCGGCTGGGCGTTCGGGTAAAGATTTGATTTTAGAGGTGCCGGTCGGGACCTGCGTTTATCGGCAAGAGAACTCCGAGCGCGTTTTAATCGCCGATTTGGCTCAAGACGGCGAGACCGCCATTATTGCAAAAGGCGGCACCGGCGGTTTTGGCAACGCCCATTTTAAGAGTTCCACGCGCCAAGCGCCCGTTATCGCCGAGGTTGGCGAGCCGGGTGAGGAATTTGAGGCGGAATTGGAGCTGAAAACTATGGCTGATGTCGGTTTGGTTGGGCTGCCAAACGCTGGCAAATCGACTTTCCTCTCTGTTGTTTCGAACGCTAAGCCCGAAATTGCCGATTATCCGTTCACGACTTTGACTCCGAATCTTGGCGTCGCGACAATTGACGATCGCGACCTCTTAATCGCTGATATCCCGGGACTGATTGAGGGCGCTTCCGAGGGCAAGGGCCTTGGGCACGATTTTTTACGCCATGTCGACCGCACGGCAGTGCTTTTACACCTTGTTGATGTTTACAACGACGACGCTGGCGAAGCTTATCGAACCATTCGCGCCGAACTTGAAAAATATTCGGACCTAAAAAACCG
Source organism: Clostridiales bacterium (assembly GCA_963619335.1). Taxonomy (GTDB): domain Bacteria; phylum Patescibacteriota; class Saccharimonadia; order Saccharimonadales; family Saccharimonadaceae; genus Nanosyncoccus. The sequence goes on along the minus strand of CAVEVP010000004.1, from coordinate 14,072 downwards.
CCCCGAGGTGGTCGCCTTGACTAAATGCGAAGGCGTCGACGACGAAATCATCGCCATGCAAAAATCCGCCATCCTCGCTAAAAACCCCTCCGCCAACGTTTTCGCCATCTCCTCCTCCGCCCATCAGGGACTAACCGAGCTCTTACGTGAATTAAAACAGGTTTGCCTTGAAAATCGTTTAGAACATTCGAGCATCCGTCGTTTTCGGAACGCTCCCTCGCTCCCGTCGTCACGGGGCTCGGTCGCTCCGTATTCGCCCCGTCGGCGAATATGCTCCTCAAACGAGGATGCTCTTCATGTTCAAACGCAATCCGAGAACGACGGGCATTCGAGCACCGTTGAAGGTCTTGTTCAGCATGAAGCTGAAAACGGCTTCTCGAAGGGGGTCCGGAGCGCGGCAGCGCGAGGAAAAGCGCCGGCCGCCCATGGCGATGGGCCGGCCGGACGCGCCCCGAGAGGAGCCGTTTCAGCTTCTGACTATAACTTACCAACGATCTCGCTAAGCCCGAACGCCTTGAAGGATACTTGGCAAGTCGAAAAACTGGACGATAAATTCGTGATCAGGGGCGAAAAAATCGAAAAATTCGCCCGTCGCACCGATCTTGAAAATTACGCCTCGGTCAACCGTTTGCGCGACATCATGAAAAAAATGGGCATTCGCGGCGAATTGACTTCCCTTGGGGCGGAGCCGGATTCGATCATCGAAATCGCCGGTAAACAGTTCACTTTGGTTGAGCAATAGCAAATTTACCGTGAAAAATCACCAAAAACGCTAAAAATTCACGGTAAAAACGCGCTAAAAAATCGAACAAAAACATTAAAACCACCCCCAAAAAAAAACACTAAAATTGCCTAAAAACTAGTGGATATAGTTGAAATTCCCCACCGACGCTGCCGGAATGGTTGAACGAATGGCGCGATATGGGATGCCGTAATTCATCTCCGAAACCACGATTGAACCGTCATCGTTCACTGCCTCGACGTATCCCACGTGCCCGTACCAGCCCGAAGCCGTCTGAAAAATCGCCCCCGCCGCCGGCGTCCGGTTTACGGTGTAGCCTTGCGCCCGTGCGCTGTTCGCCCAAGCGTTTGCATTACCCCAGTTAGATGGGATGTTCCCGCCCCGCTTATACCACGCCCACTGCGTACATTGCCCCGCCCCATACGGCCCGCCCAGACCGTAAAAATACCCAATCACCTCAATATTTTGCCGTTCCGAAGTACTACCAAGGTAAGTGTAAGTATAGGTATAAACTGGTCGCGGCGCGACATATTCCGGCCGCTCTGTCTCCGGCAAAGACCCGTCTTTGACTAAAATTTTCATCCCCTCGCTCACCCCTGTCAACTCCAAATCATTCATAGAAATAATTTCCTCGGCCGAGGAGCCATATTTCGAGGCAATCGACTCAGCCGTGTCCCCAGATTTCACGGTGTAGACAATCCCCGAAGTACTCGGAATATATAGCACCGTCCCGACCGCCACATTGGTCGTTTTTAGCCCGTTCGACCACCGGATTTGGTCGGTTGAAACGCCGTATTTTGCTGCTAAAGTATCCAAACTTTCTCCCTCCGCCAGGGTGTGCTCAACCACGCCCCGCGAGGCGTCGATATTGGTGATTGCCGGTTTCTCCAACTTCCCCGCCGAAGTCTGTCCCGAGTCGTACATCGTAGTCGTCATCACGTAATTCGACGCGACATCCGTAGCACTTGCCAGCCCTAGCGCATCCGACACCCCTGCCACGGTGTATAATTCCGACATCTGGTCGACCGAAACGTTGTAATTGTTGGCCGCAAAAGCGTCCAAACTCAGGCTACTGCCGGAATTTTGCTTGTCCAGCGACCCCAAAATCACTAGCCCCAGCACTACCGCTGACGCCGCTATGTAGGGCCAGACGCCCTTTAGCCACTCTAAATTAATTTTCTTTTTCTTCATAACGAAACTTTACAGAGTTCCGAACAATAAAGGCGCGCATTCTGGATATGTTCAGCCTCTGTATAACTATAATACATCAAACCATCGTCTCCTGTCAAGAAATAAAGATAAGTGGTGTCTGTTGGGTTTGCCACGGCAAGTAGCGCCGACAGCCCCGGATTCGAAATCGGCCCGCACGGCAACCCCGCGTAAAGCCTCGTATTATAGCACGAATCGACCGTAAGCGCGCTCGCATTGTCCGTATATGTCTTCCTCTCAGGATCGATAGTGTCAAGCGCGTAAGACACCGTTACGTCGCTTCCAAGGGATATTCCGTATTTTAGACGGCTCAAAAACACTTGCGCGACCGTAGGCATATCAGAAGCGGCAGACTCTTTTTGCACAATTGAGGCCAAAATAAAGCCCTCGTGTAAAGTTAACCCCTGACTTGCAAACTGTGCCTCGAGATTATTATCTCGAATTACCTGCTCCATCCCCTCAAGAAACTTCTGGATTACCTCCGAAGCCGTCGCCGTCGTATAAAATTCGTGGGTTTCGCCAAATAAATACCCCTCTAAACTCGCCCCCTCTGGCCGACCCTGTAAAAACGAAAAATCATACTCCGCCGTGAGCGCTTCGCTCGCCTCCGCTTCGGTATAGCCCGCCGCGACTAAACTTTTTTTCACATCATAAATCGTCTCCCCCGGCCGAATAGTAAAAGTAAAAGTTTCAGCCTGTTTGGCCTCCTCGGCAGCCACCCATTCCGCATATTCGCGCCGGCGTTGCTCTCTGTTCCAGAGCAGAACCGCCCCTGTTATAATTAAAGCCAGCGCTACTAGCCCCATAACGCCCGAAATCCACTTCACCGCCCGGTGTTTAGTCTTTTTTGTTTTTTTTACCATTGCTTCGCCCTTATTCTCTCCTTTTTCTGCTGTATTTTGCTCTGTCCCCTCCGGAATTTTCGTTTTTTCCTCTAAATTCTCTGGCACTTCCATATTTTGCCCCAAACTTTCCAGAAAATCCTGCAAAATAATCGTCGCCGCCTCGGCGTCAATATCTCCCTTGGCGTAAGGCTTCCCCCGTTTTTTTAGCCTCTCTTCCGCCAGTACCGAGGTTAAACTCTCGTCCTGCATCCGAATTTTCGCCTCTGGCATCCGCCGCAGCAGAGCTTTTGCAAAGTTTCGTGCACACAAAGATTGCTGGGTTTCGTTGCCGTCATTGCTCCGAGGCAGCCCAATCACAAAACACTTCGTCCCCTGTAAATTGGCAATACGAGCAATTTGCTGCCACTCTGAGCCGTCTACTTCAATAAACCCGACTGGTACCGCGATTCGGGTGCTCGAGTCCGCTCGCGCGACGCCAATGCGCTTCTCGCCAACATCTAGCCCTAAAATCCGCATCCGACTTTAACTTTCCTTCTTTTCGGACTTTTTATCGCTTTCGGTGGTCTTGTCGGTATTCGTCGATTCGTTGTCTGTAGTAGCGTCCTTAATTTCATTGCCGTCTTGGTCTTTAATCTCAAATTTAATCGTTATTTTATTCGAATCGGTCGGCACCGCCGTCACCCACGGGTACGACGGGTCAATCGTTACATTCGCCACCCCGTACAAGTCGCGAATTTCACGTTGTGCATCACCAAGCCCCTTCCCCATAATCTTCTCAACCACCTCTGTTTCGGTCAGCTTCGGCCCCACGAAATATTGCCCTTTTAATTTCGCACTGGTTGCCCCGAGCGCATAATTTTCAATATAAGCGTCTTTGATCTCATAAATTTTCTTGCCCTCTTCGAGCTCCGTCTTTGCCGAGATGAATTCTTGGAGCTTATTTTTCTCAATCACAGACACCGAAGTTGTGGTCGTCGCTTTTAACACCGCCTTTTCGCCGTCTTTCACCTGTTCATCCACCGCTGGGGTTGACGTCGCCGAATTCGTGTTCTGTTCAAAGCTGTTTTCTAAGATATAATATTCATTTGTATCAATCGTGGCATACAATTTTTCTTTCGCTTCGTCCTTGTTCGCTGTAGTGAGGCTTTCTTTGGCTTTCTCGACATCCGACTGTTGCACCACAGTCACCACGTTGTCTGTCCCGCCGGTCATAGCCTTATCGGAATACACCCCCGTAATAGCCACATTCGTGCCCCAACCCGAAATTTCCGCCCCGATATTATATTTCGTCCCCGAGCCGGCCGCCGTCACTTTCATTCGCGCCGAAATTAAGCATCCCGACCGAACCAAGCTCGACGCTTGCCCCTTGTTATCACAGGCGTCATCATCATTCCCGTCCCAAGACAAGGTCGTGCTACTGTCGGCGGTATATTTCAAATCGCCATAACTAAAAGTAGTCCCCGCATTCACCGCCGTCGCCCCTTGGGTTTTGAAAAACGCATAAACTATCACCTCTCCCGTTGCTTTTTCGCCCAAATTCTTCTCTCCTGTCGCCGTAAATTCCACTTCTTCGCTGTCTTCAATTTTTTTCTGCTCAAGATAGAACTTCCCCGCCTTGACATCTTCCTCCGCGGCGGTACTTACTAGCGTAATTCCCTCGGAGAATTTCGCCGCTTCCGTCCGAATAGCTACGGTAATATCTACCGCTGGCGCAAACCCAAGCGCCCAGACTAAAAACCCAACAATTCCAACGAAACAAACCCCGCTCAGGATAGCCAGTTTTGTATGTTGTTTTAGCCACGTTCCGATTTTACCCTTAGATTTCCCCGTCTTAGCCGTTTTCCCAGAACATTTGTTCGGTTTTTCGCCCAGCGCCAAATCATCTTCCGGTTCTCCTTCACTATCTGCCTCGTCTTCAACCGCTGGATTTTCATCCTCTTCTACCTCTGTTTTTTTACCCTTCTTGTCGGTAATTTTCGACGCGCTGGAATGTGCTTCGTCGGCGGGCTCATCCGTCTCTTCATTCGTATCATCCGCGTCCTCTTCCTCGGTCTCCGCCTCGTCGCCCACCGCCTCAATCGTGTGTTCTTCCGTCTCGAGCGCCTCTGTTTCCGGCACCACCGGCGCCGTCTGTAGATTTTTTGCCACTGGCATTTTTACTGCCGCCGCAAGTTTTACAATCGACGGATCCGTCGTGACCAGCACCACGCTCTTTTCCGCTCCCGCTCCAGCCTTCGCAATCAGCTTAATATTCACCAGACTCCGGAACACACCCGCCTTTTTCGGCGGCACCAGCGCCACGATCCGCTCCTTGGCCTTTTCGATCTTGGCGATAATATCCGTAATATCATCTTCGGGTTCAATATAAATCACGTCTTTATTCATACTAAAATTTTACCACATTTTATCCAGCTTGTGGTAAAATAAATATAAATGAAGCTTTTTCAACGCAAAAACGATTCCGCAACTGGCCAGCAATCTGGTAGTCAAGCGACGCTGGCGGAAATGGTTTTAAAAACCATTCATGATGGTGTAGTTATTACGACCAAGAACAATGTTGTTGAGTTCATGAACCCGACTGCGGCGGCTATGACCGGTTATAGTTCGCCGGAACGGGCGATTGGATTGGACTATGGGTTGGTAATTCGGTTGGAGAGTAAAGAGGGTCGCGAACTGCCGGACGCGGAAAACCCGCTGGTACAGGCTATGCAAACAAACGCCCCTTTGGAAAGGTTCAAGGCTTCGCTCATTGTCGGGCAGTCCGACAAACGTATTCCCGTCTCGCTTTCCGTAATCATTAGTGAAGAGCTATCGCAGAAAAAAATCATCACTTTTCGGGATATTGCTCGCGAGCTAGCCGAAGAAGGCGAGCAAGCCGAGTTCATCTCTACTGCTTCTCACGAAATGCGCACCCCTGTTGCTACGATTGATGGCTATCTGTCGCTAGCGCTTAACCCTCAAACCGCGGCTATTGACGAGCGCGCTCGGGGCTACCTTACCGCCGCGCAGGCCGCCTCGAAACACCTCGGTAAGTTGTTCCAAGATTTGCTCGACGTCACCAAACTTGATGATGGACGAATTCGCCCGCATTTTGTCCCCGTCGAAGCCGTGTCATTTGTGAGTAGTATTATTAAGGATTACTTGCCTCGCGCCACGCAGGCTAAAATCAACCTTAGTTTTGGCGCTGCGCAAAATTCTTTTGGCGACACTCGGCGTATCGAACAGGTGGCTTATAGTTATATTGATCCAAATTTCATGCGGGAGATTTTAGACAATCTAGTCGATAACGCTTTGAAATACACTCCTGCTGGCGGCTCGATTTATATCAATGTCCGTGGCGACGGCGACCGCGTGCTAATTAATGTTACCGACACTGGTATGGGCATCTCTTCCGATGACCTCGCACATATTTTCCAAAAGTTTTACCGCGCCGACAATTCTGACACCCGCACCGTCGGCGGCACTGGGCTGGGGCTATATATCGTTAAGCAGCGCGTTGAAGCCATGGGCGGGCGAGTTTGGGCGGAATCGGCTTTCGGCGAGGGTTCGACCTTTTATGTTTCCCTGCCTCGCCTTACCCAAGACGAATATGAAAAACGCATGATTGCTGTCCGCAACCAGCAGGCTCAACGACCTGCTCAACAGTCCACCCCGCAACCCGTGCAGTCGCCCGCGCCCCAGCCAATTCCTCAACCGGCTCAGTCCGCCCAAGAACCACCTCAACCAGCCCCGCAGTCCTACACCGCCCCGCCAACGCCAAATGTTGCCACCTTAAACCCAGTTCAGCAAAATATTAACCTAAACGGAGAAGCAAAATGAGTAAAATAATGGTAGTAGAAGATGATGCGAGTCTGCGTGAGATCTACAGTATTCGTATTACCGCCGAGGGCTACGACGTAGTCTCGGCCGGCGACGGCGAAGAAGCCTTGGCAGTGGCTGTGCGCGAAAAGCCGGATTTGATTTTGAGCGACGTGATGATGCCGAAGATTTCCGGCTTTGATATGCTCGATATTCTCCGTTCCACGCCGGAAACCGCGAAAATTAAGGTGATTATGATGACCGCGCTTTCTGCTGACGACCAACGCGCTCGGGGCGAACGCCTTGGCGCTGAGCGTTATCTCGTGAAGTCGCAAGTCGGGATTGAAGACGTTGTCAATACTATTCATGAAGTTTTAGGCGACAAACCCGCCCCTGCGCCGGCCTCGACCCCGACCGCCAGCTTTACTCCGGCTGCTAATCCTGCCCCGGCTACTGCTTCGGCGCCAACCGCTGCCACGCCTACTGCCCCCGCCTTTAATCCCACCACTACCCAACCCGCCCAACCCTTAACCGAGCCCACAAATGCCAGCCCAGAAGCTCCGGCTCAATAAATTTCTTGCCGAGCGTCTCGGCGTTTCGCGGCGCGAAGCCGACGAATTGATTTCGGCGGGAAAAATTACGGTTAATGGCGAAGTTGCGAGCCTTGGATTTAGCCTTCCCACCCCTGAGAACCTTGACAATTTTCCGAAAGTGTGCTATAATGGAAAGATCGTCCCGCTAGAGGCGGATTTTTTATATCTTGCGTTTAATAAACCGGTCGGCTTTGTCTGTTCGCGCCGCGCCCAGGGTAATGCCCCGACGCTCTACGATTTGTTGCCGAAAAAATACCATCAACTCAAAACCGTCGGCCGGCTCGACAAGGACAGCTCTGGTCTGATTTTGCTGACCAACGACGGCGATTTTGCTTTCCAAATGACCCATCCGAAATTCCGTAAAACCAAAGTTTATGAAGTTGAACTCGATCTCCCCCTAGCGCCTCTGCACCAACAAATGATTTCCGATTTTGGCGTCGAAATCGGCGACGGCGTTTCGAAATTTAAGATTATTAAGGATGATTTTCTCGCTCCCGCCAGTTCTTCCGAACTCTCCGACCCCTTCGGGTCCGCGACCTCCTACACCGTCATCTTACATGAAGGCCGCAACCGCCAAATCCGCCGTACTTTCGCCGCGCTCGGCTACACAGTTGTAAAACTCCACCGCACCCAGTTCGGAAAATACGAACTCGGCGACCTTGAACCCGGAAAATGTGTTATAATAAGACCATGAGCACTATTCTCGCGTTAGATATTGGTACGGAATTCGTGAAGGCGATTTTAGCGCGCCCGAACAAAAAAGGCAATCTCGAAATTCTCGGCGTCGGTAGGGCGCGTCAGGTCGAGGGCAACATGCACGCTGGCGCGGTGGCGGACATTCCGGCGGTAGTTTCGGTTTGTGAAGATGCGCTGGTTCAGGTCGAAGAACAGGCCGGCGAGCGCGCGAACCTGGCGGTGGTCGGCATTGCCGGCGAGCTAATCAAAGGTAACACCACGACCGTGAATTACTCCCGTAAAAATCCGAATAAACCGATTACCGATGCTGAAATGGAGCAAATCATCAAAAAAGTTCAGCAAAAATCCGGCGAAGTGGCGAAAAAGACTGTGGCGCTCGAAACCGGCAACGAAAATGTCGAGGTGCGCCTGATTAATTCGGCGATTGTTTCCCTGACGATTGACGGTTATAAAATCAGCAATCCGATCGGTTTTAAGGGGTCGGACATCGTCATTCAGTTTTACACCGCTTTTGCGCCGTTGATTCACGTCGCCGCGATCGAAAAAGTTTGCGCCGAATTAAATCTTGACCTTTTAACCGTGGCGGTGGAGCCGTTTGCGGTTTGTCGGGCCTGTCTTGGTGATGATTTGGAATCGAGTTTTTCGGGGATTGTGATGGATATTGGTGGCGGGACGACCGATGTGGCGGTGGTCGAAGACGGCGGCGTCGAAGGCACTAAAATGTTCGGCATCGGCGGCCGGAGCTTCACGCATCAAATTGCCGAAGCCATTGGCGTGGATTCCGAAACCGCCGAAGAGTATAAACTAGCTTTTGATTCTGGCGATTTGGACGACCACGTTAAGGCTAAGGTCGAAACCGCCCTGTCTCGCAACCTCTCCGTCTGGCTGACTGGTGTCGAAGTCGCGCTCGAAGAATTCGAAAACCTTGGTACTCTGCCCCGCAACATTCTTTTGTGCGGGGGCGGCGCTGGCTTGTCGCTGCTTCAAGAAACTTTGGCTATCTCGGATTGGTATAGAACTCTGCCGTTTTCCCGCCGACCAATTATTCATCTAATCGAAATCGACGATTTGCCGAATTTAATTCTCAAAAACGATTTTCATCTCGATTATTCTTATGCTACCGCTCTGGGGCTGCTCCGTGTCGGGGTCGATACCCTCGCTGGCGCGCCTTCTGAAAACAAATTTCGCGCTAAAATCGCCAAAATTCTCCAAAATTAACTCTTCGAGCCGCCAAATCAACAAAATATTTCACGATTAAAACATCAAAAAGCCGAGGCTCATTCTCCAAAATTAACTTCTTGAGTCGCTAAATCAGTAATATTCCACGATAGAAAACGTTAAAAACTACTACCTGCTCTAGTCATGGCTTTAGTCTATTCCAAAACCGCCTTAATCCGCCGCACTCCCGCCGATGAGGATTCTTCTTTTTTGATCGTGAATTTGCCCAAAACTCCGGTGTGTTCGACATGCGGACCGCCACAAACTTCGCGCGAAACCGGATTTCCAAAGTCGCCAATCGTATACACCGTCAACTTTTCCGGATATTTATCCCAAAACTGCCCGTGCGCCTTTAAGGTATCTCGCGCATAAACCTTATCGTATTCCGCAAAACTTACCGACAAATCCGCCTTAATCCACTCATTTACCTGCTTTTCTACCGCCGTTTTCTCTTCCGACGTCATTTTATGATCGAGATTAAAGTCAAACCGTACTCGCTCGGAGGTAATATTCGAACCTTTTTGACAGATGTTCGGATCGATCAACTTTTGTAAAGCCGCGAGCAGAAGATGCGTCGCGGTGTGATATTTTACCGTTTGTTCGCCGTGATTTTCGAGCCCGCCCTTAAACATTCCCTTCGAAGCGGTTTGCGAACGCTCGCGCTGTTCTTTTAAGGCCGCCACGAATTCGGCTTTATAATCGGCGGTCAGCTCCACTCCTTTACGGAAACATTCCTCGACCGACAATTCCAACGGAAAACCATAAGTATCTTGTAATTTGAACAAATCGCGCCCGTCCAAAATCCGGTGATTTTTCGCCATTTTTCCAAGTTCCCGAAGCCCCTTATTTAGCGTCCCCCGAAACGCTTTTTCCTCGGTCAACAAAACTTCCAGCGCCGTTTCGCGGTGCGCCAAAATCGCATCCGGCAGACTTTCGTAATTTTTCGCCACAATCGGCACAATTTCCGCGAGAAAATCCGACGCAATTCCAAGATCGAGCGCCATTAAAATCGCCCGACGAATTAACCGCCGCATCGCATAACCTTGCGCCTTGTTTGCCGGCGTGAGTCCCTGCGCCGCGAGCAGATACGCCCCGCGAATATGATCCGCGATCACGCGCATTTCATCGGTGTTGCTCTCGTATTTTTTGCCCGAAATTTCTTCCAATTTTTCAATAATCGGCCGCATTAGCGAAATTTTAAACACATCAAACGACCCGATCGCCGCCGCCGCAATCCGCTCCAGCCCCGCGCCAAAATCGACATTTTTCTTCTCTAATTCTTCGAACCCACCGTCCTCTTTTCGCCGATATTGCATAAAAACTTGGTTGCCGATTTCCATAAATCGCGCCCCGTCCGAAGCTGGGTGCGCCAGACCATATTTTTCCTCGTCTTGTAATTCTTCGCCAAAATCATAAAAGACTTCCGAATCCGGCCCACAGGGGTCGCCAATCGGCGTCGAATCGCAACCACCGCCGCGGCTCCACCAGTTTTCGTGGTCATCATAGAAGAAAATTCGCTCTCCCGCCTTAATTCCCCGCTTGTCGCCGTCTTCTGCCGAGCCGATTTCGGCAATTTTCGCCTCAATTTCGGCCTCACGAAACACTTTTTGCCAAATTTCCGCCGCTTCGGTGTCGCGCGGAATGCCGTATTTTTCGTTGCCGATAAAACAAGTGACGTAAATTCGCTTCGGATCCAGCCCCACCACCTCAGTCAAAAACTCAAAAAATCCCCGAATTTGCTCTTCCTTAAAATAATCTCCGAGCGACCAGTTCCCGAGCATTTCAAACACCGTCGTATGCCGCGGATCGCCGACATCTTCGATATCCTGAAGGCGCATCGACGGCTGCGAATCGCACAGCCGCGTCCCCTCCGGATGCGGTTTGCCGAGCAAATACGGTAGCAGCGGTTGCATCCCCGACCCCGTAAACAGCGTCGTCGGATCGCCCTCCAACACCAGCGGCGCCGGCGCAATCACCTTATGCCCGCGCTGTTTTTGAAACTCCAAAAATTTTTCTCTAATCGTGTTCGTGTCCATTGTTTCATTATACCATATTTTTACCTCAAAGTCTTCCCTTTTTACCATAAGTGTGATATAATTAGGGGAGATATTATTTAACACCAAAAGGATCAAAATGGCACAAGCAAAAAAGAAGACTGCGACCAAAACCGCGAAAAAATGCCAGTCCAAGGCTAAAACTGGTAGCAAAACGAACACTCGCACCGCGAAAAAGGGTCAGCAACAGCAACAAAAACAGGGGTCGAACATGTTCTTCGTGATTTCGATGAGCGTGCTCGCCGCGACGCTGTTGTTCGCGAATTTGATGATGATGACGGCTTAAAACGGCCCCAACCGACGGCTTCGTCGCTAACTTTATTATTTAATAATTCCGCCGCCGAGGCAAATTTCTCCGGCGTAGAGGACCGCGCTTTGTCCTGCGGCGGGACGCTTGACTTTTTGATCGAAAAATAGTGTTTTACCATCAAATTCCGCCGGAATGAGTGGCGCGCGGTGGCGTAGTCGCACTAAAACTTCCCTCTCCGGCGTTTTTTCGCCGGTTTTTTTGTCTGCGGATGTCGATTCTCCTCGTAAAAACACATCCCGAAGCTCCAATTTATCCGTCCATAACTCTTCGTTATTCAAATTTTTCGACACATGTACCACATTTTTCGCCACGTCTTTTTTCACTACATAATATGGCATCCCGTCATTCACTTCCCCCGCCACCCCTGATAAATACAACCCGTGCCGTTGACCAATCGTGTAAAATATGGCGCCTTCGTGATAGCCCAAAACTTTTTCGCTCTCGATTTCCCGAATTTCCCCCGGCTCAGCCTCGAGGTATTCTTTCAAAAAATCCTTCATCCCCACCTCGCCCACAAAACACACTCCCATCGACTCCTTTTTATACGCATTATGAAGCCCCTTTTCCTCCGCCAACTTCTTCACCTCCGGCTTTTTCATCCCCCCGATTGGGAAAAGCGTATGGCTCAACGCCTCGTCCGAAATCCGATACAGAAAATAGGTCTGATCCTTGTTCTCGTCGACTGCGCGCATTAATACGGGCGAGATTGCTATGTCCCGGCGAAGGGGATTCCGGAGCGCGGCAGCGCGAGGATTAGCGCGCTCTCCCCGTGGCGACGGGCGAGAGCGACGCGACCCTGAGCGGGGTATAGCATTCTCGCTCGGTTCAGTCCTGGCATAATGCCCCGTCGCGATAAAATCCGCCCCTGCCGCCATTGCCTTTTCATAAAACAGTTTGAATTTTATTTCCTGATTACACATCACATCCGGATTCGGCGTGTTCCCCCGCTGAAACTCCGCCAACATATAATCCACCACCTTCTCGCGATAAGCCTGCTCGAAGTCCCAGACCTCAAAATCGATCCCCAGCTTCACTGCCACCCGTTTCGCATCCGCCAAATCCTCCGCCCACGGGCATTTCATCCCCGGCAAATCCTCCGACCAATTCTTCATATACACTCCGACCACCTCGAACCCCTGTTCGACCAACAAAAGTGCCGCGACGCTCGAATCCACCCCGCCGCTCATCCCGACAAAAACCTTGGGACGGGGCGTGGACAAGCTCCCCGAAGATTGCGAGTCCGACCGCGTGCCCCTGCGTGTATCCGAAGACTGATTACTCATATCCTAACCTCGCTTTCTCTTGCGCAACCACCGCATTAATAATCCGCGCCGCCTCGTGTATCTGGTCCGCGTCATTCGTCGCCCCGAGCGAAAGCCGAAGCGACCCCGCAATTTCCGTATCCGTCAGTCCGATTGCCTTCAAAGTCCGCGATTTTTCCCCCTTGGACGCCGCGCACGCCGCCCCTGTCGCAACATAAATTCCCTGTTCCTCTAATAAGAAAATTAACCTCTCCGCATCTAAACCATTATAGCACAGAACAACAAAATTGTCAAGCGTATGCTTCTTATTCACCAGCTCGTACCCCTGTAATTCCGCCAATAAAATCCGTTTTAATTCTCGGTATTTTTTGCGATTGCCATTCAGATGTTCTTTCGCCTCTTTTGCCGCCGCCGCAAAACCAATCACCCCTGACACATTCTCCGTTCCCGAGCGCAAACCCTTCTCTTGTCCGCCCCCGACCGTCAAAGGCCGCAGCCGCGCTTCGTGCGAAACATACAGCGCCCCGACCCCTTTTGGGCCATAAATTTTTGCCGCATTCAGTGTCAAGAGATCCACCCCTATTCGCGCCACCGACAAATCCAGCAAATTCAGCGCCTGCGACGCGTCAGAATGGAACAAAAGTTGGCGTTTTAAGCCCTTTTTCATCCGCTCGAGCTTCACCTCGCGAATAATCCCCGCAATTTCCGCCAGCGGCTGAATCGTCCCCAGCTCATTATTCACCGCCGCGACCGAAATCAGCTCCGTCTCGTCAGTAATTTTCGCCCGCAAATCATTCAAGTCGATTACCCCCGACGGCAGCACCTTCACCGCCGCCCCGCCGTATGTCTTTGCCACCTCGGCCACGGACGAATGCTCGGTCTCGAGGTATAGCAGCGAGCATTTACTTCGCTCGGGGGCGCGTCCGGCCGGCCCATCGCCATGGGCGGCCGGCGCTTTTCCTCGCGCTGCCGCGCTCCGGACCCCCCCTCGCTGAAGTAAATGCTCGCATCTCTCGACCGACCGCGCCGTCCCGAGCGCCGTAAACGCCAAATTATTCGCCTCAGTCGCCCCGGCAGTGATGACAAGATCGGCACTTTTGGCCCCGATCGCTCGTGCAATCGTCTTTTTCGCCGCCTCATACTCCGCCGCGACCTTTTTCGCCGGCAAATACGCCGCGCTGGGGTTGAAAAACTCCGCCCGAAAATACGGCATCATCGCCGCTAAAGCCTTTTCGGAAACCGGCGTCGCCGCCGCGTGGTCCAAATATATCATACCTATATTATACAATATTTACGCTCTCGGCGCTAGCTCTTTTTGATAAACCGTGTCCAAATTCGTCGTTGT
>CAVEVP010000003.1:0-77210 GCA_963619335.1 Clostridiales bacterium | reverse complement strand
GGGGAGATAAAGAAAACTATGATATTTGCCTTGATTGTTCTATTGGAAATGAGAAGATAGTAAACATTATTTGTGATTATGTAAAGGAAAAAAGCAAATAAACTAATATAAGTTCCACAAAAATGGAGCCGTTTGCCCCTTGGGACGCTCCGGTCTCCATTTTTGCTGCATAAAACATGGGAGCCGTTTACGAAGTTCCGGGCTCCATTTTTTGTGAAACAAAAAATGGAGCCGACGGCAGGGATCGAACCTGTGACCTGCTCGTTACGAATGAGCTGCTCTACCAACTGAGCTACATCGGCACCACTTTAATTATAGCACACTTTTTTCTATCAGCATACAGAATGTGATATAATTAAGCCAAGGAGGATGAAAATGACAAAAAATTCAAAAGCAGAAATCATTAAATACGGAGTCGACGAGGCTAGCGGCGCCTTAAAGCGCAACGCTTGGAGTGCAATTATCGAATCTCTCGCGACGATTATTCTTGGCATCTTTTTGATTGCCTGGCAGGACGCCGTGGTGCAAGTTATCGGCTATGTCGCCGGCACGATTTTAATCATTAAAGGCGCCTACCAAATTATTAACTATTTCGTAGTCAAAGGTCAAAACAACATTTTCAATAACAACCTGCTTGGCGGTGTAATCTCGCTTTTAATCGGTGTCGCCTTTCTTTTTATCGGCGAACAAATTATTGATGTTTTCCGCATTATCATGGGCATTTGGATGATTTACGAAGCCCTCGTTCGCATGAACACCTCGATCAAACTTCATGCCGTCGGCGTCAAAGCTTGGAGTTATGTCTTGATTCTCGCTTTAATGATGTTAGTGCTCGGCGTCTTCATTACTTTTTATCAAGGCGCAGTCATCAGCCTTATCGGTTGGATGATGATCCTGACCGGCGCCATTGGCATCGTCGGAGACGCAATGTTTATTCAATACGTTAATAAAGTAGCGGATTTTATCACCAATAAAAAATAACTCATGCGTAATTTTAAAGAAACCTTCCTTAAAATTTTTCATACTGAACGCAGTTCGTTCATCTTGATGATTTTTAACTTGGTTTTTGCGCTCGCTCTGATTATTTTTTCGATTATTAGTCTGAACCCAAACGCCTCGGTGGCCAAAATCGGCTACGGCGACATCGGTGGCTATCGCGACGGCTCTTGGTCGGATTTGCTGGCGTTCCCGCTTCTCGCGCTAATATTTGGCGTGTTCCATAATTTTCTTGCCCTTCGTATTTACGAAAAACGTGGCTCGGGCATGGCTAAGTTCTTTTTACTCATCACTATGATGCTAATCGCGGGGACTTTTCTAGTTTTAATCCGTACTCTCGGGGAAGGTTAATATGCGCACTCGTCAAAATCTAGAAATTCCGCAGGGCAAACGCACTCCGCTTTACCGTTTTCTCGAAATCTTGCCGGGTGCAATTTCTTACGGCGCAATTATTCTGTTGTTTTTACTTTCTTGGATTGAACCGCTCGTCGGTGCAATTTATTTATTCATTTTAATCGCTGCGACTTTGGTTAAAGCCGTCGCTGTTGCCTATCGCACAGTTCAAGGCTACGAAATCATTAAGCGTGCCGGTCGGGTCGATTGGGCGAAACGTCTTAGCGACCTTGAAACCCCGCATGATTCGTTTGAACGCTTGCGCGACGACGACAATAATAGCTATCATTTTGTCGAGCATGTCGAAAACTTAAAAATGATGGCCGCCATGGAAAGTGAATATCCGAAACCGTCCGAAGTCTATCACGTCGTGATTATGACCGCCTATGACGAAAGTCTGGACACGCTTGGCCCCTCCGTCGAAGCGGTCAAAGCCACCACTTTTCCCAACGAGCGCATCATTTTCGTTTTAGCCTACGAGGCGCGGGGCGGGGAAGCAATCGAAAACAACGCCAAGGCGCTCGAACAAAAATATCATGGCGTGTTTAAAGACTTTCTGCTCGTAAAACACCCTGCCGACTTGCCTCACGAAGTCATCGGTAAAGGCCCGAACCTAACTTACGCTGGCGAGCAAGTTGTAAAATATGTTAAAGCGCAAAAACTCCCAGTCGAAAATATTATCGTTACTTCGCTGGACAGCGACAATCGCATGGCCCCGAAATATCTCGATTCCGTGGCCTACGAATTCGTCACCCACCCGAACCGCCAACGGCTCAGCTATCAACCAGTCGCCTTGTTTATGAACAATATCTGGGACGCACCAGCGCCCTCGCGTGTGATTGCAACTTCAAACTCTTTTTTCAACGTGATTTCGACCATGCGCCCGCATTCACTGCGCAATTTCGCCTCCCATTCTCAGCCCCTCCAAGCGCTCGAAGCTATGCATTTTTGGAGCAAGCGCACGATTGTTGAGGATGGGCATCAGTATTGGCGCAGCCTCTTTTTCTTTCACGGCGATTATTCCGTCCTGCCCATTCGTATCCCGATTTACCAAGACGCGGTTATTGACGAAACTTTCTGGAAGACAATCAAAGCTCAGTTTATCCAAGTTCGGCGTTGGTACTACGGCGCCTCCGACGTGGCCTATGTCGGAGTTCGACTGTTTGCCAAAAAATCCGATCGCGTCGTCCCGTTTTGGCAACTTCTTCCGAAGTTTTGGCGTCTGCTCGACGGACATATCACCCTTGCTATTCTTGCGCCGATTGTCGCTTTCGGCGGTTGGGTGCCAATGATCATGAACGCTTCGTCCCACCAGATGATCGCTTACAGCCTGCCGAATATCGTCGGCATCGTCGAGACTTTTGCCTCTATCGGTCTTGTCGTCTCGGTGCTAGTCTCCTTTAAAATCCTCCCCGAACGTCCGGCGAAGTATAAAAAAGGCAAAAATATTCTTATGGTCATTCAGTGGATTTTGATGCCTATTACTTCAATTCTTTACCAGTCGGTCGCGGCTTTTTACTCGCAAACTCGCCTCATGCTCAGCAAATACATGGAAAAATTCGACGTCACTAAAAAAGTGGTCAAGAAGTAGTTATTTTACCGGCTTTATCTTGTCCTTGCGCCACATATCATCTTCACAACGCAGTTCTGCCTTTAATTCAACTTTTTCTCCCGGTCCCGCCCCGAATTTTTAGCATCTGGCAAACCCCTCTTACCGCCTCATCATAACTATCATAAATCTTCAAATTCGCTCCGAGTACATTTTTTATCTCAGCTTTCACGTCCTCAAACTGCGCGCATCCCAGCACCACCTCGCCAGGGAAGAAGCGTCGCTTTTTCGAAAAATCCTCCAGTGTATTTCTAATCTCCACTTCGGTCAGCTCACCATCATCAATTTTATTCGGCCAACTATCTAGGCATAAAGTTTTTGTTCGCCGCCGCGCCCGAAATAAAAAATTGTAATATTTTATTGTTCGGGTCACGGCCGTAGTTGTCATGATAAGCACGTCGCGCTTGATAAAACTATCCGGCTTTTTCAGCTTCAGCCCAATAAATTTCTGTTGTTTATATTTTCGCCGAAAATACCGAAGGCTCGTCATTGTCAGTAGATGATTAGCTAAAATTATCAAATCGGCTTTGTCAATGTACGGCCTCAGCGCTCTCTCTGCCACTCTGCGTGCCCGCCGCGGATTTTTCAAAATTTCGTCGGCATGTCGCCAGTCGATTACTCGAATAATTTCAAGCACCGGCAGGTCCTCCTGCAATCGGTCGGCGAAAAACTCGCCTCCATATCCCCCGTCGAACACCACAACTTTTAGCATCTCTCTGCCTCATTTTTCCTTTCTCCTCCATGCCGTGATTGTACCATGTTTCCTAGTCTCTGGATTTTCGAAGTTTTAAAAAATGGGACATTTGTCTCATTTTTTGCGATTTTGCCGACCGCTAACAGGGGTGGAAAATTTTACAAAAAAACGTTAAAAATCGCCGAAATTCCTCCGCCCGAATTATTCGCCGTGTGATATAATATTTTTATGGGTTGTTAGCTCAGTTGGCTAGAGCACCTCGTTTACACCGAGGGGGTCGGGGGTTCGAATCCCTCACAACCCACCAATATCTATGCAAGTCGAACTCACACAATTTTATAAACGTCTTGGCGCTATCGCCCTGATTTTAATCCTAGGGTTTTTTCTTGGCAAATTTAAACTCATCAGCCAAAAAACCAATACCGAACTCACCAACCTACTTCTAACCGTCTTTATGCCCGCAGCGCTCTTTACCGCCTTTCCAGACATCTACGACGCCTCCTCGGCGGGGCTGTTTTTCTCTGGTCTCGCTGCCGGTTTTATTGTTATGCTGGCGCTTATTATTATTGCTAAAGTCATTTACCACCCAAAAATCTTCAAAGGCGACTTGTCTTACGAAGCTCAATTTGCTTTAATTTTTAACAACGCCACCTTCCTTGGCTACCCTATCGTCTCTAGCACTTTCGGTACCGGCGGAATTCTTGCCTATTGTGGTTTTATCATTGCTTTTAATATCGCGCTTTTTTCCTATGGTATTTGGCTGTTCGAACGCAAAATCACTCCCAAACTAGTCCTTAGTGTCATGCTCAACCCGAACATTCTCGCCGTTCTCATTGGCATGGTACTATTTTTGCTTAATTTCCACTTGCCGAATTTTCTAAATGATGCTATCGGCTACGTCGGTTCCGCGACCACCCCGCTTTCTCTAATTTGCATCGGCTATATGCTCTCGCAAGCGCATTTATCACGAGTCCTGAAAAAATGGCAACTTCTGTTCGCCTCGGCCGTCCAGCTCATTCTTGGCCCGCTTATCGCTTGGGGTATTTTGACACTGCTCGGCTTCCCATCCGAAGTTATCCAAGTCTGCACTCTAATTCAAGCTCTCCCCACTGCGACTTCGCTCGGTCTCTTTGCCGTGAAATATGGTGGCAACCCCGCCGAAGCCTCCGAATTTGTCACCGTTTCGACCATTCTCTCGGTTATCACTATGCCCCTCATGATTTTACTATTACTGGGCTAGTGTGGTATAATAAACTGTAGAAAAGGGAAACAATATGAACGATTTAGAAAAAATGCGCCACACCCTGAGCCACGTTCTCGCTGCGGCGGTGCAAGAACTATACAAAGATGTTAAATTTGGTATCGGTCCGGCGGTCGACAACGGTTTTTACTACGACATCGATTTCGGCGACGTAAAAATTTCTGATGCAGACCTAAATAAAATTGAAAAAAAGATGCGGGGCATCATTGCACAAAAACTCACAATGACGAAGCGCGTTGTTGATAAAACCGAAGCCTTAAATTGGGCTCGCGACCACGGTCAGGATTATAAAATTGAGTTGATCAAAGAATTGCCGGAAAGCTCCGAAATTTCGTTTTACGACCTCGGCGACTTATTCACTGACCTTTGTAAAGGTCCGCATATTGATGATTTGTCGCAAGTCGGCGCTTTCAAGCTCACCCGTATCGCCGGCGCTTATTGGCGTGGCGACGAAAAGCGCGAAATGCTCACTCGTATCTACGGCGTAGCGTTCTTAGCGGAAGAAGAACTTGCAGAATATCTCGCGCGCCAGGCCGAAGCCAAGGCTCGCGACCATCGCAAACTCGGTAAAGAACTCGATTTATTCTGTTTTTCGGATTTAGTCGGCGCCGGACTGCCTCTATTTACTCCGCGTGGCACCGAACTGCGCGAACTAATGGCGAATTATTCGCTGTCTCTTCGGGGTCGCGAAGGTTTCAAAAAAGTCTGGACTCCGCACATCACTAAAACCGATCTCTACAAAACTTCCGGCCATTATGCAAAATTCGGCGATGAACTATTCATGGTCCATTCGCAGGTCAACGGGGAAGAATTTGCCATGAAGCCAATGAACTGCCCGCACCACGCCCAAATTTTCGCCTCGCGTCCTCGTACTTATCGCGAAATGCCGGTGCGTTATATGGAAGCCACGACTGATTACCGCGACGAAAAAACTGGCGAGCTCGGCGGACTTTCGCGCGTGCGGTCTTTGACACAGGACGATTCTCACGTCTTTTGTATGAACAGCCAAATTAAAGATGAGGTCAAGCGTCTAGTTGGCATTGTTAAAGAACTATACACCACCGTCGGCATGCAAAAACTCCGCGCTCGGCTTTCTTATCGTTCCGACGAGGATAAATATCTTGGCGATAAAAAGTTATGGGCCATGGCGCAGGACCAAATTAAGCAAGCTGCGATCGATAATAAACTCGAATATTTCGAAGCTGAAGGCGAGGCGGCCTTTTATGGTCCGAAAATCGATTTCATGGCCGAAGACGCCCTTGGCCGCGAGCACCAACTCGCCACTATTCAGCTCGATTTCGTCCAACCCGAACGTTTCGGTCTTGAATTCACAAACTCAAAAGGCGAAAAAGAACGCCCAGTCATGATCCACCACGCCACTCTTGGCTCGATCGAACGTTTCCTGTCTGTTTTTGTCGAACATACCGGCGGTTGGTTCCCGTTTTGGTGTGCGCCGGAGCAAGTCCGAATCGCGACCGTAAATGACACTGTGTCTGATTATATCGCCGAAATTACCGAACTTTTAAGCCAAATTGTCCTGGAAAAACCGCTAAAACATAATGAATTGCGATTTACTGTTGACGATACTTCTGACTCATTAGGGAAGAAAATTAAACGCGCCACCTCGATGAAAATTCCGGCTCTGCTGATTGTCGGCCCGAAAGATGCCGAAGAACGAATTGTTTCCGTTCGCCTGAAAGACGGTGAAGAAAAAGTCAAGTTCTCCGACCTTGCCGATTTTCTGCGGGAGCTAAAATGAGTTTAGCCCCAGTGGGCGTGGGCGAAATTAATAAAACTGACCCCCAAAAACATGATCGCCGATCGACTACGGTCGTAATTCTGGGCCCGACCGGCTCGGGTAAAACCGGCGTGTCGATCAAAATCGCCAAGACTCTCGGCGGGGAAATCATCTCCGCCGACTCGCGCGCCATTTTTAAGGGCATGGATATCGGCACTGCCAAACCAACCAAAGACGAAATGCAGGGCGTCCCTCATTATGGGTTGGATTTAGTTAACCCGGGTGAAAGATTTACCGTCGCCGACTGGAAAAAATATGCAGAACAAAAAATCGCCGAGATTAAAGCGCGTTCAAAATTGCCGATGGTCGTTGGCGGGACGGGGCTGTACATTGACGCGCTAATTTACGATTATCATTTCAAAGGGCCAACTGGGCACAAAATCGGCGACATTGAACAAAAAAGTTGTTCAGATAGAACAGAGGTAAAAGGCGATTTTCTGCTTATTGGCGTCAAGACCGAACCAGAGGTCCTGCGCGCCCGACTAAAGGCCCGTCTCGACCAAATGTTTAGCGACGCCCTTTCTGATGAGACCAAAACGCTTGCTGGGCAATATGACTGGCAAACTCAGGCTATGAAAAGCAATATTTATGTGTATGCGTATAAATATTTAATCGGCGAGCTGACTTTGCACGAGGCAAAAGAACAATGTTTTTATGAAGATTGGCATCTGGCTAAGCGCCAACTCGCCTGGTTCAAGCGCAATCCGGAAATAATTTGGCTTTCTCTCGACAAAATTTACTCATTTGTGCTAAAATATATACAAGATGAGCAAAATTGCTAACACTCCCACAGAAAAATTGTTCGGCTCCAAAACCAGGGCGAAACTTCTGCAACTATTTTTCGAAAATCCCGAAAAAAGTTTCTACGTTCGCGAAATGACGCGTGTTATCGACGAACAAATCAACTCCGTCCGTCGCGAGCTTTTAAATCTCGAAAGTATCGGTATTATCAAAAACGAAACTTTCGACAATAAAATTTATTACTCAGCCAATCTTAAACACCCCTTCACTCGCCCGCTCACGGAAATCTTTTCTAAAAAGAGCGCCATCATTAAGTCCGAAGAAATCAAAGTTAGCACTTGGGACGAATACATTCGTCCCGTCAAAAGTTATCTTAAAGGTCTTATCGTTACCAATCGTCTGCCCGGTCAAGAAGGCCTCGACCTCTTAATTATCGGCAACGACCGCACCAAAAAACTCACTCGCTGGGCGGAAGTTGTTGAGAAAAAACTCGGCAAGCCGATCAATTATGCGATTATGTCGGCCGACGATTTTACTTATCGCAAAAATGTCAAAGACCGCTTTATTGCCGAAATTTTGGAAATGGAAATCACCGAAATCATTGATCCGGAAAATATAATAAAGTAATAGGAGGAATATGTTTGAAATTGAAAGCAAAAATCAGGACGAAGTCGTCATTAGCACTAAAAAAACTACGATTAAATTCAATATCGCCAACTTTTTCATTGATGCTGGTCTCGCCGTCGGCAAAATTACCGGTCCAGGCGAGTTCGAAATCGGCGACGCTAGCATCCGTGGTGTCGCCACTGAAAGTGGTAAAACCATCTACGACGTCGAAATCGGTGGCATTCATGTCGGCATTATCGGCGGCATCGAAGAAAATCTCGACGATCTCGTCGCCGACGTCCTCTGCACCTCTTCCGTCCGTGCCATTCGCGAAATCGAGCCGAAGCTTATCGTCGCCATGGGCAACGTCGACGCTATGGTTGCCGACCTAAAACTCACCGCTAGAACCGAGAAAAAGCTTAAAGTTAAGAATCTGGATAGTCTCCCTGCCACCAAAGAGGTAGTGATCTTAAACTAATGAACTTCAATCTATTAAATACCTTCATTATTCTCCTGATTATCCTTGGCTCGGTTATTTTGCATGAGCTGGCTCATGGTGCGGTGGCGTATTTGCTCGGTGATCGCACCGCTAAGGACGCCGGCAGGTTGACTTTGAACCCCTTAAAACACATTGACCCGTATTTATCCATTCTCGTTCCAGTCATTTTATACCTCTTGAACGCCCCAGTTTTTGGCGGCGCCAAGCCCGTGCCGGTAAATTACCGTAATTTGAAAGGGAAAGAGTGGGGCATGGCGCTTGTCGCCTTCGCCGGTCCATTTTCTAATTTTTTGCTCGCACTGATCGCTTTTTTACTCGGGCACGCCTTTAATTTAATCGGCTATCAACCGGGCAGCGGCCTTTATTATGTCGCGAGTTCCGTTCCCGCCTTCATCTTTGCCGAGCTCGTAATGATTAACCTCGGTTTCATGATTTTTAATCTGATTCCACTGCCTCCGCTCGATGGCTCCCGTATTCTTTATGCCATTTCGCCAGATTTTATTCGCGAAATTTTAGATAATCTTGAGCGTTATGGCGTGATTATTGTTTATCTTTTAATTCTTATCTTCGGTCAAGCATTTTCTGGGCTTATGCAAAACGGCATGGACGCCATTTTGCAATTCTTCAACTTTTTGGTATAATTAAGATAGCCTCGTCGGCGACATGATTTTCCTGAATAATCATGTTATAAGGGATTTCGTGGCTCATGGCCGTGGCCATGTCGCATAAGATTTTACCCACCTTGTATATATTACGGGGAAAACAGGCTAACGAGGCTTTTAGGATCGGTGGGCATGAAACAAAGAATTCGCACAGTCGCAATTGTCAGAAACGAGGACGGAGTCCTTGTTTTGAAACGTAGCCGTGGTCGCTCTGAGGCCCCGGTTTTTTGGGAACTTCCGACCGACAAAATCAAATTCGGTGAACAACCTGAAGAGGCCATGGTTCGCTCTCTTGCCGAATATACAGGACTTACCGCGCAGTCTGTTAGGCTAAAAGACGCCATCACTTTTCTTGCTCCCGAAGGTGCCAGCCAGATTAGCAATTTATATATAGTCTACGAAGTCGCAATCGACGCAGAGGCAAAACCTACTCCCTACGACCGCTATAGTGCCTACAAATTTACCAAAGATTTTAGTAATCTAAGACTGAACGAGACCAGCGCCACCGTCCTCGAAATCGAAAATGGCAAGGCCCCTATCGGTCGCATCTCCGCCAGAGGCGCCGCCAATGGTGTAATTGTTAATGTTGATGGCGCCTCCCGTGGCAATCCGGGCCCGTCTGGCATTGGCTACTGTATCCAAGATGGCCACCGAATTGTCGAACGGGGCGGGGAATTTATCGGTTTTGCCACCTCTCGGTTGGCTGAATATCTCGCCATGCGCAAAGGCGTTGAGCGCGCATTGGAACTAAACTACAAAACCGTTCGCTTTGTTTCGGATAGCCTGATGGTCATCAACCAACTTAACGGCATCTTTTCCATCAAAAACCAAGATATTCTTCCTATCTATCAAGACATTGAACAAAAGTTAAGCCAATTCGATGCCATCTCTTTTACGCATATCTCGCGTTCCGAAAACACTATTGCCGATTCCGAGGCCAACGCTGCTATCGACAAAATCCTCCAAAAGTGATACAATAGTTAGGAGCCTGAAAAGACGACCGCTTTATTTAAAGAGGAAAGTCCGGGCAACATAGAGCAGGGTAGTCGCTAACAGCGACCGTCCGTAAGGATAGGGAAAGTACCACAGAAACAATACCGCCGGCTTGTCCGGTAAGGGTGAAAAGAGTGGGGTAAGAGCCCACAGCGCGCGGTAGCGATACAGTGCGGAGGCAAACCCTACCTGTTGCAAGGAGTGCTAGATAGCCTGGCTCGGGCATGCACGTTTACCGCTAGAGCGCTATAGCAATGTAGCGCCAAGATAGATGGTCGTCGACTACTTTTTAAGTAGTCACAGAACCCGGCTTATAGATGGCTCATCAAAAAACCGACTTTTAGTCGGTTTTTTGATGCGGTTAAACGGACTTATTTTTTAGCAGATTTAGCTTTTGGGCTCTCGATTAAGCCTTTTTTCTTCAAAGTTCTCAGCGCCGAAGTCGAAACGTTGCACTTAATCTTTTGCCCGTTAATCACCAACGTTCGCTTAGAAACATTTGGCTTGAACACTTTGCGGGTGTGCCGTTGCGAGAACGAAACGTTGTGCCCGTACATTTTACCTTTGCCAGTGATTTCGCAAGTCGCCATCTTATTTCTCCTTCACCGTATTAACAATTTGCTTGAACGCTTCCGGATTATTTACTGCGAGCTCGGCCAAAACCTTGCGGTCCAAGTTGATGCCTTTTTTCTTCATACCCGCAATCAGTTGTGAGTAAGAAAGCCCCAGCTCTCGCGAAGCGTTGTTGATTCGCGTAATCCACAGCGACCGCAGATCGCGCTTTTTGTTACGTCGGTCTCGGTAGCTATACGAAAGAGCCTTAATCACGCCTTGTTTGCCAAGCCGATAACTTCGGCGGCGGTAATGTTGCATGCCTCTCGCTTTATCTAGTATTTTTTTGTGCTTTGCGTGCGCTGCTACGCCTCTTTTAATTCTCATACTAAACTCCTAAAGCCCGTTTAACGTTTTTCTTGATTTTACCATTTACCCCCGCCGCAGTCTTAATATTGCGCTTCCTGGCTTTAGATTTTTTGGCAAGAATATGGTTGCCAAATGCCCGTTCCCGAACTAATTTACCCGAGCCGGTAATTTTAATTCGCTTTGCGGTCCCTTTATGCGTCTTCATTTTTGGCATAAATTTTCCTTTCGTTAAATTTGTTATTCATTTAGGCATTTAGCTAAAAATGCCTAAATTGCGGCTGTATGTAATCTGTTTTTGTAAAAATTACAACAACCATAAAGTGCCATCGGCTGGCCGTGGAAGTAGGAAATTACTTCTTCCGAACCTGGACTGACAAATTTCGTCCGCTGAGTTGCGGTTTGCCCTCCACGACGATATTCTCGCCGAGTAATTCGGTGATTTTATCGAGCAATTGAAAACCGATTTCTTTATGCGCCATTTCGCGCCCCTTAAAGACAATCATGATTTTCACTCGATCACCATCTTCGAGAAACTCTCGCATTTTGCGAACTTTAATGTTAAGGTCGTTTTCGGAGATTTTCAGGCCAACTTTCATCTGTTTCAGCTCGGACTGTTTTTCCCGAGCCTTCTTCCGATTTTTGGCCTCCTCCTTCATCTTTTGGTATTGATATTTGCCCCAATCAATGATTTTTACGACCGGCGGATTAGCGTTAGCGGCAATCTCCACTAAATCTACTCCCTGTTCCTTCGCCAGAAGTTGCGCTTCGCGACTCGACATAATGCCTAGTTGCTCACCGCTAGAACCGATTACGCGAACTTGCTCATAACGAATTTCTCCGTTTAATCTAGTTCGTGATTGCTTTTTGATAGTAGTCCTTTCTTCTCTTGAATTAACCTGAAAGTATTATATCAGATTTAAAAGCAAAAAACAAGACTTTTCTCTCCGATAACAACTAAATTTATCTCCGACGATAACTTAACGCCTCCGCCAGATGCTCCGACTTAATTTCATCGGAATGTTCCAAATCGGCTATGGTTTGCGCAACTTTAATGGTTTTGAAATACGCCCGTGCCGACAGTCCCAGCCTTTCCGACGCATCAGCGAGCAGTATCTTGGTCTTCTCTGGTAGCTTAATTTTCTGAGAGATTTCAAAACTCGACAGGGAACTATTAAACACGCCATTTCGTCCATATCGCTCGCGTTGGCGCGCTATCGCCTCTGTTATATTATTTTTTACAACATCATGTTCTTGCCTTCCGGCCGGCATTTCTTTGAGTAAATCAGTATTTTCGACCCTTTCGACCGTGATGTTCATATCAATTCGGTCAAATAGTGGCCCCGACAACTTTTTCTGATAATTCTGGATTTGCACCTCCGTGCATTTACACTCATGCGTCTGGTCTCCGAGATAACCACAAGGACAGGGATTCATCGTCGCCACCAGCATAAAGTCCGCCGGATACACAGTTTTGCGATTTGCTCTTGAAATCGTAATTTTTTTATCCTCCAGCGGCTGCCGCAGTGCCTCGAGCACCGACCTCGGAAATTCCGGAATTTCATCTAAAAACAACACCCCGCGATGTGCCAGTGAAATCTCCCCTGGTCCCGTCGCTCCGCCAATAATCGAGGTCGCCGAAGCAGTATGGTGCGGGCTACGAAACGGCCGGCTGACTACTGCCTCCCCTGTCGTTAGTCCCGCAATCGAATACAATTTCGTAATGTCAATCATCTCATCAGGGGTCAAATCCGGCAATAAATTAGCCGCTGCCTTGGCAAGCAAGGTTTTACCCGCCCCAGGTGGCCCCGAAATTAAAATATTATGATGTCCCGCCACTGCGATCGTCATTGCCCGCTTGGCAATTTTTTGCCCCCGCACATGGTCAAGAATTGCCTCGGAAACGTCTTTTTTGTCGCTTCTGGAAGGTTTTAGCTCCGTACTGGCCCTAGGCAGGTCTGTCTGCTTTTTCAGCGCTAAAAACAGCTCCTGTAATGTCGCCACCCCATAAACTTCGATCCCCGAAATCAGCGCTGCTTGAGGCAAATTTCGCAAAGGCACATAAATTTCCGCCTTCCCAGCCTGTTTCGCCGCCTCCACGATATTGATAACCCCCCGAACGGGCTTCACTTCGCCGTTTAACGACAGCTCCCCCGCAAAGGTTTTACCCCTGGTGTCGCTTTCTAATATCTGCCCCGACAATACCAACACCGATAACGCAATCGCAAGATCAAGATACGCTCCGTCTTTCGGCAAATCCGCCGGCGCCAGATTGATAGTTATTTTTTTATCGGGGAACGAAAACCCCGAATTCACAACCGCGCTCCGCACTCGTTCTTTTGCTTCATTTACGGTTTTATTTGCCATTCCGACAAGATTGAAAGCCGGCAACCCGCGGTTCATATCCCCCTCCACTTCAACCAGCTTCCCCTCAAATCCATATGGTACAATTGAATATATTTTTGAAATCATGCCCCTTGTCTATCACGCCGGTTCTAAAAAATCAACCCCCCACCTTATTTTCGGACCTAGAAATTGTAAAATTAGCAAATATATGGAAGCTTTGCTTTTGCCCCCGGTGTGCCGGAAAGACTTAAAATCACCGTGAACGAGGCATATTTTTACTCGCCCTTTTGCTTGTGGAAAACTTTCAAAAATTGTACAAAAATTGTTCAAAAAAAATATTGACACAAGCACTTTTACACGATATAATAGAGGTAGCTTCTGAATAAAAAAATTATTCAAGAAGCCAAACATAAAAATTTAGCCAAAATAACTCCACACTCTACAATAAGACCGGTTTTCCTCGCAGTTACCGGTCTTATTCTATTGTCGAAAAAACGTTTTTATGGTAAAATAGAAGCAGTTGGGGCTGACAAAGCTTAGACGGGATATTAACAGCTGATGAGGCGTGCCGAGTAAATACCGTAAGTATTGAATAAATGCTAAAAACACGAAAACTGCGCATGTTGCATACATGCCAGCATTTGCCTAATTATTTCTAGGCTGGTTCGCGTTTGAGATTCCGTAGAACGCGGATTATCATACTACGGAATTAAGGCCATTAACGTGGCGTTTAGTGGCTCAAAAACCTAGCCTGCGCAACTACTAGTTTCGTTTTCTGCAGCTAGTGGTATTTGCAAAGTCGAAACAGAAAACTATGCACGTAGAATCGCAGCCATGTGGTATTTCGGACCCGGAGGCAGTATCCGGCAGCTCCACCAATGATAATAACCTCACGAAAGCCGTGGGGATTTTTGTCGCGCCAAGAAATGTAATTTTATGGTTCGCAGTGCTAGCCAATTGCTGAATTGTTGTAAAAAATACAACAAAACGAACAAAAATTTAGAACAGGTAAGAAATAGCGTATTTGTTGTAAAAAATACACCGAAAAACTTGAATAAATCTATTGCTTTTTCCGACGTAATATGCTATCATTAGGACAGTCGAGATGACTAAAACAAACACTAAAAATAAAAGGAGTAAAATGCCACGAACCCGACCAAACATCAAGGCAAAAACCAGTGATCAGGCTAGACCGATTTAGCGAGCGAATAGGTAATTTCTAGCCATAGATTACAAATAGGAATTACCTTAAGCTCCGCTAAAAGGATATCAAATCTCCGGATACCCAAAAAAAGCGTCGAGCGCGTAGCCAAATCTTTCATTAGTACCTTCGAAAAAATAAAACAGAATGAAAGGAAACGGTTGCAAGGACAATGCTTCACTAATCGTGAAGCGGTCAAACGGAAAGGCGGACCGAAGCTCTGGTCAATAGTAAGTTTTAAAGCGCCGGATAGCTCCTCCGCCTCTTCCCATAAAAATCTACTTGGGGGTTGCCACTGACCATGATATAATCATAAACATGAAGCAAAAGCGTACTATCTACGTTATCACTGGCATAGGACTCGCAGCCTTATTTCTTATGCTAAACGTTTCTTCTCCGACGGAAATTGGGCCGTTCGGAGTTTTATTATTTTTTACAACACTTTATGTAGCTTTTTTTGGTATTATGACCCTGCTCTTGCAGGCTTTTAAACGCCTTGCCTTCAAACAGGAAAGCTTAAAACGTAAAGACTACCTCTATTCCGCCGTGCTGGCTTTTGGTCCGATTATGCTTCTCATGGCGCGTTCTTTTGGCGCAGTCAATCTCTGGACTGGCACCCTTATCATTGCCTTTCTCGCTCTGGCAGAATTTTTGGTCTACAAGCGAATTTAATCTACTAAAAAACCAAAAATATGCTAAAATAAACATATGGATTATGAGCAAACGCCCCCTGATCAGATGACGAACCCGAACGCTAGTTTTGAGCTCGACAATTTTAATCTTAACACTAACGAGTGGAATCTCTCCACCCCTGAACAAAGTCGGCGTGCTCTCGGCAGCAGCGCCATTGACCATGCTCGAAACTCCCCCGAACAGTCTCCGGCTCTCGGCCAAATCACCCCTAGCTTTCCCCCGGGCTATGCGCCGGTCGAAAGCGCCTCCGCCCCAATAGATATAACCACAAAAACCCCATCCCCTGAATTCTCCGCTGTCCCGGCCGTTCGCAAAAAAGCCGACACCGACCAAAACTTGAGCCTTGCCGACGCACGCGTTATCGACTTCGCTGTCGATAATCTGGGCAGAAATGGCAATATCGAGGATTTTTATGAACAAATCCGCGCCGATGTTGCGGAGGGCGGGAAACAATAATGGATTCTTGGGTGGTCGTCGGAATTATCTTGATAGCTACGATTTTATACGTTGCTTTGTTCTTTAGTGCTCGTATCGGCAAGCTCAGGAAAGCCAAAAAATACGAAAACGGTCTCAAGATGAAAACATTGCTCATCCATCTCCCCCCGACCACCGACGATATTGACTCCGGCTCAAGAGACAA
The DNA here is from genome assembly GCA_963619335.1 of Clostridiales bacterium. GTDB lineage: Bacteria > Patescibacteriota > Saccharimonadia > Saccharimonadales > Saccharimonadaceae > Nanosyncoccus. The sequence continues at coordinate 61,160 of CAVEVP010000003.1, read as the reverse complement.
ACGCGACGTAACCCTTGAAGCCGTCTCTAAGGCCCAGGTTATGTATTCCATCCTCTCCTCGGTCAAAACCAAAGACGATTTTAAGTCCAAACTCTACGGCCAGCCCCATTTTTCCTTCGAGATTATCGCAAAAGACGGTTTTACCAAATATTACGCGATTGTCCCTGAAAAATACATTGAAACCGTCAAGCAAGCCATTCAGTCCGCCTACCCCACCGCTAGATTGGAAGAAAAACGCGAAGCCAACATTTTCAGGGGTGGTGGCGGAGTTAACGCCGTGGCTGGCGCGGAACTGACCTTAAACAAAGATTACTATCTGCCGATTGCAACCTACGAAGACACCAAGCGTGATGCCCAAATGGCCCTGCTCAACGCCATGGCGAACGTTGGTCAAAACGAAGGTGTCGCTGTTCAAATTCTTTTCCGTCCTGCACAAAAAAATTGGTCAGACCAGTCTAAAGAATATATCGAAAATATCCAAAAAGGTAAAAAAACCAAAACCGTCGGGGCCGGAATTGGCGAAATCGCTATGGATATCTTAAAAGCCCCTTGGGAAGTCCCCAAAGAGCACGAAAAAAGCGAAGAAACTATTATTTCGAGTGTTAAGCAAGAAGAAATCTCCGCTGTGGCCGCTAAAATGCGTTTTCCGGCCTTCGAGACCCTGATTCGGGTGGTAGCCAGCTCCGCCTCGAACGCCCGCTCAGAGGCGCTTTTAGGGGGTGTGGTCAGCTCATTTTCGCAATTCAACGCCCCTACGCTCAATGGTTTTAAGATTAACACTATGAAAGACATGAAAAAACTCGCCGTCGACTACACTTTTCGCGCGTTCCCAGTCCGCACGCGCACCAATATCTTAAATTCCGTCGAACTCGCCTCTATTTTTCACCTGCCCGAACAAAGTGCTATTCCGAATTCGAGCGTCGAACGCCAGCTCACCAAACAGGTTGACGGCCCTGCTCGCCTTGCCACCGAGGGCGTTCTGCTAGGTACAAACGAGTTTCGCGGCACGAAAAAAGCCATCTATCTCGACGACAACAACCGCCGCCGCCACATGTACGTCATCGGGCAAACCGGTATGGGTAAATCAGTTTTTCTCGAAAACATTGCCTTTCAAGACATGTGCGACGGTCGCGGATTCGCCTTTATCGACCCCCACGGCGACGCTGTTGAGGCGATTTTGAAGCGCGTCCCCGAGGAGCGTATCGACGACGTCATCTATTTCGACCCTTCCGATATCGAACACCCCGTCGGTATGAACATGTTTGAATATACTTCTGAGGATCAAAAAGATTTTATTGTTCAAGAGGGAATTAGTATGTTCCAATCTCTGTTCGACCCAAATAATCAAGGCTTTTTCGGCCCCCGTGGCCAGCACATGTTCCGAAACGCCGCCCTCCTCCTCATGTCCGACCCCGCCGGCGCGACTTTTATCGATATTCCGCAATGTTTCACCGACCCCGAGTTTGTCAAATCGAAGCTCAAATACGTCACCGACAAAGCCGTTTATAACTATTGGACCAAAGAATTCCCCCAATCTTTAAAATCCAACGACTCCGGCGACGTTATCACTTGGTTTTCGAGTAAATGGGGGCCCTTTATTGCCAATACCATCATGCGAAACACCCTCGGTCAGGTCAAATCCGGCTTCAATATTCGCGAAATCATGGACCAGAAGAAGATTTTTCTAGTGAATCTCTCTAAAGGTAAACTCGGCGATATTAACTCGAACCTGCTTGGTATGATTTTCGTCATGAAATTCCAGCAAGCCGCCATGTCGCGCCAAGACATCCCCGAACACGAGCGCAAGGACTTCTGTCTCTACGTGGATGAGTTTCAAAATTTCGCCACGGATAGTTTCGAATCTATTCTCTCGGAAGCCCGCAAATATCGTTTGAATCTCATTGTCGCGAATCAGTTCATGACCCAGCTCACCGATAAGATTAGGGAAGCACTGCTCGGCAACGTTGGTACGATTATCTGTGGTCGCGTGGGGGTCACCGACGCCGATCTGATGGTTAAGGCCTTTACCCCGACTTTTACCGCCGAAGATTTGACTAAAACCCCGAATTTTGCCGCTGTCGCTAAGGTGATGATGTTCGACATGCCTTCGGCGCCCTTTACTATCAACCTGCCGCCCCCGATGGGCGAGCCTAACAATGAGCTAATGGAAACGCTTAAGGTTTATTCCGCCACCAAATTCGCCAAAACCCGCGCCGAAGTCGAAAAAGAAATCAACGACCGCTGGTCTGCCTACCGAAAATCGCCAGAACCGCCCGTAGAAGCCCCTCAAACGCCTCGCAAGACCGAAGGTGGGTTCCTAGACGGCTGGATAAACAAAAGCGCTTAGGGCTTGATATTTTGCGTCCTACGGTGTATAATAGATACGTAAAATAAAGATGAGGTATTTTAATGACTGGAAAAGCTGAAGCATATGATTCATCCGAAATTCGCGTTCTTGAAGGGTTGGAGCCGGTCCGTCTCCGTCCGGGGATGTATATCGGTTCGACCGGCTACGACGGCCTACACCATTTGATCAAGGAAATCGCCGATAACGCTATCGACGAAGCCATTGCGGGGTTTGCCAACAAGGTAAAAATCACTATTTTAAAAGACGGTGGAGTTTGTGTTGATGACAACGGGCGTGGTATCCCTGTGGATATTCACCCTAAAACTGGCAAGTCTACCCTTGAAACTGTGCTCACCGTGCTTCACGCCGGCGGTAAATTTGGCGATGGCGGTTATAAGGTTTCCTCCGGCCTTCATGGGGTCGGTTCTTCGGTCGTAAATGCTCTTTCTACACGCATGATTGCCGAAGTTTACAGGGAAGGAAAGACTCATCATATCGAATTCGACACCGGTAAGCCCACTATGGACCTTAAAATCACCAAGGGCACGCCGAGAGAACATGGCTCTTCAATCACTTTTTACCCCGATCCGACGATTTTTAAGGAAACCACGACCTTTGATTTTGGCTGGGTTTCGTCCTACGCTCGTCATCAGGCTTATCTCACCAAGGGTATTTTAATTGCCGTTGCCGACGAACGTACCGGCGAACACGAATCGTTCTACTTCGAGGGCGGAATTAAAAGCTACGTCAAGCGCCTCAATAACGGCAAAGAAGTTCTCTCTGATGATATTTTCTATGTCGATCGCCAAGTCGACGAAACAGGGGTCGAAATTGCCCTGCAGTATAACGACAGCTACGCTGAAACTCTAAAACCCTTTGCTAACAACGTGCTCACCCCTGATGGCGGGATGCACGTGGTCGGTTTCCGTACAGGGCTCACCAGAACGGTTAATGATTACGCTCGTAAAAGTGGCTTACTCAAAGAAAAAGAGGATAATTTAACCGGCGACGATATTAAAGAAGGTCTCACCGCTGTTATTTTAGTTAAACTCCCGAACCCCCAATTCGAGGGTCAGACCAAGAATAAACTCGGCAACCCAGAAGTTCGTGGTATCGTCGATAAAGTTATGACCGAATATTTCGGCTATTATCTCGAAGAAAATCCGGCCATTGCCAAAAAAATCGTCTCTAAAGCCACCTTGGCCGCTCGTGCGCGTAAGGCTGCCCGCGCCGCTAGGGATAACGTCATTAGAAAGGGTGCCTTCGAGGGCTTCAATCTCCCGTCGAAGTTGGCGGATTGTTCCTCTCGTAACCGCGAAGATTGCGAACTTTTCATCGTCGAGGGTAATTCCGCGGCCGGCTCCGCCAAAGAGGGGCGCAACCCCCAAATCCAGGCCATTTTGCCTCTCCGTGGTAAAGTTTTAAACACCGAGCGCGCCCGTCTCGATAAAATGTTGGCAAATCAAGAGCTAGTCTCTCTGATTAAAGGTCTCGGCGTCGGTATTGGCGACCAATTTAATATCGACGGCCTAAGATACGACAAAATCATCTTCATGACTGATGCCGACGTCGACGGTCTTCATATCGCGACGCTGCTGATGACCTTTTTCTTCCGCTATATGCCCCAAGTCATCGAGCAAGGCCATGTCTATCTTGCAAAACCGCCTCTGTTTGGGCTAATTAAAGGCACTGGCAATACCCGTAAAATCGACTATCTTTATGACGAAACCGCCTTAGAGAACAAATTATCCGAAAAAATTGCCGAAAAACGTAAAAACGGCACTAAAATCGACGAAAGTCAGGAACGTTTTAAGCAGGCCGGCTACACTGCTCAACAGCGATTCAAGGGTCTTGGTGAAATGGACGCCAAACAGCTCTGGGAAACCACCATGGACCCCGAAAACCGCATTTTAGTACAAGTCCACATTGATGATGCCGAAAAAGCCGACGCCGTGTTCACGAAGTTAATGGGAGATCAGGTCGATCTCCGTAAAAACTTTATTCAGGCTGGCGCCGCATCTGTTAACCTTGATGATTTGGACTTTTAAGGAGGAAATATGGCAAACGAAAATAATAAAGATCAGAATCTAAAAGATATCACCCCCGACAACCCCGAGCTTGATGCCCTAGCGTCGAACGCACCCGAGGAAAACTCAACCGAGGAAGTGGCTGTAAAAGGTATCGAAAAGCGTGGCGTCGAAAACACCATGGAAGAATATTTCCTGAAATATTCAATGTCGGTCATTGTTGATCGCGCACTGCCGGATGTCCGCGACGGCCTGAAACCGGTCAATCGCCGTATATTATATACTATGAACAAAAACGGCTGGAAGGCTCCGCACGCAACCGTGAAATCTGCGCGTATCGTCGGTGATGTCATGGGTAAATATCACCCGCATGGCGATTCTTCAATCTATATGGCAATGGTGAATCTCGCCCAGCCTTGGAAAATGCGTTATACCTTGATCGAGGGGCAGGGTAACTTCGGTTCGATGGACGGCGACGAACCGGCCGCTTACCGTTATACCGAGGCTCGAATGGACAAAGTCGGTGCCGAACTTTTGACCGATATCGAAAAAGACACTGTTGATTTTCGGGATAACTTCGATGGCACTGAACAAGAACCGGTAGTTTTGCCGGCGGCTTTGCCGAATATTCTCTTAAATGGCCAGATGGGTATCGCTGTTGGTATGGCAACCAATATCCCGCCGCATAACCTCGGCGAATTAGTTGATGCCACCGTCGCTCAAATTGACGACCCCAAAATTACTCTTGACGGCTTGATGAAATACGTTAAAGGCCCGGATTTTCCGACCGGTGCCGAAGTTTACGGTGGCGCACCAATGAAACAAGCTTACGCTACGGGTAAAGGTTCGGTTGTGATTCGCGCTGTTGCCAATATTGAAGAGCGCACCAAGGGCCGCTATAGTATCGTAATCACCGAAGTCCCTTATGGTATGAGTAAAGAAGGCTTTATCGACAAAGTTCGTGAACTTGTCATGAATAAAAAACTCGATCATATCGCCGACGCTCGCGACGAATCTGCTAGGGGCAAAATTCGTATCGTGATTGAATTGAAAAAAGACGCTTTCCCGAAGAAAATCCTAAACCAACTCTACAAAATGACCCCGCTCCAGACTTCTTTCCACTATAATATGCTGGCTTTGGTCGACGGTATTCAACCTCGGATTCTTGGTCTGAAAGAAATTTTGGGCGAATTCATCAAGCACCGCCAAAAAGTGGTCCGCCGGCGCACGGAATTTGACCTGCGAAAAGCTAAAGAGCGTGCCCACATCCTCGAAGGGTTGAAAATCGCGCTTGACAATATCGACGAAGTAATTAAGGTTATTCGCGCCTCTTATGATGACGCCGACAAACAACTCATGGCGCGCTTCGGTCTCTCCGAAATCCAAGCTAACGCGATTTTACAGATGCAACTGCGCCGGCTCCAAGGTCTCGAACGTAGCAAAATTGAAGAAGAACTAAAACAACTACAAGAACTTATTAAAAAGCTCGAAGCTATTTTGGCCGACGAAAACGAAATTTTGCGCGTTATTAAGGAAGAACTGCTTGCCCTGAAAGAAAAATACGGCGACGAACGGCGCTCGAAAATCATTAACCACGAAGCCGATAAGTTTTCCGAAGAAGAACTAATTCCCGAAGAAGAAAGTGTTATTCTTTTGACTTCCGAAAACTACATGAAACGCGTCCCGCAAACCGATTTCAGGAAACAAAATCGTGGTGGCAAGGGCAAACGCGGTATGACCACCAAAGAAGAAGACGTTATCGCACAGATTTTAACCGCCAATTCACATGATTTTCTCCTCTTTTTCACTAATCAAGGCCGTCTGTTCCGTATGAAAGCCTACGAAGTTCCGCAAGCTTCGCTGACTGCCAAGGGTACCGCCGCAGTAAATATGCTAAACATGCACCCCGAAGAAAAAATCACCGCCATTATTAAACAAGGCGACGCTGGCGCTGACGGCTACCTCTTTATGGCGACCAAAAAGGGAACGATCAAAAAATCCGCCATTAAAGATTTCTATAATGTGCGTTCTAATGGCCTTATTGCGATTAAGCTGGCTGATGGCGACGAACTCAAATGGGTCCAAGAAACCACTGGCGAAAACGATATCGTGGTTAGCACTTCTGCCGGCCAAGCCACCCGCTTCAACGAAAAAGAAGTGCGCGTCATGGGGCGCTCGGCGATGGGCGTGCGGGGCATGCGCCTCCGCCCGAAAGACGAAATTGTCGGTATGGACGTGATTACCGATCCGAAACAAAAGTTGCTCGCCGTGTCGGCTAACGGTTATGGCAAAGCTACGCTTGTGGCTAACTTCCCGCCGCATCGTCGTGGTGGCGTTGGTATCAAGGTTGCGACCGTTACTGATAAAACCGGCCCGATTGTAGCTGTGCATACTCTCGATCCGCTCGCTAAAGAGGTTATTATGATGTCCACCAAAGGCCAGGCTATTCGCGTTGCGATGAAAGAAATTCCAACTCTCGGCCGCGCTACTCAGGGCGTTCGCATTATGAAGATGAGCGACGGCGATACTGTGGCCTCGATCGGCATTGTTTTACCCGAAGAAGACGATACCGAGGCGGAAACTCCAGATCAAAAAGCCGAAAAACCCGCCAAAAAGGCATAAGCGACTTTCAAAAAATACAGAGGCCAAAACGCTCAAGTTGAGTTTTTGCAACCTTTAGGGTTGAAAAACTTAGCCTTCTATGCCTATACTCCCTCCAAACTAACCTGAAAGGAGTATATGAAAAAACCTTTATCTCTATCAATCCTAAGCATTTCTTTGCTAGCCAGCAGTCTAGTCCCGAATTTAGCCTTCGCTACTTCGGATGATGAATATTGGACTTTTGAAGAAATGCAACGTCTAAACACTGAAGTTCAAGAGGAGCTGAAAAATACCTGTGCCAGCACCGACGATTTTATGTGTAGCGATTCGTTTTTCTGGCGAAAAGCCGATAATGACCCAATATATAAGGCGCTAATGAGCTATCGCGCCAATATTTTGACTATCACGGCTTTTAATCCCGAACGCGAAACTATGAGGTTCTACTACGATCTCCAGTCGATTCCGACTTGGGAAAATCCTGCCGACCCGACGCTGGCCGACCTTTATGTCGCTCAATTTGAGACTGACCATTTCCAAAGTGGTTTCTATATCTCTCTTGAAAAAGGCAAGACGGTGCCCTATACGAACATTTTGTTAAATAAACGCAAGTCCCTTGATAATAGCGACTGGCTCCCGTCTTACACCGAGGTAGAGTTTAAAACGCCGGGGCTTTCGGCTGCCGCGAGCATGGACCCTTGGGTGTCAATGTTCTATCGCACCGTCTCGAACATCTCTTATTCTATTCAGCTTTCCGTTGAGGAATGTCTGACTTCGCCAGATTATCACTCCGGCATGGAATGTCGGGCCGTGTTTACTCCGTCGCGCACCGTGTATTTGCCTTTTGATGTAGAGACCGAGACTGAACCCGAACCCGAAACTGAGGTTGAGCCTGAAACTAAAGATGAAATTGGCGCTGACACCAAAGACGAGAGTAGTACTGATACGGGCACCGATACTGAAGCCGAAACTGAGCTTGAAACAAAAAACGACGATAATTCCAGCGCGTCCGAAATTGCCGAAAAAACAGAGGTAGAGCGCGCGGTGACGCCTTCTAACATTGCGACTACCGCTACAAACACTACGACTTCGGTCCCGTCCGCGGCCTCTGCCACGGTTGCGTCCGCGGCCTCCCAAGCGGATCGGCTGGTCGACACTTACCAACCCGCTCTTGCGGCCAATACCGCAACCGACACATCTTCGCCGTCCGAAGCCGCAGCCGACGTTTCTCAGCCGTCGCAAACCACAACCAACCTCCCTCGGCTTGGCGGCGACTGCGAGCAGGGAAGCACCTTCCCGTGGTGGTTTATTGCGCTAGTGCTGGCCGGCGACGCCGTAATTATGTGGTTTTTCTGGCCAAAACGCGAAAAAACTCAAAAAAGTGCAAAAAAGTCCTAAAAACCTGTTGACAACTCTCGCGGCTTTTGATAAAATGAGAACAGTCTGAAGCTGCGAGAGTTATTTTACCAGTCTTTGGAAATAGTTTAACAATTTAGTTGTGCAATTAATCATCGTCAGTTTTACTTTATGAGTTGAACAAACTTATACTTTAATGGAGAGTTTGATCCTGGCTCAGGATGAATGCTGGCGGCGTGCCTAATACATGCAAGTCGAGCGGTAACAGAGGGTTCCACCGTTTCCTTGACACACCTAGCGCATAATTCGTAGGTTGTTGACTTCGAGGGAACAGTGGAATTCTGCTGACGAGCGGCGGACGGCTGAGTAACGCGTGGGAACGGACCCCAAACTGAGGGATAACGCATCGAAAGGTGTGCTAATACCGCATGTGATCTTCGGATTAAAGTCTTCGGACGGTTTGGGACTGGCCTGCGTACGATTAGATAGTTGGCGGGGTAAGGGCCCACCAAGTCTACGATCGTTAGATGGTTTGAGAAGATGATCATCCAGACTGGGACTGAGACACGGCCCAGACTCCTACGGGAGGCAGCAGTAGGGAATCTTTCACAATGGGCGAAAGCCTGATGGAGCAACGCCGCGTGCAGGATGACGGCCTTCGGGTTGTAAACTGCTTTTATATCCGAGAAATATGATGGTAAGATATGAATAAGGACCGGCTAACTACGTGCCAGCAGCCGCGGTCATACGTAGGGTCCAAGCATTATCCGGATTGACTGGGTGTAAAGAGTTGCGTAGGTGGTTTATTAAGTAGGTAGTGAAATCTGGTGGCTCAACCATTCAGACTATTACCTAAACTGATAGACTCGAGAATGTTAGGGGTAGCTGGAATTTCTAGTGTAGGAGTGAAATCCGTAGATATTAGAAAGAACACCGATAGCGTAGGCAGGCTACTGGGACATTTCTGACACTAAGGCACGAAAGCGTGGGGAGCAAACGGGATTAGATACCCCGGTAGTCCACGCCGTAAACGATGGATACTAGCAGTTTCGGGTATCGACCCCTGGAGTTGCGAAGCTAACGCGTTAAGTATCCCACCTGTGTAGTACGATCGCAAGATTAAAACATAAAGGAATTGACGGGGACCCGCACAAGCGGTGGAGCGTGATCTTTAATTCGATGGTAAACGATAAACCTTACCAAGGCTTGACATCTCGGGAAGGCTTCCGAAAGGAAACTGTGCCCTTGGGAACCCGAAGACAGGTGATGCATGGCCGTCGTCAGCTCGTGTCGTGAGATGTTTGGTTAAGTCCATCAACGAGCGCAACCCTTGCAACCAGTTGTATTTTTCTGGTAGGACTGCCCCGGTAACGGGGAGGAAGGAGGGGATGATGTCAGGTCAGTATTTCCCTTACGCCTTGGGCTAGAATCGCGCTACAATGGCCGGTACAATGCGAAGCGAAGCAGCGATGTGAAGCAAATCGCACCAAAGCCGGTCCCAGTTCGGATAAGAGGCTGAAACTCGCCTCTTTGAAGTCGGAATCGCTAGTAATCGCAGATCAGCATGTTGCGGTGAATACGTTCCCGGGTCTTGTACACACCGCCCGTCAAACCATGAGAGTCGTGAGCACCCGAAGTCCGCTTCGGCGGCCTAAGGTGAGCAAGATGATTGGGGTTAAGTCGTAACAAGGCATCCGTACGAGAACGTGTGGATGGATTACCTCCTTTCTTGAGAAGGAATTGATGCGCTTGTCTCCCGCAAGGGAACAAGTAGCTAGGTCGGTTACGGTTGTGTTAAGAAGCTTATAATACAACATTTCTATTTTTAGACGTAACGTTTAAGCTAAAAACTAACTGTCGATGAATTGCACAACTAAATTGTTAACACAAAAAACTGCCCGAAATGGCAGTTTTTTGGTATAATAAGACAAAGGAGACATTTATGCCTAAAAACAAAGAAACCAACAATAAAAACTATACTCCCGGCACCGACCCGGCTTGGGGCTACGAAGTTCCGGATGGTTATTCTAACTCCATGGTCGACAAATCCGGCCGCTCGGTCGACACCGGCTGGAACTATGACGAAAAAGACGGCGAACTCAGCGACGAGGAACGAGAGATGTTTAAAACTTACGATAAACTTGCCGACGAGTGTCCGTTCGACCCCGAAGTTGCAAGGGAGCTAGCCAGACAGGCTGACAGCCGCAATTCTCGCCTCGACGAGGATGATGAAGACGACGAATACGGCGACGAAGTTTTGTGAGATTTTATTTGGACATGGAAGATTCACGAAATTTGCTCGATCAATATAAAGGCATGGAAAACGAACAAGTTTTTAACGCGTTGAATAAAACTCGCACACCGCTCGAAATTGCGATTGAAAACCTTGAACACGATTTTAATATTGGCTCTATCGTCCGCACCGCCAACTCTTTTAACGTCAAAAAAGTTCATATTATCGGCAAGAAAAAATATAATCGTCGCGGGGCGATGTGCACGGATAAATATCTTGAAATTGTTCACCACCCGACCCTCGCGGATTTTCTCGAAAGCCAGCAAAATCGCGAACTAGTGGCGATCGAAAATAATGTTGAAAATACCAAACCGCTGCACGACAAAAAATTTACTCTGGATACCACCCTGATTTTCGGCTCGGAGGGGAACGGCCTCTCGGCGGAACTCCTAAAAAGCGTCCACGACTGCCGATTTATCGAAAGTTTCGGCTCGACCCGCTCTGTGAATGTCGGGGTCGCCGCCGGCATTGCAATGTATGAATACGTGTGCCAAATCGTTTTAACGCGGCTCTAGCCCTCGGTGTCCCGAAAACAAACTTTAAACAGCCCCCCGCATTTTCGCTATAAATCCTTTACTTTTTTCATCTTTTTTGGTAAAATAACATAACAAGGGGCAATAGCTCAGCTGATTAGAGCGCTGCCTTTGCAAGGCAGAGGTCCTGGGTTTGAATCCCAGTTGCTCCACCATGACACACAAGGTCTAAATCTAATAATCCTTGCGCCGTTCTTTATAATTTGGGGATATAGCTCAGCTGGTTAGAGCGCGTCACTGATAATGACGAGGTCTGTGGTTCAAGTCCACATATCCCCACCACTAAACAGAATTTTAAAAGCACTCTTCGGGGTGTTTTTTGGGGCGCAAATCCCAGTCGATTTAGTCATTATCCGATTCCAAAAGTCCCAGCCCTAATCGTCTTAACTATTACCCAAGACATCATTTCTATCGTTCAAATATTTTTGCCAATAATAAACTCGATAGCCCAGAAACAAAAAAAGAAAACCGCCTATTTCTAAGCGGCTTTCTTCAGGTCATACATTAGATTAAACAGCCTCGCAGTTGATACTGTTTAAACTGTCTCTATTTTATCTCACCATATGCATATTGTCAATAGCTTTTTTCCACAATTTGTGCAAAACTTATACAAAAAGTGTTCGGGAAAATTAAAAATATTAAAACATATTTTTTAGAATTAGCATATTGACAAAACGAAAGCAGTATGCTATAATGGAAGTATATTAAGTTTTTTGGTGGGCAGAACAGGAGTTATAATGGCAGGGACTAAAGCAGGTGGCATGAAAGCTGCTGCGACCAACAAAGCCAAATATGGCAAAGAGTTTTACGCTCAAATCGGTAAAAAAGGTGGCCAGAACGGCCACACCGGCGGTTTCGCTGCTAATCCAGAATTAGCGCGTATCGCTGGCGCTAAGGGCGGCCGAATTTCTCGCCGCGGGCCAGCAAAAAAGGCCTAAGTAGTCAAAAACCCGCATCCGCAAGGGTGCGGTTTTTTGTGTTGCAACCGTACCATTGCGTAATAAATAGAAACATTTTATTTCGGTGCCTTGACTAAGCCAAAGTCAGGCAATATTTTCGCACCGCGGGCAGTGATATTCTCCCCCTGGCGTCTGATAGCGCGTCAGCCCGCATTTTGGGCACCGCGACTTCCGGTGTAGCCAATCCCGATAGGTGTCGAGCTCCGTCTCCATCATTCCCTCGTCAAACTCTACCGCATATATTTCCGCCAGTTCTCGCGCTTTTTCCCACGCCGCCACCTCCATTTTTAATCGCTCCACGTCCGCCCCAAAATCACGGTGTCCGAGCACCGCGTGTCCGACCTCATGAAGTAAAAGTAACCGCCAAAAACGCCCGTTCTCCGGCTCCATCACAATCGTTTTTGGCGGTCGAAAGGCGAATTTCCGCCCAAAAGTAAACCGCAAATCTGGAAAATCCGCCTGCAACCGTTGCCAAAAATCGGTTCCCCCCGTGCCCTCGCCCGCCCTCTCGCTCTCTGAGCAGGGAATCATTGCTTGTTCTGCCCCTGTAGTTTTTGCTCCCGCATCTTCTGTTTAGCCAAAAGAAAACAACCATAAATCACCGATTCGGTTGGGCGTTTCGGCCGGAGATATCTCACTCTCGGCACCACGGTCAAATATTTCGCGTAAAGTTTAAAAATCTTGCCTAGTGGCCCGCCTAACACGATATTATCCGGCTGATATCTTAAAATCACGGTTTCAAGCCCGAGCATTACTCGCTCAGCTACGTCTTTCATGACTGCTTTTTCGCGCAAATCGGTCGCCTGATCGACATGATAAAACTTTTCCAAAGCACTGGCTGCAGCAATATCTTCCCATTCCGCAATCTTCCCATTATACCAATATTTTTTATGCCCAGGTTCGAAACTATTAGATTGAGGTAAAATTCGGTTATCTTCCACTATTCCGCCCCCAATTCCCGTCGAAAAAGTCAAAAACACAGTTCTTCCGCCCAGTCGATACCCCTCAAATAATGCTCCTAAATTACCATCATTTTCCAGCCAAACCGGACAATTGAACAAATTTTTTATTGGGGTCAGGACGTCAAAATCACCCCATTCGCGATTACCCAGCCGGACTGTATAATTTTTTTGTACAACCCCCGGCGCGGCCACTACTACGGCTAAAATCTTCCGCTCTTGAAAACCCCTAAGCACCCCTAAAAGGTCGGACAAAAACGTCTTGTCGCCTTGCGCCGTCTTAAACTTTACCCGTTTAACAATCCGCCCCCGTTTCGAAAACAGGGCCACTAAAGTTTTAGTTCCTCCAATATCAATTCCAAGATACATACCTTGATTATAGCACAAAATTTTGATATAATAATCAGTATTCGGGTCCATTCAAAAATTCCGACAAAACAGGAAAAACCGTCGGGACTTTCGAATGGATCTGAAGGAAGGAATAAATTTAATCATGGCAACAGCCAAAAAATATACTATGGACGAGCTTCTGGCTGAAAACACGGAAGCTGTCAAGAAAATTAACACCGGTGATACTGCTAAAGGTACGGTTTTATCGGTTAAGAAGCACGAAATTCTCGTGGATCTCGGAGCGCAAGGCGTCGGCCTAGTCCCACGTCGGGAAGTTTCGTTTGCGCGAGCCTTAGAGGTCGGCAACGAAGTTACCGCCTCGGTCGTGGATGCCGAAATGAATGACGGCTATGTTTTACTTTCGCTGCGCAAAGCGGTCAAAGACAAAGGTTGGGACGAAATTCAAGCCAAACTCGACAACAGCGAAATCGTCGAAGTTACCCCCTCTGATGCTAATCGTGGCGGTCTACTCGTCGATTACGAAGGTATTCGCGGTTTTATGCCCGTTTCGCAACTTTCCGCCGAGCATTATCCCCGAGTGGGCAGTGCGGACAAGGATGAAATTCTGCAACGCTTGAATTCTCTCGTGGGTAAGCCGATCAAAGCCCGCATCTTGGATGCCAACAAGAAAGAAAACAAGCTGATTTTCTCTGAAAAAGAGGCGATCAAAGACGGTTTAGCGGAAAGATTCTCGAAATTGAATGTCGGTGATACAATTAAAGGCGTCGTCACTGGCGTAGTCGATTTCGGCGTGTTCGTCAATGTCGACGGTATTGAAGGTTTGGTGCATATCTCGGAAATCTCTTGGGAACGCGTCAATAACCCGTCTGATTACGTGAAAGTAGGCGATAATATCGAAGCCAAAATTATCGCTATCGACAAGGAACGTCTCTCGCTCTCGATGAAACAACTAGTCGAAGATCCGTGGATTTCCGAAGTTGAAGGCTTGAAAAAGGGTTCGAAAGTCGAAGGCACAATCACGCGGATTACCCCGTTTGGTGCTTTTGTCCAAATTAGCCCAGCCGTAGAAGCTTTGGTTCACGTTTCGGAACTTGGCGAAGGTTCGGATGTTAATCCGGAAAAGATTTTCACCCTGAACGAGCGCAAGAGCTTCAAGGTGCTTGACATCGACAAAGAAGGACGTAAAATCTCCCTCTCAATCACCAAATAACACGTTAAAATAGCCCTTCGGGGCTATTTTATGGTATAATTAAGCTTATGAAGAATAAAACTGCCCCTGAAAAACCTTGGTTTGAGTACTATAAAAACGAGGGTTTACCTACTAATCTTGATTTTCCGGATTGCTCAATGGTGGATATGGTGATGCAATCGGCCGAAAAATGGCCCGACAACACTGCCTATGTCTATTATGGACATAAAGTATCCTATAAAAATTTCGTCAAGAAGATCGAAAAAGCCGCCCGCGCTCTGAAAAATTACGGCGTCAAAGAGGGCGATCGAGTGACGATTTGTATGCCGAACACTCCTGAGGGTATCACTATGGTCTATGCTGTCAACATGGTCGGCGCTATCTGTAATATGGTACACCCGCTCTCTTCCGAAAAAGAGCTCGAATATTACATCAAAATCGCTGATTCGAAATACGTTTTGGTGATTGATGCCGTTTTTGACAAAATCTACAAGCTCCGCGACGTCGCTCAACTAGAGCGAATTATCGTGGTTCGCCCCTCGGACGGTCTCGGTTTTCTTAAGAAAAAGCTCTATTCCGCGGTTCACGTCAAAAAAGTACGCTTGCCCGCTAACGACAGCCGAGTAGTACTCTGGGAAGATTTTATCGCTAACAGCTTTTTCTACCAAGGCAATTACCACGAGGAGCGGGGCGGGGAAGATCCGGCCGTAATTATGTATTCCGGCGGCACCACTGGTGCCCCGAAAGCCGTCATGCTCTCTAACTTAAACATTAACGCCGAATCGCTCTGTGATAGCACCGTTATTCGTCAAATCACCCCAGGGGCAACCGTGCTTTCGATTTTGCCCCTATTCCACTGTTTTGGCCTTGGCGTTTGTATCCACACGCCTCTCTGTCGCGGCATGGGCTGTATCTTAATTCCAGCCTTTTCGCATAAACAATTTGCCGAAATTATCAAGAAAAACGAGCCGAACTTTATTGTTGGTGTGCCGACTTTGTTCGAAGCTTTAATTAATACGAAACTAAAACCAAGCGATCTTGAATCTGTTACTGCGGTAATTTGTGGTGGCGACGCCCTGACTCAGACTCTCCGCGACAAAGTCAACGAATTCCTCTCTGAACACGGTTCAAAAGCCAAAATCCGCGTCGGCTATGGCCTTACCGAGGGCTCCGGTGCAGTCTGCCTGTCCCCTGAAAATTCGTTCAAAGACGGCATTATTGGCGCGCCTCTCCCGGGCACGGACTTCAAAATCGTCAAAAACGACACTTTCAAAGAACTTCCGGTCGGCGAAAGCGGGGAAATTTGCATCTCTGGCCCGCTGGTGATGATGGGCTATCTCGGCGACGACGCCGAAACCGCGCAGGCTCTTCGTGTTCACGAAGATGGCAAACTTTGGCTCCACACCGGCGATATTGGTTATCTCGGCGACGACGGCCTAATCTACTTTGCTCAGCGTCTCAAGCGCATTATTATCTCGAGCGGCTACAATATCTATCCTGCCCATCTTGAATCCATCATCAACTCCCACGAGGGTGTGCTCACCTCGACCGTCATCGGCATTGACCACCCCTATAAGGGTCAAGTCCCGAAAGCCTTCATTGTCCTAAAGACTGGCTACAAAGCCAGCAAAAAAGTTGAACGCGAAATCCGTGGCCTGCTCGAACGCAACGTCCCGATTTACGCTCTCCCTGTCGCCTATGAATTTCGCGACAAACTTCCCCAAACCAAGGTTGGCAAAGTCGCCTTCCGCGAACTCGAAAAAGAAGAACAAGCCAAAAAAGCTTAATGCCGATAGTAGTTTAGTCTCACCCGTAAACGTAATTTTAGCGTTTTTTCCGCCAGAAATCGGTTTTTTCGCCAGTTAGGGAAGTATTCCCGCAACATTTTTCGTGCTCGCGAAAATCCTACTCGCCCCTCGCGAAACGCTCCAAAATCTTTTGCCGAGTCAATCAATAAATTCCAAATGAAAAACCACTCCAACTCATTATGAAACTCCTCCGTCGCCGACGCTCGCTCAAATCTCTGATACAGCCCCTTTAGTGCCGGAAAAATATCAAAAATATGCGGATTGAACTCGGCTTTATGTAGCACCGACTCCGCATTTTGATAATAAAAATACAACGGCTCATCTACGCTTGCGAAGTGGTTAGTATGCAAAATCAGGGCAGAAATCAGCTCCATATCCTCATGGATTATCCCTTCGCGGAAAGAAAAACCGTGTTCCTCCCACCACGCTCGCCGAATCAAAAACTGCCACGGTCCCGCCCCATAACGCACGAATCTACTCTTAAAATCCGGCTCATCCGCCCGCACCGCCGAGAGATAATCACGGTACCCGTCGGCATAAATCCGTTCTGCCCCCATCATCACCAAATCCGCTCCGACCGGGGCGATTTTTTTATCCGCATTCGCTTCGGCAATCAACTTGGCAATCGCCCTCTCCGTAATTGTATCATCTGCGTCGACAAACCACACAAACTCCCCGCGTGCCTTTGAAAATCCAAAATTTCGCGCCGCGCTCGCCCCTGTTTTCTCGCACGAAAAAACCTTAAAATTTACGCCAGCACCAGCTTTTTTCAGATCGACAGCCTCTTTTTGCCACTTATCTGCCACTAGGAGCGTCTTATCCTCCGAACCGTTGTTTATAACCAGTATTTCGCAAACCACGCTCGTAGCGGCTATGCAGGCCTCGAAAATCGATTTTAGGCACCTGTTCAAATATTTTTCCGCGTTGAAAGCCGGAATTATTACTGAAAGGTCTATTTTACGCTCACTATCCATGATATAATCATACCATGTTTATAAAAATCCTTATCGTTTTTCTAATTTCCATGGTGCCCTTAATCGAACTCCGCGGCGCTATCCCTGTCGCCGTCGCCATGAATCTCGGCCTTCCCGAATGGCTCATCCTGCTCGTCGCGATTATCGGCAATATCGTCCCTGTGCCATTCATCTATCTGTTTGCTCGCAAAATCCTCGAATGGGGAAGCAAATGCAAATTCAAAACTTTCCAAAAATTCTGTAATTTTTGTCTCAGAAGAGGCCAAAAAGGCGGTGAAAAACTGCTAAAAAACACTCGCGGCGGCGTTTTCTGGGCTCTTTTTGTCTTTGTCGCCATCCCGCTCCCCGGCACTGGCGCTTGGACCGGCGCTTTGGCTGCTAGTATTTTAAACCTTGACTTTAAAAAAGCCGTGCTCGCCATCTCCGCCGGCGTCGTCGTGGCGGGCCTCATCATGCTCCTCGCCTCCCTCGGATTATTCAACGGTCTTCTCGGCGCCTAATATTTTCCGAACCGAGAAACCTTTGGTGCTCGCTACCCAAACCTACCAATCCGCGACTTTCCAGAAATGCAAATGGCCGCCCCGAAAGGCGACCATAAATTGTGATAGGAATTATTCATATTCAACATCTGGGAACGTATCCGACCCGATCAATGCGACATTGTATAGTTGCTCGATCACGACCGCCCTAGCCAGCAATTTGGCAATTTTTAACTTCCTACAGAGGTTGTTAATGTGCCAAATCGGCACCGCTAGGATTAGCGCTATCAGCGAGCCAACAAATATCCCCGCCATAACCATCAGTATGATGAAAAGGATATTATGGTTCCCGTTGTTCCAAGCATGTACTGGCAATAGAATTGCGCAGACCATTTCCAGTATGCACACCAGTATGAATGCACAGAGAAATACTGTGTCGTCGCTTTCGCCACTAAATTGCTTCCTGAGATCTTTGAGTAGCTCCGCTTGTGCGGCGCCGAGCGATTCCTCAGTCCCCTGAGCTGCGGCAGCCTTTTTGCCGGGTCGCTTTCCCCTGAGAATTAAATCTCGCTGAGCCCCCATCAGGGCGTTATCCAGCCGCCGACTTTCTCTCACCGATACCAAACGCTCACCAAACTTCAGATACCTGTAGTATCTAGCGCCCATTTCTTCGATATGATAATCCATGTGTTCACCCCCCACTAATTTTAAAAGGTACAATTTTTGCCTACCACCTCACTATTATAACACCTTTTGAGCTTTTTGTGAAACAAAAAATGGCTCCCCCGGCCAGACTCGAACTGGCAACCTCGAAGTTAACAGCTTCTTGCTCCACCATTGAGCTACAGGGGAATAACCAATTTTTCCACCGCGCTAATGCGCGATATGTATCTATTATAGCATATTTTTTAAAAATGTGATAAAATTAAAGGAGTTATATTATTTTTTAGCGCAGAAAGGGGCTTTTCGTGGAAGAAAAAACTATACAGATTGCTGGCTCTATTACCGTTGACGAGCTCTCGCGGGCGCTCGGTCTTTCGGTGACCGAATTAATTGGCACTTTGTTCAAAAACGGCATTGTTGCGACGATTAATCAGCGTTTGGATTTTGAAACCGCGAGTATTATTATTGACGAGCTGGGGCTGAAAAACGTGAAGCTCGAGCGCAAAAACACTTCGACCAAAACTTCGCACCTTCATCGCGAACTTTCCGACCACGCCACCGAACGCCCGCCGGTTGTCGCGGTGATGGGGCACGTCGATCACGGTAAAACCACCCTTCTTGACACGCTTCTCAATAAGAAAACCGTCGAGGGCGAGGCTGGTGGCATTACTCAACATATTTCCGCTTACCAATTAAACCACGATGGTCGCATCATTACCTTTCTCGACACCCCCGGCCACGAAGCTTTTGCCGCCATTCGCCAACACGGCGCAATGTTGACCGATATTGTTGTTATCGTAGTTGCCGCCGACGACGGAGTTAAGCCTCAAACCATCGAGGCTATCAACTTCGCCAAAACCGCCAACGCCAAAATTATTGTTGCAATTAACAAAATCGACCGCGAAGGTGCCGATATCGACCGCACTAAAGCCGACCTCTCTAATCACGGTCTTCAACCCGAAGAATGGGGCGGCGACATCACCATGGTTCCAATTTCCGCCAAACTCGGCCAAAATCTCGACCAACTGCTCGACATGATTTTGCTCACTGCCGATATCGAGGAGCTCAAAGCTGACGTCGATATCCCGTCTGAGGGGCTAGTCATTGAGTCGCACATGGAAACCGGCAAAGGCTCCGTTGTTAATCTCCTGATTACTGGCGGGGAACTTAAAACCGGCGAATTTATCGTCGCTGGGGGGGCTTATGGCAAGGTTCGCACCATGCTCGACTGGCGTGGTCGCCCGAAAGGCAAAGCCACCCCGTCCACCCCTGTCACTATCACCGGCTTCAAAGAACTTCCGAATTTCGGCGACCGTTTTATAGAGGTGAAAGACGAAAAAACCGCACGCAAAATGGCGCTTTTGAACGCTCAGGCGCTCGCCGACGAAACCGCTAGCGCGAACGTCACCGGCTCGGACCTGCTTAGAATGATGAATGTTGCCGATAATTCGAAAGTTTTTAACGTGATTATCAAAGGCGACGTGCTCGGCTCGGTCACCTCTGTTGTGGATAGCTTAAAACTAATCGACACCAAAGGCGAAGTGACGCTCAATATCGTCCATACCGGCGTTGGCGATATCACCGAAAACGATGTTTATATGGCTGCCGGCGACAACACTGTAATTTACGGTTTTAACGTCAATATCCCGATCAATATCTCGAAAATCGCCACTCGCGACGGCGTGCCGGTCCGGATTTTCAAGGTCATTTATGAGCTAATTGATGACGCGAAAAGCGAAATGGAAAAATTGCTTGACGCCGAAGTTGTCGAAGAAGATCAGGGGGAAATGAAAGTGCTCGGCGTTTTCCGCACCGAAAAAACCAGCATCATCGCCGGCGGAGAAGTCTTAAAAGGTAACCTCAAACCGGAATATCTCGCCCGTATCATTCGCGATAAAAAATACCTCGGTGAGGCCGAAGTTGTCTCTGTCCAAAAGGAAAAAATCGACGTCAAAGAACTCGTCGCTGGCGAAACCGGCGGGCTGGCTCTAAAAACCGAACATAAACTCGATCTCCAAATCGGCGACCGCCTCAAATTCTTCACCCGCGAAGTCAAAGCCAAAAAGCTCTAGTCAGCCATTCGGATGAAAAGCGCAAATTATTAATTTACATCGGAAATAACCGAAAGGATACAATATGAAAAAATGCGTTGGAATTTTGTCTTTATCGAGCGGGGTGCTCGGCGAGGATTTTGCTAAACATGAAGTCAAGCTAGTTGAGGATCGACTGCAAAATATTTTTGGTTTTAATTTTAAGTATATGAAAAATGCGAAAAAAGGCGAAAAATATCTAGCCGAACATCCGAAAGCCAAGGCTGCCGATCTAAAACAGGCATTCTTAGATCCCGAGGTTGATATTATCTGGACGGTTTTAGGCGGCGACGATACTTTCCGTACTTTGCCGTTTCTAATGAATGATGAATTTAAAGAAGTTGTCCGAAAAAATCCGAAGCCCTTTTTGGGCTTTTCTGACACCACCAACAATCATTTAATGCTCTATAAAATGGGGCTGAAAACTTTTTACGCGCCTTCACTTTTTTCCGATATCGCTGAACTCGGCCCAGAGATTTTGCCATACACTAAAGAATGGTTAGATTTGTTATTTGCCGGCACAAAAACCGCCATCGAAGTTAAGCCCAGCCCGTTTTGGTATGAGGCTAGGACTGATTTTAGCGAAAAACAACTCGGCGTAGAGCGGATAAAACACGAAGAAAAACACGGTTTTGAATTTCTTTACGGTGATGGCGTGGTCGAAGGGAAATTGCTCGGCGGATGCTTGGAAAGTTTGTCGGAGATGCTAACGGGCGGACGATATGATGACCAACTTACGATCTATAAGAAATACCATATTTTCCCGACGCCGGCAGAATGGAAAAACAAGATTGCTTTTATTGAGACTAGTGAAGAACGGCCCGCTCCAGAAAAAGTCAAAAAAATGTTAAGCGCGCTAGAGAAACAGGGAGTTTTTGACGAGATTCCGGCCCTAATCATCGGCAAACCTCAAGACGAAATTTACTATAACGAATACAAAAAAATTTATCAGGAATTGGCGAAGAAGCATTCTCTCCCGACGGTCTATAATTTAAATTTCGGCCACTCATCTCCGCGCATGATATTGCCTTATGGGTGTAAAATGCGAATTGATTTTAATGGTCAAAAAATAACTTTGCCAGAAGGGCTGATAAGGTAAAAATTTCTCTCTACTATCGGCGATGATATGTTATAATAAGCATAAGGAGCATTAGCATGAATTTCGACGAAAAATTTTTACAAGAGATGGGGCTTTCGGCGATGCCGGAGGACGAAAAACAGAAATTTTTGGATTACATTCAGGAAGAACTCGAAGTCCGCATCGGCGAACGGATTTCGCGTGGTTTAACAGAGGTCCAGCTCAACGAATTCGACCTCATCACCGACTCTGCGGCGGCCAGAAAATGGCTTGAACAAAACCGCCCGGATTACCGCGAAATCGTCACTCGCACTATCGATGAAATGAAAGCCGAAATCCGCGCCAACCGCGCCCGCCTTGTCGGCGCCTAGCTAACTGGAAAATAAGCGACGGGAATTTTTCATGGCGCGAAGCGAAACCGCAAGCAAATTTAGCCTTGCTTTCTATACCCATTCACAAAACTTTTCGCGTCCATCGCCTTGCGCCCCTCGGGTTGTAAGCGGTCGATCGCCAAAATTTGCCCATCTGCGCACGGCAAGGTTAGAACCGCCGTCTCACCCGCCTCCAGTATGTGCGCCTCTAAAACGATACAAGAAACGCCAAAAAACGCATATTTCGCTTTCGGAAAACCAGAAAAAGCCACAATTTTACGTAAAGTCTGCTCCGCCGTATCTGTTTCCGGCGTCAAAAAAGACATCGTTTTGTCTAATTTCCCGCAAAAAGTTGCCTGCGCCTCATCTTGCGCCGCCGGCTCCGGTAAATCACAAAGATGCCGAGCTACCCACTCCGCCCCTGTTTCCGCGAGCACCGCATAAATCGCCGACTTCGGCGGAATCAACCCCGCAACCAGCTCCGCCTCCGCCTTTTGCGCAATTTCAGCCCCTGTTAAAGTCGCCTGAAAATAAATCGGCCCCGCGTCCATCGCCTTCACCAGCTTCATCACCGAAACCGAAAACTCCGTCGCCCCGTCTAAAATCGCACTCTCGATCGGCGACGCCCCCCGATATGCCGGCAACAGGGAAGGATGAACATTCAAAATCCCCTCCGGCTCAAAAACTTCCAAAACCGAACTGGGAATTAGCACCCCAAACGACGCCAGCACCCCGACGGCCTCCGGATTTCCCCGTTTTAGCTCCACCGATCGCGCCAAATCCTCCCGCGTCCGCGCGTGGAAGATTATCTGGCACTCTCGCTCTAAGACTGCTAGTGCTTTTTCCGCTAGCAACCCATTGCCAAAAAAGATGATTTTTTCCCGTTCATCAGCGCCGCCTCCGACACTAGCGCCGTTCTCGATACCGCCGCCCCCAACCTCAGCATCCGAAACTCGCGCCAAATCACCCACCTCTGTTATTCCTCTCCCCACAACTCCGCGTTGTTCCGAATTTCGCCCTCAAAGTCCTCGATCGGCTCCAAATCTCCCTTCTCGCTCATCCGATAAAACGCCTTTTTCTCGTTTTTAATGTGATCAATAAACAAAATCCCGTTCAAATGGTCAATTTCGTGTAGCAGCGTTCGCGCCAGCTCCCCCGTCGCCTTAATCCGCACCTCTGTTCCGTCCTCAAGTTTCGCCCGCACCTTGACTTTCGAAGCCCGCGGCACCTTCCCATAAATCGCCGGCACCGACAAACACCCCTCAAAATCGCGCACGATTTTCCCATCCGCCCGAATCACCTCGGGGTTAATCAGCGCCGTAAACGTCGCCTTTTTCTTGTCTTCCATATTGTCGCGAATAATGATAATCCGCTTATTCACCCCAATCTGTGGCGCCGCCATCGCCGCCGACAGCTCGAACGGATGCTCCTTCTCCCAGTCCAGCGACAGCTTGCGCATCTCCGCAATCACCCCTAAAATCTCATCATCAATTTCCCGCACTTTCTCGCTCGGCTCCCTTAGCCGCGCATCCGGCGTCGTAATAATTTTCATATCTTATATTATATCATAAAATTCACAATAACCCTGGCGGATCGAGTGTAATCTTGAAATTTTTGTCTAATCCCGCACAGGCCTCAATCAGCGCCGCTCGCGAGCGCGACCTTACGATTAATTGCCACGTAAACCCCCGCGCCGTTCGCTCGTGAAACGCTGGCTGGGGCGGAGAAACGGTCAGTCGCACGTCGGCGGACAATATCCGCGCGGCCGCCTGAACTTTTTTCAGCACCACCGCCTCTGTTTTCATCGTAATCTCGAGTTTCATCACAAACCGAAACGGCGGAAAACCGGCTTTTTGCCGCCGCCGAATTTCATATTGATAAAACCTAGAATAGTCTTCCTCCGCCGCAAATTTCAGCACCGGATGCTCCGGCCGAAAAGTCTGAATTATTACTTCCGCCGTCTCCATATGCCCGCGCCCCACTCGCCCCATGACCTGAGTCAAAAGCTGAAAAGTCCGCTCTTCGGCCGCAAAATCCGGTAAATTCAGCCCCGCATCCGCCTGTACCACCCCCACAGTCGCAAGTTTCGGCAAATCCAGCCCCTTCGCCACCACCTGCGTCCCCACCAAAATATCCACCTCGCCTGCGCGCACCGCCTCATATAGCTCCTCCAAACTTTCGCCCTTTTTATTATCCGCATCAAACCGCCGCACCGCCGCCTTGGGAAACAACTTCTTTAGCTCCGTTTCCAGCAATTTCGTCCCAAACCCCTTATGTACAATCCCGGGATGCCCACATTTCGGGCAGCTCGTCGGCACACTCATCATGAAATCGCAAGTATGACACCGTAAAGTGTAGTTATCTGTATGCAAAGTCAATGGCAAAAAACAATGCGGACAGAGAATTTCCTCTCCGCATTTCTCGCAAATCGTCAGCGGCGCCGACCCCCGTCGGTTGTGAAAAATCAGCGTCTGCCGCCCATGTTCTAAATTTTGCTGAATTTTATCCAGCAAACTATTGCAAAAATACCGATTTTTCCGAAAATTATCCCGATTTTTAAAATCCACAATCTTCACTTCCGCCGCCCGCGCCTCTTGCTTAGCCTTTTTAGTCAGCTCCACCACCGCTCCCTGTCTGGACGCCAGATAATAATCCTCAATTTTTGGCGTCGCCGACCCTAAAATACAATCAATTTCTAGCTCCCGCGCCAAAAAACTCGCCACCCGCACCGCCGAATACTTTGGTGCATTTTCTTGATGATAGGTCGTTTCGTGTGCCTCATCAATCACAATTAACCCGAGATTTGACAGGGGGGCAAACAGCGCCGACCGTGGCCCAATCACGATTTTCGGTTCTTCGGCTAGAAGCAGGGCATTAAAAATCAGATGTCGCTCTGCCTCGGTCTGCTTCGAATGAATTACTACTACATTTTCACCAAAAACCTGCCGAAACACCCGTACTAACTGCCCCGTCAAAGCAATTTCCGGCACTAAAACGATCGTGGATTTTTGCCGTTTAAACGCGTCTAGAGCCATTTTAAGGTAGATGTTCGTTTTACCACTACCAGTTAAGCCAAACAACAGTTTCGTCGCACTACGGGCCTCCTGAAGCCCTTTCAGGGCCATTTTTTGGGCAGGGTTAAGGGGAATTGTAGAAAATGGGGCCTCAGGCACGGTGTGCTCTGCGGGACATGAAGACTCGGCCGAAACAAATTTTCCGTCAATATCCCGAGCGGGTGACGCCTGTGGGAGGGCTCCCACGAAGCTCGCAGGAGCGTTAGCTCCGAGAGGACGTCGTGGGAAGGAAACAGGCGGCAGGACCCGCTCGGCGCTATTACCGAACATTTGTTCGGTTTTTGCTTCGCGCCTCTGTTTTTCGACCCCTTTCGGCAAAACCAACCCCACCCCCTCGCCCTCCGCCGCCAAATAATATTCATGCAAAAACCACATCGCGGCCAAAAGCTGTCGCGGCAACGGCTTTGCATACAAAATTTTCGTAATCGGTTTAGTCTTAAAATCCGGTTGAGCAACTTTTTTCACCACCACGCCCGGCACCGTCCGTCGCCCGAGCGGCACCAACACTACCTGCCCCGCTACTAGGGAAGTAGCACTAAAATACGTCAGCCGCCCAACTTTCCCCTCCGGTATCACCTCATAATACATACACTAATTATAGCATTGTTGTAAAAAATACCCCAAATTCCGCAATCCGTGCTATAATAAGGGTAGTTAAGAGAGGTAATATGCTGGATATTTTCATTACATCAAGGGTGCGTCGCAAAATTATCGTCGTTTTTGCCAAATATCCCGATTTCAAAACCCACGTCCGTGGCCTAGCAAAGCTCATCAAAGAGGACCCAGGCAACATCCAAAGGGAGCTAAACCGCATGGTGGACGGCAAATTTCTCATTGTCACCAAAAAAGGCAAAACCAAAATCTACCAAACCAACAAACAATTTCCGATTTTAAAAGAACTTCAAAGTATCGTCATCAAAAGCCAAAAAAAGAACAAACCCAGCAAAACTATAGGCTAGATACATAAATAACAGGGAAACAAAATGAACAAAATTTTTACTCAGCTCATTGAAAAACGCGGTCTTACCCCCGATTTTTTAGCGCCGCAATACGAAAATCTCACCGACCCCTTCAAACTCCCCGGCATGAAAAAAGCCGTCGCTCGTATCAAAACCGCCATAAAAAACTCCGAAAAAGTCCTTATCTATGGCGATTACGACGTAGATGGCGTTACCGCTAGCACTGTCATGGAACAAACTCTAAAATTTGCCGGCGTAAAGCCCGAAAATATCAATATTATGCTCCCCGACCGCTTTGCTGACGGTTATGGCATGAGTCCGCGCCTGATAAGTCGCGCCAAGGATACTGGCGCTACTCTAGTTATTACCGTCGACTGTGGCTCGCGCAACCACGCTATTGTTGAGGAGCTAAACACGCTTAAAATCGACGCTATCATCACCGATCACCACGAAACCGAGGATATTCTCCCTGATGCCGTGGCGGTTTTGAACCCCAAACGGCGCGACGCTCCCTGTGAGGAACTAAATAATTTGGCTGGCGTTGGGGTCGCGTTCAAAGTTGCCGAAGCGCTCGTCAAAGCAGGTCTCATTAGAGATGGCTTAGAAAAATGGCTCCTTGACCTCGTCCTTATTGGCACGATTTGCGATAGTATGACTCTCACCGGCGAAAACCGCATCCTCTGTTATTTCGGCATGAAAGTTTTAGCCAAAACTCGTCGCCCCGGCCTGCTCGAACTCGAAAAAACAGCCAAAGTTAAGGAAATCAATTCCGAAACTATCGGTTTTTGTATCGGCCCGCGCCTGAACGCTGCCGGTCGCCTCGAAACCGCTGAAATTGCGCTAAGTCTCCTGCGCACCAATTCTCATGCAGAAGCCGCCAAACTGGCCAAAAAAGTCGAAGATTTAAACCGTGAGCGTAAAACCGCCCAAAATCAGGCTTTGCAGGAAATCGAGCAGCGTGAACCAGGCGAAAAAACCTCGGTAATTATCGAAACTGGCTCTTGGCACGAAGGTGTGATTGGCATCGTGGCAGGGCGCTTAGTCGAAGAGTATCACAAGCCCGCGTTTGTCTTGACCGAAGTTTCCGACGGTATTTACAAGGGGTCGGGGCGCAGTTTTGGTGATTTTAACCTCGCCGAGGCCCTGAATTATGTCAAAGATGCTATTATCAGCGGTGGCGGTCATGCGGCTGCAGCCGGAGTTAAAGTTGCTAAAGAAAATCTGTATGCTTTTCGCGAAAAAATCAATGCCTACTACGACGATTTAAACCTTAAAAACCAAACCAAATATTTAAGATTCACTCCCGATTTAACCCTCAGTGACCTCGCCGACATCAATCTCGACCTTATTTCTGAGCTTAGCACCCTTGAACCTTTCGGGCAAGGGAACGAAGAGCCGATTTTTCTGCTCAGAGACTTCAAAATCAACCGAGTCATCCTGCTTGGTGAAAACAAAAACCACCTCCGTATCGATTTTGCCGACAATAAAGGCCGAGCCATTAAAACCGTCGCCTTTTTTGCCCCCGAAAACTGGCTCAAACTCACCCCTGATGACCACGTCTCGGCGCTCATCAAACTAGTTAAAAACGACTTCGCTGGCGTCCAAACCGCCGAAGCTCGCATTGTCGACCTTTCTGTGTTATAATATAGCCATGAAAAAAGTTATTCTGAAGGCTAAATTAAAGAGTCGCGACGGTTTTGAAGACAAACTTTCCGAGATTGATCTGGATTTTTCCGCCATTTATTGGCAACACGACCGCGTCTATGTCCCTAAAAACTACCAACCGCACGCCAATTTCCCGCGCCTCGTGATGCGCACTGAAATCAAAGCCGTCGATAAGCCCGCGAAATATTATTTCATCCTAAAACGCCATATCGAAGATTCCGGCGTCGACATTGTTGAAACGACCGAGGTTAAGGACTACGAAAAATTGGTTAATATTATTATGCAACTCGGTTTCAGACTCGCCAAAGAAGTTTCTCGCCGTCGTCAAACCCTAATCATGGGCGAAGGAACTAAAATCCACCTCGACAAAATCGACGCCCTCCCCGGTTATTACGCCAAAATCGAATCCGAACTCGGCCCCGACGACTCCGTTTTCGAAGCCAGGACCGACCTCGCCAAGACTTTCGAAACCCTTGGCGAGTCTAATTTTATTAAAGACGCCTACTTTGAACTCTAAATTTTTGCCTTCGCAACCAAAAAGAGTTTTATGATTCTACGAGGCTGTATTTCTAATATTACCCCCTTGGCGGCTCCCCATCTGGCTCGCCGAGCAACTTTTTTGACTTAATTTCATATCGTCGCCCATTCACCGGCGACACGTAATAATCTTCGTTCAACAAATTTACAAACATGGTTAAATCTTTATCATCCATAATAATAATCGACCCATCATCATCCGTCATCAGCTCGAGTTGCATCTCGTCCGCATAATCCAACAGTTTTTCCTGCGGCATTTCCTCGGCAATATCCATCGCCTGTACTTTTTTCAAAATCGGCTTCTTATCCGCGAGCAAGGCGTCCAGCGTCAGCCCTTCCGCAAACGACAATTTATATTTTTCGCATAGTTCCTTCGCCTTTGCTTCGGCAATCACCTGTGATTTGTAATCATATTGAAACAAATTTTCGAATTTCGCCTGATTAAACACGACAATCGTCTTGTCCACAATCGCCACTTGGTTGTCTTCCGGCATTTTTAGCGCAATTTCCGCCGAAAACGGCTCAAAACTCTCCCCGTTAATCTCCCAAGACGTCGCCCCTTTTAGTGCCGACGACGCCGGCAACAGCTTCGCAATATAAAAAGTCTTCGTCCCGTCCTCGCCACCGGGGTAAGTAAATTTCGCGATAATCCCCTTTACCTTCTTGAAATCATATTCGTTCTCTGAAAAATAATCGATATCTTTATATTCATTTTCAATCAGATGAATTAGCGTTTCCGCTCGCCCGACCTTCGCCAGGGAAGTTTTATAAATCACCTTCTCCTCGCCGTCCGCCTTCTCGTATTCTCGGCACTCCAGCCCCTTTTCCGCTTCTTCATTCACAAAATTCACCGCCTCTTGCATAAACATCGCCTTCACCGCCCCCGTCAGTTTGTCCGAATACTTAATCTTAAACGGTGTATAATTTTTATTAAATAAAAACAACTCCGCGGAAACGTTATTTTTCACTTCGTCAATCTCGTTCGCCCAGAGAAACACATCAAATTCTTCCATTTTTACCTCTCTTATCTTTTCCTTATTATATCACAACTTACGGGCTGTGGGCAGGAGTATTTTCATCACTAAAAAACAGATAAAATACTCCTAACCAAGCAGTTTTTCGAGAGCAATCAGAAAATGTCTCTTGAGGACTATAAGCTTGGCCGAGCGGCCTTGAGCGTGTCCGAAAAAGGCATTTTTGATTGCTTTCTACCGACTGTTCGGTTATTACACCATATTTTTCGGTGATTTTCAACGCGCTTTGTTCGGTAAAATAACAGGGAAGTTTTCCACAATTGTTGAAAACTAAAAAGTGCAAAAAAGTCTAAAAAAGCTCTTGCAAAATGCTGCAAAATATCATAAACTAAGAACAAGCGAAACAATACACAAAAACGCGAAACAAAAGCACATTAACAAAGTTTGAGACCGACCAACTAGGAGCTTTGGCGCGCATTAAAACTCAAGCGAGATGCGAAACCAAAATCGCGCGCACCTTCCTCAAAACACACCTCCCAATAAAACTCTATGGTCTATTACACAATAAGTCTCTCAACGGCTACGATCACGCATCGTGGTGGCTCTATTGTGCTTAAACAAAAAATAAAGCAAACACAAACCCGCCTCAGCTTCTAGTTGAACGGTCTCAAACGAACAAAAACAGTGTATAATATACACATGGAGAAACTACATACCCCAGTGTTATTATCAGAAGTCCTAGCGGGGCTTAACCCGAAACCCGGCGAAAGTTATCTTGACTTAACCGCGGGCTACGGTGGGCACGCTAGCGAGATTTTGGCTGTGACACAGAATTGTAAAGATTCTTGCCTGGTTGATCGCGACGAATTTGCTATCGAATATTTAAAACAGCATTTTCCGTCCGAGATTAACTTTAAACATACGGATTTTTATAGTGCAGTGCTACAACTTTTCGAGTGTGGAACGACTTTTGATTTGATACTTGCGGATTTTGGAGTTTCTTCTCCGCAACTAGACATGGCCGAGCGTGGCTTTTCGTTTAAATACGACGCCCCTCTGGACATGCGGATGGATCGCCGACAGGGAAGAACCGCCGCTGACATCATTAATAAAGCTAGCGAACGGGAATTAGCCGAAATTTTCATCAACTTCGGCGAAGAAACCCCCGGACGTGCCAAAATGTTAGCTCGCGAAATCGTTCATTGCCGCCCGCTAAAAACCACGAGCGAACTCGCGGATTTGATCAAATCCAAATCTCGCTATTCGCACACCCATCCCGCCACCAAGGTCTTCCAAGCGGTCCGCATCGCAGTCAACGATGAGCTCGGCGAAATCGAAAAAACTTTGCCCTTGCTCCCGAAACTGCTGAATAAAAACGGCCGGTTGGGAATTATCACCTTTCACAGTCTAGAAGATCGATTGGTCAAAGATTTTCTGAAATCTGCTACCAGCCTCGGTGAAGAATCGCCTCTGGCGCTCATCAACAAAAAACCGATCGTTGCGGAGAGTGAGGAGTTAGTTATCAACCCGCGGTCGCGTAGCGCCAAATTGCGCCTCGCTAGGTCGCGGAATTGATAAAAATAAAAACATAACACAAAAAGGAGGCAAAATGCCAAAACAAATCGTAGTTGCGAACAAATCCCGCAAGCAAACTATCAAGGTTCACTTCCGCTAGGATGAGGCGATGATGGTTGTCAGATATTGCGATTCGAGAGCATTTGCGACAACGGGAGCAATCTTCGAAGCGAGCCCCGTAACGACGGGCGCGAGCGAGAAGGCTCGAGAACGCAATGTCTGACAAATAAAGATAAACACATGGGCTGTTAAAGCCTACCAACAAGAGTTTTCACAGAGAGTGTGAAGTGTATGACCTTCCCGGAACGACCCCGATTAGCACTTATAGCTCTGCTAATCGGCGGTCTCCGGACTAAGTTAAGCAAGGTCAAAAATCGAAAAAATCAAAATAAAAACAAACAACCAGCGAGGAAAAAATAAAAAATGTTCAATCAAACTTATACCACTCGGCGTAGCGCCACGATTACCACAAGCTTCGCGCGCAATCGCAACACCGTCCGCCACACCCGCCGCAGTCTCGGCTCAATTTCCCAAATCGTCATCGTCGGCATGCTGACTTTAGTTTTTGGTCTGATTTACGTCGCCGAAGGCACGAAAGCTACCAGTTTTGATTATGAACTTTCCTCTGTTGAGTCCGAAATCACTGAAATGACCGCCGAAAAAGAAGATTTAGCGGTTGAGAAAGCGCGCCTGACCTCTGTCGCCGCTGCCAAAACCAGCACCGTTGCGGCCGCCATGGAAGACGCCACGGTATCTGGTTATGCTACAGAATAATCCCTCCATTACGACTACTGCGCAACCGCATCGGCGGCTGAAATTTTTGCACCTGTTTGTCTTAATTCTGCTGGGGATTATTATTCTCCGGCTTTTTTTCATTCAAATTATTGAACACGACGCTTGGGTCGCCAAAGCCGACGATCAACACACCTTGCTCGAAACTATCACCGCCAAACGCGGCGAGATTTACATGATGGATCATGGCGAGGCTGTTCCAGTGGTCTTAAACCAAACCACTTACCGAGTTGTTATCGATCCGACCATCACTAAAAAGGAAGATGTCGAAACTGTTATTAACAATTTTGTTAAAGATTACACCGTGGTTAATCTCGACGATATTTATAGCACCGAGGGTTTGCGCTACGCTGTAGTCGCTAAAAACGTCCCCCGCGCTGTCGCCGAGCAAATCGCCGACTCCGGCATCTCTGCAATTTGGCTGAAAAAAACCAACCAACGCGTCTATCCCGAGGGCACGCTCGCCTCGGGCCTGCTTGGGTTCGTTAATGCCGACGGGCTCGGCCAATACGGTGTCGAAGGCTCGCTCAATAAACAACTCGCCGGCGAAGACGGCCTCGTCAAATCCACCGCCGACGTAAATAAAGTTGCCCTCTCTATCGGCGACGATAATGTTAAAATCCCAGCCAAAGACGGCGACAATATCGTCCTCTCGATCGATCGTGGTCTCGAGCAGGGCGTTGAAGAACTGGCGACCGAAGCTATCGACCAATCCGCCGCCACCAACGCCAGCGTGCTTATTATGAATCCAAACACCGGGGAAGTTTTAACCATGGCAAATCTCCCGAATTACGATCCCGGAAATTACGGTAATGTCGTGGACGCCTCGGCTTACACTAACTACACTACCGAAGTCCCCTATGAGCCGGCTTCGATTTGCAAAACTTTCACTTTTTCCGCCGCCCTGAATGAAAATGCCATGACCGCCGACACAACCTATTTTAACGAGCATTATACCGTTGTAGATGGCTGGAAAATCCAAAATGCCGAACAACGCGGCTCGCTCTACGGCACAATTAGCATGAAAACCGCCCTCTACTGGTCCCTAAACACCGGCTCTATCCAGGCCCTGCGCCTACTCGGCGGCAGCACCACCGAAATCACCCAGCAAGGTCGCGAAAAACTTTATGATTACTATTACAACAAATTCCGCCTCGGCCAAGCCACCGGTATCGAACTTATTGAAGCCGTGGGCTATATCGAAGACCCGAACGAAGGCTGGGGACGCAATTCGACTTACGCCAACATGACTTTCGGTCAAAATCTCGGCATCACCATGATCCAGACCGCCACGGCTTTTTCCGCGGTGGTAAACGGCGGTTATTGGCGCACTCCGACCGTGGTCAAAGGTACTCTCGAAAACGGTAAAATCACGAATTCTAGCGCGTCCGAAATTGCCGAAAAAACAGGGGTAGAACGAGTCGAGAACAAAATCCTCTCCGACGAGACTTCCGCTTCGATGCGCGACATGTTAATCTATAACCGTAATTACAAAGTTCGCGGCGGTATCGACCGCGCCGGCTACGCTATCGGTGGCAAATCCGGCACCGCCCAAGTCGTGGTCGACGGCGCCTACGATGATACTTTTGCTAACCTAGTCGGCTCCTATATTGGCTTCGTCGGGCCAAGTGGGGAGTTGCCAAAATACGTAATAATGGTTAAAATGTGGGGAGAGGGGCAAGGCGTTGGCTCGGGCGATGCCATGAATCTCTTCGATAAGCTATCCAACTACTTAATCGATTATCTAAAAATTAAACCAGGAGCATAATATGATCACAATTGGCGACGAAATCTTTCACGGACTCTTACTCGCCCTCGCGGGGTTCCTCTTTTCAATGGCCTTGACCCCGTTTTATACCCACTTCGCCTACAAGTATAAATTTTGGAAGCAACAAAAAACCACCACGGTTGATGGCAAGGACCTGCCCGTCATGCGCAAACTCCACGCCCATAAGTTCAAACACGTTTTTCCAACCATGGCGGGGCTGATCGGCGTCGTTTCCGTCACTGTAGCCACTTGGATTTTTAACCTCGACCGCGGGCAAACTTGGCTGCCACTAGCCGGCTTTCTTGGCGGGGCTTTGGTCGGTGTAATCGACGACGTAATCAATATTTTTGGCTCGGGTCGCGGCGCGGCGGGCCTCCGTGGGCCAACCAAATTCTTCCTCATCACCGTGGTTGGCTTGGCACTGGGCTGGTTTTTCGCCGTCAAACTCGGCTGGACTTCCATGCTAATCCCATTTTTCGGTAATTTTGAAATCGGCGTAGTGGGCATGATTTTAATTTTCACCTTTGCCGTGGTCGCTACCTCGAACGCGGTCAATATCTCTGACGGCCTTGACGGACTCTCTGGCGGACTGGCCATGATGGCCTATGGCGCTTATGGCGTTATCGCCTTGTTCCAGGGCAATATTATGCTTTTTGGCTTCTGTCTCACTGTTGTCGGCTGGCTCCTTAGCTACACTTGGTTCAATGTCCCGCCCGCGCGGTTCATGATGGGTGACACCGGCTCTTTCGCGCTCGGCGCTGGGCTCGGCGTGGTCTCAATGATGACAAATTCGTTCTTGCTTTTGCCCATTATCGGCCTACCGTTCGTGGTCGAAGCCGGCTCCAGCCTCTTGCAACTATTCTGGAAAAGATTTTTCCACAAAAAAATCTTCATTTCCGCGCCTCTCCATCATCATCTCGAAGCTATCGGCTGGGGCGAAGCCAAAATCGTCATGCGGTTTTGGATTATCGCCGGCGTTTGTGCGATTGTGGGCGTTTTCCTCGCCACCACCGGAGGCGCAATCTAAATGTCCGTGCGCAAACATAAATCCGATCTCGTGATCTTATTCGCAACCTTAGTTTTAATGGCTATCGGGCTTATCGTCATCTACGCTATCGGCCCAATGCGCGCCAATGTCTTAAACAGCACCTACGGCACGAATTACGCCTCAAACTACTTCTTTTTGGGTCAGCTCCGTTCCGTGGGGCTCTCACTTGCCGTCTTTTTTCTCGCCTTTAAGT
The DNA here is from genome assembly GCA_963619335.1 of Clostridiales bacterium. Lineage (GTDB taxonomy): Bacteria > Patescibacteriota > Saccharimonadia > Saccharimonadales > Saccharimonadaceae > Nanosyncoccus. Next base: position 26,500 of record CAVEVP010000003.1, on the reverse strand, counting down.
GCATTCCCGCCGAATATCTCAAAAAATACGCCAAAGTTATTATGATTGTCGCCCTAGTCTTACAGGGCATTTTGTGGCTGCTCGCGCTGGCTCAGTCCGATTTAGCCAAATGTGAGCTCGGCGAGTGCCGCTGGTTTAACCTCGGCTTTGCCAGTTTTCAGCCCGCCGAATTTTTGAAACTAGCCATGGTGATTTACCTTGCCGATTTTCTCGCCAGAAAAAGGGAAGAAGGCAAAATCGGCGATTTTAAAGAATTTTGGCTCCCTCTTGCTATTGTTTGTGGACTTTCGCTCATCTTTGTCGTCATTGCCCAGGGCGACCTTGGCTCGGGCGTCTCACTTATTGCCATTATTCTTGGTATGTTATTCATCTCTGGCGTCCCAACCAAACAATTCCTTATTCTCCTTGCACTCATTCTCGGGAGCGTCGGAGTTTTAGCAACCACCGGCCACCGCGCCGAACGAGTTGAGGCTTGGCTCACGACCTTGACCGGCGGCGAAAGTTCCGATTCGACCTATCATGTCGACAATGCCATGCTCGCCATCGGCGTCGGTGGCTTTTTCGGCGTCGGTATCGGCAATTCCGTCCAAGCCACCGGCTATCTTCCTGAATCTATCAACGACTCCGTTTTCGCGATTATGGGCGAAACTTTCGGTTTTGTGGGGTTGTGTCTTGTTATCGTCATTTTTGCCGCTCTGCTTCTTCGCATGATCAAAGTCGCCGACCATACCCCAGACAACGAAAATCGCCTGCTTATTATCGGCGTGTTTTCGTGGATTGCGGTCCAGACCGTGGTCAACATTATGGCCATGACTTCGCTCGTGCCGGTTACCGGAGTCACGCTCCCGCTCCTCTCTTATGGCGGCACCAGCATGATTTTTGTCGCTTTTGCTTTAGGCCTCGTTTTGCAACTTTCGTGTTATACTAGTAGAGAGGTTAATGCAAAAGATGAAAATATTAGTAGTCGGGGGCGGCTCGGGGGGACACATTACACCAGCCGTCGCCGTAGTTCGTGAAATTTTAAAAGAAAAACCCCGTGCCGAGGTTGAATTTTGGACTGATCCCAAATATTACAAAAACGTCACTAAACTGACGACCGAAATTGGCGTCGCTTGGGGCGAAGAAGCGCGTCGTCGCAAGACTACCTATATCCGTGTGCGCCGTTTGCCAGCGGGGAAGTTCCACCGCTACGCCAATTGGCACTTCAAAGATTATTTTGTCCATCTCGACATCACCCTAAAAGACTTGATTTTTGGCAATATTTGCGGATTTTTGGGCTTTCTTACGGGTTTAATTACTAGTTTTTGGCGCCTTTGTCCGCGTCGCAACCGCCCAAACGTCATTTTCTTAAAAGGCGGTTATGTTTGTCTGCCGGTCGGGCTAGTCGCTCGCCTCTTTAAAATCCCTTACATCATCCATGAATCTGATGCCGTCGCGGGTCTAGCCAACCGTATTTTGATGAAAAAAGCAAAGAAAGTCGCTTTCGGCACCCCGATTTCCGAAACCATGCAAGAAAATTACCCCAATTACGTCTGGACGGGCATCCCAGTCGGCCCGGAATTTCGTGCTATTACCCCTGCTCGCGAAGCTTCTCTAAAACGCGCCTTCTCCTTTGATCCCGAACGTCCGTTAGTCGTCATCACTGGTGGCTCCCAAGGCTCCGAAAACTTAAACGAAGCCACTCGCGCCATTTTACCCGAACTTTTAAAATTCACCTCTGTCGGGCTAGTGGCGGGTCGCAAACATTACGAGGATATGATTGATCTTAAAAAATATGAAAATTGGGAAAAGACTGCCCTTGAATCCAATTTTCGCCTCTGGGAATTCAACACCACCATGAACGAACTCATGGGCGCAGCCGACGTCGTAGTTTCTCGCGCTGGCGCCACCACTATTGCCGAGTTGGCAGCCCTCAAAAAAGCAGTCATTTTAGTGCCTTTTGCCCGTCTCCCGGGCGCCCACCAGCAAAAAAATGCCGAACGTCTGAAAAATTCCGACGCCGCCGTGGTTGTTAGCGACGCCGAGATGGTTGCCGACCCGGCCAAATTACTCGAGGAAATTCGCCATTTGGTTCGCTCTCCGCGCCTCCGTGCCGACATGGCTGACCGGCTTCATAGCGAAGCTCGTGCTGATGCCGCCAGGCGTCTCGCCGAAATTATTCTCGAGGAAGCCTAGTATGGTTTTTAAGCGAAAAACTCAAAAAAACCCCAAAAATGCCGCCCCCGAGCCTCCTAAACCGCCCGAACTGGCCCGTCGGCGCGAAAATCGCAATTCGACCTTCAAAATGGGACGCACTATCGGCGAACAGCGCGAAAAACTCGAAACCAAAAACGAGCGCAACTTTGCTAGAAAACAGGACAAAAAGCGCCAAGCTCGCCGCCTAATTTTCACAATTTTGGGCTTTGTCGCCCTTGTTGTATTACTGATTTTTCTAGCTTTTTTCTTCGTCGGCAGCGGTGAACCTATGCCAATTAACGCCGCCGAAGAAACCACCACTTCCGCCGAGCCAACAATCGAAATCATTGACGAAGACGCCTCCGCCGGTGGTAAAATCACCAATCGCATGACAGCCTATATTTCGCGCGCCGAGCAGGACTTTCGCGACCTCGGCTACACCCCTGTAAAAGCCGTCATCCCGACCGGCTCCATCCGCGAAGTTGATTTCTACCTCGAGGGCTTCTCCGGCTTCATTAAAACTACTATCGACCGCGACACTGCCACCTCTGTCGAGGATGCCGATCGCATGCTCCGCTATCTCGCCGGACAGGGAACGACCGAATTCACCTACATCGACGTCCGCGTCGAAGGTAAAGCCTACTGGAAATAAAATACTTTTTGTGTTAAAATGAAATTGCAATAACTTAATTACGATCCAAGGATTTTTCACCTTGAAGAATGGTTCGCAATCAAAAAGGCGCTGTAAGGGCACCAGTTGCGAACCATCTTGGTGAGTAATTAGGTTATTGCACCCCTTGCGGCGCCTTTTTTTCGTTGGCGCCAGTGAGCTAAAAAATATAAAGGAGTGCCAAAATGAAAGATGCGCCACACATTCCGCTCAGCAACGCGGATCCAGATCTGTTTTCATCTGATGAAATACATTTCTTGCAATCAGAGCGTTGGGCTAAGTTTCAAAAAACTTTGGGCAAAAAGGTTATTAATCTTAATCGGGAGTTCTATTCCGCTCTGATTACAGTTGAGCAGACCCCAATTGGTAAATATTTATTTGTTCCGTATGGCCCTTTTCTAGCAAATTATACCAAATTAAATCCAGCTATTTCTGTATTAAAAAAAATCGCCAAAAAAGAACACGCTATTTTTATTCGTATTGAACCAACGCTCTGTCTACCCCAAAAATCTCTTCGTCAAATCGGTGCTTATAAAAGTAAAGACATTGATCCTGCTGAAACCTGGATTTTGGATTTTCCAGAGACGAAAAAGGAGTTGTTACAAAAACTTCCAAGTCGTTTGCGAAATTATTACAACGTCCATCAGAATAAGGGTATAGAAATCATCATAAGTCACAATCCAGCTGATATTAGCCATCTGATAAAACTTCAGAAACAAATTTTTCAACAAAAACACATCAAAACTTTTTCTGAAGAATATTTGAAATGCGAACTCTCGCAGGATTTTGCTACTTTGTACTTAGCAAAATACCAAGGAGATGTCATTGCGGCAATTCTAATTTTTGATGATGACGAAACTAGGTATTATATGCAAGCCGCCTCGGATAAAGCTTATGCGAAATTAAACGCTAACGGCATTTTGACCGTTCAAGCTATTTTAGATGCTTACGACAAAGGCCTGTGTAGCTTCGATTTTTGGGGCATCGCCCCTGATGGCGCACCAGCCGATCACCCTTGGACTGGTTTCACGGCTTTCAAGAAAAAATTTAATGGCCACCCCAAATATTATTCAGGTACCTATGACGTTCCTGTTGACCACCTTCGTTTTTTGGCCTATAAAGTCTTTCGTTATCTTCATCAACAACTAACCAAAGTAAAGGGGAAGAAATGAATTTTGTCCAACTCACCGAAACCGAATATCGTAAATTTTGGGCAAAATCTCCGCAAAAATGCTTCTTGTCTGCACCAGAAATTGCACATTTACACAAAAACTCCCGCATTTTCTATCTCGGCGTCAAAAATGACACTAAGCTCATCGCTGCCGTTATGATTCGTGGCACCAAACGACTTTGGGGTTATGACTACTATGCCCCGCGTGGCCCTCTGATGGATTATTCTGATCCAAAAATCGTCGCCTTTTTTCTGTCCGAAATCAAAAAGTTCTTGCGCACCCAAGACGGCTATATTTTTCGCATGGACCCCAATTTAGAACTTATTGAAAGAGACATCGACGGTCATATTGTTCCCGGCGGTCGAAATAACGAAGAAGTTGTAAAACTTTTTCGGCAATTAGGTCTCAAGAAAAGTGAATACATTAAAAATATCTCTCAAATCACTTGGCAATTTGTCTTGCCAGTGACAGGAAAGACAGAAAAACAATTTTTGGCCGATATGAGACCTCAGGCCCGTCAGCGTTTGAAGCGCGCACTTGACCTTGACATTAAGACCAAAAGCTTAAGCTATGATGAGCTTAAATCTTTCTATGATATTTTGGTTTCTACCGCTGAGCGCAAGCATTTCCAAACTCGAGATTTTGAATATTTTCAAAAAATGTACCAGCTTTTCTCGCCACGAGGTGAAATAGATTTCGTTTCGGCGGTCATCAACCCTGCAAAGGCTCTAGCACAGATTTCCTCTAAGTTAAAGACGGAGCAAGCTAAAGCTCCTCAAACTATTAGAGAGAAAAAAGATCATGCCGATGCAATAAAATCGCTCCAAGCCCGCATAGAAAAACTTCGTGTCTTGTTTCCAGATGCTAAAGACGAGGAAATTACTTTGTCTAGTGGTATGTTTATGACGACTCAACCAGAAATATTGCATCTTATGGGCGGAAATATTGGCAAATACATGAAACTTGATGCTCAATATATTTTACAATGGGATATGATTTGTCGTGCCGCCAAACAAGGTTACAAAAGATATAACTTTTATGGTATTCCCGAAAACATCGACGCTCATCCCGTTGATTATGGGATTTATGAGTTTAAGCGTGGTTTTTCTGGTTATGTTGAGCAGCTCATCGGAGAATACGAGCTGCCGCTGTCTAGCAACTATTACCTCCACAAACTCGCCGCCAATCTTCGCAAAATATTGCACAAATAATGCCGTGGAGGTTGCGAGATACATATTGCGCTTGACAACAATCACGACCTGAAGTAAAATGAAAGTATCACCCCCCGACTTGGAAAATTCCCGTCGGGGCCATTTAATATTTGGAGATATTTTGAACAAAACTATAATATACATAGACGGTCAAAACTTCCTCTATAAAGTGTCCGAACGTCTGCTTAGTGCTAATTTAATTTCCGACAAGCAAGACATCTGCTCGCTCGATATTTCTGGTTTGTTCAAACCAATTTTTCATAATGTCAATTTAGAAATTAGATATTATGGTGTCAGACGGATTTATCATAAAACGGACCTAAATGATGGAATTCAAGAAAAAGCAAAACGTTTCTCGGACAGTTTGCGGAGATTGAAAAATTATCTAAGAAAGAACGGTGTTATTTATGTTCCGAAAGGTAGTCTTAAAATTCGTACGGATGAAAAATGCAAAAAATGTGGCTTTATCGAGCAGCATTTTCAAGAAAAGGGCGTTGACGTTGGTCTCGCGATAGACCTCATTCATGATGTTGCTAGCGGGCAATGTGATCAAATTGTGCTGGTAAGTTCTGACACCGACTTGCTCCCAGCTCTCCAAGTCGCAAAGAATTACGGGACTAAAATCACCTATGTGTCTTTTTCCGGACAAGCTACCGTATCACTGGTCAAGGCCTCAAACGAACACATAGTTCTAAGAGACGAATTAGTGCGCAAAGCATATATAAGTTCGTTGAACTAATAAATAAGACTGCCTGACAGAGGCTAGGGAATTAAGTTCGGTTTTTGTTCGGGGAAAGAGAAAGTAGGGTTTTTAAAAACAGGGAAATATAAGCCATAGCCCGCCAGTCAAAGAGAGGAAAACGAAGTGGGGAAATAAAGTGGGGAAAAAGTCAAATTCGAAAAATCACCGAAAAACGCCAAAAATCGCCAAAAATCGCCGGAAAACCGAAAAATCCACCAAAACCTCAGGATAATCGCGTTAAAGCGTCCGAAAAGCTTGGCGCGCAGCGCTTTTATATATTGCTAGGCTGGTTCTAAAAGGTTTTGACAGCGGACACCTCGCCAGCCAAAGAAAACGTTCGGCTAGCCACGCGAAAGCCAAGTGGCTAAGGCTTTAGGAACGTCTCGCCAGCCAAAGAAAAATCCGAGGAGTTTAGTTAAGGTGAGCACGGGATAGTCCCCGGCGCAGCCCTAATTAAACGACGAGGATTTTTTCCTTGTGCGCCAGCGAGAAAGTTTCTAGGGCCTTAGCCCTTGGCTCGTATAACTGACTGGGCTAACTTAACCGTCTTTTGAATTTACCTATAATGTCGTAAAATATGTATTGTGCGACATTAAACCTAACAAAAATTATCGACTGGACAATCGTCCAAAAAATCCGCCCAAAACCCACTAACCCACCAAAACTTTGTTTTTTCTTTCCCTACGGCCATTAAAATCTAATTCCATCCGATTTTAATTCTAGCGATCGCCTAACTGTCGATTGGCAATCCGTCTAGTGCCGAATAGTCAAAAACCCATCCACCGAATTGTCTTTTTTGGCGTAATTCTGGGGGTCTTTCACCGGTTTTTCCAGGGGTAGGGCAGTATGAGACGGCCGGATTTCTACGGTCGATTTTTCCTGATATTCTACCTCTGGGCGAACAGGGGAAGAGGTGCTCGGCTTTTTAGAAGCCTCAAAAGAAGCATCCTTTCCCTGTTTCTCCCCTGTCGGTTTATCAGCAGCGGACTTGTTCGAATTCTTTTTTGCCTTTTTGGATTGCTTTTTGCCGGCTCCGCCATCATTTTTGGCTACCGGCTTAGCATTTTTGGCCATAGAACCCACGTAGACGACCCTAGGAGCCTCGCCAGCCTTAGACTCGACTAACTTAGCCAAATCTTTGAGCCCAAGGCTCTCACGGCCTTCTGCGGCGTTTGGGCTTATGTTTTGGCGCCGAAATTCGGTCTGGGGTGTCTCGTTGATCACGAGTTTTGGCTCTTGTCGCCCAGAATCGGCTAATTCCCTCTTATATTTCTCGGATTGTTCGATAGTCTCCCGAATTTCTCGCTCCACTTCGAGCCGCGGCCGAGCAAAATATTCCCGAGAATGCGCCACAATAGCGTCGAAATTATCCATTGGCGAAGAGGGAAGCGACAGAGTCGTTGCCGAAAAGGCCGGCACTTTTTCCCCGCCGATAATCATCGAAATCACAAAATGGCGGTTGTTGAGCTGAATAATGTCGCCCTCGCTAAAGGTCGGCTCAAACTGTTTGATCAACACCGGCGCGTCCTCTGGCGAGACTCGGAACGAAATCGTCGTCCCCACGTTACCAAACACCGCATCACGGACATTGTCCGTCATCTGGGCAACATATTGGTTCGCCACAGTGAGATTTAAGCCATATTTCCGCGCCTCCGACAAAATCACCGCGAAAGAATCCGTCGCAAAGTTCTGGAACTCATCCACATAGAGATAAAACGGCCGCCGATCGGCTACATTCGGAATATCCGACCGACTCATCGCCGCAAGCTGAACCTTGGTAACAATAAACGCCCCGAGAATAGCCGCGTTATCCTCCCCGATCAGCCCCTTAGAGAGATTTACTACTAAAATCTTCCCCTCATCCATAATTTTCCGGATATCAAACGACGATTTTGGCTGCCCGATGATGTTGCGAATGATCGGGTTGGCAGTAAACGCCCCGACTTTATTGAGTACCGGCGCGATCGACTCATTCACCTGCTTATCGTTCCACTGCCCGAATTCATGTTTCCAAAACTGCAACACTGTAACATCCGAACAATAATCCAGCGTTTCTTTGCGGAAATCCTTGTCGGTGAGCAGCCTCGAGATATCGAGCAGGGTCGCCTCTGGACGATCGAGCAAGGCTAGAAGAGTATAGCGAAGAATATGTTCCAACCTCGGTCCCCAAGAATCGCCAAACATCCGCTTGAGTACCCCAATCACTTCCGAACAAACGTTCGGTTTTTTCGCCGGGTCGGAAACTTCCAGCGGGTTAAACGCCACCGGAAAAGCCGTGTCCGCCGGATTGAAATACACTACATCTTTAATTCGCGACTCCGGCACGAACCGCAAGTTATCAATCGCAAAATCCCCATGCGGGTCTACAATGCAATACCCCTGATTGTAAAAGATGTCCGAGAGTGCCAAAAGTTCGAGCAGTCCGCTCTTCCCCGCCCCAGTTTGCCCAATCACATACACATGTCGCGACCGGTCTCGTCGTAATAGCCCAAACTGATGGTTAATTCCCCGAAAATTCGTTAGTCCAAATGCCGAAATGCCCTTATCGTTCGCCGCCACCCCTGTTATCACCGGCAATTTCGCCGGCGGTTCTGCCGTTTTTGAGGTCGCCCAAACGATATTTGGCGTCTCCACCGAAGTATGGGGCAGGTGGTACACCGAAGCCAGCTCTGAAATATTCAAAATAAACCCGCGGTTAGTAAACTGGCGCATCTTATAAGCGTCAAGGTCGGCCGAGTTAAACGTCCCGCCCAGTTGCCGAAAACCGTTCAAATTGGTCGAATTATACTGCTTAAACGTCCCGACCAGCGCTTGCATATTGAGTTTGGCGTCGGTCTGGTCTTTGCCAAGATACACCAACCGAATTTTCACCTCATACCCCAGTTTTGTGGCTTTTTCTTCGGCCTTAGCAATCTGGGTTTTGGCCCGCTCGGAAAGCTCAACTTTCACCTCCGACCCAGTTCCGCCCGCTGGCGGCCGAAATAGCGCCCCGAGCGCCTCTACAACCCAAGTCCAATCAATCCCTACTCCGTTAAACAAAGATTTACGCCCCGATTTAATCCGTTTAACCCACTTATCAGTGGTATTTTTGTGCCAATCGTCCGGAATTGGGCGCGCCAAAATCTGAATCCACATTTCTTCCGAATTTTCAGCATTCAGCTTCGCCAGCGTCCCCGTAATCCCCGCTAGCGGGTCCACCTCAAACGTATCAAAGGTCTTAATCGGCAAAACTTCGTTCTCAGTTAGCGTCAGCTCGCTCATATAAGTCACCGGATATTCGCCCCGTTTATCGGCGTAATCCTCGTTCATCTTGTAAATCTGTACTGTCGGATATTGGGCGTAAATCTGTCCCTCAACAAAACTCTGCAAAATTTTCGGCACCCAAACATAAAACCGAATTTGTCCCGCCGTCGAGACAATTTCAAACGACAGATGTTCCTGTACTCCGCCGGAATTTTTCAGCTCCTGCTTATCTCGCAAAATTCCGTGTAAAGAGGCAAACATCTGTTCCGCCGCCAGCTCTTTTTTATCGTTTTCTCGCGGAATTTCCAGCATTAACAGCACCGAATCTACATTTAAAACCTTCAAATTGTTTAACTTACGGTAATTCCGATAGGTCAAAAACGCCAGCACCCCCACCACTGGAATCCAAAATATCGGCATTAAAATAAAATGTATGACGCTTTCCATAAGACTATTATAGCATAAAAATGATGTGTTGATAAATTCGAAGCGCATGGGAACTTAAACTTTGTGCCCTATTCGCAAGCTTACCTAGACATCTAAGCGTCAAATGCCAGATACCTAGCTCACCTAAGCCAAGATATAAGAATTCTTGTCTACTTTTTTGAAATAATCTTTATTTTGGAGATTGAGCAAAATCGTGGTTTCTTTTACTTTGCGCACTTTTAAAACTTGCTTTACGATTTCTTCACGAGTCAGAGGCCCGCCCGCTTTTTCTAGTACTGACTTAATGATCTCTGAAATCGTTCCTTTCTTGTACCCCCAAGTCGACAGCGCATAAATTCCCCGCCCAATCAGCACAAACCGCGTGTCCTTAATTAGCTCGTTGTGGATCGCCTGCACGGTCACATTCTTGCGCTTGAAATTCGATTCTTTAATCTCTCTGGCAATGTCCGAAAAGTGCATCGGCTCTCTTTTAGCCTCCAAAATCACAAAAATCTTGTCCCGAATGTTTTTCGGGTTCACAGATGGCCATTTAGCGAGCCCCCACATCCCATTTAGGGACGCTAACAGCTTAGAAATTGACGCCACGGCTGTAATATGGCTAGGGTGCTCATAATTTAGCTTTTCGTCAAGCTCCTCTAATGAAATCGGCTTTTTATTCTCGCGTACGACCTTTACGATTTCGTCCACCCGGTCGCGAATTTTTTTGCTGTCCCCGTATTCAGCAATCCCCACCGCGACATTATAGCGGTCATTTTCCTCAACAATAGCCAAATTTTTCGAAAAAGTCGCAATAAAATAGATGCCGGCCCTTTCGGACGCGGTAGTTTCTCGGCCGTAAATCTTGTCGGCGAGGTCGCCCAACTTCGCCACCCGCCCAGTCTCAGTTAGATTCCGGATTAAAATCTTCTCTGCGGCGGCGAGTTCCGGAATTTGTCCCTCTTCGGCGCAAATCTGAAGCCGAATTAAAATCGCCTTTTCAAGCTGTCGCACTCGTTCCCTGGTGATAGACAGCATTTCGCCAATTTGTTCTAGAGTCTCTTTATTGCCTTTAAGACCAAACCTGCGGGATATAATCTCCTTCTCGCGTTCTTGTTCAATAATTTTTAAACTGCCCGAGATTGCATTTTTGAGGATTTCCGCATTTTGGTCCATCAAGACTCTCCTTATTCCACCCCAGTTAATATTATCAATTCATACTATAATATCATAGAATATCACGGATGTCAACTATGAAATTATCGTTTTCCTATTATTATTGTATCACATTTTTTACAAAGTACGAAAAAAATTATGCAAAGCATAACTTGTTTGCGCGCTGCATCAAAAAACTAAACCCCACCAAAATCACTAATGTCTGTAGCCATATCAAAACCTGTAGGCAAAAGTCCGCCAGGGATATCGCCCAGCCGCTGAGTTATTTTTTACTTACTGTCTTTTTCGTGGCGGTCTTAGCTGTCGTCTTAGTAGTGCCTCTCCCTCGAACGCCCCGTCGCGCCGTTTTTGGCTTATTCTTCAGCATTTCCTCCGCCTGCGCCAAAGTAATCGTCTTTGGATCGACATCTTTTGGAATTTTGACGTTATTTCTCCGCCCCGGCCCCTTGACATATGGCCCATACGCCCCGTTAATAATCATAATTTCACCCCAATCGGCGATAATTGAGTCGATTTTTGCCTGATAAAGTGGCAGCGCCTCCTCTAAACTCACCGTATATGGATCTAAATCCTTCATCGGAATATTATACTTCCCACCCTTCAAATACGGCCCAAACGGTCCGTTCGCGGCGATAATCTCCGCTCCGTCCGGCGCTTTCCCGAGCAGCCGTGGCAATGCTGGCAGGTCCAACTGCGTCAGCGCCTGTTCTAAATTTACCGTTTTTACCGATTTTCGTTTCGGCAATGGCGCAAACCGCGGTTTTTCGCCCGACTCCTTCTCGTTGTCGCCCAGCTGAATAAAACCGCCATTTTTCCCGACCTTGGCATAAATCGGCTTGCCAGTTTTTGGGTCATGCCCCAAAAGTCGCGCGTTATTATAGCGTTCAATCCCGTTGGCGGCTAGAACCGTATCATGAAACGGCCCATAAAAATCCCGTAGCATTTTTACCCGCTCCAACTTCGCGTCAGCGACCAAATCCAAGTCCTTTTCAATATTTGCCGTAAATTTATAATCCACGATATTTTTGAAATTATCGGTCAGAAATCCCGCCACCAGCTCCCCAGTTGGCGTCGGCACGAGTTTGCCCTTATTTGCACCGAATTTTTCTTTCACTACCGCGCGTTTTACCTCTGTTTTTTCGGCAATTTCAGACGCGCCTGCATTTGCGTTTTTTGTGCCAGTCTCACCAGAGCGCGCGTCCTCCGCGTTTCTCGCCCCCGCCACACTTGAACTCGTCCCAATCTTAATTGTCGTTTTCGCCACTTTTGCATTCGCCATCTGCGTCGCCACCGTCCGCGCCCAAATCAGTTGATATAGCTGTTTCTCATAATCATTTTTTCCAGCATTAAGCGTCGTTATATGGGTCGGGCGAATCGCCTCGTGCGCTTCCTGTGCATTCGCATCTTTTGTCTTGAACGTCCGCACTTTAAGGTAATTTTTACCAAAAGTCTGCTCGATATACTGCGCAATCGCCGCCACCGCCTGTAACGACAAATTCAAAGAATCCGTTCTGTGATAGGTAATCAGCCCCGCCTGATACAGCCCTTGCGCCGCGCTCATCGTCGTCCGCGACGAAAAACCGAGCTTGGAATTCGCCTCAATCTGGAGCGCCGCCGTGGTAAATGGCACCGGATTGGCTTTTGCGCCCTCTTTTTCTTCCACTTCCAGCACTACGAACCGGTCTCTCGCCAATTTTTCTAGAAGCTCTCGCGCCGTTTTCTCGTCCGCTGGCGCCTCGCCCTCGAGCGTCGCCAAAAAGTCTTTCGCGCCCTCCTTCTCAACATCTCCGGCTCTAAACTCGACCACTTCCCTTTCCTCCCCCTCGGATTCCCCCTTAACGACATACCCCCGCGCCTGAATTGCGGTCATGATTGACGCATAAGTGGACGGCCGCCCAATCCCCAGCTCCTCCAACTTCTTCACCAGCGACCCCTCGGTATATCGCGCCGGCGGTTTGGCAAAATTCTGTTTCGCGACCAGCCCTTCGAGCTTCATCCGGTCCCCCGCCGCCACTTTCGGCAATTCTAAATCCTTACTTTTGCCATAAACCTTCAAAAACCCATCAAACACTACCACTTCGCCCTTGGCGACAAACACCGCCGCGGGATTTTCCGGTAAAACCGCTTTTTCTCCAGTCGCCTCAAACTTCCCACTGACTTTAAAATCAAATTTACTCTCAAATTGCTCAATTTTCTTCTCGCGCTCGACGATCAGCCGTAAAGCCGGGCTCTGGACCCGTCCCGCCGACACCGCCCCAGGCACCTTTCGCCGCACAATGTCCGACAAATCATACCCCACCAGCATATCGAGCGTCTGGCGCGCCTGTTGGCTGGCCACCATATCCATATCCACCGTCCGCGGATTTTTAATCGCATTCTCGAGCGCCGGCTTGGTAATCTCATGAAAAGTAATCCGCGCCGTGTCTTTCGGCAGGTTCAACACCTCGCACAAATGCCACGAAATCGACTCTCCCTCGCGGTCTTCATCAGTCGCGAGCCAAATCCGCTCCGCTTGCTTAGCCGCTTTTTTTAGTTCCGAAATAATCTGTTTGTGCCCCGGATCGATTTCATAAGTTACCTCGAAAGTAGTTTTATTAACTTTCGTATCTTTCCGGATATGCCCTACCGACGCCAAGACCTTAAAATCATCCCCGAGATATTTCTCGATCGTTTTCGCCTTCGCTGGGCTCTCCACAATTACCAAATTTTTCGCCATATATATAATCATACCATACCCGTCAAACATAACCGCAAAAACACACAGAATTTTTCCCACAAAAAAGCCTCAGGTAAGGGTGGGCATCACCTGAGGCTATTTTGGCCCTCTAACGCTTCTCACTATACCGGGAGAGACCCCGGAAGCGCGACCCACCTCACACAAATTGGGGCCCGCCGGTTAGAGGGATTGCTAAGCCTTCGAAAGTTTCCTTTCAAAGTGGAGGTAATACTTATAAGACTTAAAACCGTAAAGAAATTTTAAGCCCGAAAGGGTTTCAAAAGCTCGCAATTTCTGCTATACTAGAAGTAGTATAGCTGAAATTATAACTTATTTAGGTGCGGTGTGGCACACTTTTTGTGTACCAACTGTCTTAATTATAGCACGGGAGAAATAAAATGTCAACACTTTTTTCATACTTTTTTACAAAAATCAACCAAATTCGACCCCTGGAAGCCGATTTTACAGAGGTGTTAAACGGTATTGCGCTTACGCCTAAAACATTGTATTTTCGTGGTAAAATGCCGGAAAATGTGGTCAAAGCGGGAAAATCTGTCCGTCCTCCGGTGGTGGCGATTATCGGTTCGCGCCATAACACCCGTTATGGCGAGGAAATCGCTAGAGATTTAGCTTTTCGGCTTGCCAAAAAACAGGTCATTATCGTGTCGGGTCTCGCCTACGGAATTGACAGTATTGGTCATCGGGGCTGTCTGGAAGCCGGCGGGACGACGGTCGCGGTGCTCGGCAACCCGATCGACCGTATTCACCCCACGAACCACACCGCTCTTGCCGCCGAAATTGTAAAACAAGGCGGCGTGATTATCTCTGAATACCCGCCAGCGGACTCGGACGCCCCGCTGGTGCCGGGCGAATATCTGGACGAGCGGGGACGGCGTCATATTAACTACAAAAATTCCTTCCTCCAACGCAACCGCCTGATTTCGGGACTTTCTGATATTGTAGTCGTGGTCGAGGCGGGCGAGCGGTCCGGGTCGCTCAATACCGCCACGCACGCTCTCGCCCAGGGCAAAACCGTGTTTGCTGTCCCCGGCAACATCACTAGCCCCTATTCTCAAGGATGTAATAAACTCTTGCAACAAGGCGCACTGGTCTATGCCGAACCGGACGACGTCCTGCGCGAGCTGTTCCCTGAGGATTTTCTCAAAAAATCAGCCAAAGCACAAAAACCTACTGGCGACACCGAACTCGAAACCGCTGTCCTTACCGCCATTCATCAAGGCCTGCGTTCTGGCGACGAAATTATGCAAACTGTCAGCCTCTCACCAGAGGTATTCAACCAAGTTATCACTCTTCTGGAAATCAAGGGGCGGGTGCGAGCTTTGGGGCTAAATAACTGGGCCTTGGCTTAAATATCGGTCGTAAATCTTGGATTTTTGTTATCTTGTCTGTAACTTCCCTTAGTCCAAAACGCGAGTCTTATTTAGAAATTATCTCATCAATTTTGTCGCTTACCTCTTTCAAAACCTCGGGCAGGCGCATTTTTTCCGCCACCGTGAATTTAGACAGCACAAAATCCACGTCCCCTATCCGCGTCCTTAGTTCGTCGTTCCCCGTCCCAATCCGTAGGCGTGGAAAATCCGCGGTTCCAGTCTCAAAAATCACGGATTTAAGCCCGTTGTTGCCCCCCGCTGACCCATGCGTGCGATAGCGTAAAACCCCAAATTCCAGATTAAAATCATCACAAATCACCAAAATATCCTCGGCTGGAATTTTATAAAACTGCATAAATTCGCGCACCGCCCGCCCGCTTAAATTATAATAATCTTGGGGCTTGATAAACAAAATATCGTCTCTGCGGCCAAAAATCGCCCCGTAGCGCGGTTTTGCCCCCCAACTAAGGTGGTTAAGCTTAAAATAAAAATCTAGCGCGAGAAAGCCCGTATTGTGCCGCGTCCAGTTATATTCCGCCTCTGGATTACCCAGTCCAACTACTAATTTCATACGAAAATTATACCATAAAAATACCCCGTCCGCAAACGAGATTGGAAAAAATCCAATTCCCGTTGTCTAGGACAGGGTGTGAAGGGGGGTATCTGGTGTTAAAAATTAACTTTCGCTTGGCCGAGCGGTCTCCGCTGCGAGCAGAGCCTGTTTTTCAGCCACGAACTCAACCAGCGGATGTCTGATAATCTCATCTTCGGTGAAGCAAACTTGTACCACCAACGGATTATCATAAAGTAGTTGCGATGCATAGACCAGACCATTGTTGTTGTGGTCTAGGTAAGCCGAGTGAATCTGACGCGTGTCGCCAGTGATGACGATTTTGCCATTTCGCCCAATACGCTTGATTAAAGTGTCCGCCTGCTGGGCATTCTGATCTTGGAACTCATCATAAATTGCCAGCTCATAAGCAAAATCACGTCCCCGTGCGTTTTCGATCGGCACATTAGTGAACCAATTATCCCAAATCAAATCCACGCGGTCGCGCAGTTTTTCCTTTAGCGAACGCTTATCTGGGCGATTGCCGGCGTTTTCGTTGTCGCGGTCGCAATTTTCATCACGACGAGACGAACGACGCGAATATTTATTGCTATTTTTGTCGTCGTCGCGCTTACCGTTATGCTTGCCGTTATCGTTTGCGCCAAACTTTTGCAAAAGCACCAACTCCCTGTTGAGCTGGCTATCGTTGTCGAGCAAATAATTACGAATGGCGTTTTTGAGCGGCTGCACAGCCGGATCCATTTTTTCGTCCAAATCTCCCGGCAAAGCGCCAATAGAACTATGACTTTCGCACGGCACCGTGGTTACCCCAATAAAATCGCCATTTTTGCAAGCTTCATAGCCATAAATGGTCGACATATAGGTTTTGCCACAGCCCGCCGGCCCCGAACAAACCACCGCGGCGATACTCGGGTCCATCAAGGCTTCGGCATACATTGCCTGTCCGGCGTTTTTGAGCCGGAGCGGAAAATTCGGCGCAAATTTAAGGCGCACGATCGCGTCTTCCTCGACGTTGTACCGTCCGATATGCTCAAACCATCGAGTATTTCTCGGGTTAAAATCGCGCGGATAGTCCGCTTCGTCCTGAAGTTCCATCATAACGAACTCATTTGCCACGAGCTTGCGCTCGTCTGGCAGAGCCTGTTCGAATTCTTCGCGCGAAATTCTCTGTGCGGCATAAAACTCTAGGAATAACTCTTTCGGCACCACCACATTTCTCCGTCCCGTATAAGGGTCAGGATATTTATAGCCATATCGCTCGGTTTTTAAGCCTCGCTCGCGCGCCCGAATCGCCAGTCCTTTATCGTTAGTCAGCAGAATTACGTTCTCGGACTTCAGCTTCAGTACGTCCTCTGCCGCCGCTTCGCCGTTAATCGGCAAACCCGCCTCAATCATTACTGCCGACAGCGCGGTCAAAATAATCTGACCGTCCATATCGGTGTCCGACGGGTGATAGGGCAAGGCTTTCACAAAATTCTTGTGTACCGGTAGCACCGACAAGGTCTGTTTCCCTGCCGCCAGCGAAATTCCTGCTCGCAAATTATAAACTTCGTCCATGGTATATTGACTATCCATGACCAGCTTATGAATTCGACTGAGCGCCTGCCGAGCCGCTTTTCCGCGTTCGCTTTTTTCCTTCTTAAAGTTAGAAAGCTCCCGAATTACCACTGTTGGGATAATTAGATGCGCCTCCGAAAGGTCAGCGGTCGCCTCTTCGAGCTTTGCCTGCACTCCGTCCGGAGACGGAATGATGTCAATATAATCGATCAGCACGTTCGTATCGATCACGTAAGACAATTTACGTTTGTCCATAGAATGGCCCCCTTCCTGTTAAGATACTCCCCCCGTAGGCTCAGTATAACATAAAAAAAGCCCCTTAAAAAGGGCTTATCCTTTAATTCTATCACGCTTATGCTTTTTTGTCAAGTTTTTTGAGTATTGCGGTCGTCATTTTTGCCGTCATCCCGAAATGAAAACATGATTGGCGTCCCTACAAACGGGTATTTTTCGCGGATTTTGCGCTCCAAAAACCGTTTCCACGACCAGTGCAACAGTTCCAAATTATGCCCATGCACCACAAACCACGGGGGGCAAGTATCAGTTTGTACGATATATTTCGGTTTCGGACGGGTGTTTTTTAGTCCCGCCGGAGTGTGCGAGACGATCGCATCATTTAAGATCTTGTTTAGCTCCGCGGTTTTGACCTCTTGGTGGCGGTTTTCGTCAATTTCAAGCGCCAGTTCAAAGAGTTGCGTTACGTTTTTGCCAGTTTCGGCGCTAGTGAGCAGCACCGGCGCATAAGGCAAAAAGTTAAAATCGTATTCGAGATCGTCCAAAATCCCGTCGATGTCTTTCGGCTGGCGAGTTTCGAGTTCATTTTTTCGCCCGTCGTCGGTCAACTTTTCGTCCTGCTCGGCTTTTTCTCTCGCAAATTCGTCCAGTCGCGCCTGAACTAGGTCGGTTTTAGTAATTACGACAATAATCCCCTTTCCCGCCTCGATAATCTGCCCCGCGAGAGTTTGATCGAGCTTCGCGTGAGGCTCGGTGCCGTCGACCAGCAAGGCGCAAATATCGGCTTCTTCAATTGCCGCTAGTGTTCGAATGGCGCTGAATTTTTCAATTCCCACTTCGCGTTTGCCAGGTCGGCGCAGGCCCGCCGTGTCCAAAATTTCCAGCTCTCGCCCCTTATATTTCACATTCACGCGGTTAATATCACGAGTCGTCCCTTGACGGCTCGAAACGACTGCCTGCTGTTTTTTCCCAAGCGCATTGAATAAACTCGATTTCCCCACATTCGGCCGCCCAATCAGAGCGATCTTGAGCGGGGGTTCAGGAGTATCTTTTTGGGGTCGGAATATATCTTTCTCGGGTCGGGGTTCCTCGCGCCCGTCTTCACGGGGCTCGGACCCCTTATTCCTCGGTAGCGACCTCCGGACCCCCTCGAAAGATATATTCCCGACCCCTTTGAAAGACGCGGTCCCGACCCCGATGAACAAATCCTTCAACTGCCCCTTTAAAGCATTAATTCCCTGCCCCGTCGTCGCCGAAACATAAAAAGTCCGTTCTGGCGCAATCCCGAGCGCCCGGAAATCTTCAATCAGCAACGATTCTCCAAGGTCGCACTTGTTCAAAACTAAATACACTGGCTTGCCAGACCGGAGCGCATCTTTGGCGATTTTCGCGTCGCGGTGATCAAAATATTTCGCCGAATCCAGCACCACTAAAATCACGTCCGCGCTCTCAATCGCGTCAAGAATTTGGTCTTGAATTGAGGCTTCAAAATCGTCCGTCGGGTCTTTTAGCCCCGCTGTATCAATCAAAATAAACTGATCGTCGATTTTTGCCACAACATTGTCGCGTGTCGTCCCCGCCTCGCGCGCTACAATCGCGATATTTTTTCGCGCCATCCGATTTAAAATGCTCGATTTTCCGGCATTTGTTTGTCCAATCAGTGCTACAATCGGCATTTTACTCATATCTCTATATTATAACATAAAACTCACGAAAATGGTAGCCCTATTCCAGATTTATTATAAAGCATAAAAAAAGAGCCAAACTTTGGCTCCGGTTCACAACTGGTGATCTCGGCGGGATTCGAACCCGCGATTGCCTGGATGAGAACCAGGAGTCCTGGACCGCTAGACGACGAGACCAGTCTTAAAACAAGTTGCGCACCCAAGGGGGGTTAGGTGCGCAGTCTCATTATATCACGAGTTTTTAAGAAAAGTCAACACTTTTTTGCGAGATTTGTCGAATTTTAATAATTCACCGCGCCATAACTCGGCACCGCTGTGATGAAGGTCTGCCCCGGCGCGAGTTTAATCTCGGCGCCATTCTCGTCCAAGAACTGAATTTGCTCGCCGGCGCTATTCTTTTTCCAAGTCCCGTGTTTCGCGATGCCATTTTGGAAAATATACGCTTCGCCCGAACCAGTGGTTTTAATCGCCTCGTGATAATTGTCGCTAGCGCGTGATTCTTGCACTATCATCGCAACTACCACTGACGGCGATAGCTGGGTTAGGCTACAAACATCTTCCGGATTTTTCTCGCCCAAATTATCTGTCGGGCATTGATACACCTCGTGCGCCGCTCCGCTGCCAAAACTGCGCTGGTAAGTGTTTGTGCTAGCGTCGTAGTGATAATTCACGTTAAAATTCGCATTCCCGCCGAGTTTTAAGGCAATATCGGCGACTTTGGCGCTCGTTACGGAAGTGTCTTTCTCAGTCGGCTCGGTGATGACTAACTTTTCCGTTGCCGTGTTGTCGATTTTTTCGCGCTCGGATTCTTCCGGAGTTAGGCGGACAAAGCCCTTAATCTCGGACGTCCCATTTCCGCCAGCACTGCGCAGATATTCCGCCGTGGTAAACAAATTATTCCACAACCGATTGCGATAAGTCCCGCGATACATATAAGTATAATTTTCGCTGAGGTCTTTATATCCGCCACTCGCGACCGCCGCCAGTGCGTCCCCCGAACCGCCCGCATGCACGATCGTGCAATCGAATGGCGTATCCCATTCCAGATAATAAATTCGGAGCGACCGAATCGGCCCAATTACTGCCGAGGCCGGATTTTGAAAAATCGCTGCAAATCGCGTTATACCCGCTTCGGCAATCGCCTCAAACACCACTCCCGCCCCATTCAGTCCCGCCTGCGGGCGTGCGCCGTCCAGCCCGTTCGGGACTTGCACACAATAAGTCGGTGCGTTTGTCGTTTCTCCTTCCCCGAGCGCTTCGCCGGTGAGCAAACTGTAATTGTTCGCCGTATCTTTTTGGGTTGGCAATTCTGGAAAATCCGCCGTTGTAGCCTCGGATTTAATTCCGAGCAGCGCTACAAGCAGACAACTTAGCCCCGCTACGAAGCTCACTCCGCCTAAAATCTTGCAAATTAGCCATTTTTTCGTCTTATTTTTAGTCATGTTTACTCCACTTTAAACATTGTTAGCTTAATTATAACTGAAAACGTAAGTTTTTTCCACCTTTTTAACTTTTTTAAGCATAAAGGTTTACAAAACTTTATGCTTGTGCTATAATGGAATTGTAAAGGTTATACATAAAAATGAGAAATAGATTTTCACAAAAAAAGTCTTCGCATCCAAAATTCTTATGCTATAATGGTATTATGCTTAAGACAAAAACGAAGGTCAAGATTTGTTTTGTAGGCATTCTGTCTATCACTGCTGGCGTTCATGCCGGCTCGATTGTTGCGACTAAGGCGGCAGACAGTGAGGCTACTTTTCAAGTCAACGTCGTTGAAAGTCTTTCCGTCTCTGTTTCAGCGCCTCGCGACGGCGCTTCGGGCTCAATGGGCACGTTCCTGCGCAACACGGTGAATTTGTCGGTCACTTCGAACAACGCCAATGGCTTTACCGCCTCGATGTATGCCACGAATACTAATCTGACCAATTCTTCCGCTGGCAACTCTGAGACTATCCCGACCATGACCACGACTTCGACCCGTGAAAATTTTGGTGTCAGCCAAATCAACCACTGGGGCTTTTCGCTTGATGACACAACTGCCGGCTCTGCGAGCAGTACTTATTCCCCGGTCCAAACTAGCTCCAGCCCGACAAAACTCCTCTCCACCACTGGCATAGGTAGTGGCTCGACTAGTATTTATTTCGGCACACAAACTAATGCCGCTCAAGCTGCGGGAACTTATGCCGGTTCGGTAGTGATTGCGGTTGTAAGTGGCACGATTGACGACGATAATCCGGTTGTTCCGGACGACCCAGCCCAGCCGGATGATGCAACCGACGGCAAGGCGACTTATGACAGCAGTAAAAACCGCACGGTGTATTCTACGACCGAAGAATCTTCGGATACAACGAAGACTACCACCGAAGTTAGCGAAGGCGACACTTCGAACGCTTACAACAATCCGAAAGGCGTAATTGAACATACTACGGCGAGTAT
The DNA here is from genome assembly GCA_963619335.1 of Clostridiales bacterium. Lineage (GTDB taxonomy): Bacteria > Patescibacteriota > Saccharimonadia > Saccharimonadales > Saccharimonadaceae > Nanosyncoccus. Next base: position 5,095 of record CAVEVP010000003.1, on the reverse strand, counting down.
CGCCACCGGCACTTCCCTTGCTACGGGCCTTGCCGTTGCCTCGGCGGTCGCCGCCACTTCTAGCATCTTCTTCTTCATTCTCGCTCGTCGCAAAAAAGATGATGACGAAGACGAAGAAGAAAATCTCTAAAAATATGGTATAATATATACTATGAATGTGATTACTAGATTTGCGCCCAGCCCGACTGGCTATATCCATATCGGCAATGTCCGCTCGGCGATTTACCCTTATCTTTTAGCCAGGCAGACTGGCGGCCGGTTCGTCTTACGGATTGAAGATACCGATCGCGCGCGCTTTGTTGATGGCGCGACGGAGCTGATCGAAGATACACTAACTTGGCTGGGGCTGGAATGGGACGAAGGCCCGCTAGTTGGTGGAGACCACGGTCCGTATTTTCAAAGCGAACGTCAAGAAATTTATTACCAGTGGGCCAAAAAGCTAATCGACTCGGGGCGAGCCTATGCCGACCCGACCACTCCGGAACAGATTGAGGAGTATCGCCGAAAATGCCACGCCGAGAAAATTCCGTTTTTATATCGTAATTTCCGCCCGGAGCAAACTTCGGAGTGGCAAATTGGTATCCCGCTTCGGTTTAAGGCCGAACCGAAAGCATATACTTGGCACGACGAAGTTATGGGTGATTTGCACGCTGGTCCCGAAGTGCAGGACGATATTATTTTGATTAAAAAAGACGGTTTCCCGACCTATAACTTCGCACATATCGTGGATGACGCCGAAATGGGTATTACTCACGTGATGCGCGGAGTGGAATATTTGTCCAGCACACCGAATTATCTCGCGCTTTATGACGCGCTAGGGTTGGGGCGTCCGAAGTTTGTCTCCCTGCCCCATATTTTAGCCCCTAGTGGCAATAAAAAACTTGGCAAGCGGGACGGTGCGAAGTCGGTTTCCGAATATCGTGCGGATGGCGTCTTGCCAGAAGCCATGTTAAATTATTTAGCCTGTCTGGGCTGGAACGACGGCACGGAACAAGAAATCTACACTAAAGCTGAACTAATCCAGAATTTTTCGCTAGATCGGATTCAAAATTCCGGCGCGCGCTATGACGAGACGAAATTATTATGGATGAATGGTCAGTGGCTGCGGCGGATTTTTGATGAGCAAGGCGTCGAGGCGTTGTTTGCTCGCACTGCTGACTTTTGGCCCGAAACTGCCAAAAATTACGGCGAAGCCTATCAGAAACAAGTGCTCGCAATTATTTATGACCGCTTAAAAACTCTTTCAGATTTAAAAACCATGACCGATTACTTCTTCGCTGACCCCAAAATCGACCTTGACATGTTGATGGATAACAAGTTCTTGAAAAAAATGTCTGAATCCGGGCTCGAAACGCTGTTAAAACAATCTATCGCCAAACTTTCCGGTGTTGAAAATTGGACTGCGGAAAACTTGCAGACCGCCCTAAACGAACTACTGCAAGAAACCGGCAGAAAACCGGCCGAGCTCTTTAGTTTAATTCGCATCTCGCTAAGTTTTGCGCCGTTTAGCCCAGCTTTAAATCTCACTATGTCGGTGCTAGGACGCGAAGTTTCTCTCGCGCGCCTAAACGCTGTTGCCCGCGCGATTTAAAGCCCGATAATTTCTCCGGCTAAACCCGCTACAAACTCGTCGCGATCGAACGAATTTGCTTGTTGGTCAAAACTCCGTTATCCGCGGTAATTTTATATACAATCCCGCCATTCACCCAAGTCGCATTGCTGCCGTTAATATAGATACTGAGTCCCTGTTCTCGCACCAAGGTGTAATTTTCGCCATAATTAGTTTTTACGAAATTTGACTCCAGCGCATTCGTGTCCCACGAAGATTTTTCCTCGGTCAGTGTGAAGCTCGTCCCGGCAGTGGAATTATAAAACACAATTCCGATTCGCCCATCTTCCGACGTAATGCTCGAAACACTATAATCGCGGGGCACGTAGTTCGGATAAGTCGGATCAATACCAGTTTGCATGGCCGCAACTTTCAGCGATACGTCCGGCATGTTTAAATTCACGAAATACACAATCGCAAACACCGCTGTCGCCGCGCAAGATAAAGCAAGCAATACTCGCCCTACGCCAAAATGCATCACGCTGGACTTTTTCTTTTTGCTTCGCGTTTTTTGCTCGCTAGCCGTAGTTCCAAGCTTTTCCGCTTGCGCTAAAGCTTTTTTGATGGCTTGATCTTTTAGTTCTTTGGCGGTAATCCCCGAAACTGTCGTAGTGGACGCACTGAGCGACTTTTGCATGCCGGCATTTTTGCGCATCTGCATTTTAGCCATAGCGGATTGTTGCATCGGATGCACCGTCGCGGGAGCAATCGACTCGGTTTCGACCTTTGCTATTGGTGCTACCATCTGGGAATTAAAATGTTGCACTTTTGAACTACGCACCATGTCGCTAACTTTTTCGGTTTTAGCACTTCGTCGCACCATCACATCTGTCGACTTCGTCGGACGCTTTGTGTATTTTCGATTCAGGGTCGTCGACGTCTGCACCTTACGGTGAATTGACTGCGTCATACGATTGTTTCCAGATGTTTGCATATTACCTCGCTTATTCTTATAATAATCATACCTTTTTTTATAAAAAAACACAAGGGCTAATTTTTTAGGCTAAATATGTTATAATATATACAACATATGAACAGCGAAAAAATGAAGCGCAAACAAAACTTCAGAGTGATTATTTCCGAGTTTGTCATGGTGATGACCGTGATTATCATGGTGGTGATTTTGGCTTTTGTGGTTTCGGGTTATTGGCTGAATTCCGATTTTAAGGTCGAACGCCAAGGCATGCTCCAAGTTTCGTCCATTCCGACCGGCGCCGAGCTTAGCATTGACGGCGAATCGTCTTGGATGCAGCGCACCAACACTTCTAAAATCCTTTCCAGTGGCGAGCATACCGTGGTCGTCTCAAAAGACGGCTATGACAACTGGACTAAAACCGTTAATATTTCGGAGGGGCTTTTATATCGGTTGCAATATCCGCGCCTGTTTTTGCAGAACCGCACCGCCGAAACGGTTTTAAGTACTAAAGATTTTACTTTGGCTACAATTTCGCCAGCTCGAGACAAAATGTTGCTGATTGGCAATACTACCGAATGGAAAGTAATAAACCTAAAAGACGACAAGCCTACGCCTAAAAAAATCAACATTGCCGAAGTGTTTTCGGGGGTCAGTCTTGCCGACGGCGCCACGACTGGGCTGTTTCAGGACGAAATTTTGACTGCGGATTGGGATAGTGACGGTAATCATATTTTGTTTAAAGTGAACCACGAGGGCACGCCAGAATGGATTTTGCTAGATGTCGAAAACGTGAAAAATAGCGTCAATCTCTCGCGCGATTTTGCGGCCACTTTTTCGACGGTCGAGATTCTGGATAACTCTGCCGCGAATTTAATCGCCATTCAGGACGGCAATTTGCGTAAGATCAACGTTTCTAGCCGAGCGATTTCTTCGGTACTGGTCAGCAATGTTCAAAGTTTTGATCATTTTGAAGACGAGGTCGTCTTTTCGGCACTAAATGCCGCCTCTAATGTCGCACTCAGTTCCGCTACGGATACGGCCGAAAATTCCGGCCAGACCACCGTCAAACCGTATACTATCGGCGTACTTAATCTGAACAATAAGGAAATCGCAAGCTTAACCACGACAGCTTCTCCCGCTAAAGTCGCAATTTCTAAGTTTTATGATGAAAAAAACATCACCGTACTCGAAAATATGGAGCTCAAATTATATAAAAAGGCCGATTTTGAATTAGTCAAAGAATTTACCCTAACTTTTGCTCCGGAGAAAGTCAAAGTCGGCAATGACGGCGAATTCATTGAATTTTATACTGGCGCTCAATTTGCCACTTTTGATTTTGAATCGCTCTCTATCCGCGAATGGTCGCTCGAAAATGAAAACTTTGGTTGGCTGGACAATAATATGCTTTACGTCGTCGAAAATGGCGAGCTCATTGTTTATGATTTTGACGGTTTCAACCGCCGTGCATTGTTAAACAACGTCTCTAGTCAATTCCCCGCCACGATCGTGGGCGATAAGTGGCTATATTATTTCTCAGACGGCGCGCTGATACGTGAAAAAATCGTAGATTAGCCGTTAAAACAACTAACTTTTGCCTCAATAACTCTCGTTTGCTTTTGCGATATTTTTGTCACCTAATTCCCCGTCAAGAAATTCCAAATCCCTTCAAAGAACGACGGCTCGTTTGACGGCATTGTCTCGCCGGTGTTTTCATCCACCGTCGGCAAACTTTCCGACTTCTCTGCTCCGTCCCAATCTGGCGAAATCTGTTCCGCTGTAACGAGCAACCGATATCTAGAAGTCCCAAGAGGCGTACAAGTTACCAAAGTTAAAATCGGTTTGTCCGTCGCCACCACCAGTGCTGCCACATTGCTCGGCTCCACGACCTCTTTTTTAACCACTTGGTAAGTATAACGCACTGAATTATAATTGATATAGATCAAATCCCCATCTTCCAGCCGTTCCAGTCCCGAAAAGATGTATTTATATGGATTCGAACTATATACGTCGCCCGCCGAATGTCCCGTAATTACCGTGTTGCCAATCTCTCCGGGATAAGCGCTCGCCCCAGCAATCCGATAATGCGCCACCCCGTTATTCATTGCCGACATCACCTCTGAAAGTTGAATGCCAAAATGTATCGGCACGTCGATATTCAACTTTGGAATAATTAGGCGCGGGTCCGCCGAAACTTCCCCGCTCACCGTAGGATCCACCGCCTCGATACTGCTCGCCGGCGCGTTCCCGGGCGAAACGTACGCCATAATTGGCGCAAAAATCAAGCGGTTGTATTGTAAGAATAAAATCAGCAAAACTACGGCTAGCCCCGCCAAAATCGGAATTAACCGGCGGTGACGCCGCGTTTTTTTGGCATTCTCAGTGGCTTTTTTGCGAATTTTTTGCCGCAACCCAGTCTGAATTTCCTGTGAATTCCGTGAATTGCCCAAAATTTCCTCTTCCTCAGCTTTTTCCCGCGCCTGTTTTAATTTTTCGGTCTCAATATAAGTCCGTGCCGCTTTGGAATAATACTCGCTGTAGTATTTTTGATAATAATCTTGCCACGCCGAATG
>CAVEVP010000002.1:0-228181 GCA_963619335.1 Clostridiales bacterium | reverse complement strand
TGAAGCTTTTTCTACCCCATTCTGCACCACCCGCGACCGCCCCGCGAACTGGTTCCGAATAATTACATTAATATCTTGATCCTGATATGAGCAGCTACCTTCGTTCCCGCCGTGGCATCGCCAAACTCTAACATTGCGGGAATAGACGCCATTTACCGGCGTAATCCCTTGAACAAACTTTTCAATATCTAAGCTAGTAGCCTTTGATGTAGGGTTTCCCCAGGTTCCACGGTAAAGCTCCCCGACGTTCGCGATAGACCCATTAGCATTCTCGGTATGTAAATTATATGTTGTATTGTGAAAAAGAGTACACATTCCCCAATAAGCGAGGCCAACTTCCCCGGTAAGACTACTAGCATAAATATCTATACTATTTGACTTTGTACTACTTCCAATCCAAGCGGTGCATACATTCGTACCTCCCCCATCAGCCACATGAGTCCTGCATGCCCATTGTACTGATGGGATGTCTCCGCGGCCACCACTAGCGTTAATGCAACCTGCATAGGTGTAAAAATTAGCTGATACATTATTTGTTTTTATGACGCTTCCGGTGATAATAGAAAGCATCAAGAGCAAAACCCCAACCACCTTTCTGATCTTTCCGTCAACCGCCTTGCGCATATTTTTCACCTACTTTGCTTCTATAAACTTATATTCCGCGCCCGCAGTCTTCAAAATCAGCACCCGCGCCTCTTGGTCGAGACTATATTCATATTCGTCGTCTAGCGCGTATAGCCAATCCGTCTCAATCACAAGCTTCCCGTCCTGAATCGCCCACTTAAAATCATAGTCATTTTTATGCCCATTCGTAGTTAAAGTCCCCTTGCCAATCTTCGTAAAAGTCCAAACCACTTTACTTTCCACGCAATTCGCCCCCTCGCCCCCCACGCAGTTCGTCACCTCTGTCTCCGTAGCGTCCGCTGTTTCCTCCAGTCGCCACTCTCCTACGCTCACCAAAAAATCACCATCCGCTAGCAGCGACGCTTTTTTAACTCCTAGCACTAAAAACACCACCCCTACAACCAACATAACTAGCCCCGCTATCAATGTTCCCAGCGAGACAATTTTCCCCTTAGTAGCCTTCCTCTGCACGTCGTCAGCTTCTCGCCCGCGAATAGCATCCTTCCCTCCGCACACACTTTTCTTGCCCGCCGAGCCTTCAAACGCCGCCGCGAGCTCCTCCGTAGAAATTTGTTCTGCCATAACTCTATTTTAGCAATAGAGTTTTGATTTGACAAGTGTTAAATAGCTCCGCGCCGCCTGCCGAAAATTGTCCAGCTCTGCCCCCTTGACCTTTTCATATGCCCCTGCATTCGTCCGTTTAAACACTCCCTCCGGCCGAACCTCGTACCGAATGGTCAGCTCCTGCACTGCCCCAGTCATGTCCGGCCAACTTTCGTACCAAATCCACACATTTTTCTTTGCCTCAAAAAACTCCCGCTCGTGCCCCGCCGGAATTTGCCCAAACAGCGTCCGCCCGAGCGCCGACTCGGCATTGATTAAGTCTCCCAAACTCAATTTATTAGAATATTTTAGATATTTCTGGCGCGACATTTCTCAATCTCCTCAGCGATTTGGTTTAGTTCCTGATAAATCCCAAAACTATCGGCGGTCGCCTCAAAATTATACGCCTCCGCGCGTGCAAAAGACGGTATCTGAAACTCTAATTGCCCCTCGCCAGTACTCATATCCTTTCATTATATCACACTTGCGTCAAAAAGTCAAGCTGAAGCGACGCGCGGGTTGATAGGTGGACACTCTGGTGGTCGTACAGCCCAATAAGTGAACGTTTTAAACGCTAAGTTCCTTGCCGAACAGCTTCACCGCATTCTTTGTCGTCGCTCGTGCGACCTCCGCTTTCGAGATTTCGAGCTTTTGTGCCAGCCACTGGGCGATATCGGCGATGAATGCCGGTTCATTTGTTCCGCCGCGGTGCGGTACCGGCGCGAGAAATGGCGCATCGGTTTCGAGCAAAATTCGCTCGAGCGGCGGCGTCGGCAAAGTCGAATAAGTCGCGAGCCCATTCACGCCAACATAAAAATCCGTTTCTGTCAAAATACGACGCAGAACTTTTTTGTTGTCCGTAAATGAATGCACCACTCCGCGCACTGTCGGAAAGTTCGCCACTACTGGAAAAAAGTCGGCAAACGCTTCGCGCACGTGAAACGACACCGGTAGATCGTGCTCAATCGCGAGCTGGAGCATTTCCTCGAATAACCGAATTTGCGCCGCGCGGTCGTAGCCTTCGTAATGATAATCTAGCCCGACCTCGCCAATGGCGATCGGCGAAGCATCTGAATTATCAACGGGCGAAGCGTTTATGTTCCGGCGCAGGGTATTCCGGAGCGCGGCAGCGCGAGGATTAGCGCGCTCTCCCCATGGCGATGGGCGAGAGCGACGCGACCCTGCGCGGAATATAAACGCTTCATCATTGGTACTTGCGTTCTCCGGATGAATTCCATAAGTCCAAAACACATTTTCGTGCTCCCGCGCAAACTCCGCCGCCGCGAGGGAATCCGCATCCGACGTCCCGATACAAATAATTTTCTCGATTCCCCGCTCCCGCGCCCGCCCGAGCGCCGCCTCCGCCTCCTCTGCCGAGAAAAACTCTCGATCGTGAAGATGGCAATGAGTGTCGATAAGAAGCAAAAAGTCTTTTTCTGAGGACCGTAAGCTTGGGCGAACGGCTTCTTGAACATCTTCGCGGGAGTTTGTATCTAGGAGCGAAGAATTTCTTTCGAGGACCGTAAGCTTGGGTTGAGCGTGTTTTTTGCGATCGATATCGCCAAGAAGCAAAAAGTCTTTTTCTGAGGACCGTAAGCTTGGCCGAGCGGCCTTGAGCGTGTCCGAAGAGAAAGACTTTTGCTTCTTTTGTGCGAGCTTGCTACCCACGATTTTCACGTTTCCGTTTAATCGGGTCGAGCTGACGTTTGCGTAGCCGGAGCGACTTCGGCGTCACTTCGAGCAACTCATCATCAAGCAAAAAATCCAAACATTGCTCAAGCGACAACTGCGTGTATGGCGTCAACTGAATCGCACCGTCCGAAGAATGCGTCCGCATATTCGTTAGCTGTTTTTCGCGACAAACATTAATATCGAGATCGTCCTTTTTATTCGACAGCCCCACAATCATCCCCTGATACACCGGTACTTGCGGCGGAATGTACAAAATCCCCCGCGCCTGCGCATTGTCCAGCGCATAAGCGGTCGAAGTCCCGTCCTCCGACGCAATCAACGCGCCGTTGCGCTCCGGCTTGTACTTCCCCTCGACTGGCCGATAACCACTCGGCAAGCTCGACATCAGCACCGTCCCCTTCGTCGCGGTCAAAAGATTATTCCTCAGCCCAATCAGCGCCGCAGTCGAAATCTCATACACAAACCGCGTCGCCCCGCTCGCGGTCAGCTCCTGCGACTTTAATTCCGCTTTACGAATTCCAAGTTCTTGCGACACTGCGCCGACAAACTCCGACTCGACCTCAATTGTCAAATTCTCAATTGGTTCCTGCTTCACGCCGTCAATTTCTTTAAATACCACTTCCGGCCGCCCCGCCTCGAGCTCATAACCCTCGCGCCGCATCGTCTCGATCAAGACCGAAAGGTGTAATTCCCCCCGCCCCGACACCTTATAACCCAGCCCGTCCGGCGTAATTTTCAGCGCAATGTTCGTTTCGAGCTCCTTTTCCAGTCGTTCCGCAATCTGCCGTGAAGTCGTAAATTCGCCTTCACGCCCCTTAAGTGGCGAAGTATTTGGCCCGATATAAATCGACAGTGTCGGCGCTTCGAGCTCAATTGTCGGCAAAGCCTCCGGATTGTCGCCCGTCGCAATCGTATCGCCAATATTCGCCTCCGCCACCCCCGTCAGCGCCACAATGTCCCCCGCCACCGCCTCCGGCACCTCCTCTTTCCCGAGACCTTTGTAGACGAAAATCTTGTCGATTTTGCTAAGACGCACAAAAATATCATCTTCGGACACGCTCAAGGGCGCTCGCCCAAGCTTATGGTCCGAAGATGATATTTTTTGTGCTTTGCTCAAAATCTTCACACTCTGCCCCTTCTTAAGCTTCCCTCTAAAAATCTTCCCGATACAGTATTTCCCAAGATAATTGTCCGCCGCCAGCGCCGCGACCAAAAGTTGTGCCGACTCGGCAGCTTCATCCACCGACGGCGCCGGAATATCGTTGATAATCGACTCAAAAATCACATGTAAATCATCATCAAGCTCGGTCGTTTTCCCCGCCCGCCCCTCGCGCGCAATCGCATAATACACCGGATAAAACAGTTGCGACTCATCGGTGGCGAGCTCCAAAAACAGACTCTCAACCTCACTTTTTACCTCTTCAATCCGTGCCGCCGGCTTATCGATCTTATTGATAATCACCACCGGCTTCAAATTCAGCTCCAGCGCCTTCTGGAGCACAAACTTCGTCTGCGGCATCGGCCCTTCCTGCGCATCGACGATCAAAAGCACCCCGTCCGCCATATTCAGCGTCCGCTCGACCTCCCCCGAAAAGTCCGCGTGCCCCGGCGTGTCGATGATATTAATTTTATACCCGTTATAATACACACAAGTCTGCTTCGCCGTAATCGTAATTCCGCGCTCATGCTCCTGATCCATCGAATCCATAATCAGCGTTTGCGACATCTCGGCCTGATTATCGCGAAAAGTGTGCGACTGCTTCAACAGCCCGTCCACTAGCGTAGTTTTCCCGTGGTCAACGTGCGCAATAATCGCCACGTTGCGAATTTTATCTTTGTTCAAAGTCATAACGATAATTTTATCACATTTTTTTGAATTAGTCCAGAGTAAAACTTGACTTTTTGCGTAATCTGTGCTATAATAAGAAGATATTGCTATTACTTAGCCAAAATCTTGTCAATCCATGCTATAATTTAATAAAATTGGAGATTTTTATGGAGCAAAACAGCCAAGCAAACCAAAAACAGCGCGCGTGGGACGAATATTTTATGGAAATTGCCAAAGTCGTAGCGACGAAATCTAAAGATCCGTCGTCCAAAATGGGTTGCGTGATTGTCGACCCGAAAAAACGCGTGGTTTCAATGGGCTATAACGGCATGCTTCAAGGCGCCGACGAGTCGAAAATGACCCTTCTTGAACGCCCAATGAAGTATTATTTTGCCATTCATAGCGAGATGAACGCCGTGCTGTTTGCTCATCAAGGCCTCACCGGCTGTACGATTTATAACCGCGTCGCGACTTGTGAGAATTGTCTAAAATATTGTCTGCAAGCCGGCATCAAGCGGTTTGTTTATAATGAACTGCGCGTTAAATCGCATTCCTCCGACCCGAAAAAATCCATGACCAACGTCGAGACCGACGAAGCCGTCATTCGGCTTTTAGCCTCGATGCCGGATGTTGAGACTCTGAACATTTCTAATGGCAAAACCTATATCGAAGACATCCTTGACTCTTACGCCAAGGATTCTCCGGAATATGCTCGTCTAGTTAAGTGGTGCTAGCGGTCATTACTGCGCGTCGCGGCCACCACTCATGTTTTTGGGCGCTAGTCCTTGCATACGCACCCTTTGCACTTGCACCCAAACCTCCAAATCATGATGCAAATCGCAATCGCCGAAACAATCACGCTTCCCGCGACAACTCCCGCCGCTGACATGGGCACTAGCCACTCGTTTTCCGAGGTTGTACTAGTCGTCATCTCTGGTCGCTCCCCGCCCATTGGCCCGCCGCTCATCTCCGTCTCGTCCCCCTCCTCCGGTTTTTCTGGCGGCGTGTTTGTCGAAGTCTCGGCCTTGGCTTCCGTCTTTACCTCCGTCGACGTCGTGCTTGTTGTGTCGGTAGCTTTAGTGGTGTCTTCCATAATTCTCCTTTGTTATTATAATTCTATTATATATTATTATGTTTAAAACAGACTTAATTCACCACTTAATTTCCGTAAGTTGTACTTTTCTTAAAAATTCGTTGCATTTTGAAAATGGGCGACTGCCAAAAAAACCGTGATATGCCGAAAGTGGCGACGGGTGCGCCGATTCAATCACCAAATGCTTGCTCTTATCAATCAACGCTTTTTTCTTCCGCGCGTCCTGCCCCCACAAAATAAACACTAAATGTTCCCGATGTGCGTTTAAATATTCCAGCACTGCCGTGGTGAAAATCTCCCAACCTTTGCCCGTGTGCGATTTTGACTGATGTGCCTCGACGGTCAGCACCGTGTTCAATAGTAGAACGCCTTGTTCTTGCCAATGTCTTAAACTCCCGCTTTTATCGCGACATTTCCCCACGTCGCTCTCAATTTCCTTGTAAATATTTTTTAAAGACGGCGGAATTGGCTGTCCGCTCGGCACCGAAAACGCCAGTCCTTCCGCTGCTCCGGGCGTATGGTACGGGTCCTGCCCTAAAATCACAACCTTAATTTGGTTTAAATCGGTTTTAAAGGCCGAAAAAACCAGTTGTTTCGGCGGAAAAATCGTTTTTTCATCATATTCACGGCGCAAAAACTCCGCCAAATCCCGAAAATACGGTTTTTCAAACTCGGAATTTAAAAACGGTCGCCAACTCTCATGCATGATATAATAATTATAACACTTATTGGAGAACCACATGTATATCGTTATCGAGGGCCAAGACGGCACCGGCAAATCTACGCAAGCAAAACTGCTGAAAGCATACTTTGCGACTATGGGGCGCGAAGTTATTATGCTGGAAGAGCCTGACGGCGACCTGCCTCAGGCCCACGATCTGCACGACATGATTTTGGCTCGGGGCTACGACCTTGAACCGCTAACCAACGTCTTGTTATTTACCGCTGCCCGCGTGGAACTTTGGAAAAAGTTGGCGGAGCCGGTCTTAAGACGTGGTGGTATCGTGATTTCTGCCCGTAATTATTGGTCGACCTTGGCCTACCAAGCCTATGGAGAAGGCGTCTCGAAACATAAAATTATCCGCCTAACTAAAGATTTGTTGCCCGAAAAATATTTCACACCGGATTTTGGTTTTATTTTGGTGGTTTCGGACGAGGAGCGCTTGAAGCGCCAAGCCGGCCGGGGCAAAGCCACCGAAACTTTTGAGGCCAAAAACAACGACTTTCAAAATCGCGTCAATGCTGCCTATCCCAAAATCGCCAAAGATTTTAATTTAAAACTGATTGACGCCTCGCGTAGTATCGACGAAATTTTCGCCGAGATTCAACAAACTTTGAACGTGTAATTATTCTGCCGTCTCGGTGAATTGCGAATTGTGAAGCTCGGCAAAGAACCCGCCGAGCTTCAACAGTTCGTCATAGGTCCCTTGCTCGACAATATTCCCGTCGCGTAGCACCAAAATCAAATCCGAATTGCGAATAGTCGACAGTCGGTGTGCAATCACAAACGACGTTCGCCCCGCGGTCAGTTTTTCAAACGAATCTTGAATTAACTGTTCCGTTCGCGTATCAACGTTTGACGTCGCCTCGTCTAAGATCATCATCGGCGGATTTTTAATCATCGCCCGCGCAATCGTAATCAATTGTTTCTCGCCCGCCGACACATTGTCAGAATCTTCGCTAATCACGGTCTTATAACCTTTCGGCAGCGCCTCGATGATATGATGCACGTTGCTCGCCTTGGTAGCTTTTTTGATTTCGTCTAAACTCGCATCCTGCCGACCGTAGCGCAAATTTTCTTCAATGGTACCGTTAAATAGCCAAGTGTCTTGCAATACCATGCCAAACATTTCGCGCACCTCGCTGCGTTTCATCTCGATAGTTGGCGTGCCGTCAATCGCAATATATCCGGCAGTCGGGTCGTAAAATCGCATTAGTAAATTGATTAAAGTAGTTTTCCCCGCGCCCGTCGGCCCAACAATTGCCACTTTCATCCCTGGCTTCACCTCGACCGAAAAGTTGCGAATTACCGGCGTTTCGGGGTTGTAGCCAAAGCTGACATGACTAAACTCGACCTGCCCACGCACTTTTTCAATTTTGCGTGCTAGATTTTTATCCGAAACTTCTTCCGGCTCATTCAAAAAGTTAAAAATCCGTTCACTCGCCGCGAGCAGCGACTGAATGGTTGAGGTCGTAGATGCAATTTCCGTAATCGGGCGATTGAACCGCGACACGTATTGCAAGAAAGCCTGAATATTGCCGATATTGATTTTGCCCTCAATCACAAACAGCCCGCCAAGAATACATACCGCAACGTAGCCAAGGTTGGTGAAAATTCCGGTTACCGGATATGACAAAGACGAAAAGATTTGCGCTTTCGCCGTCGCAGTGGTTAATTTTCGGTTGGTTTGTTCAAAATCATCAATCGAAGCCGCCTCGTGCGAATTGGATTTTACCACAATTTGCCCTGCATAATTTTCTTCAATCTTGCCGTTCAAAATCCCGAGCAGCGTGCGCTGTTCGCGGAAATATTTTTGCGCAAACTTCATGATAATTCCCACTACTATAATCGACAGCGGCACCACCACAAACGACACAATCGACAATGGTACACTAATCAGTAGCATCATCACCATCACCCCGACCAGCGTGGTAAAGCTCAGCGAGATGTCCGCGACTTCCTGCGACAATGAAGTTGCTAGCACGTCCACGTCATTCGTCATTCGCGACAATGTGTCGCCGTATTTATGTTTATCAAAATAAGCAATCGGCAAGCGGGAAATTTTGTCGATAATCTTAAGGCGTAAATCTTTAGTATATTTTGCTGTGGCGACCGCAAGAATATAAGCCTGCACATAATTTAGTGCCGCCGAAATCAAAAATAGCACAATCGCGAGAATTGCTTTTTGTCCAATGGCATTAAAATCAATTTCCGGATAAGTATCCACCGCAATATTGGTCATGTCGCCCAAAATTTTCGGCACAAACAACCCGATTACCGCCGAACCGACCGCTAGGATAATTGAAATCAAAAACTTCAAGCGATAATTTTTAATCGAAGCCCAAAAATCTCGCCACGCTTTTTTGCTGTCTTTTGCTTTTTCCCCGCTGCCACTATGCTCCATGCTTGCCTTCCTCTGCTAATTTTAATTCATGTTTAAATTCTTGTTCGGACATTTGGGATTTAACAATCGCTTGGTAAATCGGACAATCTCGCACTAGCTCCAAATGCTTTCCCCGCCCCACCACTTTACCTTTGTCTAGCACTACGATTTGGTCGGCGTTTCTAATCGTGCTAATTCGCTGTGCTACAATCAAAATCACCGCATCCTTCACCACCTCTTTCAAGGCTTCGCGTAATTTCGCATCAGTTTTCATATCCAGTGCCGAAAACGCATCGTCAAACACATAAATATCCGGTTTTTTGCAAATCGCTCGCGCAATCGAAAGCCTTTGTTTCTGCCCGCCTGAAACGTTCGTTCCGCCTTGCGCAATCCGCGTCTGGTAGCCGTTCGGAAATTTATTGATAAAGGCGTCAGCCTGTGCAATTTTTGCTGCTTTTTGGATTTCTTTTTCCGTCGCGTCAGGCGCGCCGAACTTAATATTCGAAGCAATCGTGCCTGCGAACAGAATTCCTTTTTGTGGCACCAGTCCAATCCGCTTCATTAAATCATCTTTGCTATAATCTTTAATCGGCAGCTCGTCAATTAAAATCTCTCCGCTCGTCGCCTCATAAAATCTCGGCACCAAATTCACCAAGGTTGATTTTCCCGAACCCGTCGAGCCAATAAACGCAATAGTCTCGCCGGCCTCCGCTCGAAACGACACGTCCGAAAGCACTTTTTCTGCCGCGCTGGGGTAGCTGAAATCCACGTTTTTAAACTCTACCACCGCGTGCTTGCTTGGCGTGCCCTTAGTTTTTTTGCTCCACCGAATTTTTTCCGGCGTTTTCAGGACTTGGTTGATTCGTTCCGCCGACACACTTGCTCGTGGCAACATAATAAACAACATCGACATCATCAGAAACGACATCATCACGTGCGACACATATTGCGCAAACGCCGACATATTTCCAAGATACGCAAAGTCTTTGGTCAAAAGCGAGATTCCAAACCATGTACATAGTAAAGTTGTACCATTGAAAATCACATTCACCAGCGGATTTTCCAGCTCCATCAACTTATCCACGAAGATAATCAACCGCGTCATTTCGTCATTCGCGCGCGCAAATTTTTTACGTTCCAATTTTTCGTTATTAAACGCCCGAATTACTCGTAGCCCGGTCAGATTTTCGCGTGTCAGCAAAGTAATTTTATCGATCAACTTTTGGAACAACTTAAATTTTGGCATCACGGCGGACAAAATCATCACCATGGACAGAACGATCGCCCCCACTCCCACCGCAATAATCCAAGTCATATCCGGCGCGGTTTGAAACGCCATCACCAGCCCAATAATACAAAACAGCGGCGCTCTTAGCATCATTGATAAAATCATTGTAATCGCTTGTTGTACTTGCGAAATATCGTTCGTTGTTCGCGTAATTAAACTCGCCGTCGAAAAATCTTTCATGTCAATCAAGTTAAAATTCAACACTTTTTGAAATACCGCTAGGCGTAAATCTCGCGAGAAATAAGCCCCGACCTTCGCCGAAAAATAGCTCGACACGAACGCTGCCACCGCCGACAGTGCGGTTAGTCCCACCATCCGCCCGCCGGTCTGCCAAATAAAGTCAATATTGCCGGGTACAATTCCGTCGTTGATAATTTCTGCCATCAAAAGAGGCAACTGCAAAGTTGTATAAACTTGCAATCCGGTCGCCGCGAGCAAAAGCAAGATTTGCCACCAATACGGCTTTAAAAATTTCGTTAGTTTAAGCATAAAATGTTATATTATTTTAGCACCTTTCCTATTTTTTGCCTAGTCCTTTTTTGGACTTTTTTTTCGCCATGCATTTTGAGGTAAATTGCCGGCCCCATGATAATATATATATAATATGAGAAGAATCGCCACACTAGCATCGCCCAAAACACATAGCCACTAGATAGCCCCGAAAAGACCAGGAAAAAGGTTCCTTCCGCCGCGCCGGAATTGCCGGGTGTAGGCACGAAATACACCGCCGCTGTCACCGCAATGGTCGTCGCCAGGCAAATCATGAAATCCACTTCCCCGCCAAACGCCGACAACACGAAAAAAGGAATCGCTGCCACGAGCAAATTAAAAATCACCGACAGTAAAATCGTCATGAATAGAAGCCCCTTAGTTTTCAAAATCGTTTTCATGCATCCCGCATATTCTTCCACGCCTTTTTTCACTTTAGCGATAGTGGTGGTTTTGTTTTTTACGAGATGTAGTCTTGCAAAAAATCTCACGCCGAGCGAAATCAGCTCTGAAGTAGTTTTCGGCAAAAACGTGGCAACAAGCACCGCGATCGGCCAGAACGCATAAAAGAGCAGCCCGAGGCACGCCGTTGCAGTCAAAGTCGAGTTGTTGATTAAAAACCCGCCGCCAAAAATTGCAATCACGGCAATAATCAAAAACCCGAGCTGATTTGAAATCATCCCCACGATCGGAATTGTTGTCGCCATGCCAGCCGACAATTTACCATTTTTGTGCATATAGTAAATTTGGAACGGTTGTCCGCCAATCGCCGCCGGCGTAATATTATCATAATACTTACCGAGCAACACCGTCCGTCGCGCGATTTGCCAATCTTTGCGGTTTTTGCGCTTTCCGCTAGTATGGCGCATCATCAGTACATATTTATAAATCTCCGCCGCGATTCCAATCAAAAAGCACAGCGCCGCCGGAATGAGTAGCCAAAAATCGATTTTTACTTCTTCAAGTTTCGCAGCTGAGTCTGAACTACCGAACTCCGACATTGCCGTGACTGCAATCACCGCCACATTGATCAAAATAAACAGGCAAATTAATAGCGGTTTATGCTTGGACTTTTTCGGCGCAAGTTTGTCGGACGCGGCTGGGGCAGATTTTTTCGGCATATTATTCCTGCGCCGCCTTCAAATTCGGATACTCGTCCAGTAAAACTCGGATACAACCCGCAATCGGAATGGCGACAATCGCCCCCGCAAGCCCAAGGGTATAAGTTCCAATCACGATCGCGATTAAAATCACCACCGCCTTCAAATTTAGCGCGTCGCCCTGAATTTTCGGCGAGATTAAATTATTCTCGATTTGTGCATAGATAATATAAATCACCGCAAATACCGCCGCCGCCACTGGATTGGAAAAGAATAATAGTACCGTTACCGACGTCCCGCCGATAAATTGCCCAAACATCGGAATCATATAGAAAATCATTGTAATCATTCCCATCGGCAAGGCTAGGCTCGGCGAAAAGTTCAGTACCAGCGACAAAACAAACACGATAATCGTTGTTGCCAGCCCGTCTAGCATCGCGACTAGCATCTGCCGAGACACATAGGTCGAAATCACTCCCGCCATCCGGCTCAGTGTTCGGCGCACAACCTTAATTGTTTTGTGGTTCCCGCGCTTGTCGTCTAGTCGCTCCCACATATTATTGATCATTTCCGGCCCTTCCAAGAGCAGTAGCAGCGTCAAAACCAACACCATCACAATTTTCATTGTTACATCCGCGATATTACTCACGCTGGTCATCAAATTATTCCCCAGTACCCCGAGCAAACTGTCCGAAATATTGCTCACAGCTTTTGAAATCTCGCCCTGCAAATCCGCAATCCCCAGCGTCTGTCCAAAATTATTCACTCCGCTCCAGCCGCCAAAAGTCGTCTCGAAAGTCTCCGGAAAATTCTGCACAAATCGCGCCGTTTCATTTACGATCACCGGCCCGACAATAATCAAAATCGCGCCAATCACCACTACAACAATGAGATATGCAAAAATTGCCGACACATTGCGGTGTTTTTTGTCCTCGCCGAACATCTTCGCAAACAGCCCGTCGACTTTTCGCACCAAAGGCCTAAGTGCTAAGGCGAGAAAAATCGACGCCCCGACAATAATCAGTCCGGTCAGGGCTTTAAATAGCAAAAACCCGACCACCACTACCCCAATCGGCACTAGCCAAAATTTGATAAATGTCATTAAATCTGTCTCAATCCGTTTCGACATAAACCTCCTTATGTTTTGATTATACCATATTAATGTTCGTAGCGGACAAGAAAATCGGTTTTATAATCCGAAAAAGTGTCATTGAGCAGGCTTTCGCGAATTTTTTCGACCGTGCGGACGACGAAATGTTCATTATGAATACTCGCTAGTACCTTCGCGGTGATTTCATCGGTCTTAAATAAGTGATGTAAATAAGCCCTGTTGTAATTTTTACAACATTCGCAATCGCATTCCGACATTAGCGGCGAAAAGTCGGACCGAAAGCGGGCGTTTTTAATATTGATTCGCCCGTCTAAAGTATAAAGCGAGCCGTTTCGCGCCATGCGGGTCGGCGCCACGCAGTCAAAAGTATCGCAGCCAAACTCCGCGCCGATAAACAAATCGCGCGGCTCCTGACCCATGCCGAGCAGATGCCGAGGTTTATTTTCCGGCAAAATCGGACAGACGGTTTTGAGCATTTCCGCCATGCCGTCCGCCACAAACACTCCGCCAATTCCGAACCCGTCCACCGCTTGCGCGGCGCAAAACTTCGCCGACTCCGCGCGTAGATCCAAAAAAGTCCCGCCCTGAACCACGGCATACAAATATTGTTCGGCGCCAGTTTTTGCCGCGTCCAAGCGTTGATGCTCGGCAACGCAACGAGCAAGCCACTTATGCGTCCGCTCCATCGCGCTCTTCATATCTTCGTATTTCTCCGACTTCGCGAGTTGATCGAACGCCATATGAATATCGGCGCCAATTTGCCATTGCGCCCGCATCGAACTCTCCGGCGTCATCTCGAATTTATCGCCGTTAATGTGCGACTTAAAACTCGCGCCCTGCTCGGAAATTTTCACATCCGGCAACGAAAAAATCTGGAATCCGCCCGAATCGGTAAAAGTCGGACCGTGCCACGCGCTAAACTTTGCTAATCCCCCCGCCTCGGCAATTAAATCCGCGCCGGGCGCTAAAACCAAATGATAAGTATTCGCGAGAATCGCTTGGGAGCCGAGCGCGCGCATCTCGTTCATCGTCAAAGCTTTCACGGTCGCTCGCGTCGCCGCGCCGACAAAGGCCGGAGTTTTAATTTCGCCGTGCGGAGTATGAATCACCCCGACCCGCGCCAGCCCGACTTGTTTTTCAACATCAAACTTTAACATATCAACATTGAATCTCCATAACTTAAGAAATTATATTTTTCGTCGATCGCGTGCTCGTAAGCCGGTTTTAAATTTTCCCAACCCGCGAACGCGCTGGCGAGCATTAAAACCGTCGATTTTGGCGCGTGATAATTTGTAATCAGCGCATCCACAATTTTAAATTCGAACCCCGGATAAATAAAAATATCATCCTCGCCGGAAGTTTTGCCGGTGCGCGCATAGTATTCGAGCGTGCGCGCCACGGTCGTGCCGAGCGCCACCACGCGCTGCGCATTTTTAATCGCTGTCAAGGTTTCTTCCGGAATCGAAAACCACTCCGAATGCATTTTGTGCCCCTCGACTTCTTCCGTCCGAATCGGCAAAAATGTTCCCAGCCCGACATGTAGAGTCAAATAACAAATCTGCACGCCTTTGTCTTGTAATCGCTTTAATAAATCAGCAGTCATATTCAGCGACGCGGTTGGCGCGGCCGCCGAACCCATATTTTTCGCCCACACGGTTTGATAGCGTTTTTTATCATCCGCGGTCGCATCGCGGTGAAGATATGGCGGCAATGGCACGGTGCCATATTTTTCCGCAAGCTCACTAAGCTCCACCGCGCTTTCCACTTCCGCAATTCCGCCCTCGAGCACTTTAGCGATTTTAATTTTCGCGTCCGCAACCGTTAAAAGATCGCCGTCGTGTAATTTTCCGCGATACATTGCCCGTTGCGGTTCGTCGCCGTGTTTTTCCAGCACTACCAGTTCGCGCTTGCGTCCGTCCGGCAGCTCACAAAACAGTCGCGATTGCATCACCCGCGTGTCGTTCAAAATCAACACATCCCCCGCGCCCAAAAACTGATCCAAATCGCGATACCACGAATCCTGAATGGCGCCGGTTTTGCGATTTAAAACCAGCAGCCGGCTCGTCCCGCGTTTTCTTGGCGGAAATTTCGCAATCCGCTCTTCCGGCAAATCATAATTAAAATCAGACACTAGCATTTTTTAAATCCCTTTCAATTTGTTTTTGGTAGCGTTCCTCTTCTGAAAAAATACAACCGCAATATTTTTGCATATACAGCCCCGCCTCGCGCGCCTTTTGTTGTCCCTCGCGAAAACCGACCCGAAAATCGCGATACAAAAACTCTACGCCGTATTCTTCCGCCAACATTTCCGCGATGCGTTTTAATTCTTTGTGTTTTTGATACGGCGAAACTAGTAAAGTTGTCGTAAAAGCCTCGAAACTGTGCTCGGCGGCATACCGTGCCGTCTTCGCGAGCCGTTTCGGATAACAATAATTCACGCACCGATTTTTAATATCGCCCGCCACGTTCTGACAAAACTCGTCCAACCCATATTCCTCGACAAAAATCGCCTCCGCGTCCACCGTCTTCGCGTAATCTTTCAAACAGTCCCGCCGCGTTTTGTATTCAATGTAGAGATGAATATTCGGGTTATACCAAAAAATCGTCGGCTCGATTCCTTCCGCTCGCAAACTCTCGATACAATAAACACTACACGGCGCACAACAAGTATGCATTAACAACTTCATCATTATATTATATCATAAAGTTGACAGACTAAACTAAATATTCCCAAACCGAGCCGGTTGGCGTGTCCTTAACGCCAATTCCTCGCTTGGCGAGCAGTTCGCGTAGTCGGTCCGCTTCCGTCCAATCTTTGCGCGCGCGGGCGGTTTCTCGTTCAAAAATGATGCACCGAGTATCGCCGTCGACATCGGGCGTGTCCTCGATCAATTTTAGCCCAAACAATTCATCCACTTTTTGCCAATCGGAAAATGCCAGTTCGGACTCATCAATCACCGCAAACGCCTCCGGCGAATTCAAATTATTATTCACTGCTGCAAGGATTTTTGCAAACACCATACTGTCCGCCAAAACATCTGCTTTCTCACGAATGTTCTCGCTCGCCCCACTAATATCGCTCGCTTCGCCTTGAGGCATTTTACTAATTCCGTTCGCTTCGCCCCGAGATGCCTCTTGCCGTTGATAACACTCCGCGATCCGATTCCGCCAATGTAGCCTCCTTGTCTTTGCCGCCGCAAGCGATTCAAACGTAAAATTCCGTTCTCCCCGAAAATGCCCCGCAAGCACCCACATCTTAAAATCCATTGGCGAGAAACCCCGTTCACCCAAATCATCCAAAGTATAAATATTGCCCAAAGATTTTGAAACTTTTTCCCCGTCAATGGTGATAAAATTACAATGCAGCCAATACCGCGACAATTCCCGCTCAGTCATAGCAAAAGTTTGCGCGATTTCGTTGGTGTGATGTACTGGAATGTGGTCAATCCCGCCCGCATGAATATCAATCGGCTCGCCAAGCTCCTTGTGAATAATGGTCGAACACTCGAGATGCCACCCCGGGTACCCCGGCCGCCCAAGATATTCCCATCTCATTGCATGCTTTTCACCCGGCTGAATAAATTTCCACACCGAAAAATCCGAGACGTTCCGTTTTTCATTGGAAAACCCAACTCGCGCTCCCGCCTGTAAGCCCGCCAAGTCCAGTCGCGCAAATTTTGCATAATCTTTAAACTTTGCCGTGTCAAAATAAACTCCATCCGTCGTTTCATAAGTAAAACCGCCCGCTGTCATTGCCTCCACAGCTCGCATGTCATCCTCGACATAGTCCGTTGCATGCGCCAAAACGTCCGGCTCGGTCAAATTCAGCGCCCGAAAATTGCGCAAAAAGTCGTCGCCATAAAACTTCGCAATCTCAAACACGCTTTTACCCTCGCGCGCCGCGCCTTTTTCCATTTTGTCTTCGCCCGCGTCCTCGTCCGAAGTTAAATGCCCGACATCAGTAAAGTTGAGCACCCGCCGCACTTTCATCCCGTCCGCTTTCAAGGTCCGAATGAGCAAGTCCCAGTAAATATACGCTGCATAATTTCCAATATGTTGAAATCCATACACCGTCGGCCCGCAGGTATAAATTTTGACCACATCCCCAAGTGGCACAAACGGCTCAATTTTACGACTAGCAGTATTATAAAGGTTAAGCATGTAAAATTTTCTCCAAAGTTTTTTCGACTTGCGTGTATTTGTCTCGCGTGATGCCGTGCCGCCCATAGGTTTTAACTGCACTAATCAGCGGATTTTGGGTCAAAAGTTCCGGAATATTGTAAGATGCAATAATTTGATCTTCGTTACCATAAATCAATGTCGTCGGCACCTTAGTTTTTGCCAGAGTATCGTAATTGTTTTTGTCTAGCACAATATATTTCATTGAATTTTGAAACGCTTTCTCGGTCAAAATCGTCGGATTGGTCGCGCTGAGAATTTTTTCAAATGCCTTGACGCCCACCGCAAAAGCCGGATTTTTGAAATCGTCCGTTGTATAAATCGGCGGCGAAATTAAAATCAAATTCGCAATTTCTGGATAATATTTTTTGGCATATCGCGTTGCAATTAAAGTCCCCATTGAATGCCCAACTAGCACCACCGGCGTGACTAAATTCAGCTCTGTTAAAGTATCATGCAACGCCGTTAGCTGGTCGTCATAATTATAATTTAGCTCGTCGCTAGTATAAGACTTTCCCGACCCGAGCAAATCCGCCGTAATGAATCGCACGTCTTTCACGTTTTCGGACTCGCCGAGATATTTCAGGGCGTGATTAAACGACGCCGACTCCGCCGCAATGCCATGAATTAACACTGCGGTGAGTTTCGGCGTTTTACTTTTGCAAAAATCGTTAGTTATCGCAAGTTTCATTAAAAATCTCCGGTAAAATTTTAATTAAATCATTGACTACTTCTTCATAATTTATATCATAGGTCCGAAAACCGGCCGCCAGCGGATGTCCGCCCCCGCCAAAATACCCCGCCACTTTGTCCGCGACTGGCGCGTCCGCGTTGCAGCGAATTTTTCCGGTCACTTTGCCGTCAGGATAGGTTTTAATCGCCGCCGCGACCCGCACGCCCTCGACTAGTCTCAGCTCCTCTAAAATTAGCACGTTGGGATTATATTCGTCCGAATATTCCCGAATATCCGCCCACGGAATGTGCACGGTCGCCAGCATTCCGTCAAGAGCATACTCCACTCGGCGAATTAAATCGGCCTTATAATCCAAAATCCGAGGCGATTTTTTCATAAATTCGCGCCGTTTTTCTTCCAAATCGGAAATCACCGCTCCGAGCCGAGTTAGCTCCGCTGCCGTTTCAAAAGTCTCTGCATCCACGCTGGCGCTGGTTAGCCCCAAAGTGTCCGAAAGTAGCCCTTGCAAAATTGCTTCTGCCGCCGGCTTAGAAATTTTCATTTTATTCGCTTGGGCGGCTCTAAAAATCACTTCCGTGCAAGATGGCCGAGTCTCAATAATCGCTTCGTGCGGAAAATCCAAATCGTCAGGCGTTTCATGATGATCGATTACTAACACCGGCGCCGCATATAACCGGTTTTTAATCGCTGCGTCATCCAGTAGTTTCGATAAAAGCACCGTCGCTGCCGTGTCCACAATAATATACCCGTCCGTTCTAAAATCAAATTCATTAGAGACTCTAGACCAATCGTCAAAATAATGGAGATATTTCGGAATGTCTACCGGACAATATAGCACCACTTTCTTGTCGGCGAGCAAATAATCCAGCGCCACGGCGCTGCCCAGTGAATCTCCGTCCGGATTTTCCGCCTGGATAATCGTGATTTTCTGCTTTCCAGCTAAAAATTGGCTTAAAATTTCGTACATATGTTATATTATACCACAGGCATATGCTATAATAAATGCATGAACTTTTTTCGAGCAGACAAAAAATTTGAGCGTTTTGAAGACGTAAATCCTGAATTACTGCAACGAAATCATGTCAAGTTGCTACTCTGCGACCTCGACAACACGCTGCGTCTTCATTCCGAAAAAGAACCGACCGACGAATTGGTCGAATGGATTCAAGCTTGCAAGCAAGCTGGCGTCAAAATAGTGATTATTTCTAATAATGGGCGCAAAAAAATGATGCAAAAGTTTTGCGAGCCGATCAAAATTGATTGTGTTTGGTGGGCAAAAAAACCGCTCAGCACCAAACTTACCGCGGCTATGCAAAACTATGGAGTTTCCGCAAACTACACCGTCATGCTCGGCGACAAATGGTCTACCGACGTGCTCGCTGCGCGATTTGCAGGCGTGCGGGCTTGGCAAGTCCAGCACAGAAAGAAAATTGTATGACCGATTTAACTAAAAAAGCATCATCCGCCTCGGTCCAAAAACGCCAGGCCAGCTCTTCTCGGGATAATGGCTCTCTAACTGGCCCGACTTATCTTACCATTGCCCGAATGGTACTTTCAGTGCTATTTTTAGTTTTCGTTTTGCTTCCCGACACTTGGTGCCGAGTGCTGGCACTAATAATTTTTATTATTGCTTCTCTTACTGACCTGGTTGACGGCGAGTGGGCGCGTCGGCAAAAAATCGTTACCGACCTTGGCGCTTTTCTCGACCCTTTGGCGGACAAAATGCTAACCGGCCTCGCTTTTTTGGCACTAGTTTATTTAAACATTGTTCCTATTTGGGTCTTTGCAATTATTCTGGTGCGTGATTTTGCGGTGGACGGCATGCGCATGATGGCGGCCAGAAACGGCAAAACTATCGCTGCCTCGATTTACGGCAAATGGAAAACCACTTTCCAAATGACCGCCTTGTCAATCATTTTACTAAATCTTACTGTCAATTTCGAATTTTTCGCCGTTCTTGGCAATGTTTTTCTGTATCTTTCCTTGGCACTTACAATTTTCTCCGGCGCCGACTATTTAACCAAGGGCTACCGTGAAGTTATTAAGAAATAATATTTTTTTAAAACGCTAACGGGTGTTAAATAAACAACATTATCACGGATAATACCGAAGTCGTAAATGCGGTAGAATCAATCCGGTCCAAAAATCCGCCATGCCCCTCCGAGCCCCCGACCAGCATTTCTAATTTTTCAAAGGCCGACTGTTTGATTAAAATTTCATTTGAATCTTTTACCTTAAACTTGCGCTTTAAGAAACTTTCAAACAAATCCCCCGCAAGCGCCAGTGGCCCGCAGAGTAAAAACATCCAATCCGTCGCAAAACTTCCCCGCGACGCCATTAAAATTGCAACTAGCCCGACTGCAATTATAAGCCCCAAAATCGTTCCCTCCCAAGTTTTGTTTTTGGAAACTTTCGGAAACGGCCGGGACTTTTTGAAAATCTTTCCGCCCAGCAACTTGCCCGACAAATACGCAAAAACATCATACCCCGGCACCCCGAGAATAATATACCAAAACTCTGTCACATCAGTCTGGGCGACGAAAATTGTACTATAAGCCAAAAACGCCAGCTCGACAATCGCTAGCATAATATGATCAAAATCTTTTTTGCGCTGGAAAAAACTCATCAACTCCACCGCCGCCACTAGCGCAAAAATTCCGTAAATGACCTTAAACGGCACCCCGTCGAAAGTCAAAAGCGCCACCAGCGCCACCAAAAACATGCCCGCCCCGACAGCAATTCTCACTTGAAAGTTTCTGTCCATGTTTAAATTATAACATATTATGGTAAAATAATAGTATGCCTTTAGAATTTATTTACCACAAAATCAAAAATACTTTGCGCAAAATCGATATCAGAATCGAAGGCGCTAAGTATAAATATATCGAAAAAATGCCGAAAGATATTGAATATTTTGACGGCGGGCTCTACGACGCAATTTACGAGGCGAGCTGTAAATACCCGCTCAACACGGCAATCAAATATTTTGATACCGAGATTTCTTACCGCGACATGGTAAAAAGAATCAACAAAGTCGCCGCGGCCCTGAAAGCTATCGGCGCGGAAAAAGGCGAAAAAATCACGGTTTGTATGCCCAATACTCCCGAAGCGGTGTATATGTTCTACGCCATCAACGAAATCGGCGCCGTAGCCAATATGATTCACCCGCTTTCCAGCGAAAAAGAAATCGAAGACTATCTGACTAAAACCCATTCCAAAATTATGCTCTGTATCGACATTTCTTACCCGAAAGTCGAAGCGATCATTAAAGACACCGACCTCGAACACGTGATTGTCGTCTCGCCGTCGCGTTCAATGGATATGATTGTGCGCGCAATCTATAAAATTACCAAGGGGCGCAAAAATCACATTAAAAAATCACAACACGTAATTACTTGGGATCGGTTCTTAATGCGCGCTAGTCGCTTTGTTGGCAACCCGCACGCTCGGGTCAATTCCACCGACGACGCCGTGATTATGTATTCTGGTGGCACTACTGGTCGCCCGAAAGGAATTATTCTTTCAAATTTAAATTTCAACGCCCAAGCTCTCGGCGCAAAGTATCTAGTCCCGGAATTATTCAAAACCGATTACGTGTTTATGTCCTTTTTGCCTAATTTTCACGCTTTTGGCCTGGGCTGTTGTATTCATTTGCCACTTTATTTTGGCGCGACCATTGCCCTCATCCCGCAATTTTCGGCCAAAAAGTTCCGTGCTTATCTCAAAAAATATAAAATCAATGTCCTAGTGGGCGTGCCGACCGTGTTTGAATATATGACCAAAATCAAATTCGGCAAAACGGAACTAAGAAATATTAAATACGTTGTGTCGGGCGGCGACACTGTCAGTATGGCAAGCAAAGAAAATATCAACGAATTCTTAAAAACTCACGGTTCCAAAGCGATTATTGAAAACGGCTATGGGCTTACCGAAGCTTCGGGCGGATTTATCTTTTCTCCGCGTTCCATTGCCGAAGAAGCCGACTCGATCGGCTACCCAATCCCTGACAATGAAGTTTTAATTCTAGATTTGAAAACCAGTCAGCCCGTTCCGCTTGGCAAGGATGGCGAAATTGTCGTACGCGGGCTTTCGGTAATGAAAGGTTATTTAAATAATCCCGAAGACACCGCCGCTGCATTTACTAAGGTTGGTACTAAAAAATATCTCCGCACCGGCGATATCGGCTATCTTGACGAGCGTGGCGTTGTGCATTTTCGTTCGCGCTTAAAACGTATGATTGTTTCGAACGGCTATAATATTTACCCCGCTAATATCGAAGATATCACCTTGCGGTGCAAATCGGTAGCCAGTTGCGCCGTAGTCGGGCATGAAGACAAGTTGCGGGGCGAAAAAGTAGTTGTTTTTGTGGTCGCAAAACCCGATACTTCCGAGCGCGCCATCCGTAAAGAGCTTTCGACTATTTATCATCAATATCTCGCCAAATACGAAATCCCTCGCGAAATCAAATTCCTCGCCGAACTCCCCAAAACCAAGATGGCTAAAGTCGATTTCCGCGCCTTGGAGAAGATGTAATTATAATTGCGTTCGGTTTTCGAGCGCCGCGCTCAAAGTAATTTGGTCGGCATAAGACAAATCCACGCCTAGCGGCAGCCCGCGCGCCAGCCGAGTTAGTTTTAGATTCGGGTTCTGCTCGTGCAACATTCTTTCGAGTAGCAGCGCCGTCGACTCCCCCTCCACCGACGGGTTAGTTGCGATAATTACTTCTTTCACGTTGTCGTTATTCACGCGTTTAATTAATTCGCCGATATGCAGTTGCTCCGGCGTAATTCCATCAATCGGCGACACCGCCCCGCCGAGTACGTGGTAAGTCCCCTCGTAATTATGTGTTTGTTCAATCGCATAGATATCCAACGGTTCCTCCACGACTAGCACCGTCGTCTTATCGCGCGTCGGGTCGGCATAAAACGGCGACACCGCGTCTTTCGCATCAATCAATGCAAAAGTGATCGGGCAGGATTTTAGTCCCGCATGCAGCCCCGAAATCGCCTCGGAGATATTTTCGGCAACTTTCGGATTGGAACGAAACAAAAAGTAAGCATAGCGCTCCGCCGTTTTCGGTCCCACTCCGGGCAACCGCCCCAGCGCCTCAATCACCTCCACTAACGCTTGTGGTAGCATAGCTACATTCCGGCGCCAAATCCGCCGAGCCCAAGTCCGCCCATCAGCGGTTTCATCTTATCCGTTGCAATTTCTTGTGCCTTTGCAAAACCGTCACGTATGCAATTCTCAATCCAACGTTCCAATTCATGAATATCGTCCAGATCAACTTTTTCCGGGTCGATTTTGACTTTCTTCACTTTTAATTCCCCGTTGATTTGCACTACTACCGCCCCGTCGCCTGCCTCGACTTCCACAATCTCATTTTTAAGTTCTTTTTGCGCTTTGCGTAGCTGATTAACTAGCTTCATTTGGTCCATTGCTTGACCCATCTTATTCTCCTTCTTTCCCTGTAAGTTGATATATGTATATTATATCAGAATTTTCGCGCATCGGCGAAGTAATAATTTGGCTTAAGTGGTAATTTTCGGGCGCCGTATCGGGCTTGCCCAGAAACGCCAGCTCGTCCGCTGCCTCGTCCGCTTGGTTAACTACCGTAATATCGGTCGAAGCCTCTAAAATTTTATAAAAATCATAATTTTTATTTACCACTAAAGTCCTGCTGTCTAGATTTTTTTGAATTACCTCGAGCTCATAGCTAAATTCGTCGGTAATATTCGGATTATAGTGATAGCCATAAATGTATTGGAGCAATCCCGGGATTAAAATAATTGCAAACAACAGCCCCAGCGGAAAAATCGCCGAAATCCGCGCGTAAGGGTTCTCCGGAAACAGCCCGTACCACTTTTCGAGCAGATATTTCAGCCCGTGCGCCACCAAAATCGACAGTGGCAGAATGAAAAATATTACCGCTTTTTGATTAAAGCCCGTAATCGCAAGACAAAACACGAGCAAAATCGTAGCAATCGAATTACGCGAAGCAAAAAAACCTTTAGTGGTCGAGAATAGTCCGATTAGCGCCAGCGCAAAAATCGGTAGACTAATCAGCGGCGACAAAAACACGCTCTCGACCGTGTTGTGCCACGAAAATACTGGCGCCAGCCCTGCTGTGATATTCTTAAAAAACTCACCGTTTTTAAAACTATCGCCTAAAAATAGCTCCTGAATTGTTTCGGGATGATTATAAATACTAGTCCCGAGCAGTATAAATCCAGCGACTAAAAACACCCCAATCAAAAAGGTTAACAATTTCGGCAAATTTTTAACGATAAACCGTAAATGCGGCTGACACAATACGAAAATTACGCAAAAAATTGCAAAATAAATCATAAATGGTGTAAAAATAGACAGAAGTAGCATGGTTGCAAAGGCGAAACTATACGCTGGCTTCGGCCGTTTTTCGCCTTGAATTTTCGATCCTAGCCAGAGCAGGAGCGTTGGCCAAAAAACGAGCATAATTAGCGGCGTTCCTGAACCCGCGAGAAATAGAAACGGTGTCGATAAAATCATTAGGCACGAAGCGAGCAGCGAAACATTATTTTTAAACCACCGCCCGAGCAATAGCCCGAGCAGTAATCCCAGCACCAGCCCAACTAAAATACTCGGCAACTTAATCGCGTACGGCGACAACCCAAATATCGTAATCGAAGCTTTTTGTAGCAACCGATACGGCAAATCTACTAGGTCGCCATGCAAAACTCGGTCCATATTCAGATAATACGACCCCGTCGCTGAATTAATTTCCGTCTCAGACAACCCAGTCTGCGCCACTGCCGGCATTAAAAACAACAAACCCACAAAAGCCAAAGTTAGCAGTGTATAACCAATCACAAACCGGTGTTTATACAAAAAAAGTTTAGAAATAATAATTTTCTTCACTATTTAATTATACAGTTATTCATGAGTTTTATCAAGCGACATAAACCGCGACTTCTCGCCGTCGAAGTACAGTTCAATCACGCCAATCGCGCCGTGCCGATGTTTGCGGATAAGCAGCTCAGTCACATTTGTGTCCTCTTCCTCGGGCTTTTTGTAATAATCCGGCCGGTGCAAAAACATCACGAGGTCCGCGTCCTGCTCGATAGAACCCGATTCCCTTAAATCCGACAACACTGGCCGCGGGTCGTCTCGTCCGGTCACATTCCGCGATAGCTGCGCCAAAGCTACTACTGGAATTTCTAGTTCCCGCGCCAAAATCTTCAACCCGCGCGAAATTTCCGTCACTTCCTGTACGCGGTTGCCGGCATAACGGTCCGAACCCGCCATCAACTGTAAATAATCCACGATTACCACGCTAATTCCGTGGTCGTGCATTGCCCGCCGCGCCTTGTTGCGCAGCTCCGCAATTGTCATTGAACTCGTGTCGTCGATATAAATCGGCAGTTCATCAATATCGCCCAGCGCATCACCAATCCGCGAAAATTCTTCGTCCGACAAATTCCCCGTCCGCATCCGCCAGTTATCCACGTCGGCAATATCCGAAATCATCCGGTCCACAATTTCGTTTGCCGCCATCTCCATCGAGAAAAACAGCACGCCTTTTTTGTTAATGTTGGCAATATTATACGCCAAGTTTTGCGCAAAAGTTGTCTTACCCATGGCCGGACGCGCGCCGATAATCACCAAATCGCCTTTTTGCAGCCCCGCGGTTTTTTTGTCCAAGTCTGTAAAGCCAGTTTTAAGTCCCCGCAAGGCGCCTTTATTGCGTTGGAGTTCCGCAATTCGCTCGAGCGCGTCCGCGAGTAATTGATCCATTGCTACATAATCGCTTTTGACAATTTTGTCCGAGACCTCAAACAACTCTTTTTCCGCTTCGCCGACCAAATCATCCACATTCACGTCTTCGGCATAAGCCTTGTTTGCGATATTATTCCCCGCTTTAATTAGTCGCCGCCTGGTCGAAGCTTTTTCGATAATTTCAGCATAAGCTTTTGCGTGCGCCGCCGCTGGCACGAAATTCGACAGTTCGGTCAGATACGGCGCGCCACCAATATCTTTTAACTTTTTCTGTGTTTTTAATTCAGCCGTCAGCGTCAGTAAATCAATTGGCTTGTGCTGGTCGTATAAACTCGACATGGCTTGAAAAATAATTTGATGCCGGAGTTCATAGAAGTCATCAGGCTTTAAAATCGTCAAAATCTCCGCCATCGCGTCATCCGCGAGCATCATTGCGCCGAGCAGCGATTTTTCCGCCTCCGTATCTTGCGGCGGAATTCTCCCGGCTTCAGAACGGGTCGTTTCCTCCATTGTCGTTTATCACCTCTCCTCCCATTATATCAGAAATTTTCTCCAGTGTCGCGTCTTTTTTCGTCGAAGCCGGATGCTCTCCGGCTTTACAAATTTCAATTTTTAGCCCTCCCGCCGCCGCCATTAGTATATTTTTATTTTTCTCTCGTACTAAAATGCATTCAATAATCGTCGTCCGCGGGTAGATCCTTAGCGTCGTTCCGGCTTGTTCGTATTCGCAACGTTCAAGTTGTGAACTAACGGCATCATTTTTTTGGCGCACCCGCTCTTTAAACGCGCCCCAGTTAAAATTTGGGTTAATGCTAGGGCCGGCGTCTGTGGCTTGCTTAGGCTTATTGGTGTTCTCGCTCCCGTCAATTCTGCTGGCTTTCTGGGCACTCTCGTCTTTTGTAATTTTTTGAATTTTCTCGCTCCCCACGGTTTTTGGGGTATTCTCGTTCTTCGCGCCATCGGCCCTCACTGCGTTTTTAGCGTTAGCAGTCAAAACAACCAGCAGCTTCGCCTCTGCAAACGGTTCTTTTACTTCTGGCAATTTCCCGAGCAACGGTAAAAATTCCACTCGGGGCTGTTCCAAAATTGTTTCAATCATCTCTTCCGCCAAAGTTTCGGGTTTAATTCCGCTTGAGAGCAGCTCTTTCAAAGCTTCCGCTGTCTCTGCGATATCTCCTGCTAAATATTTTTTTAGCAACTGGTCGATTTTCTCATCTTCCGGCAATCCCATCGCCGAAATCAAAAGTTCCTTAGTGATTTTTTGTTCGGACAAAGTCGAAACTTGGTCGAGTAAACTCAGAGAATCCCGAAACGACCCGCCACCTTTTTTTACGATAATTTCAAGCGCCGCATCATCAATTTTGATCTTTTCTTGAACACAAACTCCCCGCAAAAACTCAAACATAGTTTTCTTGTCGGCCAGCCGAAAAGTATAAGCTTGCGCCCGCGACGTAATCGTCACCGGCACTTTATACGCGTCGGTCGTCGCCATAATAAAAATCGCATGTTCCGGCGGTTCCTCCAAAGTTTTAAGTAGCGCATTAAACGCTTCTCGCGTCAGCATGTGCACCTCGTCGATAATGTAAACTTTATATTTACCCTTCGTCGGCGCAATCAATACTTTCTCGCGCAGCTCCCGGATATTGTCAATCCCGCGGTTGCTCGCGCCGTCGATTTCGATAATATCTACGTAATCATCCTCGAGCTTATATTCAAAACCATTCACTGCATGTGCCAAAATTCGTGCCACGCTAGTTTTGCCGCACCCACGCGGGCCGATAAAAAGATACGCGTGTGAAATTTTACCTTTTTCGAGTGCCGCTGCAAGAGCCTTCGTTACCTGCTCCTGTCCGACCACTTCCTCCAACTTCAACGGCCGATATCGTCTATATAAATTCAGCATCTTACTATCTATTATAACACGCTCGCCTCAAAATAATCGCGAAAGCTCTTCTCTACAATGCAGCTTTTACTGCTGCCCAGGTCGCGTCTGCGTTATCCGCCGGAATTGCCACCGACACTTGCGCGCCCTCGCGCAGGTGAAAATAAGTTACCGAAGCGTACAAAATCTGATACTCGCGCCCAGCCACCTCGACAAAATATTTATCATCATGATGTGTCAAAGTTCCAATCATATCTTTGCGCTCCACCGGCCCGATTTGTTTATATAGAAACTTTCCGTCTTCAGTAATCGTCAGTTTCATAATGTCGCCTTCGACCAACTTCGATTTCGACGCATAGTTTGCCGGCACTGGGTAATTCTTGCCGTCCGGCCCAATCATAATTTGCCCGTCAAAAACCCCTTCGATAATTTTACCTTCTGGCCCAGTCACTACCGCGTCGCGTGGCGCTGTAATCGTCTCGCCGTCGCCCAAAATGGAAATCAGCAATTCTTTTGCCGCCGCTACGCTCGTTTCCGCCTCTGAAAGAAGGCTTCGGAGTCTTTTTATTTGTTTTTCTGGTATTTCAGACATCACCTCGCATCCTGTCTAAACATAGTATTATTATTATAATATACCCCCACGCCTTTAAAGTCAAGTAGAAAACTTACGAGTTTTCCACTGCAAAAACAGTGGTTCAGCGCAAAATGTTGTAATTTTTACATTTTATCTCAACTGACTAGGCTTTCCATAGTCCCGTATGGCGCACGCCGTCATAAATCATGGTCGGAATACCCTTAACTTTCAGCTGATTTTCAACAATTTCGCGATTTTTCTGCATTTTTGCGGTAATTTCTTCCGACAGTGCCGCCTCTCCGATTTTAGCCCGCTCCGCCGAGTGAATACCTTCCGCCCGAAGCCAGTCATTCACCACCTCGACCGCCTCCTCGCGCGAAAAATCTTCATTCATCAAATCTTGGTAAGCAATTCCGTCCTCGTCCTTGTCATAAAACACGTGTTCCAAAATCACCAGCCCTAGCCCCGCCCGATATTCCTCCGCCGCTAAGATATAACGCACTAAAATCTCCGAATTCCTAAACTTATACGCGTCGTCCGCCCCTTGAATCGCAAACGGTACAATTCGCAAAGTATAATTCTCGGAAAATCCTGCTGTTTTTTGCGCCCTGTAAGATTTTGCGCACACAATACACCCAGGGTCTAAAATCTCCACCGCCACCGGCTTCTCCGCTTCGTCGTCGCCGTCAGTATTACTCCCCGCCGAAATATAGCTAAAGTCATAATCCTCAGCTCGGTATTCGCGGAATTTATCCGGAATGGCCTCGAAAATCTCGCCCCATTCCGTAAACCAGCGCCCGATTCCTTCGAAAAACCCGTCTGGCTCGCTCTCGTCAATCGAACACACTTCCGCCCCCAGTGCGCAAGATTCCGCCTTGGTGATATTGCAGGTTCCGAGCACCGCCAGCGCCAGTAAAGATTTAATCGCCGTCAGTACCGCCCAAACAAACACCACCACAATCACTACGGACAAAATTTCTATCAGCACCGACAGGGGCCCGAGCCACTTCGGATGCCGAATTACCACCCGCGACAACAATGTATTTTTTACGTCGTCCTTAAACCCAGTTTCGCATTTTTGCAGCCGCACTTTTTTCCCTAGACATCCCGCCGACTTTTTCAGCAGTTTCAAATATGCTTTGCCAACTTTGGGCCGAAAAATCGAAATTGCCGCCACAAACACCCCAATAATCGCCAAAATAATAAACGCCGCAATACACACCATAATATAAACATTTTACCACAAGCAGTGCAAAAAACAACTATTTTAGCAATTTCTCGAGCGTCTGCTTGATTTTTTCAATATCTTCCGGCCGATTGTGCAGCCCCAGCGAAAATCGCACTAGCGGCGGCAGATGTAAAACATGGTCCAAATAATAATGCGCGCAAAAATATCCCGTCCGCGCCATAATATTCTCTCGCGACAGCGCCGCGCCGAGCAAATGCGAATCCACCCCCTCGATATAAAACGACATGGTCGGATTCGGCTCAATATTCACTAAATGTACCCTGCTAGAACCGTTCAAAAACTCAAATAATTCCGTATAATTCTGTTGAAATTCTTGCCAAGCCGATTTTGGCACTCTCTCGAGCCATTTTAAGCCCGCCTCAAACCCCACAATCTCGCCCCAAGCCTGCAACCCAGCCTCAAACCGCGTATAACGATGTTCCTTATTATCCGCCGAGAGCTGAAAATCCTCGGCAAACACGTCGTCTACCATTCCTCCGCCCAGCCACTGCGGTTCTAGATGTGTCAATAAGTCATCTCGCCACACCAGTATCCCGAGCGACGGCCCATACATTTTATGCGCCGAAGTCACAATTGCGTCTGCCTCGACCCCCCGCACCGCTTCCACCGAGTGCGCCAAAGTCTGCGCCGCATCAATAATCACAATCCCGCCCGCCTGATGCACTTTTCGCACCAATTCCTTTGCATTCAAAAGTTTCCGTCCGTCAAAATTCGACGCGCTATTCACCACCACTACTGCTTTCTCGAAATCATATTCATCCAGCGGAATTGTCCCATCTGCATTTCGTCGCATCACCTCTCGCGGCAAATTATGTTTCCGCGCAAACGCTATCGACGCAAGGAACGGCGAATTGTGTTCAATCTCGCTGGTCATAATTTTCTTAAATTCCCCGCCTTTTACCTGCGACAGTACTAGATTAATCCCATAAGTCGTATTGAGCGTAAACGAAGTGTTGTATTTTCGCTTTGATAGTTTCAAATATCTTAACATTTCTTCCCTTGCCGCCTCGACTTTCTCGTCCGTCTCGACCCCCCACTTATATTTCACCCGCTCCCCGCAAGAATTATGCGTCGTATAGTAATTATTCACCGCATCAATCACTGCCCGCGGCCTAAGACTCTGGCACGCCGAGTCGAGATAGACCTCCCCCGCTCCCAAATAATCAAAATCATTCATAAACTTATTATACAACAAAAAACTCTCCCGAGCATCAAGTTTAAAAATTTTGAACTTGCCCGAGAGAGTTTTTGATTAAAACTAGCTAACCATTTGTCGTGTTTTACGCGAGCTCGACCGTCGCCCCAGCCTCTTCCAAAGCCTTCTTCATCGCTTCGGCTTCGTCTTTCGCGACTTTCTCTTTCACCGTTGCCGGCGCGCCATCAACAATCGCTTTGGCTTCGCCAAGACCTAGCCCAGTCGCTTCTTTCACAGCCTTAATTACTGCAATCTTCTGCGCCCCAGCATCCTTCAAGACGACATCATATTCGCTCTTGCCTTCATCTCCCCCAGCTTCACCCCCAGCCGCCACCGCAGCTACCGCCACAGCTGGCTCAATTCCATACTCATCTTTGAGCAAGGTTTTCAATTCATTCACCTCGAGCACGGTCATATTGACCAACTCTTCGGCCAACTTTTTAATATCAGTTGCCATAATTTCTCCTTAATTTAATTATTGGTTGCTTTCAGCATGTTTTTCCAAACCAGAAATAATGCCATTGACGCCAGAAAGTAGCGTATCGACGACCTGCGCGATAAGCTCGTTCTTGGTCGGCAAATTACCGAGAGTGTTGACTTCTTCGCCCGAAAGATTTGCGCCTTCGCCGTTAAAGCCCCCAATGAGCTCCATTTTAGCGTGCGTTTTTGCAAACTTCGCCAACACTTTCGCCGCATCAAAGTCCTCGTCTGTGCCCATTGCATATAGCAATTGCCCAGTCAAATCGTCAGTTTCAGTGTTTTTGAAAGCTGCAATTTCTTTCATTGCCACTCTCACTAACCGGTTTTTGACGACCTTGATTTTGACATTCGCCTCGCGTGCTAACTTCCTCAGCTCTTGCAATTCCGCCACGGTCAAGCCTTCATATTTAGCATACACGACCATCTTAGAATTGTCGAGCAGTTCGGCCAATTCAGCAACCAACGTGTTCTTTTTATCCTTTGAAATTGCCATAAAAAGTTCCTTTGGTTTTAGTTAATATTTGGTTAGCTAGTTGTTAAATAACGTCACCAAATATCTAAGATTTTCCTCGGTGGCATGATTAAGAGCACTCTCCGCCACTGTCTTTGGTAACTCCTCCCATTATATCACAGATTATCCAAAAAATCAAGAGCTGTGTTTTGTAGTCAAAAATTGGAAAATTGACCCCACTACAGTAATCCCAGCAAGTAGCGGCCAATAGTAAATTTCTGGCGTGAGTTCAGTCACTAGCCCGAGTGAAGCAATCGTCATTGCATATCCGCCCGCCCCAGCCGTCGCGATAATTGTCGCCGGCTTCATTAGCATCACCGCCACCCCAGCAATCAGCACGCCGACTACCGCCGCAATAGCGACGGTCGACATTTCCGTCCCGAACGCCTGTACCGCGACTAAAATCGTCAGCGCAAAACAAATTCCGCCCACGCACAACTTCTCAATCGAAAACCCGAGCAACGCGAGCAGCAGCCCGCCCGCTACCGGGATCAATGTCCGGTATAGTTCCGTCGCCATTATTTCCGGCCACATTTCCTGCAATGTTGGCATCAAAAACCGCGTCCCATACCACCCCAGCAAAAACCAAATGATAAAAAAGGCAATTTTCTTCAATCGGTACCCGAACAGCACTACTGCCAGCCCCACCCCCAGCATAATCACGAGCTCCGGCGTATCAAAATTCTGTATTATATCCATAAACTTAATTATAGCACAAAAATCGCCAGATTCTAGTCCGCGACTAGTTGTACAGGTTTTCGATCTGAATCGACGGCCCCATGGTTGTGGTGATAAACACCGACTTTACATACGAACCTTTGAGCGTATTCGGTTTCTGTGCCTTCAAAGAATCGAAGAACGCATTGGCATTTTCCGCCAATTTCTCCGCGCCAAACGAAGTTTTACCAATCCCAATATGCACGATCGCCTGCTTGTCGACCCGATATTCGACCTTCCCCGCCTTGGCCTCTTTCACGGCTTTCTCGACATCCATCGTCACCGTTCCGGCTTTCGGATTTGGCATTAAACCTTTTGGCCCGAGCAACCGCGCGAATTTACCGAGTTTCGGCATATATTGCGGAGTCGCAATCAAAACATCAAAGTCAATCGTGCCTTTTTCGAGTTGTTTCAAAAACTCTTCGTCTTCGGCGATATCCGCCCCCGCCGCTTTCGCTGCCTTGCAAACATCAAGTGGCGCAAACACCGCCACGCGCACAGTTTTCCCGTTTCCATTCGGCAGCACCAAGGTCGTGCGGATATTTTGGTCGGCTTGGCGTGGGTCCACCCCGAGTCGAGCGTGGATTTCGACCGACGCATCAAACTTCACTGGGCTGGTTTTCAGCGCTAGTTCGAGCGCTTCGCTGAGTGTGTAAACTTTGTTTTTCGCTACCAATTTTGCCGCTTCTTGATATTTCTTGCCTCGGCGTTCAATCCGCGGGCGCGTTATCGGCGTCGCGCCTTTCGACTTCGCCGTCATTTCCTCGGCCTTGCGCTCTTCTTTGCGCGCTTGGCGTGCTTCCTCGGCTTTCACCTCTTCGATATGCTTTTTAGACTTTTTGCCGGATTTCGCAAAAGTCTCTGGTTCCGTAGCAGCCCCGTCAACCGTCTCGACTTCTGTCGCATTCTCCGCCACAGTCTCCTCGACTGCCTCGGTAGTTTCTAGTTTTTTAGCCTCATCTTCGGCCATAATTCTCCTTTCGTGGTCCAAACGATAACATCTCCCACGTTAATTAATAATAACTCCCCCTATTATATCACAAATTCCGCAAAAAGAAAAGGCGGGACCTGTCAGTCCCACTAGAAAAGGTACGGATATTATTCGTCGGTCCCACTATAATGGGACGGGCCATAATATCTGCTCGAGATACCGTCCGGATTAACCGCTAAGGCTACCTTTGGATGAGAAAAGCGATAAATCTCATAAGCATAATCGACAATTCGCTCTTTTAAGGTAAACCAAATGTAGCTACTTTTCAGCACCGTAATATCTGCAATTACGCATTGAATTTGACTTGTCGTCAAATCGAGTAGAAACTCCTCGGCTTCCTTTTCGGTTCTCTCCTCAAGAAACGGAATTTCTATCCATTCGGCTAGTGCGCTCTTCTTGATTTTATGTAATGGACGAATTCCGAGTGAAATTCGCTGCATCAAGAGATCTTCATAGCCGGTGCGTAAGTTTTGGTAGTCGTCGTGGTGTTTATCCCACAATAACATTGCTGTGACTACTAGGCGTTCGTAAGGTTCTTTCATTTTAATTCCCCCTTTGGATTTTTCTAGGACAATTCCTATAATTCCATTATAGCACAAAACCTCGAAAATGTCAATGCTTTTATGTTTTTTGGCTTGGGTCGTCAAAAACAGAGAAGATTTTAGCCAGTAGTTTTTTGTCCAAAATTTTTCGTTCAAAAAAGAACGCCAGTTTTCCGCCGTCCTTTTTTCTGTTTCTGCAACTACATTTGTCTCAAGAGACTTCTCCTAGTCTACGACTTCCACGCCCATCGACCGCGCCGTCCCCGCCACGATTTTAATCGCGCCTTCGATATCCACTGCGTTTAATTGCTCCATTTTCTTCTCAGCAATCTCTTGCAACTGCGCCTTCGTAATCGTCCCGACTTTCTCGGTATTTGGCTTACCCGAACCTTTTTGGATTTTAATCGCTTCGCGAATTAAGTCATCCACTGGTTGTCCAAGGCACTTCCAATCAAAAGTCCGATCATCAAATACCCGTAGGTGTACGATCACATTCTTCCCCATGAATTCTTTGGTCGCTTCATTAAACGGATTAATAAAATCCATCATATTTAGTCCCCACTGACCCAACGTCGAACCTACTGGAGGCCCCGCCGTCGCTTTGCCACCAGGGATACGCAGTTTCAAATTGCCTACAACTTTTTTTGCCATAAAAATCCTTTTTTACTTATTTTTATAGAAGCATTTACGTAACAATACCTCTATTATATCACACTTTTGTTAAAATTACAACTGTTTCACTTGCAGCGCGTCGAGTTCGACCGGCGTTTCGCGCCCAAACATTGACACCATCACCTTAATTTTGCCTTTCGCTGCATCAATCTCCGAAATCGCTCCGTCAAAGCCCTTAAACGGCCCGTCGGTAATTGACACCACCTCGCCAACTTCATATTTCACCGAGAACTTCGGGTCTTCCACGCCCATGCGTTTCTTGATTTTCGCGATCTCTTTTTCCGAAACCGGCGTCGGCTGCGTCCCCGTCCCGACAAACCCCGTCACCCCAGGGGTATTACGAATAATGTACCACGTCTCGTCCGACAATTTCATGTCGACAAGTACGTAATTTTGCAAAATTTTTCGATCGACGATCTTGCGCTTGCCATTGCGGATTTCGATCTGTTTTTCCTTCGGCACAATTGCCTCGAAAATCTTGCCCGACATTTCAATCGAACCCACGCGCTGGTTAATCGAATCCGCGACTTTGTCCTCATAACCGCTGTAGGTCGAAATCGCGTACCACGCTCGCGCTCCATCATATCTGTTTACTGCCATAAAACTCCTTTCTATTTATTTCCTAATATTAAGCTAAATAGCCACGTGAATAATAAATCTAACAGAGTGATTAAAATCATGAAAAATGCCGAATAAATCACAATTGCTAGCACCATTTTCCAAGTTGCTTTGCGATTTGGCCAGCGCACCTGCCTTAGTTCGCGCCACGAATCGCGAATATATCGCCCGAGCGTAATAAACGGCCGGAACAAAATAAACGGCTTCCGCTCTTTTTTAACTTTCTTTTGTTTTTTACGCTCTGCTGTCATCCTACTCCTTTTTAGTATCAAAAAAGTCTGATACCAGACTTGTCAATAGTATACTACACTGGGAACAAATAGTCAAGATAATCGTGCATCATTCGCGCGCCGGAAATTGTCGGCAAAAACTCCGCCAGTTCGGTCTTTAGTTCAAATTCTAAATCAAAATCATTTTCCCAAATCGCCGCCGCCTCTTCCATTCGCTGATAGAGCGCCGCGAGTTCTTCGTCCTCGTTTGTGCCGGAAACGTTAAGATACGCCTTACTCGAACCGTCCGCTACCCCGCCGTCATGCGTTGAAATTAACACATTTAAGTTCGCAATATCTTTCATCCACGACGTTCCGCAAGCCTCCATCCCAACAATCGGAATATTCACCGCCGCATTACAGCCACAAGACAACCCAAAGGCCAATTTTTCATCATAATCCGAAATATAATGGACATGATCGCGTAAATAATCGTCATTTTTTACGGTTTCGAGTAAGTTTTGGAGTTTTCCCGACATCGTCGCATCTCCCGCATGGACGCGCCCCGCCAAAATATAATGTGCATGGCGGCGCTCCAATACCTCGCGCAATCTCTGCGGGTCGCGAAACGGCATTTCCGGCCGTTTGTAATCGACGAACCTCCGCCGAAAATCGAAAATAAAATCATCGTCGCTGAATTTTAGGATTTTGCCGTTTTGATCCGGTCGCCCCTCGAGCGCTTGATTTAAAATTTGCCGCCCGCGGCGCTTCAGTTCGCGAATTTCTTCCGCTGTAATCGTGTCGATTTTTTCAATAAAATTCTCGGTCGGCAGCCCCGTATGGTCGATTATCTCCCGCTCCTCATAAAACTCGCGAATTTCCGGTAAAACCCATTTATCAACATCAATCCCGTTAGTAATCGCCTTAAATTTCACTTTATTGCCTGCAATATCGTGATAATTCGCCACTCGCGCGTGTAATTTTGATACCCCACTTCTGAGTTCCGCGATTTCGATCGTTACGCTCGAGAGTTTAATCCGTCCGTTCTCAAACTTATCTTTTAGCCACTTTTTCACCGCTAGTGATTTTAGGTTCGGAAACACAAATCGCTCGAACTGCTCAAACGAAAAATCTGCCTCGGCCGCTTGGACTAAAGTATGGTTCGTGTATAAAGTGTGCTTCCTAGTATAAACCACCGCCTCATAAAAGTCCATGCCGTTTCGCGCCAGTTCATCCAGCCGCGCCAACGCCGCGAAAAAAGTCGCCACTTCGTTTAATTGCATAATCGCCGGTTTTAGTCCGATTAATTTCAGCGCCGCATAACCGCCGAAGCCGAGCGCCACTTCTTGATAGAGTCGGTGATCCGAACCGCTCATCCCCGAATACAACTCGCCGAAATTCGGCTCGGTAATCGAAATAATCCGCGTGTTCTTAAACTCTTTTTCGATCACATCTAAACTACACAACGTGCCGCAACATTTAATATTAACTTTGTCAATAAAACGAAACCCGAATTTTCGGTAATCGACCGGCTGGTGATCATCTTCGACGTGCCCGTCGATCAGTTTTTGTTTGACTTCATAAGGATAAAATGGTGTAATTAGCGCAAATGGTACGCCCATTTTTTCCGCTACTCGCCGCGTGTCAGCCGCTAAAATCCCGAGGCCCCCGCCGCCGCGAATGCCGTTTTCTTGATCGTATAATTCAATCGTCCAATAAGTATACGGGCGCTCCCTCGAAACCGCCTTCGTCAAATGCTCGCGCTCGACTGCCTCGTAAAAAATGTCTACATCTTCAATATTTTCCAGCGGGTGAAAAGCATATTGCT
This sequence comes from Clostridiales bacterium, assembly GCA_963619335.1. Taxonomy (GTDB): domain Bacteria; phylum Patescibacteriota; class Saccharimonadia; order Saccharimonadales; family Saccharimonadaceae; genus Nanosyncoccus. Next base: position 191,153 of record CAVEVP010000002.1, on the reverse strand, counting down.
CATCATTATTCATGCTTATGATTATAGCACAAAAAATTTAATACCAAAACTTTTTCGGCAACTCGTCCGCAATTCGTTGGTGAAATTCGCGGTCAAACCCTTCGAGCCGTTTCGGATTTTTGGTGGTGAAATATTTTTTACGAATATAATCCGCGCTCATGATTTTTCCGGGAATCAACCGATATTTTTTACGAAAATTCAACCCGCGCTGATAATTTTCCGGCGGCAAAATCGCCAGCGGCAAAAAATCACAATTGATTCCCGGATCGGAAAGCAGTTTAATCGCCAGCAGCGCCATGGTCGGAATAATTTCCTCCTCGCCCTTAAACGCCGCTTCGGATTTAAACACCGTTGCTTGACGCGTAGCCGACGGCGCCACGAAAATCACCCCGCCCTTTTTCATCGCCTCGCGCGACAAATTCGTATAAATATCGCGAAATTCGCGCTTCAAACGGTTCGCCACCTCGTATTTTTTCGTGCCTTCGTTCAATTTTAGTTTTTGCCAGGTCGCCGGCGTGATTGTCGGCGTAATAATAATCCCGAGTTTTTTAATGCGATCAAAATTCGGCGCGAGGGCTTCATACCACGGCAAATTCACCGGAAAATACATCGGTTTTTCGCCCATAATATCAATTTTCATCGTCAAAATTCGCGCAATTTCGCCGAGGCTCGGGTGATTATAGCCGATCACCAGCCCATTCGGCGCATCTTTCGGCATGCCGCGATAATTCCCCGGCGTAATTTTCGACAAAACTTTGACGAGTTTGCGCCGCGCGGCTTGGTTGTGTTTCTCGACGTCATATTTCGGCCCCGTCGTGCCGAAAAAATAATTAATCGCCGTATTACAAGCCTTCCCCACCGGTACCATTTCTTTGCGCAAATCCTCCGCCCCCAGCGTCGTCAGCAATGAATAATTTTCGTATTTAATTTTCTCGATCACTTCCTCCGCGGACATTTTTTCCAGCTCCGCGATCGTAAAGGTTTTCTTTTTTGCCATAAACTAATTATAGCATTTTTCCGCAAAATATGATAAAATATAAACCATTGGAGCGTCGCCAAGTGGTAAGGCAGCGGGTTCTGGTCCCGCCATTCGGGGGTTCGAGTCCCTCCGCTCCAGCCATCTAAAAATGACATAGCTTTCGCTATGTCATTTTTAGATAATCGGAACAGGAGGGGCGCGAACCCGTAGGGTTCGGACGCCGTAGGAGCCGAGTGAAAAGAAAACTCGTTTTCTTTTCAGAGGCGACGCCCGGCGTATTATTTTTGCGTAGCAAAAATAGGCGTCCCTCCGCTCCAGCCATTAACTACCGTCTATTTATTTCAGTCGCATAATTTCTGATTTTCAAATCAAACCTCGTCTCATATTTTATCGGATCGCCAAGCCCATATCCCGATTATACTATTTTCAGCCTAAAAACTTAAGCTAAATTTCACCACTTTGTCCGATGTCGCGGTCAATTTCCAACCATTCCGCTCCGCCAAAGTTTTGGCGATCGAAAGCCCCAGCCCGACCCCCTCCGCCGATTTGTCCGCTTGATAAAAGCGCTCGAAAATATGCTCAAGATCTTTAGCCGCGATTTTCGCCCCGTCATTTGAAACCGAAAGCTCGTGCGTTCCGACCTTCAGCCGAATTTTGGTATTACAGTATTTAACCGCGTTATCGAGTAGAATTCTTAAAATCTGCTCGAGGTCCTCGGGGCGGGTTTTGACCTTATCGTTACCTAAAGTTATACTTTTCTTAAAATCAATTTTCGCCATTCGCGGCTCAAAACTCTCCACCACCTCCGCCACCAGCTCATTCAAATTCACCACCCGCTCCTCGCTCGCCACCATCAAATCCGTCCGCGCCAGCGTCAAAAGATCGGTATTTAGTCGCGTCAATTTTTCCGTTTCCGTCTCGATATTTTTGATCCATTTATTGCCCTGAATGTCCGCCGCCTCGAGATTAGCCGAAATTGCCGCGAGAGGCGTCTTGATTTCGTGCGAAGCATTCGCGATAAATACCTTCTGCGCCTCATAAGCCTCGCGCACCGGCCTTACCGCCTCTTCCGCCAAAAAATATGACACCACTGCCACCACGACTTCGATCGCCACCCCCGCAATAATCAACATTCTTAGCAAATCATCCGCCGCCGCCCGCTTCTCCTCTTCGATCGATACCCGCACCACGCGCTCCATATCGTTTGAAAACATATCAACCTTGTTCTCGGCAATTAGCGGGCGTTTATCCGCCGCCGACGTCGCCGATAAATAAATCCCCGTAAATGTCGCGACCAGCACTGTCGTGGTAATCCCGAGGTTAATCAAAATCAGCCGTCTTCTAAGCTTTTTAAACATCTAATTTATACCCCAAATTACGAATGGTTTTAATCTCCGCCCGCGCCCCTAGCTTCTTCATTTTCTTGCGCAAATATGAAACATAAACCTCGACGTAATTATCTTCAAATTCCGCATCCGCGCCCCAAACGTGCGCCAAAATCTGTTCCTTTGTCGTCGCCGAGCCGGGAGTTTTCATCAACATCTCCATAATCCCCGCCTCTTTGTCGGTCAGCTCCACGCCGTTCAAAGTCCGGTTTTGAAGGTCCAGTTTTAAATCCTCAAACTCTAAAACTTCATTCGCAAGCACCGCCGGTCGCCGCGCCAAAGCTTTTAGCCGCGCGATCAGCTCCGCCGTCTTAAACGGTTTCGCGAGGTAATCATCCGCGCCGTGCTCCAAACCCTTAATTTTATCCTCGACTTCATTCAGCGCCGACAACATAATCACCGGCACCTTCACTCCTCGCTCGCGCATAATCCGCAAAATCTCCAACCCCGACATTTTCGGCAGCATAATATCAAGCACCACCACATCATAATTCGGTTTCAAAGCTAACTCTAATCCTTCCTCCCCATCCGCCGCATAATCCACATCAATTTTCGCTTTTTTCAAAAGGTGAATTACCGCCTCGGCTAAAAACTTTTCGTCTTCGACATACAAAATTCTCATTTTTGTCCTCCCGTCTGCCCGCTCCGATTATTGCGGCTGGGCAAATTATGTTGATTAACATTCGACTTCCCCGCTGTTGTCGTCGCGCCGGTAATCGTAAAAGTTTGATACTCCTCGCCATTAATATATATAGTATATGTCTCGCCAAGTTTAAACTCTTCCGTCCCCGCCGCGAGATGCGCGAATGTCTTTGCCGACGCGTGCGCTAAAATCGTTTCATTGTTTGCATTGCGAATTTCAACCGTCGTCCCCGCCGCCTGTGTCGTCGCAAAATACACACTGATATTATACACGCTTGAGCTCGCCCCCAGCGTTTCTGCCATACCGCTAGCGCCGACCGCAACCACCGTCCCGCCATTCATCACGATACTAATTCCCGAGTCTAGCGCCCCGTCGCCACTGCTCGTCGGGCCGTCAATTACTACTGTCCCGCCGTTAAAATACAAATAGCCATTACTATCCACGCCGTCACCCGCCGCATTGATATAAATCTCGCCACCGTTAATTTCGAGAATACAATTCTCGTCTCCCGCCATTGGATTAGCACCCGCCCGATTTTGCGACGAGCTGTCCGCACCGCCGCCGGCATTTATCCCGTCGTCTGTCGCCATAATTTCAATCGTCCCGCCGTTAATCGTAATCGCCTGCGCCTCCAGCCCCTCATAACTTTTGGTAATATTCACCGTCCCGTCATCAATAATCAGCTCCCGGTCGGCGTGCATCCCGTCGTCGCCCGAATTTATCGTAAAATTCCCGCCGACAATACCAATATAATTATTCGAATGCATTCCGTCGTCGTATGAGTTGATATCAATCTCACCTGCATAGACTAAAATAGTTCGGCTCGCTTTAATCCCTTTTAGTCCAGTTTTAATTGCAAAACTACCATTTTCAATTAACACAAACCCCTTGCCGGTCTTAGTTTCGTTAGTTGACTTAATCCCGTCGCCCGTGGCATTGATCGCAAAATCTCCGCCCACAATGTACACGGAATCCGTCCCCCGAATGCCGTCGTCAACCGCCGTAATTTCGTAAGTCCCGCCATTAAATTTCAAATCATCCTTGCTCACGATCCCGTCCTCAAAATTCGCCACTACCGTTAATTTACCATCGCCCTGAAAAGTTAAATCGTCCTTAGAATAAATTGCGCCCCGAGCATCCTCGTCGATATCGACACTATGTTCCGCCCCGTCCTCGACATAATTTTCACCCGCAAGCTCAATCACTAAATCTTCTGCCGACTCGCACAAAATCGCCGGTCCGCTCGAATTTTTTATCACTACATTATCTAAAATCAGACGCACCACGCCGTCCCCCGCTTTCACGGTAATCATCCCGTCCGCAATTTCGCCCGTCAAATGATAAGTGCCGGGATGAATAATCTCAAGCGACTCGTCCAGTGTGATATCGTAAGTTGCGTACCGACTCCAATCGATTTTTTGGTCTCCGTTGTCGGTAATAATCGCGTTTGCGATCTTTTCCGCCGTATCCACCGCGGAATTGATATTTAAAACCACTGCCGCGATGCTCACGCCAATAATTAGCGCTACTATCCCTACGCCTTCGAGAAAACGCCAAATCCGCCCCCGTCCCCCCTGCCGACTTGTGGCTGACTTTTCTGCGCCCTCCTGCCGTCTTGTTGCCGATTTTTCTGCGTTCCCCCGCCGACCACTAGCTTTTTTCTCGGGACGTTTTTTCGCGGCCATCTAAATCTCCTTTTCCAGCTCCGGCTGCGACAACATCACTTTCAGATTGCAGTTTTTCACCCGTATCGCGTCCAGAAAATCCTTTTCCCGCACCCCGTGTTTTAAAGTGATATCATAAGTCAGCTTATATAAACTCCCCATATTCATGGTTTTAGTTTGCGTAAGCTCCGCCGACTTTGTATATTTCTTAAAAATCTCGCCAAACGCTTCTTCGTATGCTAAATCTTCAGGTACCACAATTTTCAGCGAGCGGTTATTTTTATTCGGCTCGAACATCTTGGTCTTCGAGAAAATTACAATTGCAATCACCGTAATCGCCGTCATCACTACGGCAAACAAGAGATGCCCCATGCCGAGTGCTAACCCGATCATCATCGTCGCAAAAATCCCAAGCAGTTCTCGCGCGTCGCCTCTTACCGACCGGAACCGAATTAGCGAAAATGCCCCGAGAATCGCAATCGACGTCCCGAGGTTGCCGTTAATCATAATCATCACCGCCATCACGAGAAGTGGCAACACCGCGAGCGTGGTGAGAAAACTTTTGGTGGTCTGACGCACGGTCTTTTTGTGCGCGTACGCAATCACCACCCCGAGTACCAGCGCCGCCAGCGCCGAAATCAGTGCCGTCGGGATGCTCATTCCCGTCGCCGTGCTGTCGAATATAGTATTAAACATGTTGTTGTTCTTCCTTTCTTATTTGTTGATAAATTTTTCCCACTTTTGAAAATTGTTGCGGATAAACTTTTTCCGCGGATAGGGCTTTCACTAGCCACAACGGCATCACCTCATGTGCTTTAATCTCCATTATAATATTTTTTGCGTCGCTAAAAAAGACTTTATCGTCTTTCCGTTTAGTAAAATTCAAATTCCGAGTGCGATATTTTAAGTTCTCATCAAAGGTAATCCGAATGTCTCCCTCGCCCCGATAGCTTTCGCGCTCATAAAACACTAAAATTTGTGGTTTTAGCCCAAAATGACCGATTAAATAGTCAATTTCCTCCGCAATCCGCAAATCATTCGCGCTCGGTTTTTGCTCTGTGCTCGTTTTTGCCCTACTTTTTGTTATCAAATCCACGATTTTTGTACCATTTTTGACTAATTTTTGGTAATCTTTTTTCGGAATTTTCATTCTCCGCTTATATCCCACATTATTTTCGCCCCCGCTGAGTTTAGTTTTAATCTCGAAAAACACTTTATTATACCCGCCATAACTCCGCGCACGCAACTTTTCTTTAAACATTGGCTGTTCAATCGATTGAATAATTAAATCAAACTGATCGGTATCAAAATAAATATTGAAAATTTCTGATCGAAAATAATCATCAGGCCGCATATTTTTGGCAATCTTCTTCAAGAGTTGCGCTTTCTGATTTTTGTCGATAAGGTATTTTTTCTCTATTCGGTCGAAAATCTGTTGGTCGTTCATAATTATATTTTATTATACTTTGCTTAAAAAAGCTTAAAAATCGTGATGTTTATGTTATAATAAAAATGCAAAGGAGGTTTCATGCAACTCATTGTTATTTTACTGGTCGTGGTCTCAATCCTGACCTTTTTGTCGGGAGCAACGATTTTCTTCGGCGCCGCAAAAAGAGATCGTATGCGCGCGGCCCGCTTTTTCGTGGCAACAATTTTTGCTACGATTTGGTCGGTTTCGATCGGTATTTTTCTAGTCGCCGACCCGAGCCAAGCGGAGCGTATTTATTGGCACGTCAACTGGACGTTTATTAGCGCGATTTTTATTGATGTCGCCCTGCTCGGTTTTATCGCTTGGCACCAAAAATACGGCAAAGTCGCCACTTCGGTTTTTGCTGTGCTAGGGCTGATTTTAGCTAGTTGTCTGGTTGCGAATCCGTCATTACTATATACTGACGTGAATTTGACCCGCTACGGCAATAGTCTGACCACCAATATTGGTCCGTTCTATATTACCTACATTATCTTTTTCTGCCTGCTCGTGCCAACAGTGATTTTTACCTTGCTTCGCCAAATCATCCATTCGCATTCGCCAAAAAAACGGGGCGCTGACCTAGTTTTATTGATCGGTTTTGCGATTTCTGGCACTATGGCGTTAATTTTTAACCTGATTGTGCCTCTTTGGGACTGGAGTTTGATTTGGATTGGGCCGGTGGCGATTTCGACCACGATAATTGCCTTTTATTATACAGTTCTTCGCTATCGTATTCTAAATCTTTCTTCGCGTTGGCTGAAATTGTTGTCGTATGTCGTGATTATTACTTCTGTCGCAGTAGTGTATATGGTGATTTTTGCCGTAGTTTTCGCCGCCCTGTTCCGCGGTTCCACGCCGTCGCTTGAAGTTATCATTTTAAACTTTATTATGGTGCTAATTTTCCTAGCTCTCACCCCTGCCATGAACGAATTCACCAAATTCACTCGCTCTCTCATCACCGGCGAGAAGAAACCGCAAGGAGAGGATACAAGCTCGGATGAACGATAACTTGCCCCGAAATTCAAAACTGACTATTCTCTTGTCGGTTAATGCCGCGGCGGTTTTAATCGCGGGGGTGTTGATTGCTAGCGCGATTTGGTTAAACGGTGGGTTGGAATTTCGCGCCGTGGGCGAACGTTCGGACATCGTGGACGGCGACGCTGATGCCGTGGCTCTGCTCGACCCGACTTCCGACACCGACCTTACCGCGGTTGAAAATACCGAAGTTATCGCTAACGACGATTATGTCTCGACTGCCTCGCATGAATTCGACAGTACTCCGGTTTCGAGTGGCGAGCTGTGGAACGAAAAGTTTATCGTGATTTACGGCACGCCCGATATCGACATTTGTGTTGGCGGCGGGCTGTCGGACCTCGGCGAAATGTATTGGCAAACTTCCGACCAAAACGTAATCTCGGGATTTTATAACACCGCCCGCACTTGGCTCGGCTACAGCAACGACACCTGTCGCTACCCGGTGATTTCTGGCTACGGCACCACGACCATCACCGCCGGCACCTACGACGGCAAACGCAAAGACAGTATCACCGTCACCGTAATCGAACCGCCTATCGACCAATGGAAACACGAAATTTTGACTTTGGTGAATAAAATTCGTGTGCGCAATAACTTAACACAATTGTCTTGGGGCGAAACTTGCGCGGATGCCGCCGACACGCGTGCCGAAGAAACTAAAACTCTCTATGCCCACACCAGGCCGGACGGCTCGAGCTGGGCTACGGTCTGCAAAGCTCCGAGTTCGGGCGGTGTGAGTGGCGAAAATCTCGCTATCGGCAATGCCGCCGTCTCGCCAGCGACCACCGTGGCGCTCTGGATGGGCTCCGAGGCGCACCGTGCCAATATCCTAAACCCTGAATACACCAAACTCTCCGTCGGCTTTACTTTTGATATGGATAGTGATTATAAAACTTACTGGTCGCAATTTTTCAGTACCTACTAATTACTTGTTCCCTAAATTCATCTCAAAACAAACGACATCTTACACGCCAAAGTCTTTGCCTTGTGCACTTACTTAATACTTATTACCGTGTCGCTAATCAGCGCACCGAGTTCGGCGATTTTCTTATTTTTGACTTCACTAGTCATTACTACGACTACAAAATGCCGGTTCTGTTCCGGAAATTCCACAATTGCCGCGTCGTGATACACGTTCCAAAAATTGCCGTTCCAGTCCCAGCCAACCTTATTATAAACTTTCACGCTCTCCGGAAATCCGCTCGGCAGGCCTTTGCGCCAGTCGTCGGTCGTAATCGGCTGGTTTAAAAACGAATCCTGCATGGTCGCGACCAGCTCCGCGTCTTTAATTTCGCTATGTTTGTAAAAAATCCGCATCATTTTAGCAATGTCGGTCGGGTTGGCGGCTAAGTTTGAAATATCCGAATTTACAATTTCAAAATCCTGCGCAATGGTTTGATCGAGTGTATCATGCCCGATCAAACTCCACAGCGTCTCCGCACACGGCGAATTTGATTCCCGAATGGCTAGATCAAGACACTGTAAGATCGTTTTTCCCGTCTGTCCGGCCGGGTCGTTTCTTTGCCAAGCTCCGCTCTCTACGCGCCGATAGCCCTCATATACTACAAACAATTTATATAGCGACGCGATATTATAAGTCGCATCCGCATTATATTCCCCAACGGTCTCACTCCGGTCCAAATCATAAATTACTACGCTCTTTTTCCCGCCCGTGCTAGCTGCCCAAGTCTCGACAATATTTTGAAAATTAATTTTTGCGGGTAATTTTTCGTTATTTTCGCCGTTTTCATTAGTTTTTTCGTCCTCCGCGTCGGCAATTTTGGACGCGCTTGAATCGGCCTCTACCTCTGTTGTCTCTGTCTCAGCGCTTTTCCGCTCTCCGTCTCTAGACCGTCCGGACAGCAATTTCGCCGACAGCCCAATAATCACGATTACAAGCACTAAAAAGTTAATCGCCAGCGTCGTCTCTATGGACGGGCGCTGACCAGCCGACCCAGAAACCATTTGGCTGTCTCCTCATCCATCACTTTTGTCTGCATTTCCGAGCCATATACCGTCGGGGTGATTCTAGTTTGCAGTAATTTTCCGTTGTAAAAATAATGCCCAAGCACGAGGCTTCGCGTCGTCCCCGGCCACCACACTTGGTCAAAGAACAAATTTCCTAGCCCGTAATAGATCACGCCATTGCCATATAGTTCAAAAGTTTGCGGTTGGTGCGCACTAGTGCCGACTACCACATTCGCACCAAGATCGATTAAGTGCCGGAAAAAGCCGACCTGATCGCCAGCCGCCGAGTCTGCATAGTCGCAAGCCGGGTCTTCATACTCCGAAGCATAGGCATTACATTCATAATATTGGATATCAATAATTACAAAATCCCCGCGCTCTTTCGCCGCCGCGATTTCCGCCATCGCATTATCCTCGTTGTAGCGGTTCGCCCCTGGCGTGTCGTCGTCTGTCGCGCCGCCGGTCGACAAATTATACGCAAGGAACGTAATCTCAGTATTTTTCTCGTTAATTTCTAACGGTTTTGCTGCCTCGGTCGCCGTTTTCCCGCCGCCGACTATCTGAATATTATTTTCCGCATAAATATCAATTGTACTAAGTGCCGCCTCGTCGCCGCAATCTTGATTATGGTTGCCGGTCAGCTCTACAATGTCCAGTCCAATGTCCGTTAAAGTATCAATAAACCGCGTATCCGAACAAATATTCCGCGAACTCGCATACCGCGAAAACGACGACTCATTCGAAGTGTGCGTCAAATCAAAACTCGATAGAAAATCTTTAATTCCAGCGCTAAAATACGTTGCGTCTCCACCCGTCGCAGCTAATTTTTCGTTCATGCCCCGCGACAAAGCCGTGACGCCAGTCTGCGCAAAAGTTAAAACGGAATCTTCGTTAGGCCAAGCTTTAGCGAATTCTTTTTCGACTAGCGGTTTTATCTCTTCGTTAAACTTTTCCGACTCAAAACTCACTACCCGATAAACCGCGCCCTCGCTAAACTCGTCTAAATAATAATGCCCGTTTATACTAAGTAGTTTGCTCGAAAACTCCAAATCATTAACGCTAACTAGCTTAATTTCGGCGTCATTTTCGGCAATTCCGGACGCGCTTTTCTCGTTCCCTACGCTATTTTCAACAATTTCGGACGTGCCCACTTCGCTCGGCACAATTTTCTCAGCCGTTTCCGAATTCCTACCCAATTTTTCTAGCAATTCCCCCGCACTTTCCGCCGTTATTGCCGTTTCGGTACTATAAAAATCCCCAACCGGCACCAAAATTTCGTACAAAAATTCACCGTCCCCTAGTCCCGGCTCAGTCAAATAATTTTTCGCCGAAATCATAACATCTTTTTCTAGCTCGACCACGTCAGTAAAAATCCCCGCCAGCACCGTCCGCTCGTCGGCATTTAAACTCTCGTCATAATATACCGCCCCTGGCACTTTAAACATTCCGGTTTTAGTGAAAAATTGAATGCCGAGAAAAGTCAGCCCAAATACAGCCCCGAATGCAATCAGTCCCCCGAAAATCCATCCCGCCCGCTTTCGTCTCCGCATCATACATATATTATATGGTATAATGATTATATGTTCAAGTGGGCATCTCTATTTAGCCGCGACGAAATCAGCCGGGATATTTATTCGCCGAATGCGCAACTTTGTTGTCAGGTTCGGTTGAAAAATGGGCGCTTAACTTATGCGGTGTCAAAAAATGGCAAGCCCCTGCTGTTCCCGTCTAAGCTTGGGCTAGCGATTTGTGGCGAAGAGCCTCTCAGCGAAAATCTGCGCCTTGTCCGCGAGCAAAAAACTAAACACGAAGAGACTATTGAATTGCCGTGGGGCGAGGACCGGTTTGCCCCGAACGATTATACCGAAATAGCTTTTTATCTCGCCGAAAAAACGGCGCCGGGGCGAATTTTTACGTTGCGCTTTCGCGTGTTTGACAACGGTGTGGCGTTTCGTTATGAAATCCCGCCCCAGCCGAAATTTTCTCAAATTACGATTAAAGACGAGCTTACCGAATTTATGCTGGATTTAAACACGGTAGCTTGGCAAATTCCTGCCTACCAGCCCGACCGCTATGAATATAATTACGAAAAAACTTTGGTTTCGGATTTGGAAAATTCCGTGCATACTCCGCTGACCCTAAAAACTCCCAACGGTTTTTATCTTTCGCTTCACGAAGCCGCGCTCTATAACTACGGTTCAATGACGATCAAGTTGAACGATCGGCGCGCGCTTTCCGCCGACATTACGCCCCTTTCGGATTATACTAAGGCGCACGTGAATCTGCCGTTTCAAACGCCGTGGCGGCTAATCATGGTCGCGGATTCGGCGATTGAACTGACGACTAACCGTTTGACCTATGCCTTGAACGACCCGCCGGCGGGTGATTTTTCGTGGGTCGAAACTTTGAAGTTTATTGGCATTTGGTGGGCAATGTTTGTTGGCGAATGGACTTGGGCGCCGGGCGATCGTCATGGCGCGACCACCGAACACGCTAAAGAATATATCGACGCCGCCGTCCGGCTCGGTATTCGCGGACTTTTGATCGAGGGTTGGAATGAGGGTTGGGAGGGCAACTGGCTGGAAAACGGCATCAACAACAAATTCACCGTCGCCACGCCGGATTTTGACTTGCCGACCGTCGCGCGTTATGCGAAACAAAACAATATTGAGCTCGTCGGTCATCACGAAACCGTCGGTTTTGTCGACAATTATGAAAGCCAACTCGAAGCGGCCTATAATTATTATGTCGCGAACGGCATTCGTTATATTAAAAGCGGTTATGCCGGCTCAATGATGATGATTAACGGTCGGCGCGAGTTTCATCATTCCCAAGTTGGCGTTAATCACTATCAAAAAACCGTCGAACTCGCCGCCCGTAAAAAAATTATGCTCGATATTCACGAACCGATCAAGGGCACTGGCATTGAACGTACTTTTCCGAATTTGCTCACCCGCGAAGGCGCCCGCGGTCAAGAATATGAAGGTGGCGCGCTTTCGCCCTCGCACGCTTGTTTCTTGCCTTACACCAGATTGTTGTCCGGCGGCATGGATTATACTTGTGGTATTCTCGACCTGACCAATAATGTCAAACGCATGGCCACCACGCTCGCGCGCCAGTTGGCGTATTTCGTAACGATTTATTCTGGCATGCAAATGGCAGCTGACCGTCCGTTTATTTACGAAGAACGTTTTCCGAATGAATTTAATTTTATCCGCGCCGTGCCGACAAATTTTACAAAAACCCTTCCGCTTGCGGGCGAAATCGGCGAATATTATGTCGTCGCGCGCCAAGATCGCGATAGCGAAGATTGGTTTATCGGCGGTATCACTAACGAAGCCTCGCGCCACGTGCATATCAATCTAAGTTTTCTTAGCGTTGGTAGTTATACTGCCACGATTTACCGCGACGCGCCCGACGCGCATTATCGCGAAAACCCATTCGGTGTCGAAATTATAAGCCAAACCGTCGGCGCCAACGATTTTCTCGACCTCTACCTCGCTCCGGGCGGCGGCTTTGCCATTCGCCTGCAAAAACAAGCCTAAAATCGCTCAAGAACTTTCAGTCTTTATTGTGTTTTGCCAGTTTATTCCCTGACCGCCACCACCATCAGCCGGTGGCTCGCATCACCATTATTATATAGTACCCCCGCACAGGTCATCAAAATCAAAGTATCTTTTTCTGCTCCCGCCAAAACTTTGTTCATTGAAATCTGCCCGCGAGGTAGCTTCAAAATCTCCACCGCTCGGTAAGTTTCACCATAATAATAAATTTCATCATTTAGTGCCACTCGATAAAGCTCCGTAAATGCCGTTGTCGAATGCCCCATTAAAAGTGTTTTATGTTCAGCTTGCGAAAAACTCCCGACAATCGTGTCCGGCGCCTCGAGTCTCCGCCCGTTTAAGCTCACCTCCGTTACGTCCGACTCCAGTCCAATCGCTGGGATCGAGAGCGTGGTGGAGATTTGGTAATTCACAGCCTCCGCAGATTGCAAACCAATCGCTATATATATAATAGTGAATACCGCCGTAAACACGGTAAACCAAACGCGTCGGTCAAACCGCTTCCTAATCTCCACACTTCCTCCTTATGCTTCAATTATAGCACAACTTTACAGCCCGGGCGAAAAAAACTTTAACTTTTTTTCATGTATTTTATAGTTTGGGTCGTGCGTTTCCACCTCCGCCCAAAACTCTCTCGAATGGTCCATGTGGTTTAAGTGCGCCAGCTCGTGCAAAATCACATAATCGCGCAAAATTTCCGGCACTTTCATCAGCCCAATATTCAGCGAAATCGTCCGATTCGACGAACACGACCCCCACCGCGTGTCCGCGTGCGACAGCCGACATTTTTCATAATTATAACCATATAATTTTGCAAAATATTCCAGCCGATAGGGCAAATATTCCCGCGCTTTTTTCATCAATACTTTTTTCTGATAGTCTCGCGCTTTTTGTTCGGCCGGGTTTTTAAGTGGCAACTTTTCACGAATTACCGCCCGATTGGTATTCAAAAATCTTTTCGCCAAAAACTCAGAAGTGTATTTTGGTACGCTCATTGCCAGTCGCCCCGAAGTCGAAACCGAAAACTTCACTCCTCGCACCAATGGGGATTTTCTAACCACCACTTCGCCAAATTCCGCGTCTTTAATAATCATTTAACCGCCACAAAGTCCCGCGTCCTAAGGCAATCACTTAGTTGCCACTAAATCCGCCAACCCCGCTACAACGTGGCGCGCTTGCGTGTCAAAAGTATGTTTGCCGGAAAGAATAATCGCATGCTCATTTTCGCCCGGCGCCTCAATCGCCGCCACGGTCGCGTCGTAAAAATCTTTCGCCTTACTCACGGACTTAAAACGCGATTTTAGTCGCGTGCGAATTGTCGCAATATCCGTCTGTATCCAAATTAGCGTCGGCTCGTAGCCATTTTCCCGCAACAAATTGCGCATTTCAATCCGCTCTTTTTCCGTATTCAGTTCGCCTTCGACAATAATCGTCTGCCGAGTTTTTAAAATTTGTTCCAAAATAATCAATAATTCTTTATGCGTAAAGCCATAATCTTTTTTCAGCGCGTCCAAATCAAACGCCGCTAACTTAAATTTTTTTCCGAACTTCTCCGCAAAAGTCGTTTTCCCACTACAAGGCGCACCGAACACCATCAGCGCTCGCGGTTTAGTTTTATTACCTTCCATCATAATTCTATTATAACATACTTTTTTATAAGGGAGAATAAAAAATGGCAGGGGCAGAGGGACTTGAACCCCCGTTTACGAAGTTCCGGGGGTTCCCAGCTATTGAGGTTTTTCTGGAGCAAAAAAATGGCAGGGGCAGAGGGACTTGAACCCCCGTTTACGAAGTTCCGGGGGTTCCCAGCTATTGAGGTTTTTCTGGAGCAAAAAAATGGCAGGGGCAGAGGGACTTGAACCCCCGACACCAGGTTTTGGAGACCTGTGCTCTACCAACTGAGCTATACCCCTACAAAAGTTCTAATTCTATTTTATCACAAATCCGCTAAAATATGCTAAAATAATATATGATGAAAATACTCATGCTTGGTTGGGAACTTCCACCGCACAATAGTGGCGGACTTGGCGTGGCCTGTTTGAATATGGCGCGCGCCCTCGCGCGCGAGGGCGCCGAAATCGATTTTGTTGTACCCTACTTAGCCGAGCACGAACATACCAACTTCATGCACATTATTCCCGCGACCCGGCTCGACCCAATTTATCGCTACGGCGGCGGCTCTTACGCCTCAATGCAACTTTTCGAAGAACTTATCCCGAGTAACAATTCTGACGGACCCTTGCTTTCCATCCGCGACGTCCAAAAACAATATTGTGAATTCTTGGGTGAATATTTAAAAACGCATCATCCCGATCTCGTCCATGCTCACGATTGGCTGACTTACGAAGCCGGCATGCTCGCGAAAAAAGAATTTGGCGCTCCGCTCGTGGCGCATGTTCATGCGACCGAATTTGACCGCGCCGGCATGCACGCAGGTAATCCCCTAATTCACGAAATCGAATATGAAGGTCTAACTCTTGCCGACCGCATTATCGCCGTGTCCGAAACCACGAAGCGTATTATTCATGAAAAATACCGCATCCCGCTCAGCAAAATCGAAGTAGTCTATAATTCCCTGGACGAAGATTACCAAACCGACCCGTACCATTTCGACGAAAAAACTTATCATTATATTGAAAGTCTGAAAAATTCCGGCCACACTATCGTTTCGACCGTGGGGCGTTTCACCGTTCAGAAAGGCTTGGCAAACTTTCTAAAATCCGCCCAGCTCGCCGTCTCGAAAGACCCGAATTTAATTTTCATTTTGGCAGGCGACGGCGAGGAACGCAATGAACTCATCAATCTTTCCGCCGAGCTTGGCATTGCGAGAAACGTAATTTTTACCGGCTTTATTCGGGGTAAAAAACTGCGCGATATTTATGCCTTGTCCGACATTTTTGTGATGAGTTCAATTTCCGAACCGTTTGGACTAACCGCACTCGAAGCCGCGCACCACGGCGACGTTTTGATCCTCACCCACCAATCCGGCGTTTCTGAAATTATTTGGTCGGCGCTGAAATACGATTTTTGGGACACCAAAAAACTTGCCGACGAAATTGTGAATGTTGCAAAAAGCCAAGCTCTGAAAAATTCCTTAGTCGAAAATGTAAAGCACGAATATAGTCAAACTTCCTGGGAAAAAGTTGCCAAAAAATGCCTGCGCGTATATAATAAAGCTATTAACCATAATCGGAATTCATAATGCGAGCAATTTGCCTATATTTACATCTGCATCAACCGGTTCGCTACCGCGAGTACTCGATTTTTGAGGTCGGCAATAATTCCAATTATTTTGAAGACGATTTTAACGGCCGTCAGTCCAACGAGCGTATTTTTAAAAAAGTGGCCGAAAAAAGTTATCATCCAATGCTCGATTTGCTCGAAAAAAATTTGCATGCCCACCGCGATTTCAAAGTTTCGTTTTCTATCACCGGCACTTGGCTTGAACAAGCCGAAAAATGGGATTATGTGCTTATCGAACAAATTCGGCGCATGGTTGCGACCGGCAAAGCCGAAATCGTTGGCGAGACTTTTTACCATTCCTTGGCTTTTTTCTACGACCGCGAAGAATTTGAGAACCAAGTCAATGCCCACGTCGCCAAAATCCGCAATTTATTCGGCGTGGTGCCGCGAGTTTTCCGCAATACCGAATTCGCCTACAACGACGAGCTTGCTAAGTGGGCGGACGAAAAGGGCTACGCCGCCATTCTTGCCGAAGGTTGGGATAAAATCCTTGGCTGGCGCAGTCCGAACCACGTTTATCGCCCAGCCGGTTGCGAAAATCTAAAACTTTTGCTTAAAAATTACCGTCTGTCCGACGATATTGCCTTTCGGTTTTCTAATCGCAATTGGTCCGAGTGGCCGCTCACCGTGCCAAAATATCAACATTGGGTCAATAACGACTGCCTGCGCGGTCCGCTGATCAATTTATTCATGGATTTTGAAACTTTTGGCGAACACCAATGGGCGGACACCGGCATTTTTGACTTTATGGACCGCTTTATTACTTCGTGGCTCAGCGCCTACGAGAATAAATTCCTCACCGTTTCCGAAGCCGCCGAGCTCGAACCCCCGCAGGACGAAATTTCTATGCCGGGCGTGGTAACTTGGGCGGATACCGAGCGCGATTTATCCGCTTGGGCTTCGAACGCTATGCAAACTTCCGCCATGCACGATCTCTTTGCTCTCCGTGAACAAGTTCTAAACTCCCGCGACCTCGCCCTGATTTCTGACTGGCGCCATCTCACCACTTCCGACCACGCCTACTCCATGTGCACGAAATATTGGAACGACGGCGACGTCCACGCCTACTTCTCCGCCTACGCCTCGCCGTACGAGAGTTTTATGTATTTCATGAACGTCCTGCGCGACATTGAATTTAGGCTTGCTTCAAAATAGCATCTGTGATATAATTAAGAGAATTATGGCAAAGAAGAATAATACTAAGCGAAAATTGGTTGGCCTCGTCTCTGAAGAATCGGGCGTGCGAGCTTATTACACCAAGAAAAACACCATGAACACTCCGGACAAGTTGTCGCTCAAAAAATACGACCCGGTGCTTAGAAAACATGTGGTGTTTACGGAAACCAAGAAAAATCTCGGCCGCAACGAAGTCAAAGAAAAGAAGCGCTAACGCAAATTCGACCTATGAAAAACGGAGCCGAATAGCTCCGTTTTTTTGCGAGTGGTTAGCGAACGATATAGTTAGTAGCGAACAGTTATAGGCTAGAAGATATAAGACAACACTTTGCCGACGTCGCCACTGATTTTGTGGCCCATGCTCTGAATCGATTGAATCGTCGCGTAAGCTGCACGGTAGCCTTCGTGAGTAGGTACAAACGAATAGCTTTCGCCCAAGGTTTCATCCCTAATAATAATCACTCATCTCACCCCCTTTTTGAAAAATGTACTCAATTAACCTTCGCCAGAACTGCTTTTGCCCCTAGCCCTGCCTAGGAACAAATTTTCTCCGCTTCCAAACGGAGAACGACTGCCCCCTAGGTTAAATGATAGTATAATTATATCATGCTAGCTTTGTTTTCTCAAGCAAAAGCGCAATAAATTCATTGATTTCTTTTAGCCCTCGAGTTTTGTCCGGCGCGATAAAAATCTCCGGGTCGTCGATAAACTTAAGCGAACTTACCGGTTGATACACCGCCTGCATTAGTGCCAGCAGTTCTTCCTCGTCCGCCTCGTTAAATTCGTATTCTCGCATATGCACTTCGCCGTCATTATCCGGCACCACGAACAAAATCGCCGCTTTTTCGATTTTATATTGCCGAAATTCTTGCGAATTTTTGAGCAGCAACCGATAAAACCCGAGCTGAAGCATATATTTATACAAAGTCGCGTGCGAGCGCCACTTATCTTTATGGTATCCGCCGGTTTTATAATCAAAAATCGTCAAAGTGCGGGCTTTCTTATCAATAATTATATGGTCAATTTTCCCAGTCACCGGCACACCTAGCAAACCAGCCTCCGGCTTTCCGCCAACCACTAACTTTTCCGGTGCAAGATTAACTTCTGCCCGTCCCTCGCGAATAATTTCGCCAAACCGCGAGAGTGCTGTTGCCAGAATCGCCGGCCCGCGCTCGCGCAAAGCCCGCGCTGTCTCGGCGGTCAAATCTTTTTTCTCAAGCTCAGATAGGTAAAACTCCACCGCCTCCGTGTCCGTGAGCTCCTTGACCGTCGTCGCCTCGAATGTTGCGTGAATTAGATTTCCTAGCGCCAGTTCCTCGGTTTCATGTTCGCTCGGCGTCCGCAAGATATAATTTTTGAAAAACTCCTGCGGCCCAGCGTAAGCAATATCAATAAACGACGTCAAACTCGATGCGCTCATTCGCCAATCCGCCACCCGCTCGCGATATAGCTCCCGCATTTCCGGCGTGAATTTCACTAGCGGTTCAAGCCACGTCTTCAAATTTGCCGTCGCTTTCACTGGCTCCGCCATTTCATACATGGTCTCGACCTTTTCGCTCGGCAAGAACGGCGACACCACCACGCCATTTTCGTCATATTCATTCAAATACTCCAGCCGTTCGGACGTTTTACCGTTAAAATCTTTCAATGAATTCGTAATCACCAGCCCCTCTTTCGCCCTAGTCAGTGCCACGTACAAAATCCTTAGCCTTTCCCCGTCCGTCATTCCCGTGTGCCGGATTTGGGTCAAGTTTTTCGGCAAACTCAGCATACTATTATTCCCTTTCCCCGCTCCCCACGCGCGGTGGTCCGCCGCAATAATAAACACATATTTAAACTCCAACCCCTTCGCCTTGTGCGCCGACAAAATCTGTACCGCCTCGACCCCCTCGCGATACGGCGAGGTAATCGCAATCGGCATTTCCGCTTCTTCAAAATCGTCAATCATTGCCACAAAATCTTTCACTCGCACCTTTTGTTCGCTGTAGTAACTTTTTATTCTCGCCCGCAGTGTTGCTAATTTCTCATACAGCGAAAACGCCTCATACTCGCCCCGCTTGGCATAATATTCCAGAAACGGCGACCGAAATCCATTAAGCTCCGCCCCGCCGACTAAAAAGTCCAGCCAAATCTCAAACGGCTCGGTGAGAGACTTCGCGGCGAGATTAGCCAGGAACCGCATGACCTCTGTTATTTCGGCAATTTCGGACGCGCTTAAAACCTCGAAAACCGACCGTTTTTCGCGCCGCGCCTGCCCGGTTAATTTCACCACTTCAAGCACCGGCAAATTCCAAAACGGATAAGTCAAAATCTCCAAAATTGACGTATCTACCCGCTTTTCGTTCGCGAGCTCGTAAATATAGCGCGCGATCGTAATCAATTGATGAACTTGCTCGTCTTCCAGCAGATTGTCCTGCTTCTCGTAAGCAATTTTAATCCCGGGCTGCGCCTTTAAAAACGGCAACAACGGCAAAAAATACTTCGTTTTGTATGAAATTACTGCAATTTCGTTCTGTTTTACGCCCGCCCGGACCAGTTCCGCGATTTTCTCCGCCACAAACGCATATTCCATATCGCTCGCTAAAAACTCATACCGCTGAATTTTTGACTCGCCAGCACTGGGCCGGTGCGCCGTGAGTTGTTTGTCCGTAAACCTATCCGGCGCTTGCTTAATAATTTCGTGCGAAAAGTCTAAAATTTCCTGCGTACTCCGGTAATTTTCAGTCAGCGTAATCACTTTTGCGCCGTAATGTTCCTGAAAATCCACCATATTGGTCGACAGCGCCCCCTGAAACTCATAAATCGCCTGATCGTCGTCGCCCACCGCCATCACCAGTGGCTGCTCGTAGTTCGTCAAAGCTTTAATAATCGCAAACTGCGCCGGATTGGTGTCCTGAAACTCGTCGAGCATAATAAACTGATATTTTTCCTGCATCGTCGCCCGAAACCCCGCGTCCTCGCACAGCACTTTCGCCGCCTCCTGTACCATATCATCAAAATCATACAGCCCCTCGCGCGCCAAACGCTCATTATACGCCCTCATCACTCGCGCCACCGACTTCAATTTCAAATTCGCCACCCGATCTTTCAACCGATATCCTCCCCGCTCGTCTTTCTCAAAATACTTATCTTTCCAACTCGACAGCGGTTTTAACTTATTCTCCTCCATTGCCTCATCGATCGCCTCGTGTAAATCCCGCGCTAGCCCCACGATATTGCGCTCAATTCTCTGTAAAATCGGCTCCGAATTTTCGATATATTGCGACAAAAGCTGATCAATCGGCTGATACGCCCCCTTAAACGACACGCTAAGATCCCGCGGCACCACGTTTTTTAGCAGTGGCGTTACCGCGTCCGAAATTACCGCCGAATCTTCAATATTTTTTTCAGCAATCGCAAATAGCTCCTCAGCGCTCAGTCCCGCCCCTTTAGCCTCCGAAATCACCGACACCACGTCCTGAGCGTTGTCTTTTCTCAAAATATCATCACCGGCCAGCCCCGCCATAATTTCTTTTACAATCTTAAATCGGCGTACTTCGTCGATCGCCCCGTCCAGCCGGCGCGGATATTCCGGCGCAAAGTTCGTGTAAGCCGTTAAAATATCCGTCCCAATCGCGTGATACGTCCCGATTTTTACCTTGCGCCCGTCCGCGCCAATTACCGTCTTCAGTCGTTCGCGCATATTTCGCGCCCCCGACTCAGTAAAAGTCATACATAAAATGTTTTCCGGATTGGTGTCCGTGTTTTTCAAAATATATTCCACTTTTTTGGATAACAACTGCGTTTTTCCCGTTCCTGGCCCAGCCAGCACCAGCAACGGTCCGGATAAATATTCTACTGCTTCTTTTTGTTTTGCGTTTAGTTCCATTTTTCGCTCTCACTAATAATCTGTTTCAGATATTCCGCGCTCGCCGGCACCCCGATTTCGCCTCGCCGAATGCGCCGGATGGCCGACAACCCCTCCACGGTCTTGTCCGGTTCGGCGTGTGAGTCCGCGCGTAGCTTCTGTCCGTATTCATAATTTCTCGACGGCGCCCCGCAAGTAATTTTCAAATCCCCAATTCCGCAATTTAACTGCACCGTTTCGCCTCGCGCGCCGTTAAATTCCAAAATATCCGCCATCTCGAGGGCCACTCGGCGTAAAAACTGCCGGTGTTCGCGCAACACCGGCTTTAAATCAAGATACCCGGCCAATATCGCATACACATTTTTTAAAGCTCCGCACATTAAAACCCCGCGCCTATCGTCGGTTAAATCAAAATCCAGATATTCCGTCCCGAACATTTCGACTACGCGCCGATCGGTCGCGGTGAGATGTGTCGGCATCCCCCGCTTAATATCCTCAGCAAACCCCGGCCCGGACAAAACCATCCAATCGGAAAACTCGGAAAACGCCGCGTCAGTCAAAATTCCCTTCGTCGCGACGATGAGCGGCTGGTCCTTTGTAAGATGCGGCAACACATACGGCGCCGCCGCCGACGGCACACACAGCACCGCCGCCCGCGCCCCGGCCAAAACATCCGCTAGTCGCTCTTTCTCGACCCGCGTGTCGTAATAATCGATATCCAAACCTTTGTCCGCCAGCACTCCGCCAAGTGCTGTTCCGAACGCCCCTGCTCCCAAAATCGCGATTTTCATATTTTCATTTTACCACGTTATGTTATGATAATAAAGGAGATTATGAACCAGAAATTCAAAGAGCCCGAGAACTTTCTCGTATCTATCAAAGAATATCGCCAACTCAAACGTGTCATTAAGGCTCTGGAGGCGACCAACTACGACAAAATCATTGTTGCAACTTGCGACGGCAAGGAGGGCTGGCGCGATATCGCCGAACATTCGGCACTCATCTATTACTACGCCGTGCGCGAAAAACTGAGTGGTAAGCGCAAAAGCAAATTTATGTCCGACGACAGCAGTTTTTATGTCAAATATGATATCGGCTACATGCGCACCAAGGGGCTAAACGCCGTTCGCGACAATCTGATCAAACTCGGGCTTTACAAAACTGAGCGCGTCGAAAATAAATATATTCACATTTTCGAGCTGACCCGCACTTTCACCGAAAAAGAAATCGACGACTTTCACCGAAAAGAAGATCGGCGCCGCCTAGATGAGTCGCTCCCGCTCGATCCCGAGGCTATCGACCCCTATCTCTGGTGTAAGCTGACGCATCTTGCGACCGTACTCCACCAAAAAGCCAACAACAACCTCCCTAAACTCACCGCCGAGGTCAATGGCGTGCGGATGATCACTCTTGCCGACGAACTGCTCAAAAACTATCTCCGCGCCTCTGATATCGAAAAAGATCACAACGCCGAGGTTCTCGCTTTTCTAAAAACCATGCAGGCCGATTTAGCCGAGCTTTCTCTCGAAATCAAAGTTATCAGCGCGACTAAACAATGGGACACTCATCTTTGCGTCAATCTAATCGCCGAAATGACCATTATCAAAGAAACTCTGGCTATCAATATTGCTAAACTCACTGCTCCTAAAAAGCCCGCTAAGACCGAAAAACTCGAAGAACCCACCAAACCCCAAAAGCCCGCCAAATCTGAAAAACCCGTCCAACTCTCCCTCGGCAACATTCTCGACGAGACAGCTAAGTCATGAAATCCGCCGCCGACCTCGACAAAATTATCGAAGAAATCGAACTCCACGGTATGCACCAGTGGCTACTCTATATTCTTACCGACGCCTTTTTCGAGGCCAGAAAGCACAAATTAAGAACTTTTAACGAGCATAAATACGAAATCCACTGGGAAGAAAACCTTGCTCGGCTCGCCAACGCTATTTTGGACGGTTGCTATCATCCAGGCGGTTCGGTCGCCTTTATAATTTTCGATCCCATGATTCGCGAAATTTTTGCCGCGCCCTTTGTAGACCGCGTGGTCCATCATCTACTTTATGAACTCCAAGGCGGTTGGTGGGACCATCATTTCATCAACGACTCCTATTCCTGTCGCGAGGGCAAGGGCACGCTTTATGGCATTCAGCGCGCCCAAAAAATGATGCGCCAAGTCACCAAAAACGGCACTAAACCCGCCATGATCATCAAATTAGACATCCAAGGCTATTTTATGGCTCTTCCGCGCAAAAAGCTCTTAAAACGCGTAGAATGGGGCTTAGAACGGCAATTTGCGCCGTATACCCGCACTCGTTCCGCCGCCTACGACTTAAAACTGCTCTGTAAATACTTGTGGAAGGAGGTTTTGCTTGACGATCCGACTGTAAAAGCCAAAAAACGCGGCCCGCTCTCGAATTGGGACAAACTTCCGCCCACCAAAAGCCTCTTTTGCCAGCCCAAGGGGCACGGGCTGGTTATCGGCAACTTAACTTCGCAACTCTCGTCGAACATCTATCTCGACATTTTCGACCACTACGTCAAATACGAGCTCGGCTATAAGTATTACGGCCGGTATGTGGATGACTTTTTCATTATGGTCCCTCTCGAAGATTACAAAAAGGCCAAGCAAGACGTCAAAAAAATGGAAGCGTTCTTAAAAGACATGGGCCTCACTCTCCATCCTATTAAACGCTACTACCAGCCCGCGGACAAGGGCATGCCCTTTCTCGGTGCTAGGATTTATACGCACTGTCTCTACCCCTCGAACCGCCTCCAAGCCAAATTAAAGAACACTCTTTACAAAATCCACCACGGCCAGGTTAAAGATGCGACCATTATCTCTTACTTCGGCTTTTTCAAGCACCTAGACGGCAACAAATACGTTAAAAAAATCTTCCAAGCCGCCGACCTGGATTATAACTTGTACCTAGAAGCTATGAGCGACGATAAAAATCGCCGCCCAATGCAAAGCATCATCAATGACCTGCGTCATAGTCATTTTAAAGACGATGTTAAAAATGAGGGTGAAGGGGATACGCGGGAAACTCCGCCTAGCCAAAACCAAGATAAAGGAGAAAAACCAACTACCACTGGCTAAACGCACCTAAGTGAGGGCTACCGAGCGACGCAGCGGACTGTCCTTCCGTTGTTGCGATTGTTCCGGTTCGCGGGGTACACGGAACCCGAATTGAAGTTCAGATTGTACCCGTTGTCGGAAGAATTGACAGTACCGGACCAGTAGTTCCCGTTCGTGGACGAATTGTAGAGCGTAGAGCCGTTCACGTTCCCGGAGCGGGAGAACCTAGATGAAGTATTGTGCTATGCGGTAATCCGGTCAGCTATCATTATAATCGGCGCCTGTGCCGACTACTTTTACTCGAACTCTGACTCAGATCTAGTTTTAAACTACTAGAGCCAAAGTGTGACCATCCGACTCCCCGTTGTTGCCGCTGGCGAGGGTATTTGCATGCCTCGAACGACCCCCCACCTTATTTTAACATGAAAAATTTTTTTTTTCGCGACCCATGGTCGCGAAAAAATCCCGCGGCCATGGGCCGCGGGAGGATTCTTCATTTGCGTATCTTTTTGTAGTAGTCTTACTTATTGGTTTTCCTTACCCTTAGCGGCCCCGAAGAGCTTCCTTTCTTCAAACGGGGAGCCGCGGGAAACTCCGCCTAGCCAAAACCAAGATAAAGGAGAAAAACCAACTACCACTGGCTAAACGCACCTAAGTGAGGGCTACCGAGCGACGCAGCGGACTGTCCTTCCGTAGAGGCGATTGATCCGGTGCGCGGGGTACACGGAACCCGAATGGAAGTTCAGACTGTACCCGCTGTCGGAAGAATTGACAGCACCGGACCAGTAGTAACCGCCCGTGGACGAATAGTAGAGCGTAGAGCCGAACACGTGCCCGGAGCGGGAGAAGTAAAGAGGATCCCCATATTGCCCAGTCGAGCGTATACGGTTAAGACCATTGATGGCATAAACAGTATTTGTGTTACCGGAAAGGTCAGTCCCGTCCGTCACGCCTTGGGCGAGCAAGAGCTGGTTAAATTCACTCATTACTACCGTTCCCGAATCGTCTTTCGTTAGCCCCTTCGGCAGCCGCCAGCCCGCCGGACAAATCGAGTTCGGCATTTCGGTGTAATCGGCACTATACGCGCCGGAATTATTTAGCGCATTCGCCGCGGTAAAATTATAATAGTTCCCGTTTTTATAATGCGCGCACTCCGCCGCTGTGTTCCCGCCCGCGAGACAGGCCGCGAGGGAAGTATAAATCGTATCGCTCGCGCTCGAGCCAGAAGAATAAGTATACACGTCGTCGCCATTAAGCTGACCCTCGGCTTGATACGGTTCAGTGGTTGAGTTTGTCCAGCCCGAGACCGACACTGGATTACCCGCCGAGAAGTCCGAAATTTTTGCCGGCGTGCTAAGCGTACTTCCGGGCGTCCACGAAATCACCCCGTCCGTGTCCGTACTGTACCCGTCCAGCGCCTTACCGTTCAAATCCACCGCCGAGTTTAAGTCCGTGTTCTTGCTCGTTAGTGCCGTATCTGGCGAGAGCACGAGGTCGAGGTTCTGCGTCATCCAGAGTTGGCTCTTCGCGCAGCTACCTTCCTCGTCCGCATAGCTTACACATACTCGCGCCACGGTGTATTCCTGATTGTCACGCTCGTCTTTTACCTTAACTTCTTCCCCGACCTTGACACTACTCCCCCAGCTCGCCACGTCCTGCATCGTGCTCGCATCCGAAATCCCGTCCGTCGAAGGATGGACTAAGATATATTTCACCTTCCCGGTATAAGTCCCCGAGGCTTGCCCGCCCGAAATATACGCCGCGTAAGTCGTGGTAATCGACGACCCGACAGTTCCGTCCGTCCCCGCACCAAAGCTCGCGACTTTCATATAATCGCTCGGTACTTTGGAAAAATTGTCGAAGTTGTTCAAAATGGAAGGGGAATAACTGCTCGATACCGCCGAAACTTTCATTGCCCAGTTCGAGGTCTCGCCGCTGGTCGCCGTGCCGGTGATGATGTCGTTCGCGCTGTCGCCATTTGCGTTTCTAAGATACGTCCCCCCGTTCGTATCGCCCGAAAACCCAATCGCGTAAATCGCATAGCCCGCCGGATCGTTGCAAAAAGTTTGAATTGTCGTTTTGCCAATCCCGTCTTTATATGGCGTTTGTCCGTCCGCGGTATAGCTCCCCGAATACGCCCCGCCGGGCAGAGTTGCCGTGTGTTCCGTGTTTACCGTAGCGGTCATCGAACAAGATTCCGACACCGTCACTGATGCTTTCGACGAGTGCGACTCCGTGGCCGTCGCCGAAACTTTCGCCATCGAAAGCGCTGCGCCGGACGCCACGGTCGCGCCGACCAACCCCCCAATCGTTAAAAAGTTAGTTAGTTTGTGCATACACCTCTTCCATTAAGATTATGTTA
Organism: Clostridiales bacterium; assembly: GCA_963619335.1. GTDB lineage: Bacteria > Patescibacteriota > Saccharimonadia > Saccharimonadales > Saccharimonadaceae > Nanosyncoccus. Next base: position 164,741 of record CAVEVP010000002.1, on the reverse strand, counting down.
ATTCTATTATATTCTGCTTTCGTTTAAAATGCAAGAGCCTTTTTCTTTTTATGCTTTACAATTGCACTAATAATTCCCGCCACAATCGCCCCGAATGTCGCGAACATCAAAATCAAAAACCAAATCGGACAAATCAGTACATTTACCGCCTCGACCGACGACAGCCCAAGATAATACACGGTCTGCTCAATATGTACCATTCCGAACATCGGCAAATTGCTCACCTCGCGCGAAATATACCGCTCCGAATTCGGCATTACCATCTCCGAATACCGCCCCTGATTTTCCTCCGACGGCAAAATCGTCTCGCCGGTGAACATATTCGTCGCCTTGATTATAATCGTCGCCTCTTCGTGTACATTTCCCTCGTTTGAAAGTCGCGCCGAAACTTTCACCGGCGCCGTCGCCGAAAATGCCGGTACGGCGTTCTCCTCAATCGTCCCGACGTGGTTGATTTCGCCGTCCACCGAGGCATAAATAATACTCGCCATCTCAAACACATTCTCAATCGCCACATCTCCGTCCGCCGTCTGTGCGTCGTTCGAACTCACCGTAAGCGTCGCGTACTGCCCGCCGCCAGCCGCATCCTCCGGCACTGTAATCTTAAAATTCACTTTCGCCGACGAGTTTGGCGCGAGCGTCCCCTTCGGATTTTCGATCGTAATCCAATCCACAATCGCCGACAAATTGCTTCGCGTAGTCAAATCCGCCGCGTATTCCTCCCCGATCACGCTATACGGCGTCACCGCGACCTTATAACTAAAATCCTTTTTTGCATCCGCCGGATTGATTACTGTAATCGATCCCTCGTATTCCTCCCCGGGTTTTAGTGTCAGCCGTTGATTCATCGGCATTACTGTGAACATATTCCCAAAATCTTCCATAGTCCTCCACTTTACTTAACTTTATTATATCACACTTCTCCAATTAATCGAATTGACTCCCCCTCCGGCAGCTCCTCCACGTCTTTTAACTTTCGTTCAATCTGACGCGAAGTGGTTTTTGCACTCTCAATTTTATTCGCCGATTCTTGCAGCTTCTTTTGCACCCCGTCGAGTAGGTCGCCGAATTTCCCGAACTGGGTTTTAATCGCGCCGAGCGTCTGCCAGACCTCTGCCGAACGCTTTTCGATCGCGACCGTCCGAAAGCCCATGAGAAGCCCTGAGAGCATCACCGGCAGCGTCGACGGCGAGGCAATCGTAATGTTAAATTTTTGCCGAATTTCGTCCGACAGCCCCGGAATCCGGATAATTTCCGCGTACAAACTCTCCGTCGGCACGAACATAATCCCAAAATCCGTGGTTTTCGGCGGGTCGATGTATTTCGTCGCGATTTTTTTCGCCTGTTCTTTCACATCTGCGCCAAGCGCCTTTTTATAAGTCGCAATTTCCGTCTTGTCGCCGTCATCATAGGCCGCGATCAGACGCGAATAATTCTCGACCGGAAACTTCGAATCGATCGGCAAAAACACATCCGTCTCTTTCCCCGGCATTTTCACCGCAAACTCCACCCGATCGTTTGACCCCTGTTTCGTAATCACATTTTCTTCGTATTGGGTTTTATTTAGCGTGTCCTCGATGATCGCGCCGAGCTGGACCTCGCCATAAATCCCCCGCGTTTTCACCCCCTCCATCACTTTTTTCAGGTCCCCGACTCCCGTCGCCAGAGTTTTCATCTCGCCGAGACCCTGATAGACCTGCGTTAGCTGGTTTGAGATCGCCTTAAAACTTTCGTTAAAGCGTTTTTCGACCGACGCCCGCAATTTTTCGTCCACCGTCTCGCGCATTTCCTCCAGTTTTTTCTCGTTGCCGGTGCGGAGCTGTTCAATACTTTTGGCGTTATTGTTCTGTATTCGTTCGAAATTTTCAGCGATTTCCTTCCGATTTTCCCGAAAATTCCGGTCGATCGCCGGATTAATCTTCGAAATCTCCCCGTCGATACGGATTAATTTTTCCTCCAGTTGTTTAAACTCGGCCTTTTCGACGCCGTTTTCGGCCTTCGGCTTCCGTAAAACCAAAACCAATAGCAGCCCAATAATCACCACCCCCATCACACCTAAAATTATACTCTCCATAACTTCATTATAACACAAAAGGTAATGAGATTTTTAGAAAGGTAATTACTTTTCGGAACCGTTTATGTAGTCCCGGTCTCCATTTTTACGCAGTAAAAGCTTCGGAGCCGTTTACGTAGTTCCTGCTCCATTTTTTGTGAAACAAAAATGGAGCCGACTGTCGGGATCGAACCGACGACCTACGGTTTACAAAACCGTTGCTCTGCCAGCTGAGCTAAGTCGGCAACCATCTTTATTATAGCATAAATTTAGTAATTGCTAGCCTTAATTTCGAAATACGCCCGCGGGTGATTACAAACCGGACAAACTTCCGGCGCTTCCTTGCCGATAACGATATGCCCGCAATTCCGGCAGACCCAAATCGCCTCACCGTCGCTCGAAAACACTTTTTTCTCCTCGACATTCCCCAGCAACTTCAAAAACCGTTCTTCGTGCGACTTCTCAATCGCCGCCACCCCTTCAAATTTCTCCGCAAGTTCAAAAAAACCTTCCTCGCGCGCCGTCTCCGCGAATTCCTTATACATTTCCGTGTATTCATAATTTTCCCCCGCTGCCGCCATCTTCAAATTCTCCGCCGTCTCCGGCACCGCCCCGCCGTAAAGCTCCTTAAACCACATTTTCGCATGTTCTTTCTCGTTCCCCGCCGTCTCCTCAAAAATCGCCGCAATCTGTTCATAGCCTTCTTTTTTCGCCTTCGACGCAAAATAAGTGTATTTATTCCGCGCCTCGCTCTCCCCCGCAAACGCCTTTTTCAAATTCTCATAAGTTTTCGTCCCCTCGAGTTTCATACCTCTCCTTTCTCGCGAATTTTCGCTTTATTTTCTGTTATTATTATAATCCATTTTCAAGTTCAATTCAAAATATGTTAAAATAAGGGCAGTATGACTAAAAACCCGCCTAAGGCGCCCGGGCTAGCAAGCCTATCGCAAACTCCCTGCTCCGTACAAAGAAAGCCCGCGTCTCTAAAAACCACTCCGACTGTCCGCAGTCGCACGGTCGTATATTCCGGCGCATTATTTATTGCCGTGAATTTCCTGCTCGCGCTTTTTAATTTTCTCGCCGGCAGTCTGTCGCATTCTCTCGCAATTATTTCCGATGCAGCGCACAGCCTGATTGATTCCGCCTCTGGTTTCATTATTATTATCAGCGAAAAACTTGCTAGTTCGCAAAAATTCAGCCGCCACCGCACCCGAATTGAGCGCACCGCCACCATTTCTGTCGCTTTGATTATTATCGCCGTCGGCATTCATCTTATCATCGAGGCAATCGCAAAAATCCTCGCCCCCGAGCCGGTCGATTATCCCCCGCTCACGCTCGTAATTCTCGTTATCGGGCTGATTTTAAAATATGCCCTTGCGGTATTTCTAACTCGCACCGGACGGAAACTAAATTCCAGCGTCCTTATCGCCTCTGGCGCCGAAACCATGAACGACGCTTGGATTTCGGTCGCCGTGCTAACCTCGGCACTAATTTATTTATTGTTCAAAATTGACCTCGAAACTGTTTTGTCTCTGTTCATTTCGGTCGTAATTATTAAAATCGGCCTCGAATTCATCTTTCCGCACCTCTCCGCCCATCACCACCATCCGTTCGAGTCCGACCCCGACCACGACCATTGTAAAAAAGCCTGATTTTTTTGCTCGTATCGCCTAACCCCTGTTATTTCGGCAATTCTCGACGCGCCCAAAACTGCTTAAGCTGTCTTTTTATTAGCTTTACTCCCCTATTTTATTCCTTCGCGGTCGATTTTTAACAAAATCCTTGGCAGAGGGCGTATTTTTTGGTATAATAATTTTAGTTGCTGGAGTCGTCTAGTGGCAATGACAAGAGACTGTAAATCTCTCGCGCTTCGCGCTTCGTAGGTTCGAGTCCTACCTCCAGCACCACGTCCTATCGGACGAGCACCAAAAAGCCGGACATCGGATTTCGTTTCACTCAATGCGAGTCTTACCTCCAGCACCATTTTTCGAAACATCACGCCGCGATAGCTCAGTTGGTAGTAGCGCATCCATGGTAAGGATGAGGTCTCGGGTTCAAGTCCCGATCGCGGCTCCACGAGGAGAAATAACAAAGAACGCTTGCGTTCTCTTTTTATTTCGACGAGTGGTGTGCGATATCTTTGTTATCGCGGCTCCATTTTTTATGTAAAAATCGCCCGGACCAAAGCGGCCCGGGCAGGATGAAAGATGAAAAAACTTGAAAAGTCCAAGTTCATAGTCAGTCGAGCAGAGTAATCTGCCCTTTGCGGGTCTGGGTGTTGTAATAGGCCTTGAATTCGTAAGTTTTATAAACTCTCGACTCGTTCCCATCCCTATGGCTTGCCAAATCCGCGCGACAATATCCGCGCAGATTAAAACTGTGCCCCGAACCATCCTCGTGCTCGATATTGGTAATCCGAAAATCGGTCACCGGAATCAGGCCGTAGCCATCAGTCCAGTCGCTCACACTCTCATTGCCAACGTGAAATTCCACCCCGATGTCGCTGGTTTTACTGTAAGCATACTTGCACGCATCAAACAGCAAATCCTTGTTCGGACCCACTACGATTCTGTAGATCTTTTCCTCTAAGTTTCTTCTCTTGGTATTCATACGAATACCTCCTTTCTAAAAGTGCAACCAGCCACATCTGTGGTCTGGCATAAAGATTTTGGCCCTAAAAACAGGCCAATATCCCCATTGTATCACATTTTTCCGAAAATATCAATGTATTATACATATCTACAATACAATCAAGCATTCCTTTACCAAACTAAGTATCGCCTTTTTGGCCTAAATCCGCTTCCGCCCTGCGTGAGTTTTGACAATTTTCGGGGCAACAGCTTTCCGCCTTAGGGGTGTTCGCGCGGTCGCCCGAGCTTTAGTTCCAACCTGCCCCTTAGCGCTAGTCTGCCTCTCATCGTCGGCCTGTGTCTTAACGACGGCTCGTTTTTTAGCCCCAGTCTGCGCCCTCGCCCTAGCCTGCTCCCTAGCGCGTTGATGCTTAGCCTCTGTTTCTTTCACAATCTGCGCCTCAATCCGCGCCGCTGTCGCTGTCGCCGCCTCGGTGTCGCCCGCGTTTTCATAAATCGCCAAAATCTGACGCAAGGTCGCAACCTTCGGGTCCAGCTCATAAGCATTTTCGAGCGCCTCGATAGCTTTTTTATTACTCCCGAGCTGTTCCTCGGCCTTCGCCAAAGCAATATACCGCGCCGGCACGTCGCCCTCGAGCTTAATCGCTTGCAAAAATGCCATTTCCGCCTTTTCGTACGCCCCAGTTTCCAGATAAATCAACCCCACGTTATGAATTGACGCCGGATTATTGTCCAGCGACTGTGCAATCTCAAAACACTCTACCGCCTCGTCGAATTTTTGCTCCTTAGCATACAAAATTCCCAGCCGGTTGTACGCCGCCGCATTTTTCTGGTCAAATTTCAAAATCGTGAGCAAGGCCTTTTCCGCCCGAAACGGCTTGCGTTCCTTCATCGAAACTTGCGCAATTTGCCATAATTTTTTCATTTGCGCCGTATATTTCGGCGATTTTTCCTCGACTTTCTTTTTTCGTGGCTCCGTGGGAAAACAAAACGCCAAATAAATCACAAAAATCAATATTGCAAAGACCGCAACCATAACTCTATTTTAGCATAAATCCGCCACAATATGCAACTTTACGTGGCCATTTTGGGCAATATTCGCATAAGCGGTTAAAAATTTCGGCAATTTTTCAATAAAAGCCGGTTTTTTAGTGATGAAATACGATTTATACAACATTTCAATCGTCAGCCCTAAAATTTCCAGCGCAGCTTCGCGCGGCGCAGGCTTTTTCTTGGCTATTTTTTCCGCAATCGCCACAAGTTCTGCCGGTTTTGCCGCAATCAGTTGCTTGGCCAACTGTTTTTCTCGGTCGCTAGCCTGAATTTTTAAATCCAGCCCAGCTTCAGGCTTCAAAAAATAAATTCGTGCCCGCGACAAAATCGTCGGCAAAAGTTGTGATAAGTTAGACGTAATCAACGCAAAATGCACCTTTTCACTTGGCTCTTCAAGGTTTTTAAGCAGTGCATTCGCTGCCTCGAGCCCCAATTTTTCTGCTGGCCGGATGATAATAAACTGATCCGCCAGCTGTTTTAACCCCAAAATCCCTAGCGTTTCCCGCACTTGCTCAATTGTAATCGTGGTTTTTTCTTCCGGTTTTAAGACAATCGCCCGCGGAATTTCCACTTTTTCCCCGTCCGGCACCACAAAGATCGTCGTTTCACCTTTTTTTGCAATTTCCGGAATTTGTTTTACACTATCAAACCACATTGCGCACCTCCTCTCGCTCCTCCAAGTTGCACCCCGCCTGTCGCCAAAACTCTAAACCACATCATTAAATTCCTGCGGAATTTCCGACCGAAACACGCGCCTCTCGCCCCCGGGAAGCGTAATTTCAAGCTCTTTCGCGTGCAAATACAGCCGTTTCCCAGGCTTCCCCTCATACACCGGGTCGCCAACAATCGGATGCCCGAGATATTTCATGTGTACCCTAAGTTGATGCGTTCGTCCGGACGTCGGCTTTAGCTCTACTAGTGAAAACTCCGCATTTTCCCGCAAAACCCTGTAAAAAGTCTCAGCTTCCTTGCCATTTGGGTCGACTCGAAACGTCGTCGGGCGATTTTTATCGCGCATCATCGGCAAATCAATCCGCGCCGCCGGCAGTTTCAAATGTCCCTCGACCACCGCCACGTAAGTTTTATGCACTTTCCGGTCTTGGAATTGTTTTTTGAGAAACTTTTGCGTCGTCTCGTTTTTCGCAAGAATCATCACCCCACTCGTATCGCGGTCCAGCCTATGACAAATCAGTCCAAAATCCGCCAGCGTCCGCTCCGGGCAATATTCGCCTTTCGCCTCGGACAACAGCCCCGCCGGCTTCTCCACCACCAACACATTTTCATCTTCATAGATCGTCCGCGGCTTCACATCCGCATTTTTCAACTTTTCCGGCACATTTAGCTCGATTTTCACCCCTTTTTCGAACTTTTGGTTCGGTTTTTTCGCAATTTCCCTTTCAACTTTCACAAACCCCTCTTCAATAAACTTCTGCAAGGTCGCCCGATTATAACTTTTAAAAATCTCCACCATCAGATGATCAAGACGCACTTTTTCCGCCTTTTCCGGCGCCTCCGCCAAAATCCGATCGCCGTTCACCGCGCGCGACATTTCCGGCTTGCTAAATTTCTTTCCCGTTCGAATCATATGGGGTTATTATAGCACAAAAATGCCTTTTTGAGGACCGTAAGCTTGGCCGAGCGGCCTTGAGCGTGTCCGAAAAAAGGTATTTTCGTGCTCCTAGAAGTACTATCTTAGCCCAACAGCCTTTTGAACCTCAAACAATTTCGCATTGGCAATGTCGTTAGCATACTTTTCGCCCTTGGCAAGTAGTTCAAATACTTCCGCGTCCGAAACTTTCTCAAGCTTCGCCTGAAAATCAGTCAGCATCGCCGAGACACTCTTCGCCACCTGCTTTTTCAACTCGCCATATTGCGTTTCCCCCGCCCAAGCCGTAATCACCTCTTGCAGCGGCACCCCCGTGGTCAGCGCCTCAATCGTGAGCAAATTCGAAATCCCCGGCTGGCTCCACATATCAAACTTCACCTTCCCAAACGAATCCGTCGTCGCCGACATAATCTTTTTCGCCGCCTTTTCCGGCGCGTCGTCAAGCATAATTTTCGAATTTTCCGCCTTAGTCGATTTGCTCATTTTCTTCGCCGGATCAAGTAAATCCCGAATTCGCACCCCGTCGTCCGTCCCCATAAACTTCACCTGTTCCGCCGTTTTCACCGGCACCGTGAAAATTTCGCCAAATTTATGGTTAAATCGCGTCGCAAGATTGCGCGTCAGCTCGATATGCTGGAATTGATCCTCGCCAATCGGCACATATTCCGCCGAATACAGCAAAATATCCGCCGCCATCAAAATCGGATAGTCGAAAATCCCCACATTACACGACTCGCGCCCCTCGGATTTCTCCTTATACTGCGTCATCCGCGAAGTTTCGCCCATCGTCGCCACGCAATTCAAAATCCAATTTAGTTCCGAATGCGCCGGCACGTGGCTTTGACGATAAATATGAACATTTTCGTTCGCAACCAACCCCGCCGCGAGATAATATTTCAGCGACCGCAAAATATTTTCCTGTAAATCGCCGTCCACCTCGGAAATAATCGAATGTAAATCCGGCACGAAAATATTTACCTGAAATTCGCCCGCTTTAGAATATCTATTTGCTAATCGCACCATCGGCAGCAGCGCTCCAAGATAATTCCCCAGCGTCGGCACCGAATTTGCCCGAATTCCCGTCAAAATCGTTTTCATACTTCTATTTTATCACATTTTGTGTTAGAATAAAATACGAGGGAAGGCGTCCTTTCTGCCCGCCCTCACCCAGCGTCATAAACATTCGTGCATATGACAAAGTTTGGGGTGTTAGCTCATCTGGTAGAGCGCAGCTATGGCATAGCTGAGGTGGCGAGTTCGAGCCTCGCACACTCCACCATTTTCAAACCGCCACTCGGCGTTTTTTTAAGTCATTCGTACCGGCAAAATCCACCCCTTAGCGTGTTTTTTTAAGTCATCCGCACCGGTAAAATCCACCCCTTGCCATAAGTTTTCTCCATGTGTTGATACCGCGCGCCAGTCCATTCGAGCAAATACTTCACCTCTTCCTCAAAATCACCCATATCCCATTTTTCGCCGTCTCTCGTCGCCGCTTCGCGGATTAAATCTGCCGTTTCGCTGATCGAATAAATCAGCTCCGCCCCGCGCCCCGACATCCGTTCTTGCCACACCCGCTCAACCTCCTCCCGAAATTCCAGAATATCCATCAAAAGATACAGTAGTTTCGAAATACTGCTCCCATTCTCCGAAAACGCCTCCGCTCGGCGCGCCTGGTCTACCTCTGGGTCGAAATAATTCTCAATCTCTTCGCCCCACCACCAATCCAAATTCCCCAGCGCAAAATCAAAATCCCACGCCGGCCCAGCATGGATTTTGTCGTCGGCACCGTCCTTATAGAAATAAAAACTCGACGCATACGCATCTGGATTATTCGTAAATTCCGAAATCAAAAAGTACTGTGCTAGCGACTCCACGTCCGCCACCTCTGTAATAATTGCATAATCCCCCGCCTCCGCCGCCATTTCCAACCGGTTAAAATCCACCATAAACGCTTCCATTGCCGACACCTCTGTTTCCTCATCCTCCACTACTGCCTCGACCAGCTTTAAACAACTCCCCATCGAGCTCATAAAACAACCCCCTTCCGCCCGGTGCAAGGTATCTAGCTCTGTCAGCACCCCCATTTCATCCCTTAAATCCACCCGCCCCTTGCCAATTTCGATCTTGTCCAGCAAATAATACAACCCCTCGTACTCCCCATCCAGATATAGCTCCACAAATTTCCCCTTACCCACATATTTCTCGTCGAGCATCTCCGCCAACGTCATCGCCGTATCGTCTCTTAAATAACTCGCGTCCAGCGAATTGCTCCTCAGTACCCACTTTTTCGCCTCCCCCAATCCAAAAACATTAGTTTTTGTCGCAAATTTCAGCTGAAACGGCTTCTTTTCCTGCACAAATGTCGAATTTCCCCGCAGTTTCACCTCTAAATTCTGCGCCACAGTAATTTTTCCCTGCTCATCCGTCAAAATCCCCACGTTTCCCCCAAATTTTTCCGTTTTCTCGCTCAGCTTCAACTCATCCGCGGTAATTCCAAGCAATTCAATCTCGATTTTCGCAATTTTCGCCGTTTTTTTAGCCCCCACAGTCCCCTTTCGCCACCAAGCCGCCCCTAAAATCATCAGTATCACCACCGCCGCCCCGCAAAAACCCACCAAAACCCCTAAAATCCAGCCCCATTTGTTGGATTTTCGCCTATGTCTAACTTTTTTACTTTTACTTTTGATATTTTTATTATATCATATTCTACTGCGCGTCCGCAAACACCACCAACCGGTGCGACGCTCCGCCCCTGCCGTCCGGCGTTCCCGCGCAAGTCATAATCGCCACGTCGTGCCCGAGCGCCGTTTTCACAATTTTATTCATCAGCTTTGGCGTGCCGTTCAGCCGCCCGTCCGCCGTCCGCTCGTATAATTGAACATCCGCCACGCGATAAGTTCGAGTCGCGCCCGCCTCTGTAATCGTGAAAATTTCACCCACATACCGCGCGCTCAAATTCCCGAGCAGCCCCGCCGAGTTATGCGCATAAACCAGCTTTTGGTACCGATAAATATCGTTATAACTCAAACTGCTCGCGAGAGCCACGTATTCATCCTGAGAATTTACGATTTTCGTAATCGCATAATTCACCGGCGCCGAGATTTGCGAAGTTGTAGCTGCGGCGGTTGCCTCTGTCGGCGCGATAGCCGTGCTCGCCTCGCCCGAATTTATATCAGTTCTCGCCGCATCTGCTTCTGTTCCATCCGCTTCGCTCGTGTTCGTCTCGCTCGCCACCGTTTCTACCGCTCGAAACTCCACCGCCGCCACCGTAAAAGTGTCCGCCCGCGCCAAAGCCTCCGGCACAAAAGTAATCCCCATCACCGCTGAAAATAGCATTAAAAAAAGGCGCTTCGCCATGTTAACTCCTCTATGACCAATTTATCTCTTTATTATATCACACTTGCGTCAAAAAGTCAATCGAAACTCTTTGCCTTTCTGCTTGAACTATGCTAAAATAGAGAAAAAGGAGGTTTGTGAGCCGATTTGATGACCAATATATCGATCTTTGTCGCCGGATTTTGTCTTCGGGCGAGAAAATCACTAATTATGCCGGAAATGACCACCGTTCGACCGGCTCGGCTTTTTCTATTCCCGACCATACAGCGCAGCGCAGTTCCGGCGCGCGCACACTCCGCCTTCCGCACGAAATCTTAAAATTCGACCTCGCCGAAGAATTCCCGATTTTAGTCTCCAAAAAAGTCGGTTTTAAGTCCGCAGTTCTTGAAATGCTCTGGATTTACCAAGCCGCCTCGAATGACGTTCGTTGGCTAACCGAGCGCGGGGTGCATATCTGGGACGAATGGGAGGTCTCCGCTACCGGCGAGTATCAGGGACGAAATTTAAACGAAATTTTCGCTGCCCGCCACCCCGACCTGCCGCCGGAAAATTTCGCCCACACTATCGGTACGGCCTACGGTTGGATCGTGAAAAAATACCACTTAATTGACAATCTTATTGAAACCTTGCGCAGTAATCCGGGAAATCGTCGAATGGTACTTTCTCTCTGGCAAAACGAGTGGCTCGAGACCGCCGCTCTACCGTCTTGCGTCTGGAATTCGCAGTGGAATTTAATTAACGGCCGACTCAACGTCCTTGTGAGTTCCCGTTCCTCCGACGTCCCGCTCGGACTCCCCTTTAATATCGTCCAATACGCCGTTTTGTGCCATTTAATCGCCCAAGTTATCGGCGCGAAACCGGGACAACTGACTTTTATTACCAACGACGCTCATATCTATGAAAACCAAATCCCGGGAATTAAAGAGCAAATCGAACGCTACGACCGCGCGAAAAAGAACGGTTCGCTCCCGCCCGCCCCTGTTTTGAAGTTAAATCCCGAGATTTCCGAATTTGCCGATTTCGACAATTCCCGCGCGCTAAAAGACATAAAATTGGAGGGTTACGAGCATCTTGGCGTCATCAAAATGCCCGTAACAGAGTAAAATGTTTAGTCTAATCGCCTGTATCGACAAAAATCGCGCCATCGGTCGAAACGGCCAGCTAATTTTTCGCCTTAAAGACGATATGCGCTTTTTCCGCGAAACCACCTCCGGGCATCCGATTTTGATGGGCCGAAAGACTTGGGAAAGCCTGCCGGGGAAACTCCCGCAGCGCGAGAATATCGTAGTTTCAAACACCCCTGTTAGCGGCGCCGATCGCACCGTTTCCGATTTGCCGGCCTTTATTACCGAAAATGTCGCTTCGAACCAAGAAATCTTCGTCATCGGTGGCGGTATGGTTTATCAGGAACTGCTCCCTCACGCGAAAACCCTTTATCTGACCGAAGTTGACGCGACCACCCCTGATGCCGATACCTTTTTCCCTGAATTTGACCCCCGAAAATACGTAAAAACTTTAATCAAGAAAGGCTGCGAAAATGATCTAACGTTTTCTATCTACCGCTACGACATTAAAACTCGTAAATAAGGCCGAAATTGGAACATCTTCGCGAAGATGTCCGAGAATTGTCCCATTTTTGCCCAATTTTGCAAGAAAAGGAGAAAAATGCAAGATTTAGTATTTAATTTGATAGAAAACGAAAAAACTCGCCAAAGCGAGGGACTCGAGCTGATTCCGAGCGAAAATTATGTTTCGGGCGCGGTACTCGCGGCCATGGGTTCGATTTTAACCAACAAATATTCCGAGGGCTACCCCTGTTTTGACGGGGTCGAAGATGGTGGCTGGGCGGAAGACAAAATCGCCGCCGAAATTTTGCCGAATTTTCGTTATTACGGGGGTCAAGACAACATTGATCGCATTGAACGCATCTGTATTAACCGCGCTTGTCGCCTGTTCCACGCCGATCACGCCAATGTTCAGCCCCATTCCGGCGCCAACGCGAACGAGGCGGTTTATTTCGCTTGGTGCGACCCAGGAGACAAGATTCTCGCCATGTCCCTGCCGGCCGGCGGACATTTGACCCATGGCGCCCCTGTTACCCGTTCGGCGAAAATCTATAATTTTCTCAGTTACGGCGTGGACGAAAATGGCGATATTGATTACGGCGAATTAGAGAAGAAGGCCCTCGCCGAACAGCCCAAAATCGTGCTTGTTGGCTACTCCGCGTTCATGAAAATCCCCGATTTCGCACGTATTGCCGCCTTAAAGGCGCGTTTGCCCCAAACCTTGTTCATGACCGACATGGCGCACGTCGCGGGCCTGATCGCCGGCGGAGCGCACCCGAACCCCTTAGATTTCGGTTTTCACGTCGTAACTACCACCACGCATAAAACCCTGCGCGGGCCGCGCGGCGGGCTGATTTTATCCAAAGGCAATGTCGCTTCGCCCCTAAGAAAACCCGAAAAAACGCTGGAAAACATCCCGATTTTAATCGATCGCGCGGTCTTTCCGGGCACTCAAGGCGGACCGCTGGAGCACGTCATTGCGGCCAAAGCCGTGGCCTTCGGCGAAGCCTTGAAACCGGAATTTAAGGATTATGCCGCTAAAATCGTTGAAAACGCCAAAGCTCTAGCGGATGAACTCAAAAACCGCGGATTCATTTTACAGGGAGACGGCACCGAAAATCACCTGATTTTGGTCGATATTAAACAAAGTTTCGGCGTCAACGGCAAAACTTACGAAAAAGCCCTCGACATGGTCGGTTTAACCCTGAACGCGAACGCCCTGCCTTCGGACAAAGGCGGTGCTTTCCGCCCCTCGGGGGTGCGTCTCGGCACGCCGGCGATCACCACGCGCGGCCTCGGCGTCGAAGAGATGAAAACTCTCGCCGATTGGATGAAACAGGTCGCCGACATCTGTCAAAAGGCCGAAACCGACGAAAATATCGCAAATTTTGCACCGGAACTAGCCAAAATCCGCGCTAAAGTCCGCGAAGTCGCACTAAAATTCCCTGTTCCGGGGATTTAAGCCAAAATTCCCTATGCTAAAAGCGGAAAGTGTGCTATAATATAAGTAGTGGGGCGTTAGCTCAGCTGATAGAGCGCTGCATTCGCATTGCAGAGGTCAGGAGTTTGAATCTCCTACGCTCCACCACTATTTACGGCTCAAGATGAGCCTTTTTTGTGGCAAACTCCTGGAACTAGCGTAAACAGGAGTTTGAATCTCCTACGCTCCACCACTTTTTTCGGCTCAAGATGAGCCTTTTTGTTAGTATGTTAAAGTTTTAGCTTTTCGAAGCATGTAAAATTTCCCAGAGAAAAAATCCAGCTCCCCGGACTGAAGAACTGGATAGTCCCAGTTCTGAAGTCCGACGGGAGTTGGATTTTTGAACTTGGCGAAATTTTACCGCTAAGAAAAGCAAAACTTTAACGTTTGCTAAACTGTTCACGTCGTCGTGCCGAGCGCAAACCGTATTTCTTGCGTTCCTTTTCGCGTGGATCGCGCTTCATCATGCCCGCTTTCTTAAGCACTGGGCGAAGATCCGGCGCCTCGACTGTCAAAGCTTTCGAAATCGCGAGTTTGATCGCGTCAACCTGTCCCGCAAGTCCGCCGCCTTTCACCACGACCGTAATATCGTACTCTTTTTGCTTTTCGGCTAGCGCCAACGGATCGGTAATTTCCGCGAGATAAGTTTTATTTCCCGACAGATATTCTAGCGCTGGCTTGCCGTTGATAGTAAGCTCGCCTTTCCCGCTATAAAGTCGCGCCGTCGCTGTCGCACTCTTGCGCCGACCCAATCCATAGGTATATTTCTTCGTCGCAACCATTATTTAATCTCCTTTGGGTTTTGCGCCGTGTGCGTATGCTCCGCGCCATCAAACACGCGTAGTCGCTTCAACCGCTCCGCCGCCAATTTATTTTTCGGAAGCATACCCTTGACCGCCGCTTCAATCGCGCGCTCTGGGTATTTTTCAATCATTTCCTCAAGTTTTAACTCTTTCAGCCCGCCAGGGAAACCGCTGTGCCGATAATATTTTTTCTGCACCATTTTATCCCCAGTCGCCTTGATTTGCTTCGCATTGATCGCAACCACATAATCACCGTTATCAATATGCGGGGTATAAGTCACTTTCGACTTGCCCATCAATTTATCGGCAATCACCACCGCAAGTCGCCCAAGAGGCATGCTCGCGGCATCAATTACCCACCATTCGCGATTAATTTCGCTTGCTTTTTGAGAATAAGTTTTCATTACTTGTCCTCCTTCTCAACTTTTTGCGCCGGCGCCGCCGTCGTAGTAGCCTTTTTAGTCGCTTTATTGTCGATTTTAACTTTTTTTGCTGGTTTTTCAACCGTCAAATCGATATCGTCGACAAAACTAATCGTCCCCATCTCGGCATTATCGCCTCGGCGAAAACCCGCGTGTTCAATCCGCAAATATCCGCTATCGCGCTTAACTTGCGGAGCAATTACGTCGAATAATAGCCCTGCAATTTCCACGCTCCCCAGCCGCGCAATTGCCAGCCGTCGGTTATGCAGCCCGCCTTTTTTCGCCAGCGTAATCATTTTCTCAGTTTCGCGTCGAATTTCTTTGCACCGAGCTAAAGTTGTAGTTATCATTTGATATTCAATGAGTGAGCACATCAACCCTTGTCGGAGTGCCCGCCTCTGATCTGTTTCGCGGCCGAATTTTCGACCTCTGTATCCATGACGATGCATTTTAAATATTTAACTCCGTTAACTTTTCTTTTACTTCATCCAGGGCTTTCTGACCGAAGCCTTTCAAATCTTTCAAATCAGTCTCTGACAAGGTTACGAGATCGCGAATTGTGCGAATGTCGTTATTGAGAAGTGCATTAGCGGTTCGCGCCGACAAATCCAGTTCCTCAATTGGCAGCAACAAGCCAGAATCATCTTCCGCTTCACTCGCCCCAGGGGTTGGCGCCGATTCGACCTTTGTCCCACCGGCCAGCGCCGTATATTGATTGACTAAAATCGCCGCCGCTTCCTCAAAAGCGTCTTTCGGCGTGATCGTGCCATCTGTATCAATCGTCAAAGTCAACTGTTGTAAGTTAGTATCTTGCCCGACCCGCGTATTTTCAACTTTATAGCGCACGCGCAAAACCGGCGTAAACACCGCATCAATCGCAATCATGTCCGAGTGAATCCGGTCTTCGCTAGCTTGCTCAATCGTCAGATAGCCTCGCCCACTTTCCACCACAAAATGCATTTTTAGCACCGCTTTCGGATCGTCAATATGACAAATCACCTGATTTGGATTTGCAATTTCGACTTCCGCTGGCAATTTAATGTCGCCCGCGATCACCCGCTTGTCGCCGTCTTTTTCCGATTGTTTATCGCCTTTCATCTCGAGCGTAAGTTCCACCGGCGCATCCGTATGCATCTTAAAGCGAATGTTTTTGAGATTCAGCATAATATCCATCACATCTTCCCGCACCCCAGGAATTGTGGTAAATTCATGCGTTGCCCCTTCGACTGAAAAGGCCGTGATCGCTGCCCCCTTAATGCTCGAAAGGAGTACTCGGCGCAGCGAATTACCCAAAGTGTTGCCATAGCCATAATAAAGTGGCTTAATTACAAACTCTGCACTAGTTTCGCTTAGTTCCTTGACGCTGTCGAGTCTTGCTTCGTGAATATTTTTTGTAGTCATACCCTTTTCTCCTTAACGTGAGTAATACTCAACAATTAATTGTTCGTTAATGCCCGGTTCTGCCTCTTCACGTTTTGGCAAGCCCGTAATTTCAATCTTCATGTTCTTCGCATCGACCTTCATCCACGACAGCACCACTGGGTTCGCTGCCCCGATAATATTCGGAAGGTTCTTGAAATATTCAGTTTTCCCAGAGTGCGCTCTGACTTCTAGCACGTCGCCAGGCTTTAATCGAATGGACGGCACATCAATTTTGCGCCCGTTCAAGGTGAAATGCCCATGCGATACCAGTTGTCGGGCTTGGCGGCGCGTCAAAGCAAATCCCGCACGATACACCGCGTTATCTGCTCGTCGCTCCAAGTATTCCAGCAACTTTTCACCAGTCAAACCTTCCGCGCCCTGCGCCTCTTTCATCAGTTTTGCAAACTGTTTTTCCAAAAGCCCATACATTCGACGCACCTTTTGCTTCTCACGAAGTTGCGTCAAGTACAAACTTCCGCCCCGTTGGCGCATTCCGCTATGCTCGCCAGGAATGCCGGACTTTTTTGCCATCACTTTGTGCGCTTTTGGCGCTAACGCCACGCCTTCCCGACGGCTCTGTTTTACAATTGGAGAATTATCCCGTGCCATTATGGTTTCCTTTCTCCCTTCGGTCGCACACCACCGTGCGCAATCGGAGTTACATCTGTAATACTATCAATTTTAATGCCTGCGCTCGAAATCGCTCTTACTGCCGCATCACGCCCAAGTCCAATCCCCTTGACATACACATCAACTGAATTCAGTGCGTGATTTTTCTTTGCGGTTTCGAGAGCTTTTTCTGCCGCTACGCCAGCCGCAAAAGCCGTACCTTTTTTCGAACCACGGAACCCATTCGCGCCCGCGCTCGAAGCCGACAACACTCCGCCAGTTTTATCCGACACCGTAATAATCGTATTATTAAAAGTCGCCTGAATATGCACAGCGCCCGCATTCACGATACGCTTCACCTTTTTGGACTTTTTTGCTTTAGTTGCGCCAGTCTCCACCGCTTCCGCCGCTTCGACCGCTGTATTTTTTACTTCTTCTGCCATATTACTCCTTAAGTCTTGCTCGCCGCTTTAGGTTGTGTTCCACCGACCGCGATCGCCCTACCCTTACGAGTACGTGCATTCGTTCGAGTACGCTGGCCGTTGACTGGCAATTTCGCCTTGTGTCGCATTCCCTTATATGAATTAATGTCCTTAATTCGTTTAATATTATTGCTCACTAGGCGTCGGAGATCACCCTCAACATGATATTTTTGAGAAATAATGTCGTTGATTTTCTGTTCGTCAGCCTCGGTGAGATCTTTCACCCGAGTGGTAGGCTCGATTTTAGCCTCCGCAAGGATTTTTTTACTAGTTGTTCGCCCAATCCCATAAACATAAGTCAGTGCAATCCAGACTTGTTTTTCGGACGGGATAACAACGCTAGCAATTCTAGCCATATTTAACCCTGCCTTTGCTTATTCTTAGGTTTTTTCTTGTTGATGATACGTAGCACGCCTTTCCGACGAACGATAATATCATCAGGTGAGATTTTTTTAACACTAGCACGTACTTTCATCGTGTCAAAACATCCTTTCCTTGTTATCGCTGTAATTTTTCGTCAGTTTTAACCTTTTGCAAATGGGTTAAAACTGTTGTAAAAATTACAACAGTTAATATTATTTTAGCCGAAAGCTGATTCTGCCCTTTGTAAGATCGTAAGGGGTTAACTCAACCTCGACTCTGTCGCCCGGAACCAAACGAATGTAGTTTTTCCGCATCCGCCCGCTCATATGGGCAACAATAATATGACCATTCTCGAGTTCAACCCGAAATTGGGTATTCGGCAACGCCTCAACGACGTCGCCCGTGAGTTTAATCACTTCCTTTTGACTAGCCATAAATTACTTTCTCATTATATCACGCTTATAAAAAGTTGTAAAGATTAAAATTGTTATTTTTGGGCAATTGCCCCAAAAAGGTTCAAAAAGTCAACAGCCTTCAGGTCTTTACTTTTCGGATTTTTTGAAACCTGCCCGAAAATAATAATTTTGTTCTTCGTTAATCGTCCACTAAGACCGCTCGCGTAAATTGTCGCGAAAGATAAGTTTTTTGCACCGCTGACCACTCACCCGTACAAGAAATCAACGTAATCGATTCTTTGCCTTTTTCCGGCGACCTCGCGGCCTTTACCATATAATCATCCGACTCTGCTAGTGGCACCGCCACGTTCTCAACCACCTTATAGTTAAAAATCGCCCCATCTCCCCGCTCGATTTTAATAATGTCGCCCGCGGTCAAATCTGGCAACCGCTTAAATACGCCATAAACATTCGGACCGCCATTGTGTCCGTCAATAATCATTGTTCCGCCTTGCCCCGGTTTTCCCGAACCCTCGTACCAACCCACATCAAAAATATTATTCGGCGTCGCCATCTCCCCCTTAGCATTCACTCCCATCGCCAAAACTCGCGCATTCGTAATTCCAAGTTTTTCAATCGTAAGATATCGCGGCCGGTCCGCTGCCACCGTGTATTCCACTATTTCTTCTTCCGTCGGCTCGACTTCTTCCAGCACGGTTTCTTCCACCTCGGTTTCAGTTACTGCTCGCTCGCTCCCCTCTTTTTCACCATAATACCACGCCTCAAAAGTCGCGACGCGAATTAAAAACCCCAACAGCACAAAGGCTAATACCGACCAAATCGCCCACTTTACCACCCGTCGCCAGCCACCCTTAATTTTCAATTTCGTCTCCAAAGTCGTCATAAGTTACCATCAGCGCTCGCGAATCCAGCGACCGTAAATTCTCTAGCGCCACCGTCACCACGATTAAAAGCCCCGTTCCCGAAATCGACAGCCCAATCGGCGACCCAGTTAGCACGATAAAGATATAATCCGTAATAAACGGCAACATCGCCACCACTCCGAGCGCCAGCGCCCCAAACAGATTCAGCCGATTAACTACGCCGCTTAGATAATTCGCCGTCGTCATCCCCGGCCGCACCCCCTCAATAAATCCGCCCTGCTTTTGCAAGTTGTCCGCGATTTCTTTTGTATTGAAAATAATCGAAGTGTAAAAATAAGTAAACATAAAGACTAATAAGAAATACAACGCCGGATACACGAACCACTGCCCAGTAATCCCGTCCGGATACAAAGTCGAAAAATTGCTCGCCGACGGCGCCGAAAAAGTTGCAACTAGCGACGCGCCAACTTCGTTCGACGAATCAATCGAAGTCATCACCTGCCCAACCAGCGCCGGCAGCGACAAAAACGCTGTTGCAAAAATTACCGGAATCACCCCCGCCGCAATAATTTTAATTGGCAAAATCGACTTAATTCCGCCATATGACGAATTCCCGTGCACCCGCTTCGCATAATTAATCGTAATAATACGTTGTCCTTCGTTCAATTTCACCAAGAAATAAATCACCGCCAGCATCGCCAGCCCAAATCCCAGCACAATCCAAAACACCGTCGGATCCACCGGCAATTCCAACCAGCCAAACAAATTCAAATTCCCGTTGCTAGTATCAAACAACTCCGTCCCTAGCGCCGTCATTGTAGTGGGCAATTGCGACACAATCGACGCAAAAATCATCATCGAAATCCCATTGCCAATCCCCTGCTCCGTCATCAGTTCCCCAAACCACATCAAAATCATCGATCCCGCCGTCATTGCCGTCACCGACAGCGCCCAATCCATAAACGTCGGCGTAAAGTCCGTCGCAATGTTCGCTGATAAAGTCGACTGATAAAGAATAAAGATATAGGCAATCGATTGAATGATCGCGAGTGGTACTGCCAAAATCCGCGTCCATTGGTTAATTTTCTTTCGCCCCGCCCCGCCGTCATTCGACAGTTCTTCCCACTTCGGCACCGCCTTAGTCAAAAGTTGCACCACAATCGAACTAGTAATATATGGCGACAAGCCAACCAGAATAATGCTAAACGACGCCAGTCCCCCGCCCGAAATTAAATTAAGAAAGCTCGAAAAGTCCGACTTATCCATCAAATTCGAAACCGCTTCCTTAAACGTCGCCGCATCGCCCATTGGCACCGGAATTTGTGCCAGCAACCGATACGCCACCAAAATCCCAAAAATCGCCATCACGCGTTTTAACATATCTTTATTTTTGAGAGATTTAAAAATCGTCTTAAAATGCATATAACCTCTTTCCTAATAACTATCATACCACACTTCAGCCCACAAAAAAAGCCCCCTTAGGGGCTTTTTTCTAGATTTCCTCGAGCTCTTCCACAGTGGGTTCATCGGCTGTTTTTAGCGGTCGCACACCAGTTCCCACTGGAATCTTGCGCCCAATAATCACATTTTCTTTTAAGCCTTTCAAGTGATCCACGCGACCGTTAATTGCCGCATTGATCAATACCCGAGTGGTATCTTGGAACGAGGCTGCCGACAAGAACGAATCCGAGAAGATAGAAACTTTCGTAATCCCGAGCAGCAGGTTGGTAAACGTTGCTGGCTCTTTACCTTCCGCGACTAACTCCTTGTTGCGTTCTAACACCGAAGCTTTCGAGGTAATATCGCCCGACACGAACTCCGAATCCCCAGGCTCGTCAATTTGCACGCGCGAGAACATCTGCCGCACCAAGATTTCCAAGTGCTTTGGCGAAATCTCATGTCCCTGCGCCGCGTAAACATTCAACACGTCATTCATAATATACCGTTGCGTTGTTTCGACGCCCTTGTATTTGAGCAAATCTTGCAAGTTCATAGAACCCGCCGTCAATCGATCGCCCGCCGACACGATATCTCCAGTTTTCACTGCTACTTCGGCTTCGCCCGGTACTTCGACTTTCACCGACGCACCAGCCGCCGCGACCAGAATCACTCCGTCTTTGACTAGCTCCACCACGCCGTCGCAAGGCGCCTTGATCGTCGCTTTATCTTCGGCTTTCTTCGCCAAAGTCGCTCCCGCGCGCACACTTTCACCGTCTTTCACCACTAATTCATAACCAGCAGTTGTAATTTTGGTGATTTTGCCAGCTTGTGGCGTAATCTGAATAATATAGCGATTGCCGTCTTCTTTCACTTCCACCACGCCATCAATCGGAGTAATGTAAGCTTGCCCCTTTGGCGTCCTAGCTTCGAGAAGCTCTTCCACCCGAGGCAGACCTCGTGCAATTGCGCCCGAACCCGCCACACCAGAACCGTGCTTAGTATCGAGCGTCAGCTGCGTGCCAGGCTCACCAAGCGACTGCGCCGCAATCACCCCAACCGGCTCGTTCGCCGCTACGAGTTCGCGCGTTGACATATCGACACCATAACTCTTGCGCGGAATTCCTTCCACTGCCGTGGTCGACAGCACCGACTGAATTTTTACGGACTCAATCTTTTCGTCCGCGTCAATTTGTTCCGCCAGCTCTTTTGTAATCAGCTCGTCCGCCTCAAGATACCCAGGCACCGCTTCTGCCGTATACCGACCGGACAGCCGCGCTGCAAACGAAATTCCCGAAAGTTCCGTTTCGTTGCGATACACTACAAACCCAGGATCTTCCGCTTCCGAGTCAATCGTAAACACATCTTGCGACACATCCACCAACCGCCGAGTTAGGTATCCCGAGTCCGCGGTACGCAAAGCCGTCGACACCTGCCCCTGACGCGCGCCTCGCGTAGCGATAAACGACTCTAGCGTGTTCAGGCCTTTCTTATACGAAGATTTGACCGGCAACTCGATTTCATTGTTGTTAATATCAACCATGATCCCGATTTCTGCCGACGCAAGCTTAATATTTGAAATATTACCACGCGCGCCCGAGTTCACCATCACCGCGATATCGGTGTCCATCTCCGACAACTTCGAAGACAAGAATTCCGAAATTCGCTTATCGATATCTCGCCAGTTCGCAATCGTCAGTTTATGACGCTCATCTTCAGTCAACAACCCATCATTAAATTGCTCCTGAATCATTGCCGTTTTCGCATCACCTTCCGCGATAAAGTCGTCAATCTCGTCATAAGTCGGATAATCATCCTTTGCCGTCGAAATCGAGGCAATCGTTTCGTATTCAAACGCCAAATCTTTCAAATCATCCGCCGTTTTCACCATCACTTCCGCGCCATATTTCTCAAAAATCTCCGCCATCACCTTCGACAAGTGTTTTTTAGTTTGTACTGAGTTGTCAAATGGATAATCTTTTGGTAAAATTTCGTTGAAGATCACCCGTCCAAGCGTTGTATTGCGAATTTCCTTCTTCGCAAACACTCGAATTGGCGTTTGCAGGGCAATTACGCCCTGATCATAAGCCATTTCCGCCTCATAAATCGACGAGAAGGCCTTCGGCGTATCCGTGTTTGTCCCAGGTTTATCATAAGTCAGATAATAAGCCCCGAGCACCACGTCCTGATAAATCGCAAGCACTGGTGAACCATCCGCCGGTTTGAGCAAGTTCTTGCCCGCCGACATCAGTTCTCGCGCTTCCGCTTGTGCCGCGTCCGACAGTGGCAAATGTACCGCCATCTGGTCGCCGTCATAGTCCGCGTTAAAGCCCGACGCCACGAGTGGGTGCAATTTAATCGCCTTACCATCAATCAAACGTGGCTGGAACGCTTGCACTGATAACCGGTGTAGCGACGGCGCGCGGTTAAGAAGCACGTATTTGCCCTTAATCACTTCCTCCAGCGCATCCCAAACAATCGTTTCCTTCGCCTCAATCAATCGCGAAGCCGCCCGAATATTATTTGCATATTCATTTCCGATCAGCCACGAAATTACAAACGGTTTAAATAGTTCTAGCGCCATTTGCTTCGGCAGACCGCATTCGTGAAGCTTAAGTTCCGGACCAACCACAATCACCGACCGACCCGAATAATCCACGCGCTTACCTAGCAAGTTTTGGCGGAACCGCCCCTGCTTGCCCTTCAAAAGATCTGACAACGATTTCAATTTGCGTCGTCCATTGGTCGAATTTGCCCCACGCGAACCGCGCGCCGCCGAATTGTCAATCAGCGCATCCACCGCTTCTTGGAGCATCCGCATCTCATTTCGGCAAATCACTTCCGGCGCATTCAAATCGAGCAACTTTTTCAACCGATTATTTCGGTTAATCACTCGGCGATACAAATCGTTCAAATCCGAAGTCGCAAACCGCCCGCCAGGCAGCGCAATCATTGGCCTAAGATCCGGCGGAATTACCGGAATTACCGTCAAAACTAGGTCCGCCGGCTTAATTCCCGCCGCTTGCATTCCCTCGAGCGTCTTCAATCGTTTTTGAATTTTCTTTTCTTTCTGACCTTTAGCTTCCGCCTCTTCTTCGTGCAACTTTCCGATCAGCTTGTCCAAATCGATTTCATCAAGCAGCCGTTTAATCGCCGTCGCTCCCATCTCAACCGTAATCAAATCTTCATATTCTTCCGGCAACTTACGATAATCGACCTCCGTAATCACTCCGCCTTTTTTAAACGATTCCAGCATTGCTTTACGCGTTGCAAAATCCGTTTCCAGCTCTTCGATTTCTTTGTTGCGTTGCTCAGCCAGCGCCTTCACGTCCGCGCCATCCGCTTTCGCTTCCTTATCGAACCGAATTTTAATCGCCTCTCGCGCCGCATTGGTTTGCGCCTCGAGTTCTTCCAAAGTTTTTTGGATTTCGTCAGTTTTTGCATCCGTAATTAAATATGTCGCAAAATACACTACGCGCTCAATATTTTTCACGGTAATATCCAGCAGTAGCCCGAGCGCCGACGGAATTCCGCGCATAAACCAGATATGCGCCACTGGCGCTGCTAGCGCAATGTGCCCCATCCGCTCGCGTCGCGTAATCGACTTCGTGACCAAATTCCCCTCTTTATCCACCGCCGCTTCGCGCGAACGCACGCCTTTAATTTTCGAATCATGCGGATTAATATCTTTGGTCGGCCCAAAAATCCGTTCACAGAACAACCCGTCCCGTTCCGGTTTTTGAGTTCGATAGTTAATCGTTTCTGGCTTGGTTACTTCGCCATAGCTCCAATTCAAGATATCGTCCCGGCTTGCCACCGTGAGTCTAATTGAATCGAAATCCGAAGCGCTAATGAAGTTATCCATCCACGCCATTTAGAACTCCTCTCCGAGATCAACCATGTCATCTTCATCGTCAATCTCCTTTATTTCAACGCCTTCCTCTTCCATCATCGCCTCGGCTTCTTCGTCGTCGAGATCAAGAATTTCCGGCTCGGTCGTTTTCTTATGTTGATCGTAAATCGATTGGTCATCTTTCGACTTTTCGATTTCTTTTGAAGTTTTTTCAATCACATCCCCCGCATCTGCGGCTTCACCGTGGTCCAAAAGGTCAACTTTCAGTCCTAAGCCTTGCAACTCTTTCACTAACACGTTAAAGCCTTCCGGCAACTTCGGCCCCTCAATCGGTTCATGTTTAATAATCGATTCATAAGCTTTTGCCCGTCCATAAACGTCATCCGACTTAATCGTCAGCATTTCCTGAAGCGTAGTCGCCGCGCCATAAGCTTCGAGCGCCCAAACTTCCATTTCCCCAAACCGCTGACCACCATTCTGTGCTTTACCGCCGAGTGGTTGCTGCGTCACCATTGTATACGGGCCAGTCGACCGCGCGTGGATTTTATCTTCCACCATGTGGTGCAGTTTCAGCATATGCATCACTCCGACTGAAGTCCGTTCGTTAAACGGCTCGCCCGTCAAGCCATCATACAGTTGCACCCGACCGTCTTTATTAAATCCGGCCTTTTCAAGCTCTTCATTGATTTTCTCGTCCGGCACCCCGTTAAACGACGGCGTCGCGACCTTGTACCCCAGTGCTCGCGCGGCCATCCCAAGATGCGTTTCAAATAGCTGCCCGAGGTTCATACGGCTTGGCACGCCCATTGGCGACAACACCACATCAATCGGCGTTCCGTCCGCCATAAACGGCATATCCTCAACCGGCAGAATTCGCGACACTACACCCTTATTACCGTGGCGCCCCGCCAACTTATCGCCAACGCTAATCTTGCGCATTTCCGCGACAAAGATTTTAATTTGCATAATCACGCCAGCTTTCAGCTCATGGCCTTGTTCGCGCGTATAGACTCGCACGTCGACCACTTTCCCGACCGACGAACCGTTCATTCGCACCGACGTATCGCGTACATCCTTCGCCTTTTCGCCAAAAATCGCTCGCAAAAGTCGCTCTTCCGACGACAATTCCTGTTCACCCTTTGGCGTAATCTTACCAACTAAGATATCTCCGTTACGTACTTCCGAACCAATCGTGACAATCCCGTCTTCCCCGAGGTGCCTTAGCGAATGTTCCGACACGTTCGGAATATCTCGCGTCACTTGTTCCGGCCCGAGTTTCGTCTCACGCACTTCTACGTCAAAATCTTTAATGTTAATCGAAGTTAAAGTATCGTCTTCAACCAATCGGTTCGAAATCACAATCGCGTCATCCATATTATAACCGCGCCACGGCATAAACGCGACCAAAAGGTCTCGCCCGAGCGCCAATTCGCCGTCATTAATCGACGCGCCCTCAATTAGCGTATCGCCTTTTTCGACTTTTTGCCCTCGCGCCGCCACGCAATGTTGGTTATAACACCGGTCATCATTAGTCTTCTCAAAATGTTGCAACTTATATTCCCGGTCTCCGCCTTTTTCATAGCTCACAATTACCGAATTGCCGTCCGCTTTTTTCACCACACCCTTGCCAGACGCCGTAATTAATTGCGAAGTATTCAGCGCCACCGCTCGCTCAATCCCCGTCCCCACCACTGGATTATCTTGCTTCAAAAGTGGCACCGCCTGTTTCTGCATGGCGCAAGCCATTAGTGACCGGTCAACCCGGTTCTTTTCTACAAACGGAATTAATGATGCCGAAACGCCCAAAACTTCCTTGTGCGCCGCATCCACATGCGTCACCCGCGAAGCTTCCACCTGTGCTGGCGTGCCGTGAACCCGTGCCGACACCCAATCTTCGACAAACTTCCCGTCTTTATCTAGTTTCACCGACGCATCCGCAATCACCTTATCATTTTCCGTGTCCGCATCCATATACACAATTTCATCAGTTACTTTGCCGTCTTTTACCACGCGATATGGAGCTTCAATAAACCCATAATTATTAATCCGCGCATAAGTTGCAAAGTTCAGCACCAGTCCCACGTTGCCGCCTTCCGGCGTTTCCACCGTACAAATCCGGCCGTAATGTGTCGGGTGTGCATCCCGCACGTCAAAGCCCGCGCGCTCCCGCGTCAAGCCCCCCGGCCCCATGCTCGACAACCGGCGCTTGTGTGCGAGTTCCGAAAACGGGTTCACTTCGTCCATTAGCTGCGAAAGTTGCGAGGTAGCAAAGAATTCTTTCACCGCTGCGACGACTGGTCGCGAGTTCAAAAGTTGTGATGGCGTCACTTCTTCAACGTTCGCCATTGACATTCGGTCAAGAATATTTCGTTGCAAACGAAGCATCCCGAGACGGAATTGTCGTTGCACTAGTTCACCCACTAATTTCACTCGCCGATTGCTTAGCGAATCAATATCGTCCGGCGCTTCTTGCGTATTATTCAAGCGAATAATCTCCGAAATAATCCGCAGTACGTCGTCCATCTGCAGAGTTCGGTGTTCTGCGTCATTTGGCACATCAATTTCAAGCCGGCGATTAATCTTAAATCGCCCCACATTCGAATAATCATACCGCCGCGGATCAAAAAACATCCGTTCAATCATCGACTTCGCATTCTCCACCGTCGCGAGGTCGCCAGGACGAATTCGGCGATACACTTCAAGCAACGCCTCGCCCTGCGTCGAAGTCGTATCTTTCTCAAAAGTCGCCTCAATAAAGTGTTTTTCGCCGGTGTCCACACCCGCAAAACGCTCTTTAATCGCCGTTTGGCTCATTCCAAGCGCCCGAAGGAACGTCGTCACCGGAATTTTCCGGCGGCGATCAATCTTCACATACATCGCCCCACTTGGCACGGTCTCAAATTCCAGCCACGCACCCCGTCCAGGGATAATTTTCGCGCCGTAATATCGCTTCGTTCCCACCGTCTCCGCGCTAAAGAACACGCCCGCCGACCGAATAAGTTGCGAGACAATGACCCGCTCAGTGCCGTTAATAATAAACGTCGCCCGATCGGTCATCCACGGATAATCACCAAAATAAATATCCTGTTCCTTTTTCTCGCCGGTCGCTTTATTCTCGAGCTCGACCAAGACGTGCAAAGGCGCCTCATAGGTCGCGAGATTATATTTCGCGTCTTGTTCGCTCTCCTTTGGCTCCTTAAAATAATAATCTTTAAACCGAAGAGAAAGTTTTTGCCCCGTGTAATCGTCGATCGGGTTTAACTCCGCAAAAACCTCTCTCAGGCCGTTATCGACAAAGTCCGCCCACGAATCCTTTTGGTGTGCCGTCAGATCCGGAATCGGCAAAGCTTGGTCGCCCTCGGTGAAAAATACTCTCTCGCCTACCTTTGGTTTTGTAGCCATTCTACCTCTTTTTTCTTAGTGTTAATAATCTTTTTGATGCTCCGCCGCCTGCTCCCAGTTCGTTTTTTTAGAACTCGTCGCAAAACTTGCCTCACATCTCAGCGCCGGAAGATTACTGCCCATTTTCCCCTTTAGCCTCGCTACCTCTAAAGGTTGCACAAAAATTAGGCACACTACTTCTTCTCTCCATTTTATCACACCTCGTCAAAAAAATCAACCCGAAAAACCCCAAAAATCCCCCATTTTAACAATTCCTCATTTTAACAATCCCCCATTCTAACCATCCGCCCGTCCCAAACACTCTCAACCAAATTTTTGCCCAAAAATCCCCCATCAACGTAAGGGGGATTTTTAGACATAGATAAGCTCTCAACTTATATCTCTTCAAGCCGACTCGCAGTTAGTTAGCTTATGTTTAATTATACGCCCGCCCGCCCAAAAGTCAAGCCCTTTTGCCCGACTTTTTTGACAAAATTTCCGGCTACAAAAAACGCCCGAGCATAAAAACACCCGGGCGCCAGATCCTATCTAAAAACCTGTTCTAGATGTCCAAATCGTCCAAATCCGCAAGCTCTGCGCGAGTTTTCTCCGCCAGCTCCGAAGTCTCGTCCTCCGCTGGATCTACCTCTGTATTTTCGGCAATTTCGGACGCGCTTTCATCATTCGCCTCCGCCACAAAAGTCTCTTCCGCATGGCGAGCCTCACGCTCCACTGTCGGTCGCGCCTCTCTACGTGGCGCCTCGTCATCATTCACGATTTTTAGATTATAGCGCGCATTTTGCTTCGTCCCAAGCGCTCTAAGCAACACCCGAATCGCCTGCGCCGTCATCCCGCGCTTGCCGATAATCCGCCCCACGTCTTCCGGGTCAACCGTAAGCGACAAAAGCACCCCCTTCTCATCAATACTCCTCTCCACTACTACCTTATCTGGATTGTTGACTAAAGTTTTTACGATATATTCTACAAATTGCTGGTCAATGGTAGCCATATTGCCTCCGATTAAATTATTTATTCTTAAATTATACCACAAAAAAACGGCCTTTTACAGACCATTTTTTGCTTTTTTGCTTACGTTTCCGCCAACTTTTCATAAGCTGACCTCGGCTGTATTTTACGCTTCCGCCGGAGCCTCCGAGGCTTCCGCAGTCTCCGCTGGTTCTTCTTCCTTCGGCTGATTCTTACGCAATTTATCAGCGTGCTTTGCCACAGCCTTCTTTGGCGCGACTTCCTTGTACCATTTTGGCAACTTCACGCCATTCTTTTTCAAGATAAACGCCACCCGCGAGGACGGTTGTGCCCCGTTCGAGAGGTATTTTTCCACTTTTTCCTTGTCCAAAGTCAAAGCTTTGGCTTCAGGGTTATAGTTGCCGACCTCAGCCACAACGCGCCCCGACAAGGGATGACGCTGGGATTCTTGGACGACTATCCGGTACGTCGGATAATGCGCCCGGCCTTTACGTTGCATGCGAATCGCTAGCATTTTTTCTCCTTAAAAATTAGTATCTCCTCTCATTATATCACACTTTTCCCTAAAATACAACCCTCTATTGGTCTCCGCCTCAATAAAATCCATATGTCCCATCAACTTCGCCGAAAAACTCCCGCCCCCTGATAAAACACGCCCCTACCGCCCCCGATACCTCTTCACTCCCTCGCGCGCCGCCTCGGTTTGGGCCTCTTGTTTTGAATGCCCCGTGCCCGTCCCCTTTAGCCCATCTTTTACATACACCCCCACCGTGAAAGTCTTTTCGTGGTCCGGCCCCTCCTCTTTCAGGGTCCGATACACCGGCGCCGCCCCGTCTACCTTCTGTGCTAACTCTTGCAAATACGATTTCGGGTCTCGCCAGCTCTCGTCCGCCAAAATTCCATCAATTTTCACCAAAATATGCTCGGAAATCAACCTTCGCGCCGCCTCGTACCCCTGATCAAGATACGTCGCCCCAATCACCGCCTCAAAACAGTCCGCCAAAATCGAATCGTGCGCCCGCTCCGTCCCCTTTTTCTCCCCCTTGGACATCCGCACTAGTGGCTCATACCCGAGCTCTTTTCCCGCTTCGCCAATCGACTCCGTCCGCACCAGCGCCGCCCGAAGCGCCGTCATCACCCCTTCCGGATAATTATAATTTCGATACAAAAAGTCCGAAGTCACTAGCTCCAGCACCGCATCCCCGAGATATTCCAACCGCTCATTATGCTCATGCGTAGTTTTTTTGTGTTCATTAACATAGCTTCGGTGCGTCAGCGCCGTAACTAGCAGCATAATATCATTAAATTCAAACCCCAATTTTTCTTTCGCAAATTCGCGATATGGTGTCAAATCCATAAACCTCCTAAACTTCCCCCGCCCTAATTTTTTTCTTCGCAATTAACATCAATTTTCCAATATCTTCATATTCAATCTCATTCAACGCATCCGCGAACTTAAACCACTGAATTCCCTTCATCCACTTTTCCGGCTCCAAATTTTCATGCGCGTCCAGCGCCTGCACAAGATAAACTTGCGTGGTCATCAAAACCAATTTATCTAACCGCCGATATTTAAAGTGGATTTTCCCGAGCCACGTCAAAATCGAAACGTTTTTCAGTCCCGTCTCTTCCTCAATTTCGCGCCTTGCCGTCACTTTCGCCGTTTCGCCCGGCTCAATATGCCCTTTCGGAATGGTCCACCGCCCCTTTGAATCCTGAATTAACAAAATCTCAATGTCCTTTTGGTCCTTGGTAAATCGAAAAATAATTCCGCCCGAGGTTGGCTCGCGCACAATCTCCTGAATCGTGGCCTTTCGCCGAAAAGCCGATTTAATCTTATCGAAAGTCGACGTTTTTTCAATCGGCAAAGCCTCTGGAACCTTTAATTTCCGTTTCTCTAGGGGCTCGCTTTTTAAATTACGCTTCGGTGGAGCCACCCGTTTCAGTTGATTGTTCTTCTTGTTTTTTTGCTCCATGATTTTCTTTGTCTATCCCGAGTTTTCGGTAAGCTGTCCCGAGAACTCCATTCACAAACCTCGACGAGTTTTCTGAACCGAATTCTTTCGCCAGCTCCACCGCCTCATTTATCGCCACTTTCGGCGGGATCGTCTCCCGACACTCCGAAAGCTCATACAGCCCCATCCTAAGTATATTTCTATCTATCGCCGCGATCGATTCGATCGGCCATTCCGGCGCCAAAGGCGCCAAAACCGCATCGAGCGTCGAAAAATTTTTCACCACATTTCGGGCTAAATTATATACGAACTCCGTATCACCCAAATTTTTCTCATACGGCTCAATATTTTTCGCTATGACGATATCTAAATCAACATCCGGATCTTTTGCCAACGTCCGCAGTTCGTATTCATACAAACTTTGAAGCACGATTACTCTACCTAAATGTCGATTACTTGCCATATTTTTAATTCTTTACCTTTAAGTTATGTTTGCTTATTTTTCGCGTCCACCGCCTCTGCGATTTCGCTTTTGCCGTTTTCTTACTTCTTGATCGCTTTTTTCACCGTTTTTTTCGGCTTTTTTCACGGTTTTCTCGGCCTTTTTCGCCGCTTTTTCCACTTCCGCTTTCACGGTTTTCACCTTTAGGTTCGGGGTTCGCTTCTTCGTCTCGAACACCTTCACCGGCGAAAGCTTATTCACCCGCTTCGCCAGCTCAAGCCGCAAATGGCTTCGTCGCAGCCCCGTTTTCCGCGGACTACTCTGTTTCTTAGGTTCAGGCATTTTACTCCTTAATTTAATAACTAATTTTACTCATTTTATCACTTTTTACGATTTTTTGCAATGTTTTGTGGTGTTTTGTGATGTTTTGCCGCATTTTGCCCCATTTTATTGAAAAAACAGTCTATTTAATAACTGCACACGCCCAAAACCTTGCATTTTTTTCATATTTGTTATACTTAAATCATGAGATGAGCTCTAGAAACTCATCAAGATCGGAGTGTTACTGTCCGTCTTCTACGACGACAGTAACTTTTTTATTTTTCGGCTTACGCTTGAATCTAAAGTAAAACTCTATTTCCATAACGCGCCTCCTTTCGTTTTTTGTGTTTCGTCGGGAGGACATTAGCCAAGGCTATCTAGAATCACCAACATATATTATTTAGGCAACCCAAAGGCTCTTCTAAAAAAGATAAAATAAGGGTGGATGTATGAAATATTTGGTGGTAATTCAATTAAGTTCCGGCATAAGGAATGCCACTATTTTTGGCACACTGAAGAAGGCAAAGGCACATCTTTCAGATGTTGTTTCTGATTTTAAATATCCTATTGAAGTCAAGTGGGAAGATGATGAAAATGTTTATGCGAAGATAACCGCATCCGACTGGGTCGGAGTTCGCATCATAAAAACTGAACGAGCTGAATACAGGCTCGTGCGTCATGCTCGCAGAGAAAAAGATGAAGAACGTAGGTTTTCTGTTTACGAAAACGCAATTGATTTTGTATCAAATAACTATAATGGTAGTACATCCGCTGCGGAAAATAGTCTTGGCGAATGGATGGGAAGCTCAAATAACGAGTACATATTTAAACTTTATGCTGTTATTCTAGACCCAGAAAAAAGTAGTCGCAAGGTGGCTAAACGATTCAACGCGGCGACTAGCCGAAGCATCCTTTTTAATGATATTGAAGAATACCTTGAAGATGATGAGACCCAATTTAAAGATATAAACGAAGATGCCGAACATGTTGCCACAGTCAACGAAAAGGAACCAGTTTTATTTTTAAGCCGCATCGTGGGGAAAGTTCGTCTAGCTGGCAAAAAAAATATATGCCACTATTGCAACTGTTTTGGTTGCGGTTGTCGGAATTAAGTTACTTACTGCCGATTGGCAACTTATAGCCGATGATAAAAAGGCAAGCAGTTTCTCGGCCCAAGAAGATATGAAGTCAATTTCTGAGCAACTTTCATTAACTAGAAAAGGCAAGGCGGTGCTTTTTGCCTCTCAGCCGAAGTTATTAAGCAGCATCGATTTTAATAAAACATGTGGTAGAGATGGCAGTGGAACTTTTACGGCTGGTTGCTATTACAAGGATTCAAAGGATGATGAACATATAGAGGTCTATAATGTCGGCTCATCTACGCTTAGTAAAAATGGTTTAACTTATAACTTTGCTGAATACAGAAAGTCTGTAGTTCTCCATAAAATGTTGCATGCCGTTTGGGAAAGATTCGGTGAGGATAGGAAAACATCAGTTTGCGAAGACCTAAAGACTTTATCCGGCCGAATCAATGACTTAAAGCAAGGGGCAAGTTTGTATAAAAACAATGAAATGTATTCAGAGCTATTCGCTAGAGTCGGTTCTGAATACATACAAATCTTATCCCCAAACAATAACATCCCATCTTCTGCAAATATTCCAGTAAAGTATTCCTCATTGAATTCAAATGGAAAAACCGCGACTTCAAACCTTGTAAAAATATATGATGACTACTTTGATACTTCAAAATATAGCTGGGTTCTCACATACTGGCAGAACGAAAACCAGCTTAATGCATTTGAAACAAAGGTCCTAAAATATGCCGAAAACCTCAATAATAAGGAGCAAAACATCAGAGCACTTATAAACCAATATTATTCTTGGCCCACCATTGGTAGATACAACACAGCTAATAACGCTATTAATGAGTATAACAACATGGTATCAACTTATAATTCATGCGTCGATACCTATAACAAGGTTTACACAAGACTAGATAGTGAACGCACCATGAGCAGTAGCATCTACTTGAACCTATAAAAAAGAAGCTCCTGCGGTAGGAGCATTACACCCCGTGCAAGAACTTCGATACCCTTATTATATCAAACCAAAGCTATGATGTCAACAATTTGGCCACGCTTATTTATAAATAATAACTTCTTTAGGCCAGGTAAATCTTTGACTTTGTTCTTTAAAGTCCTCTGAATCGCATCATCTCTTAAGCCTTTTACTCTGGATGAATTGATAATTACATTTGGACATTTTTCCAAAGCACGTTTTACATTACGGATGATTTTCTTCGGATTATCCGTAATCGGTGATTTAATTTCATGCATAGTGCCATCTAGATAAATATCTGGAGTTTTCAGATTGGCCTCTGGTATAAATTCTACTGAATGCCCAGCTAACGCAAGAATTTTAGCTACACGCTGCTCGTGCGGCCATGGATTCGCATCTGCCGGAGTAATTACGCGGCCTTTCTGTTTATTGGCATTGGTCATTATTCAATTATACCACCGTTTTGTATTCAATAAGATGGGTTTCTTAGTTTACCTCTCAACCGCAACATGGCGTTCAACTTTAACCCTCCCCAATCCCCCACACCGCCACGCCGGCGGCTACGGAGACGTTGAAGCTCTCTTTTCGCCCGTGCATCGGGATTTCGATGAACAGGTCAATTATATCATGGAGTGAATAACCTATACCGTTCACTTCCTCGCCCAAAATCAGCACCACTCGGTCGGATAGCCGTTCCTTTAGCTGCGGGTCGTTTAGCATTAACAGATTAGATTTTTGAATATTATTCTCCAGCCCCAAAATCTGCCACCCCTGTTTCTGCCATTTTCGTAGGTCGGAAATTATATCACCAGATGAATAAATATCCACAAGCTCTTCCGCCCCGAGCGCGGTTTTATGAATCTCGCGGTCTAATTTATCGCGCAGATGCGGCAATAAATTCGGGTCGTGAACCCGCGGCGTATAGCCCGACAGCACCACCCGCTTCACGCCGAACCCCTCCGCCGTCCTTAGAATCGCCCCGACATTATAAGTCGAGCGGATGTTGTGTAAAACCAGCACCATCTCCCGCGCCGGCACTACATCGCCCCGATCTTTTTCAATGCCTTTTTGATCGCCGGCCGATCAAATCCGACAATCCGCGCCCCGTCAATCTCCGTCACCGGCACCGTCGCGATGTCCGGTTCCTTCGTCGCGTCCAGCTCGACATACTCGACCCCCTTCTCGTCCAGCCAATCCATCAACGCATGACAATACGCGCAAGTCGGCGTTGTATAAACTTTTACCATACCCCTATTATACCACTATGTTCACCAGTTTGGCTTTTTTCACAAAAATCGTCTTTTTCACGCCTTTTTCGGTATATTTTTTCACTTTTGGCTCAGCTAGCGCCTTCTCAACCATCTCCGCCTCATTCTCCAACTCTTCCGCCGCCACCGAAAGTTTCGCCCGCAGCTTCCCATTCACCTGCACCACCACTTCGACCGTCTCCGCCACCAAATACTTTTCATCCCACTTCGGCCACTCGTCGTCCGCTCCCAACTTTTCCAACATTTCACTCGCAAGATGCGGCGCAAACGGCTTCAACAACTTCGCCAGCGCCACCAAATCTTCCGCCCCCGCCCCGACCTTATACAACTCATTCACATATTCCATCAACGCCGCCACCGCAGTGTTGAATTGGCACTTATAAATATCCGTCGTTACCTTCTTGATCGTCTTATGCCGAATACAAATGGTAGCATCATAGTTGCTTTTTTCAGAGCAAACACAATCTACTTTTTCGAGGGGGTCCGAAGCCTGGCAAGGCGAGGAAAAGCGCCGGCCGCCCGTGGCGACGGGCCGGCCGGACGCGCCCCGAGAAGAAGTAGTTGCGCTTGCTGTGGTGGCAGCCGAAGCAACCTCTTCTTCGGACCGTAAGCTTGGCCGAGCGGCCTTGAGCGTGTCCGAAGAAGACGGTTGCTCGGTTACTGTATCATTGCCGAAACATAAATTATAACACCGATTCAAGAACCGATACACGCCGCCAACACTCCGCGGGTCCCACGCCGCGTCAAGCTCCACCGGCCCGATAAACATTTCGTACGTCCGTAGCGTATCCGCCCCATACCCATCATTGATCACATCGAGCGGATCGATCACATTTCCCTTCGACTTCGACATCTTCTTCCCGTCCGGCGCATTGATATAACCGTGATAGATCAACTTCTTAATCGGTTCCCGAAACGGCAAAAATCCCTCATCTGCGAAAAATTTACACCAAAATCGGACATAAAGCAGATGCGCCACCGCGTGATCCGCCCCAACATAAACATCCGTCGGCGCCCAATACTTTATCGCCTCCGGATCCCAAGCGTGCTCAGCATCATGCGGCGAAGTATAACGCCATAAATACCATGATGAGCAAGCATAACCGTCCAGCGTATCGGTCTCGCGCGTCATTTTTTCAAGATGCGTTTCGCCCGTCTTCGGGTCCTTCACCGGAATTTCCACCGTCAGCCAATCTTTCGCCTTTGCGAGCGCACTCCGCCCCGTCTCGTCCGGCTTGTAATCCTCCACCTCTGGCAACATCACCGGCAACTGGTCCTCCGGAATCGGATGCGCATTTCCCTCGGCGTCATAAGCGATCGGAATCGGACAGCCCCAATACCGTTGCCGCGAAATCAGCCAATCGCGCATTTTATAAGTCGTTTTCGGCGTGCCAAATTGCCCAAATTCACAAAGTTCCGTCTCCACCACCGGCAAATCAAACTTTTCCGCAAACTCCCGATCGCGCTCGTCCATCGCCGGCACCGCCATAATCGCCCCCGTACCATAACCCGCCAGCACATAATCCGCCACCCAAATCGGAATTTTCTCCTTCGTCGCCGGATTTATCGCATACGCCCCCGTGAACACCCCGGTTTTTTCCTTATTTTCCTGTCGCTCAATCTCCGATTTTCGCATCGCCGCCGCCTTATACGCCAACACTTCATCCCGCGCATCATCACTCACCAAACTCTCCAACCCAGGATATTCCGGCGCCACCACCAAAAACGTCGCCCCATAAATCGTATCCGGCCGCGTGGTGAAGACCGTAATCTTCCGCCCGCCGTTCTCAAGACGAACACAACTATTCTTTCTCGGGGCGCGTCCGGCCGGCCCGTCGCCACGGGCGGCCGGCGCTTTTCCTCGCGCTGCCGCGCTCCGGACCCCCTCGAAAAAATAGTTTGTGTTCGCATCAGCAGCCGAGGCAACCTCTTCTTCGGACCGTAAGCTTGGCCGAGCGGCCTTGAGCGTGTCCGAAGAAGACGGTTGCTCGGCTGCGACCAGCGCAAACTCCACCTCCGCCCCTACCGACTTCCCGATCCAATTTTTCTGCATCGTCTTAATCTTCTCTGGCCAATCCAACGTATCAATCTCGGACAACAACTCTTCTGCATAATCCGTAATCTTGAAAAACCACTGCTTCATCTTCTTCTTCTCAACCTCATGCCCGCACCGCCAGCAACAACCGTTCTCAACCTGCTCGTTCGCCAGCACCGTCTTGTCTACCGGACACCACCACTGATACGACTCCTTCTGATACGCCAAACCCCGTTTATAAAGCTGTAAAAAACACCACTGCGTCCACTTGTAATATTCCGGATCGCTAGTGTTAATTTCCCGCTCCCAATCAATCGCGTACCCCAGTCGCTTCGCCTGTTTGCGAAAATTCGCCACGTTCGTCGCCGTCGCTTTTTGTGGCGAAGTGCCGGTCTTAATCGCATAATTCTCCGCCGGCAACCCAAAAGTATCATACCCAAACGGCCGCATCACGTTCAGTCGCTGCTGTTCATAAAACCGCGTCAAAACATCAACAATCGTAAAATTCCGCACGTGCCCAACATGTAGCCCCGCCCCCGACGGATACGGAAACATCTCCGCAACATACATTTTCGGCACCCCCTCCTTCTCGACCGCCCGAAACGGCCGCTCCTTTTCCCATTTTTCTTGCCATTTTTGCTCAATTTTCAGCGGTTCATATCTATTCATAAACCATATTATACCATATAACGCCAGCTATATCCACGCTAGAACTATTCCGTTCTTCTAATCTCTCTTTTGTTATTTTTTCGCCACTTTCCGATAAATATTCTCAAACCGTTCCAGCGTCCGTTCAAAATCATGTTCCCGGGCAATTTCGAGCGACTTCTCGCCATATTTTTCCCGCAATTTATCATCCGTTAAAAGCCTTTTCAGCGCGTCCGAAATTGCCGAAATTTCGCGCTCCCGCCCCTGTTTTTTACTCTCATTTTTGCGCGGTGAGATATCGATCAAAAAACCATTTTGCCCGTCTCGGCAAATCTCCGCCACCGCCCCTTGATTTACTGCCACCAGTGGCAGCCCCGACGCCGCCGCCTCGATTAGAACAATCCCCTGCGTCTCAATTTCCGACGCCGTCGCAAACACCCAACCTTTTTGATAAATCCGATACAGCTCCGCCGCCAAAACTTTCCCTAAAAACTTCACATTTTTTGTCAGCCTCAGCTCCCGCGTCAATTCTTCTAGTCTCGCCCGATCCACCCCGTCCCCCGCAATCAATAGCTCCGCCTCCGGCACTTTTGTCAAAACTTCCCGAAACGCCCGAATTACGAGCTCCACTTTTTTCTCCGGATCAACCCGCCCCACATACACTACCGTCGGCCGCTCCGCCTTTTCGCCAGGGCAAAAATGCAACAAATCCACCCCATTCGACACTGCCGCCACCGGCACCCTAATCTCGCATTTCGCAAGCAAATTATTGATCGCCTGCCGCGTCGGCATCGTTACAAAATCGCTCTTCTTCTGCCGATTCCGAAAATACGCCGTCAGCAACGCGTTCGCCGGCTTCTTCAATAGCTTCGGCATTTTCAGCGGATCAGTAATCACTTCCGGTTGGTTATGCTCCGTCGTTATCACCGGAACGCCCATTTTCCGCGCTCGCGCCACCGTCGCCACCCCAATCGGGTCCGCAACCTGCACATGCACCACGTCCGGCCGAAACTCAGTCAAAATCCGCTTCACCTCTCGCCCAGGAAAAACCGCCACTCTCAAGCCGTGTTTATAAAACACCCTCGGCACGCTTACCCCTTTAATTTTCCGTTTCGCCGGCACTTTATGAATTTGGTCCGGATACACCCGCACATCCGCCGATTTTAAATAGCAAACTTTTACCCCGTCCTCGACTTTCGTCGTCGCCTTTCCGGTTTGCGATGGACAAATCACTAAAACTTCATGCCCCCGCTGCGCCATCCCAACCGCCAAATTATGCGCAAACACCGCTACCCCGTTAATCATTGGGTAATACACGGCCGTCGCAATTACAATTTTCATAGACTTTTCGCTTTATCTAGTTGCGGGTCTTTCATTGCGTTGATATCTTCGTAAGTCCGCTCAACTTCCACGTCTGGCTCAATCCCCTCGCCGTTAATCGACCGATCCTTCGGCGTATACCACTCCGCCGTCGTCACTTTCAGCACCGTCCCGCCTGACAAATTATACAATTGTTGCACCACGCCTTTACCATAAGTCTTTTCGCCCACAATCGTCGCCTTGCCATAATCCTGCAACGCTCCCGCCACAATCTCCGACGCCGACGCCGTCGAGCCATTCACCAGTACCACCGTTTTCATATCAGTAAGCAATGCTTTCCCCACACTCGCTTTTTCCTCCGAATTACCAAACTGTCGCGATTTTTGCAGTAATATCACATCATTGTCAATCCACAAACTCAGCAAATCTTTCGCCGCCGACACATATCCGCCCCCGTTGCCCCGCAAGTCCAAAATCACTTTTTTCACGCCCTTGTCGGCAAACTCTTTCGCAAATCCTTGCACCATTGTCCCCGTGTCCGAGTCAAACCGCGTCACCGTGATAATTGCCGTCGAACCCGAATATTCCACATACGCCGAAACATTATTGATTTCTTCCCGTTTCATCGTAAACGACTTTTCCTCGCCGTCGCGCACCACTGTCACCGTCACTTCCGACCCCGCCTCGCCTCGCACTTTCTTCGCAATTTCTTCCGTCGATAAACTATACACTTCCTTGCCATCGACTTTATACAGAATATCACCCGCAAGAATTCCCACTTTGCGCGCCGGATTATCCGGCAAAGTTCTCAAAACTC
Organism: Clostridiales bacterium; assembly: GCA_963619335.1. Lineage (GTDB taxonomy): Bacteria > Patescibacteriota > Saccharimonadia > Saccharimonadales > Saccharimonadaceae > Nanosyncoccus. The sequence goes on along the minus strand of CAVEVP010000002.1, from coordinate 125,155 downwards.
GCACATAACCATCACGCAGGCCCATTTCCACCCCAATTCCCGCGCCAACATTCCCGTGCAAATCATCGTAAAACTCTTCCGCTTCTTCCGCACCCATATATACTGTATATTTATCGCCCAGCGCCTCGGTCAGACCTTTTTTCGCGCCCTCAATCACTTCCGCTTCCGAAATTTCGCCATTATACGACGCCGCCAACTTGTTATATACCTCATTTAACGGCGACCAATCCACATCTGAAGTCGTATTCGTAGATAATCCAAGATACGGCCCAAATCCCGCAAACCAATTATTCCAATTCACCCCTAAAACTCCCCCTATTACTGCCATCACCGCGCCAACAATTATCGCGTTGCCTAAACTCACCTTTTTTTCCATAAGCCTATTATATCACAAATTAAAAGTGAATATAATTATATCGCCCAACTTCGCCCGCCGGAATTGTCCGCGCCCCAAAGTCACCGTAGTGCGAACTGCCCGAATATAAATACGTTGCGTAAGCGTTATTGTATTCCGTCACGTTAATCGAACCGTCCGCATTCACGCTTTCCACCCAAAACACGTGCCCATATGGATAACCGTCCACCTGCCCAATCGTCCCCGCCGCCGGCGTATTATCCACCCGATACCCCGCTGCCCGCGCGCGATCATCCCACGAATACGCATTACCCCACGCCAACGCCACCCCATACCATTCATATGCCTTCCAACCCGCATAACTTACGCACTCACACACATACCCGCCAATCTTCCAGCCATTATACGACGTAATATAATAATCCTGCTTGCCCGGACAATCCGCCTGCCACGGATAAGTATTCACGCCCGAATATTTACCACCATTGAAATTATTCGCATTTTGCGCCATCCATTCCTGATACGCTTTCTGGTATTTTTCCCGCTCTTCTTTTGCCACCGCCTCATACGCATCCATATCATTTTGATATTTTGCCACCAAATTATTCAACTCTTGCTTTTTCGCTACCAATTCTTCGCGCGCCTGCTGTTGCACAGTCAATTTCGCCTCGACCTGCGCCTTGTCCTCTTCAAGCGTCGCCTTCTCCTCTTTAATTTTTGCCGCCTGCGTACTAATTTGTTCTCGCGCTACTTCTTCCCGCGTCGCTTTTTCCGCTAAATCCGAAATCGAGCTCGCCCCCGCGAGAATTCTAATCGGCTCCGCATCCGATTCAAAATGCATACTAACCAAAAGTTCCGCCAGCGCCTCCTGATCATCCGTAATTTTTTCCTCCGTTTTCTGAATTTTTGCCTGCAATTCCTCAATCGCCGTTTCCGATTCTTTAATTTCCGCCTCTTTGCTCGAAATTTCCAGCTCGATATCGCTCACTTTGCGCTGATACGCATTCGCCGCGCTCGACGCCGACTGTGCCTTTTGGCTCGCTTCAAGTTCTTTCGCTTTTGCCTCTCGACATTCCGCCGTATTACACGCCTCGGCATCCTCGTTATTTATTCTTAAACTAAAAACCGGCACTACCAACAGCGCCGCCAAACACCAAATTAAAATTTTTTTGTTTTTTGTTTTCATGTCTATATTATAACATAAGCACTTTCAAAAATGCAACTTTTTTTGCAAGTTTTTAACTTTTTGCCCCCCCCTATAGCACCAAAAACCGTTTTAACTTTTTCAAGTCTTATTTAAATATTTCTGCACCGCAAGCCCCGCCGAAATGCGCCCAATCAACACGCCAATTACAATAAACACGAGAAACACCAGCACTAATTGGTTCGACTCTAAAATGTCATTGATTTGCACCACATCAATTCCGTAATTCGTCAGCCTCGGCGACATAAACCGAAACCCAAAATACGACAACGTCGCCGCCACCGTCCCCGCAATCGCGCCGCAAATCTCCGCCTCCACCAAAAACGGCCCGCGAATAAACCCTTTATCCGCACCGACCAGTTTCATCATATAAATTTCCTCCCGCCGCGAGAACACCGCCATCCGAATGGTCGAGAAAATAATCAACACCGACACCACCAAAAACACCACCGCGAGAATTATTCCGCCCGTCCGCGCAATCCGCGCCCACGACGTAATCGTATTAATCTCCGCCCGGTTTACGTCATACGTCGGCGCTTTTTCCTTGTCAGTATTCGCCACAAACGTCTCATTTTCCTCTACAATTTTCTTAATACTATCCAAATTATCCACATTATATACTTTCACCCGCATTGTCGATTGCATTTTCGCAATCATCATTTCCGTCATTTCGTCGTCCAAAATCCCAATAATCTCATCACTCCCCTCGTTCTCTTTCAAAAACTTTTCATACTCCTCTCCCGACGTCGAAGTCTCCACCGACTTGATGTTTTTATCCTCGCTAATAATCTCAGTTAGTTTTGTTAAAGTTTCCGCCGATGTATTGGGCTTGAAATAAATCGTAATATCGATTTTATCTTTCATCATTTCTGCCGTATTGGTCAAAATCACGCTCGCCACCACTGTAACAAACAAAATAATCAGCGTCACCGCCATCACCACCGTCGCCGCCGTCGACAACCAAATATTCCGCCCGAATCCAGTCGTCCCATATTTTATAATCCGCATTTTGCCCCGCATCACATGCCGAGTGCGATTTTTTTGCATCGTTTTCAAACTTTTTTTTGAAATCCGTTTTAATTTCTGTTCTTTTTCCGCTTTTTCACCCGTCATTTAAATCACCTTCCTTGGCTTCAGCGCATGCCCCGGCGTCTGTACTTGTCTTATCGGACGCTTCGCTACCGGCGTCTCGTCCAACTTATAAATCCCGCCCGTTTTTTGGTCATTCACAATTTTGCCATGCTTTAGTGTAATCACCCGCTTTTGTAAAGTGTTCACAATGCCCTCATTATGCGTTGTCACCAAAATCGTCGTCCCAAAATCGTTAATTTTTTTCAGTAATTGCATAATTTCTTCAGTTGTCAATTTGTCCAAGTTCGCCGTCGGCTCGTCCGCAATCAAAATTTTCGGTTGCCGCGCCACGCTCCGCGCAATTGACACCCGTTGTTGTTGTCCGCCGGAGAGTTGATGCGGGAATTTTTTCGCTTGATCAGATAGATCCACTAGCTCCAACACTTTCGGCACCGTCCGCCGAATTTCCTTCCCGCTCATTCCTGCAATTTCCAGCGCAAACGCCACATTCTCATACACCGTTCGCCGCGGCAACAACTTAAAATCCTGAAATACCACTCCCAGCCGCCGCCGATATCCGGGAATATGCCGTTTTTTTACATAATCAAGATCAATTCCGCCAATAATAATCTTCCCCGAGTCCGGAATTTCCTCCTTGGTAATCATTTTCATCAGCGTTGATTTCCCCGCACCCGACTTCCCGACCAAAAACACAAATTCATTCGGCTCGATATGTAGCGAAACATCATCAAGCGCCGGTTCCGTGTCAGTAGCATACTTCTTCGTTACCGAATCCAGCAATATCATAATTCAATTATAGCATAACTGTTTTAGTATGACAAATGGAAAGTGAAAGTTTTTTCACACACTAATCCCCAAACTTGCCGGAGCACAACTTTTTAACAAATTCTAATGCACTAAATGGAAAGTGATTTTTTCCGCCGTTTGCCCCTCGGCCTGATAGATCTCGCCGGGCGTGATTTTCGCCTCCGGATATTTCGTCTGTAATTCTTTCAAAACTTCCGCGTAAGTTTTTTCCGTTTCGATCGTAATATCTTCTTTTTTGTGCGCCCTAAAATCAATCGCCGTCTTATGCGTACTTTTCGCCAAAACTTGATCGAGGTCAATTTCAAAACCCGCAAGATACGGCGCCAACTTAAATTCATGTCGCACCGAATTTTTAAATTCACCCACCACGCCGCAAGCCTCACCATCTATCAAAATCTCCGCCGACCGTTTCGGCTCAAACGGCGCGCTCTCCGCGGTTTTCGCTTTCAATTCCCGAAATTCCGGCTCGATATTCAACATTCGCAACAGTTCCGCCACGTATTTTTTCGCCGCGTAGTACGCCGTCCCCGCGTTTTTGCGCTCCGCAATAATAAACCCGAGTTTATTTTTCTCCGCCGGCACTTTTTCCTCATTCACGCCCCACTTTTTACAAAACACTTGATTCATCTCAAAAATCGCAAACTTCTCCACCGGCAATTTTTCGTTGAGATAGGTTTTCTCGAGCAAGCTCGGCACGATCGACTGCCTTACATATTGTAATTCCGGCGAAATCGAATTCACGATTTTATACGATTGTTTCAAATCTTGCCCGACTTTTTCCAGCAACTTCCCCGACACAAAACTATAAGTTAAAACTTCGTTCGCCCCGAACCGCGCCAAGATCCCCCGCACTTGTTTTTTCAATTCAAACAACTTATTTTTCTCCGCCGTGCCGTGCTTCGGCAAGGTCGGTGTAATATTATCGTATCCTAAAAGTCGCCCGACTTCCTCGATCACATCTTCTTTAATCTGAATATCCGTCCGCCACTTCGGACTCTCGACCGTCAAATTCCCCGCATTTTTCTCAACCTTAAATCCAACATTCTCCAAAGTTTTCGCGATTAACTCCGCGCTATATTCCGTCCCGAGCAGTCCATTTATCTCATCCGTTGTAATTTTTACAACAATCGTTTCAACCGGTTTCGGATAAGTATCCGAAACGCCAACCACCTTAAACCCTTCCGCGAGCATCCCGACACAAACCTCCGCCACCGCGAGCGTTTGATCCGCCGGTTGCCCCTTCGTAAATCGCGTAATCGCCTCCGAAAACACGCCATGCGCCATTTGGGTTTTGCGCAAATTATACAACGAAAATGTCGCCGATTCCAAAATAATTTTTCGCGTATTTTCGTCAATCGCCGTCGCCTTTCCGCCCATCGCCCCCGCCAGCGCCGCCGGCTTTTCGCCCGCACAAATCACAATGTCGTTTTCATTCAACTCCACTTCCCTTTCGTCCAGCAACACGATTTTCTCGCCCGCCTTCGCCGCTCGCACTACAATTTCCGGCCCGTCCCCATCGCAAGCTTTCACAAACTTATCATAATCAAACGCGTGTAAAGGTTGTCCGGTGAGTAGCATCGTAAAATTCGTCGCATCCACGATCGGATCAATCGGTCGCATCCCCGCTTTCGCGAGCATCGTATCCACCCACGTCAAATATTTTTTCTTCAACTCGCCGTGCTTTTCCAGCACCACCGCCGTATAGCGCGGACAAACCGTTCCGTCGACAGAGATTTTGACGGCATCTGAAAAACTTGCAAGCTGCTCTTCAAAGGGCTCGGGAATAGTTTTTCGAGGGTGTCCGGAGGCCGCTGCCGAGGAAAAGGAGCCGAGCCCCGTGAAGACGGGCGCGAGGACTCCGTCCCGAGAAAGACTGTTCCCGTGCCCTATTTGAGATGGCGCAAATTCAACCCCCAAAATCCCAGCCACTTCTCTTGCAAACCCGATAATCCCAAACGTATCCGGCCGGTGTGTGAGGGACTTGTTTTCGATTTCTAAAATCAAATCATTCAGCTCAAACACCTCCGCAAGCTTATCTCCGGGGTTTGCCTCCGCCGGATTAATTTCCACAATTCCGCCGTGCTCATCACCAAAATCCAGCTCATCCGCCCCCGCGAGCATCCCGTTCGATTCATAACCGCGCAACTTCCGTTTCCCGATCACGAACGGCGCGTCTTCGTGAACACTCGCCGGCACTACCGCGCCGGGCGCGATCCACGCCGCGAGCATTCCCGCCCGCACATTCGGTGCTCCGCATACAACCTGCACTAATTCATCACCACCATTATTAATCTGGCACAGCGACAAATGCGTTTCCGGAATTTTTTCACAACTCTCAACTTCCACCACCGAAATCTTGTCGTATTTATGCGTTTCGTCGATCACCCCCTCAACTTCCACCAACCGCGCGCCAATCAACCGAATCAATTCCTCGTTCGAAACCGTCTCCGGAATCTTCACATATTTTTTCAACCAATTCAAACTAATTTTCATAACTTAAAACTCCCTCAAGAAATTAAGATTACCGCTTTCAAAATATCTCACATCATCCAAACCGTATCGTAGCATCACCAATCGATCAATCCCCCCGCCCCAAGCAAACCCGTGATACTTTTCCGGATCAATCCCCGCCATTTTCAACACATTCGGGTGAATCATCCCGCAGCCCAGCATCTCCAAAAAGTCGCCTTTTTTCCCGCCCAGCGTCTTCGGTTTTTCAATCATAAATTCAAGCGACGGCTCCGTAAACGGAAAATACCCCGGTTGCGTCCGAATATTTAACTTTTGTTCGTAATATTTCTCGAAAAACTCGCGCAAAATCCCCAACATATCCCCCATCGTACAATCTCGCGACACATACACGCCTTCACATTGATAAAAAGTGTGTTCGTGCGTCGCATCAACATCTTCATTCCGAAACACCCGCCCCGGCACCGCCACCGCAATCTCACCACCTTTCTCCAACTCCCCCCGATATTTTTTCAGCACTCGGTGTTGCATCGTCGAAGTGTGCGCCGGCGGAATTAAATTCTCCTCCGTCCGAAAAGTATCATAACCATCCCGCGCCGGATGCTCCTTCGGAAAATTCAACACATCAAACATATGATATTCATCATCCAACTGTCGCGATTCCTCGATCGTGAAGCCCATCAACCGATAAATTTCCGCCACCCGATCAAGCTCCGTCATCAGCGGATGCTCCGAGCCCATCAAAGTCGGATACAACTCCGGCATTTTTTCATTCACCCCCGACCACGCCGTCACGTCCAGCGGTTCAACCGCTTCATTTAGCGCCGCCTGCTCTGCCGCTTTAATTCGCGCCAAAATCTCCGCCCGCTCGGCGTTAATTTTCTTGCCAAACTCCGCCCGCTTTTCGGCCGGCAGTTCCCGAATTTTCGCTGCCTCGGCATTAATCCGCTTTAATTCCCGCTTTAGCTCCTCAATATTTTCCATATATTTCTATTATACCGCAAAACTACGATTTCGTATATCTGCATATATAATATTCTCTGGCAAATTCACATCTCCCGCCAGCACATATTCATTATCCATCAAAATCGGCTCGCTCGCGTTCGGGTCCGTCGCCCCGTCAAACGCATATCGCTCACTCGGATCGTATTCATTCACATATTCATAATATGCAATCACGTCGAGCAAATCCGACACCGTCTCTTTTTCCATCCCCGAATACCGCGCCAGTATCCCCTCGTACGAATTATCTACCGGATTCTTTTCATAATATTCCTCCAAATATTCCGCCACCGCCGATTTTTCAACCAGCCCCATCGACTCCGCGAGCGATTGATCCTCGGTAAACCGCTGGTACAATTTATACTCACCATTCCATTCTTCGCTATCATTCGCCACGCAATTCTCGCCACTAATATAACCCAAATTATTCAGCGTCTTCGCACTTTCCACAATGTCAATAATATCGCCAAACACCGGAACCCCACCAATCGCCCCATTCCCAGCATTGTCCACCACTGAACTACCCGAACTAATCGACGTTCCACTATTGATCTCATTTGTAATATTTTGGTCCGCATATCCAAAGTCCGATTCTCGCGTCCCGCAATATTTAATATACTTGGCCAGCTCCGTATTATCATTCACCTTCACATTCTCCCCTTCGGTACTTGACGCGGTCACTTGTTCGCTAGCTATCAATTGCTCGACCACATCATCCGGATCTTCGTCGATCGTCGAAACGTCCGTCACGATATATGGATTACAAAACGCATCCCCGACCGCCCCAATCGACGCTAGGTACGGACACGTTTCCGCGTATTTTTCCATATCCGGCAAACTCTCCGAAATCGTTTTCGTTACCGCCGACACGCGCGGAGTTAGCGACGCAATTGACGAACTCATCACCGTCGAAGCCGAAGTTAGCGACTTCATAAGTCCCGAAGAATTTGTTAGCGACATCATCTGCGTCAAAATCGTTCCCATAAACGTGTTTTTCGACGTAATATCAAACGGGCTCAGCGTCAAACGTTCTTCTTTCGCCTCCTGTGCAATCACTTCCGCCTGCGCCACTGCGTATTGTTGATATTTCTCCACCGTCCCGAGCGACCCGCCGTTAGCACGGTGCGCACTACCCATATATCTCAGCGCCCCCGAAGTTAGCGCATTGCCAAGATCCTCCCCGCCCAGCGTCGATACTAAATCTCGTCCCAGTGCATTTGATACTATTGGCACCAATGTTGCAATTATGCCTCCCAGCACCACGGCTTTAATCGCTGCATCCGTCAGTTTTATCGCCAATGGAACTATCATTTCTTTTATAATTGCCCCTAGGCAAGGTGCCGCTGTTGCTCCAAAAGAGAATATAGCACCAGCCAATCCAGCTACACAAGGTGCAATGCTCACCACGCCAGCCACCACGTCAGTTATCATTCCTGCACTCGCCGCCGCGCCCTTCGAAATTGTGCACCCAGTAAACGCCGTCATCGACACTCCAATTCCACCTAAAATCCGCTTCATCGACGACGACAAATTAAAACTCTGCACACTTGCATCACTCGTATCAACTTTTCCATTACCATACAGCGCGCTCACCCCCGCCGACTCCATCGCCGATTTAACCGTAGTTTTGTCTTTAGTCTCAAGCGCGGGTATACCATCTTCAGTTGGCTCGCCAGAATTGCCGGTCGATAATAATTCCACATTCGTATTGCTCTTTTTCTCGTTCAAACTCGTCGCCAGCTCATTGATTGGTGCCTCGTCCCCGTACCCCGCCTTAGTTTTGTCTATCGTTTCCATATACGAAGTCGTTAAATTCACGATTTGTAGAACCTCAAATGATGTAACCAATATGCTTATTGCCCCCACCACGTTCATCGCCGCGCATCCTATATTTGCCGCTGCTGAGAATGTTTCTTTGATTGTGTTCAACTTTTCCGAAACGTTTGTCCCTGTCACTTGCTTCTCCGTGCTGTTTTCCTTTGCTTTCGGCGTCTCTCCGTCCTCCTCCATTTTCGGCGTTTCCCCATCCTCCTCCATATCCTGCTCCCTAGACTCAATTTCGATCTCCCCATCATTCCCCTTAATCCTACTACTTAGCGTCTCTTTCACCGCTTTTAGCCCGTCCCCGCCCGCCTCGGCCTTTTTAGTTTTATAATCTTTCCACAAATTCCGCGTCAAATTATTATTTGATAAAAACTTATCCACATTTTTCCCAAACCAGTTCGCAAATTGCCCCCGCCAAGTCATCGACCCCGAATTGTACGCATGGAAAAATTCCGTATCACTCGCATACAAATTCTTAAAATCCACCGCTTCCGATTTATATTTCACGCCAGTTTCCGCATCCACTTCCGGAATATCCACTTTCGTTTTCACATCCGCCGTGATAATCTGAATTTCCCCATCACTATCCGTCCATTTTAACACCCTCGTCCCTGTCCCATTGAAATCATCATCCACCTCAACTCCCTGGGTCTTCAGCTCCGTCCGCTGCTTGTCCGAAATTTTAAACGTTTTGCCAAACAGCGTCGAACCCTTAGTCGGGTCTTTATACCGCCCAGTTTGCATTTGCGCCTTAAAAAACCGCGCCGACCGCGTATTTGCCGACACGTGCATCGAATTAAACGATTCTTGAAACTGTGCCACTAGCGAAAACGGCTGAAACAACTGCGTCCCCGCCATAATTCCGCCTGCCCCAAAAGTCAGCGCCATGCACAGTCCAATCGTCGCCCCCCGTTTTTTCAAAAAGCCTTTAAACTTCCCCTTACCCCCATTCTTGCCAGTCGTCTTGCCGCCTCCGCCCGAACCCCGATATAGCCCCGCCGGTTGCGTCTCCTCCGTCTTCGCCCCCAAAGCTCCCCCGTTTGGCCGATAAAGTCCCCCGCTAGCCGCCTCTTCCGCCGCGCCTAGCTTCCTTGCGGCCACTTTCCCAGGATTAAATCTCTCCGCATCCTTCTTCTTTTCCGCCGCTATCGCTAGATTATATTTATCGTCGCCATTCTCCATATTATATATTATAATCAAATTTTAAATAAACACAACCAATTTTAACAAATCTTAATCCCCCGCAATCAAATTTTAATCAATCGTCATATTATATAAACACAATCGAAATCAGCGAAATTATCGCCAGCACAATCAGTACCAACCACACCCAACCAAACCGCCCAGTTTTTTGCGTATCCTTCAAATATTCCGCATCTTCCGCGAAATCCGGATCGTCGCCTTTATTTACCTCCGCCGCCGCTCGCGCGCGTAAATCCGCGTTAATCCGCTTAGCTAGTTCGTTATTTTTATCGTCTTCTTTATTTACAATTACTCCCATATTTTTCCCTAAATAAGTTATTTTTTCCATTATAACATAAAAAGTGTGCTATAATAAATCTAATTATTATTAATGGAGGAAAATAGATGGCGACCAAAAAGTCGAAATCGTCGAACAAGTCTGACAAGACCGTCTCGACCAAATCTAAAACTGCCGAAAAACCTGTCGTGAAGACGGAAGCCGCGGCAGTAAAAACCACTGCGAAAAAATCCTGCCTGTCTGGATTCTTCGCTAAAAAATACGATGAGAAAGAAAGCATTCTCACCATTTTCAAAAACCCTAAATTCTACGGCGCCTTGCTCGGCGAGATTATCGGCACCCTGCTTATCGCTCTACTTTTGTTTGCGTTGATGCTCATGGGGCTGCCAAATATCGCGACCTACGCTTTCGCGGTTATCGCGACGTTTATCGCAGTTTACGCCTTCTCGGGCGCCTGCCTTAACCCAATCATCACCGTCGGTATGATAGCTTCGCGCCGAATGTCGGTCATTCGTGGCGTGATGTATATCGTCGCCGAAATCGTCGGAGCTTGGCTCGGCTGGCTCATCTTCAACGGGTTCCATCTCGCTAGTGGCGAAACCGCCTATGATGTTCCGGCTATCTCCGCCCTCGCCGAAAACGGCTTCTGGCCGGCAGCGATGGTCGAACTACTCGGCGCGGTTATCATTGCGTTCTTCTTTGCTCGCGCATTGAAATATAAACGCAGTGTCTTCACCTACGGCGCAGTCATTACCGGCGGTATCGTGCTAGCAATCCTTATCGGTTATGTTGTTTCAGCGGCCTTCCTCGGTCTCAGCAACAACTTCATCATGAACCCAGCTGCAGCTATGATGCTCCAAATTTTCCCGACTTCTGGCGAAAACTTTGGCGAAATTCTCGGCGGTATCTGCCAAGCCCTCTCGCTTTATGCAATCATCCCAATGATTGGTGGCGTACTCGGCTTCTACCTGTCCGATTTCACCAGCAAGCTTTCAGCCGAAGACTAATCCCATAAAAAATAACCCCTTCGGGGGTTATTTTTTTGCTGGGCGAACGGACTTGAGCGTATATTAAAAAACAAAAAATTCGAAAGGGAAACGTCTTATCTTTTTTGGACCATAAGCTTGGGCGAGCGCCCTTGAGCGTGTCCAAAAAGGATAAGACGTTTTCCTCCCTGTTCTTTATTATTTCTTCGGAAAAAGTGGCTCTTCCGGCGGCGTAATAGTTTTAGCGGTTAAAATACGATAAATTTTCGTGGTCGCATTTGGCATAAACGGCGCTAACAGGATCGTAACCTCGAGCAAATCTTTTACTAGGTTATTCAAGCATTCGGCCAACTTTTCCGCCTCACCATTCTTCGCCAACGCCCACGGTTTTTCATCATCAATCCGCTTATTGATCCCCTGCACCTTTTCCCAAACATAATCAAACGCCTTCGAAAACTGAAAACTCCCCATCAACTCCGTATATTCTTTGTCTAGCTCCTGCGCACAGCAACTATTTTCACCCACCATGCTATTTTTGTAATCCCCAGTTCCAATTTTTACTCCATTTTTCGCCACCAACGTTGCGAGCCTCTGCACCAAATTCCCTAAATCATTCGCTAGCTCCGTATTATACGCCCGCTCAAACCGCTCCCACGTAAAATCCGCGTCCGCAAACGTGTCCACATGGCGCAGGAAAAAGTACCGAAACGCATCAATCCCATATTCATCAATCACCAGTGCCGGATCAACCACATTGCCGATCGACTTACTCATCTTCTGCCCATTCGCTAAAATCATGCCGTGCGAAACCAATGTCTTCGGCAAAGCCAACCCCAGCCCGAGCAACATTGCCGGCCAAATAATCGCATGAAATCTCAAAATATCTTTTCCCACGAACTGCGCCGTCGCCGGCCACCACTCGTTAAAATCGCTCGCGTCTGGATAACCAATCACCGTCAAATAATTCGCCAGCGCGTCCATCCACACATACATCACCTGCTCCTTGTCGTCCGGCACCGGCACGCCCCACTCCAGTTGCGTCCGCGGCCGCGAGATCGACACATCCGGCGTTTCTTCGAGTAATCTTAAAATCTCTTTCTTCCTAAAGAGAGGCAAAATCTGTATTTCGTCATTTTCGATCGCCAAAGTTATACTTTTCTTAAAATCCGCAATCCGAAAATAATAGTTTTCCTCCGACAATTTCTCATACGGCTTTTGGTGATCCGGACAAATCCCCTCGTTTTCCTCGCATTCTTTCTCCGTCACGAACCGTTCGCAACCCGTACAATACCAACCCTCATAATTCGCCTTGTAAATATGTTTTTCTAGCCGTCGCCAAATCTCCTGCACCCGCCGTTCATGCTCCGGATCGGTCGTCCGCACAAAATCCGTATATTCAACATTTAGTTTCCCAATAAATTCCTTAAACGTCGCCGCCTTTTCATCCACGAATTCTTGCGGGGTTAAGCCTTGCTCCGCCGCTTTCTGCGCAATCTTCCCGCCGTGCTCATCCGCCCCCGCCTGAAACCGTACCTCGTCGCCCCGCAATTTATAATACCGCACGCACACATCCGCCAAACAATAGTCCATCGCATGCCCAATGTGCGGATTACCATTCATATACGGAATTGCTGTCGTTATATATTTTTTCGCCATATCTTTTATTATATAATAGTGCCTCTAAAAAAGCAATTTTTACCCTCCAAAAAATGCGCCTTTTACCGGCGCATTTTTTAAACTCTCTAGCTTATTCGCAAGTAAACCCGAGCTCCATCCAATTCGTTTTAATCCCGCCCAAATTAAAATCGACACTATTTTCTTTATCCACCGGCAAATAATATTCCGCCGCCGTCTCCGCTGTCAGCTCGCTCGCCAGCGCCACCAAACTTTTCTCTTCCGACGGGTCCGCCGAATCAGCATGCATCACGAGCTCCGTCTTTTTCACCTGAGTTAAAGCATCCTCCGCGTCGTAAGTGCTTTCCATATTCACTGTCCCGCTCACCGCATTCGCATAATTCGCCAGCTCCGTCGCCGTCATCGCGCGGTAGCACGCCACAGTTATTACCTGACTCGCATCAGCGTCATTATCTACAGTATCGCTATCCGCATCCGCAGCATCTTTCGCCTCTTCCTCGTCGTCATCCACATCCACCGTCGTCGGCGTATTCACTGCGCTGGTGCTTCCCGCGTTGTCGCTCGTAAGTTGCATCACTAACATCACCACTAAGACCGCCACAATCACCAGCGCCACCACAATCAAAGTAATCAATACCGGCTTGCTCGATTTTTTCGCTGGCGCTTTCGTCGGAGCTGGCGTTTGCGTCGCTGGGTCAGGCTGCGTCGCTGGATCATTAAACGCCACGCTTGGCGTTCGGCGTTCATTCATAAAACCGCCCGTCGCCGACTCAGTCGCCCCCATCCCCCCCATCGGCTCTGCCATGTCCGCATTTGCCGGATTGCTCGCCGCCGGACCGCTCACTGCCGAACCAATCGAACCGGGCATTGGCGCCGCCGCCACCATTGGCGCATTCAGTTCTTCTTTTACCGGATCTGGCGCTGGCGCTGGCTCCGGTCGCAAAATCGGCTCCGTCGCATCTATCTTATTCGTCCCCGTCGGCGCAATAATTGGATTTACCGGCGTCTCAGTTATCCCGCTCGCCGCCGTGGCCTGCACCGGCGTCGGATTTGCCACCGGATTAACTGCCGGCTCAGTCGCCGGACCAACCGCTGGGTTCCCCGCCGGATTAGTATTCGGTACTGGATTTGGTGTTGGCGTCGGATTAATATTATTATTTGGCTCCATATTCTTTTCCTTTTTAACTTTACTTACTTATTCTGTTTAAGCTTATTATAACACGAATTTTCCAAAAATATGCCTCCAAACAACAATCTTTAGCAAAATCGCTAAAACAAAAATTGTATTTATGTTTTAATTATACCAAACCAACCCGCTTATGCTATAATAAATATATGGATAATCACAAAATCATGATTGTAGGCACGGGTAATGTTGGCGCTTCTATTGCTTTTGCTATCTTAAATCAGCGCACCGCCGTTAACGAAATCATTTTGACCGACATCATCGCCAAAGACGCCGAGGGCGAGGCCATGGATCTTCGTGATGCACTCTCCGTCGCGCCGAGCTACGTTAAAATCAAAAACGGAACCTACAAAGACGCGCACGATTGCGACGTGGTCGTGATTACCGCCGGCGCCAACCAAAAACCGGGCGAAACGCGCATGGATTTGCTCAAAAAAAATGTGAATATTCTGCAAGGCATGATTGAACAAATTATAGCGTCCGGTTTTAACGGCATTTTTCTCGTCGTCTCAAACCCAATGGATGTTTTGACTTATTACACCATGAAGTTTTCCGGTCTGACGGCTGAAAAAGTTATCGGTTCCGGAACGGTGCTCGATTCGGCGCGGCTGCGCACGCGAATTGCGAATTATCTCGATCTCAATCCAAAATCCGTCCACGCGCATCAAATCGGCGAACACGGCGACACCGAATTGACGCTTTGGTCGCTGGCCGATGTTGGCGGACAGCCGATTACCGAACTTTTGCCCGAAAAAATCCGCAACGACATTTCCGATTTCGTCAAAAACGAGGCTTACGACATTATCGAGAAAAAAGGCGCGACTTATTATGGCGTCGCGACTTGTGTGGCGCAAATTTTAAATTGTATTTTAAACGACGAACACCGCGTGCTAGCCGTTTCGTCTTACGACCATTTCTCGAAAACCAGTTTTAGCTTCCCGTCCGTCGTTGGTCGCGCCGGCATCATCCGCCGTCTTGACCTTAAACTCTCCGAGAAAGAAGGCGTCGCTCTCCAAAAATCCATCAACGCCCTGAAAAAAGCCATCTCCTCCGTTAAGCTCTAATATTCCGTTTCCCCGAGCGATTGGAAATAGAGCATTAGCTCCTCTTTCAAAAAATCGTCTTCGATTTCTTCAAGCTCCGCCAAAAACTTCGGCGCTTGGCGCTCGAGCCGCGCGCGACGATAAGCGTTCCACTGTTCCGCTTCCGCCTCCGACAAACTTTCCGGAAAATTTCGCCCCTTATAATGTAATAATAATTCCGGCAACCGCGGGTCGGCAAAATCCGGATGAAAATCCGCCAATTTCGCCGCCGCATCAATTTTCGCGCCGCCCGCGTCCACCGTCGCCGACGCCACCCGCACCGCCGCAATTTTCACCCGGTCCGCATCATTCAAAAACCCGTCGTATAATTGTCCTTCCGGCTCTGTCGCCGGCGCAAAATCCGGCTCTTTCTCAAATTCGCTCCGCATTTGTTCCGCAAAATCCGGATGCGCGACTAGTTTCCGTAAATTTTCCTCCACTTTTTCGCGCGTCAGCCCAATCCGCTCCCAACCGCTAACTCCGTCCTCGCCCTTCGCCTCAAGTACCGACACCGGCGCCACTACCGGACACTTATTCAAGCACAAAGTTTTCACGATCGGGAAAAGCTCGTCAGATTCAACTTCTTCCAGATCAAACCTGAGATCAAACACCACCACATTCCCGTTTCGCCCCGCCGTCAGCGGAAACGCCACCGTCGTTTTATTAAACTCATTCGCATACCGCCCGCTAGCGTACACAAACGGCTTCGGGTCGGTCAAATTTGCCAACTTCGCCACTTCTCGCTTCCCCCGCATTTTGAACAAATACTCAAACATTTTCGGCTGTTTTTCCCGAATTAATCTCGCCACCGCAATCGTCGCATACACATCCGACAGTGCGTCATGCGCATGCTCGTGCGCCAGCCCATTTTCTTTCGTCAAAAGTTCCAGCCGATTTGTCGGCGCGCCGTCTTCCCGAAACGGCCATTTTATCCCCTCCGGCCGAATAGCCCTAACCAGCCGCACTACGTCGAGCATATCCCACCGCGACCGCTCGTCCTTCCACTCGAATTCATACGGATCATAAAAATTCCGCCAAAAAGTCGCCCGCATAAACTCATCATCAAACCGCACCGTATTATACCCCACCGCACAAGTCCCCGACGTAAAAATCTCGTCCATCACCAGCCTGCAAAACTCCGCTTCGTTAATCCCCTCTTCCAAAGTTTTTTGCGGCGTAATTTTTGTCACTTGAATCGCTTTCGGCGACGGCAACGCGTCGTCCGACATCTTCACTAAAATATTCACCGGCTCGCCTATCGGCTCCAAATTCATATCCGTCCGCTGCCCCGCAAACTGCATAATCCGGTCTTCCCGCGCCTTCAGCCCCGACGTTTCCAAATCATAAAAGAAAAAAGTTTTGTTCATGCTCCTCTTATATCACACCTCCCCCAACTTTTCAACCACCCCCCCCTAAAAACCTTTATAATAAATATAAAGAGGAGGTTTATGTACAAATTTAATTCATTCACCGCCGCTGACGAAGCGGTCAAAAACTTCAAAAATACTAACACTAAAGCCGGCAAATCCGAGCTCAAACGCTTAAAAAGCGAGCGCAATAAGGCCTACAATGAAAACAAAAAATTCATCACCGAATTTGAAAAGACTAATTTTGGCTACCTCATTCTCCTAAAATCTACCAACGGTTTTTACAAACTTGTCGGCCATTCTGCCCTGTTTTATGCCTTAAACATCGCGCCAAAACTAAACCTCGCCGCCAACCTCACCACCGACGGCGACTATGCCCACAAATCCGCCGAAGGCATTGTCTCGGTACGCGAACCCGAAAAACTCGCCGAAGCTTTCAAAGCCCTCGGCATTAAACAACTTCGCCCCCGTCATAACCCCGACGATTTTATTCTTTTCAAACTCCCTTGGATCTTCACCGAAGCCCAGCTCGCCGACATGCAAGACCAACAAAACCAAACCCTCCGCCATTTCAACCAGCTCGTCATGATCGACAATTCCATTCCCGTCCTTTTTCTCCAGCTCGAAGAACTCTTAAAAATCGTCTACGAAAACACCCGCACCCTGCCCAGCCAGTTCGACCGCGACGTTTTTGGCAGACCCCTCACGAACACGGCAAACAAAATGACTTGCGCCTATTTCGACCTCACCAATGGCCGTATTAATCGCGTGAATTGCTTCAAAAGCCTCAAATCCGACCTCGCTTTCATTAGATATCAAACCAAACTTTTAACCGATTTAAAGATCTGGCAGCCTAAAACTTCCGCCCGCGCCGCCGAAACGATCACTAAAATTAGCGATATTCTCGATCGTGAGTCTAAAACTCTGCAAAAATAACCCAAAAATAACTACGAAAAACCCGAAAACCAAAAAACAGCCAATATTAACTAACCACAAGGAGAACCTATGCACTATCAATCCAATTTCAAAGACTTTTTGCTTCAGGAACTCTTCGAAGCCTATTACAAAACCCGCGTCGGCGGCAAACGTAAAACCAACAATGAACATAATTTTGAGCTCGGCGATCTTGAAAACCTCGTGCGCCTCCGCGACACCATTCTCGCCCGTGCCTATCATCCGAGCCGCGGCGTCGCCTTCATTATCCACGACCCCGTCACCCGCGAAATTTTCGCCGCGCCCTTTGTTGACCGTATCATCCACCGCTTTCTCGTTAAATACGCCGAACAGTGGTGGGGACCGCGCATGTTGCCCTGCGCTTACTCTTGCCGCAAGGGCAAAGGCACACTCTACGGCATCAAAGATCTTCAGCGTAAAATGCGCCGCGTCAGCCACGACGGGACTGTCCCGACCTACGTAGTGAAACGCGACCTACAAAGCTACTTTATCAGTCTTAACCACCAAAAGCTCTACGAACGCGTGCTGTGGGGCTTAAAACGCCAATTTCCGGACGGCGGCGAACTCTACCGTACGCTAAAATATTTATGGCACGAAGTAATTTTCGACGACCCGACCGACGGCGTCACCATCCGCGGACGCAAAAGCGACTGGGACGACCTTCCCGCCAATAAATCACTTTTTAACCAGCCCAAAGGTCGCGGGCTTGTCATTGGCAACTACACTTCTCAAGAACTCTCCAACATCTATCTCGACCAACTCGACCATTTTGTCGTCGTTGACCGCAAACTCCGAAATTACGGCCGTTATGTCGACGATTTCTTTATCGTCGTTACCGCGGAAGACTTGCCCCGCCTTTTAAGCGAAGACATGCCCCTTATCGAGCGCAAAATCAATTCCCTCAACCTCACCATGCACCCCAAAAAGCAATCCGAAACCCCAATCGAGCAGGGTATCGACTTTCTCGGCGCTAAAGTGTTTTACGACCATATCGTTCCAGGTCAGCGTATCGCCCACAACCTCGCCACCGCCGCCTACAAAATCGCCACCACCGGCGAGGGCAAGTTAGAAAGCCTAACTTCCTACGACGGCCACCTTTCACACTATGATAGTTATAAACTCATCCATAAACTTTGGGAGAACCTCGGCTGGGACTACCCTTACCCAAAAAAAGGTGGACTTTAAAGTCCACTTTTCCCTGGAAGTCCGGGAGGGCGAAAAGCCCGAAACGAGGAACGGCAAGCCCGCGAGCGCGAGCGACAGAGAGCGCGAGCGCCTAAACACTGCGGAGCGCGCGCTAGCGCGCGACGCAGCGTACTGAGTTGCCGTTGTTGCGATTGTCGTTGTTCTGGGGGTTCAGGTTGCTATTCGCATTGAAGTTCAAGTCGTACGCGTTGTTCGCATTGTTCACCACTGACGACCAGTAGTTGCCGTTGCTGCCAACGTTGTTCGAGGAACCGTTCCAGTTGCCACCATACACGAGAAAGCCACAATGACAGTTTCAAGAAGAGTATTTTAAACCTCACTACACTCCGTAGAGCATAGGACGGAACAGTGTGAGACCTAGCGTACCAGGTATACTCTTTGTCCTTCCATGATAGTCGCCGAGGTCGGAATGAGCTTTACCTCGGATCCACCTTAGCACTACGCGGGATTACCCGCTATTTTTCATTATATCATTTGCTTTCCCCTGCTGCAATCACTTTTTTTCTCGTCTTTGCTTCCTGACGAGAGTTTCTTGATTTCCGGAAGGACGGGAGGGCGAAAAGCCCGAAACGAGGAACGGCAAGCCCGCGAGCGCGAGCGACAGAGAGCGCGAGCGCCTAAACACTGCGGAGCGCGCGCTAGCGCGCGACGCAGCGTACTGAGTAGCCGTCGTGGCGACTACCGCCGTCCTGGGGGTTCAGGTTGCTATCCGCATCGAAGAACAAGTCGTACGCGAGGCCCGCATTGAACACCACTGACGACCAGTAGAAGCCGAAGCTGCCAACGCCGCTCGAGGAACCGCGCCAGTAGCCACCATACACGAGAAAGCCAGGGGCTTGGTGAATAGTGCCACTAGCCCCCGAAGTAAACCCAGTCTGGTTAATCATGTAATAAAACGAGCCCGAACCCGTCAGCGTCGTCCCGCCCTTCGGCAAGGTCCACCCCGCCGGGCAAATGGACTGATTTACGTCTGTATCTCGCGTTGAATACGCACTCGAATCATTCATCGCTACAGCCGCCGTCCAGTTATAATAATTCCCCACGTGATAATGTTGGTTCGCCCCCTCCGTCGAACAATCCACCGCATACGACGTATCGTCCAGCGTCCCGCTATACGACGTGTCTATCAGTCCCGTCCAACACAACTCCCCAGGGTCATACGACTCCGGCGCGGCGGTTGCATACTCCCAAGTCGTCTCCCCTGTCGCATAGGTCCCCGTGCTCGGCGTCCAAGTCCCCGTAATATCCGTGTCCGCTGCCGTGTATGTCGTCCCGGCGTCTAGGTTCAAGTCCAGATTCTGCGTCATCCACAAATTTCCGTCCGCAAGCTTCGCTACATAATACGTCTTCCCGTCCCGTTGATCCACCGCTTCCACCACCTCCCCCTCGCTCACCGTGTCCTTCCACGTCGCCACCGATTGCATATACTTCACCGGCGGTTCGTTCGCTATCGCAGTGAAGTTAATCACGTTATTATACTCGCCAAGAGACATTGCCGCCGCCGCATACGCCGCAATTTTAAAACTCGTCTCCTCCCCCGCCGAAGTCGTCGGTCCGCTCGTCGTCGCCCGGAGCGTCGCCACGTTCGCTGTGTCCGAATATAGCGGCAACCCGCTATAACTCCCCCAAGTCGTCCCGTCCTCCGACGCCGCATACCCCCAAGTCTTCGCCGTCTCCAGCGTCGAAAGACTCGCTCCGTAATCCACGCTCGCAAATTTATCGCTCACTGTCGTCTCTTTTGCCACCAAGTTCCGGGTATTATATGTTGAATTCCCCACCGTCGCATTCAAAGTATATCCGTAAGTGCTATTACACTTCACATTCACCGCAATCACATTACTATCCGCCATTGTCCCCGGCACCAAATCACTAATCACCAGCCCCCCAGTCGGCGCCGACACCGTAATCGAATCATTTACCTCAAAATTCACTCCCAAGTTCGTCGCATAGGTCAGCGCGCTCGCCTCCGCCCCGCCACTTATCACCCCCAAGCCTGCCGCCCCCAGCATCACCACACCCCCGAAAACTTTCCGTATATGCCTTTTCATACCCCCATTATACCACAACCTTTTTAGGATGTGCAAGCAGAATTTTGCGCAGTTTTAGTCCCGCACCGCCGCGCCTCGCCCCATTTTGCCCCGCGCCTCGCGCCCCAAAAATCTCACCCTATGCAAAATCCCCGAGCTTCCCGCTCAGGGATTTTCGTTCACTCCCCATACCCTTGACGCCGCTCGCGCCCAGCCATTTTTGCCAGTTTCCTAGCCAGGTCTTCTTTCCTTAAAGTTAGCAGCCGAAACCGCACCGCCGAAAAGATAAATCCCGACCAATACAATACGAACCAGCAAGCCAACGTCAGTATCAAGCAGAAAAATGGCATCATCACGAGAGACCAAACTCCCGACTCATACCGACCAAGCCGATTATCGAGGGACTGTAAAATCCCATCATAGCTCTCGATCGTAATGATCGTAGTCAGTATCACCGCGAAGACTATCGAAAGGCCGTTCAGTCTAGACTCGCCGTAGCGTTGCCGAATGACATAGCGCTCGCGTTTCCGGCTCCAAATCAACTGATGCTGCCGACTGCCCACCATCGCCATCACGATAAAAAAAGCTATCGCGACATACGGATAAAAATGGTGCCAAAGATTAGGTGTGAACTCATGGTAATAGATGTTCATTTACAATGCCCTCCATCATTTTTCATGAACGGTACGAGACTTTTCCTCCCCGCCCGTTATTAAAGTCTATACCCTCATTATACCACAAGCGACTTAAAAAGTCAATAGGTAGAACATAAAATCCAACCGGCTAATACTCAACCCCATACATTGCGTAATACTGATATTTCAAATACGCCGTATCCAGCTCCGTCGCAAGCTCCGCCAACTCGCCCTCGTTTTCTTTCGTCATAATCATAAATTTCAGCGGTTTATTCGTCCCGCCACAAATCTCCATTGTATCCCCATACGCCAGCTCCCCCGGCACCGTAATCACCCGCACACCCCCAATTTTCATCCCCGCCACCCCGAGCGTCCAGCCCTCAATCATCCCGAGCGACGCGTCCAGAATCTTCGTGAATGCCGTCGGGCTAGTCGCGTTGTCGAACGACGAATCAAACACCGTCTCGTCCGCGCACCACCCGACATAATACGCGAGATAGTCCTCGTCGTCCTCCCCAATCTCGCGCCCCGTGCCGGTCTTCAAATCTTTCGTCGTCACCCCGCCAGTATTCGCCGCCGTCTCGTTGTAGGCCGTAATTTCCGACTTATACTTGATAAATTCATCAAAATCGCCCTGCGCAAGTTTTTTAAACTCCGCCTGTTTTTCGTCATAATCGGCTTTCAGCTCCGCAACTTTCGCCTCGTCGATACTACTGCTCGTCGTCGAAGTCCCGTTCGACCCGGCAATCACAATCGCCGCATAGCTCGCAATAATCGACCCCACCATCAACACCGCAATCAAAATAATAAAAAACCGCTGTTTCGGGCTTGTTTTTAACTCCTTCTCATCCATAAATCCCATTATATCACAAAAAAGCCCCCGAAGGGGCTTTTAAACTTTTATTTTTCCGTAGTCTTTTGCCTTTGCGGAATTTGCGCTTTTTTAAAGCTCCCACCAGCCTTTTTAATCGCTTCCACGGCAGTTTTCGACGCAAATTGCGTTTCCAGCTCGACTTTACTCGTCATTTCACCTCGCAAAATAACTTTCACCTTCACAAACGGCGAAGAAATCATTGACGCCTCCGCGAGTGCGAAATTATCAACCTTCCCTGTTAGTTCGTTCAGCCGATCAGTATACACCACTTCCGCTTTCGGATGAATAGACTTAAAACCTTTCAGCTTTGGCACAGCCTGCATAATTGCTCGCTGTCCGCCCATAAATCCCGCCGGCATTTTACGGTGCCCAGTTCGAGCTTTTTGCCCCTTGGTCCCGCGCCCAGCAGTTTTACCCTGTCCCGCCGAGATGCCCCGCCCTTTTCGACTCGGTCGCGCGTTCTTTTCTACCACCAAATCATTGTATTTCATTACTTATTCTCCTTCTTGGCGGACTTTTTCACGGTTTTTTCCGCTTTTTCAGCTTTTTTCGCCGGTTCAGCGGCAACTTTTTCTGCCTTTTCGGTAGTTTTTTCCGTTTTTTTCGCGGTTTTTACTCCCGTCCACTCTTGGCGCGGAGTTTGTTGTCGTAAACCCTCAATCACTGCATAAGCGATATTGACCTTATTGGTCGAGCCAAGCGACTTTGAAATTAGGTTTTTCACTCCCGTGAGCCCCATAATCGCTCGCACAGTCCCGCCGGCAATAATCCCGGTCCCTGGCGCCGCCGGTTTCATCAACACGTCCGCCCCAGTTTCTTTGGTACGCACTTCGTGGCAAATCGTCTCGCCGTCCATGTTGAACGTAATCATTGACTTTTTCGCTTTCGAAGTTGCTTTCGCTACTGCCGTCGTCACGTCGTTGCCCTTGGCTACGCCAACGCCAACTTTATTTTTCCGGTTCCCAATTGCGACCAACGCTTTAAACCGCATTCGGCGTCCGCCCGCCACAGTTCGGCTCACGCGATCCACCGCAATCGTAATCTCTTCAAATTCTTTCGGCCCTGCCTCGGCACGCACGCGGTCCCGACGGTTTTTGCGTTCCATCTTCCGACCCGCAATGTCGCGCGTCTGTTTGGTCGCCGCCGTCTGGTCGTCCATTTTAAGCGTACCAGATTTATTAATCACCTTTGGGGCTTTTTTCTCATTTTCTGGCATGTTAAAACTCCAATCCTTCTTTGCGAGCCGCGTCCGCTAGCGCCGACATCCGCCCCGCATATAATTTAGACCCCCGATCGAACACTACGCGCGAAATTTTTTTCGCTTTCGCTTGTTTCGCAATTTCCGCACCCACGAGCGCCGCTTTTTCGGTCATCGACCCCTTCGCGTTCGCCCCCACCGTCGTCGCATAGGCTAAAGTTATACCCTTATCGTCGTCGATTACCTGCGCCACAATGTGTCGGTTCGAAACAAACACCGAAAGACGCGGTTTTTCCGCGGTGCCGTGAATTTTCGCCCGCGTTCTTTTCGCTCTGAACACCTTATTCATTACTTACCCGCCTTTCCTGCCTTGCGAAGAATAACTTCGTCCGCATATTTAATACCTTTACCTTTATACGGCTCCGGTTTCTTCAGAGCCCGAATTTCGGCCGCAACCTGTCCCACTTTTTGCTTGTCAATTCCCGAAACGGTGATTTCCATTTTATTCGTGGTTAAAGTTACCCCTTCCGGCGCCTTATATTTCACCGGATGCGAAAATCCGAGCGCCATTTCGATTTCCTGCGGACCGCCGGAAAGTCGAAAACCGACCCCGTTAATTTCTAGTTTTTTCTCGAACCCCTTAGTCACGCCCACAACCGCGTTGTTTAAAAGCGCGCGTTGAAGACCGTGCCAAGCCCGAGATTTCGGCTCGTCATCCTCACGGGTGACAGTCGCCGTATTGCCATCGATCGTCACCTTCGTTTTCGGCTGAACCGGAACGCTGAGCGACCCCTTCGGGCCCGCGACAGTAATCTCACTCTCGCCGACCGTAATTGTCACTCCCGTCGGAATATCGATGGGTTGTTTTCCGATACGACTCATATCTTTTCCTCTTAAAAGTTAATATATCCTTACCATTATAGCACACTTCGCCTAAAAATGCAACTTCCCGCGCTAAAATGTCCTAGTTCACTCTCTGCCGATAGCTATATTCATAATCCTCGAGATTATAGCCTTTTTTCCTCTTGACTTTTAAGACTTTCTGCGCTAAAATAGAATTATTCGGGAATACCCGCCCATCCCTAGTTCAAGCTAGGGAGTATTTTTTTAGAAATACAGCCTCTTGAATCCATCTCTCACCATTTTAAGATCAGAATTTGGCACCGCCCCCATTTTCCTACATAACCGATATACGCTCAAAGTTCTTATTTGCGCCAGCGCCGCATATTGTCTTTTATTTTTAAAATCAAAAGCAACATACCATATCCCGTCATGCGTTTGAGAAGTTAGTGGCACTCCTAAAAATCCATGCTTACTCAGCTTTTTCAAAACCAACACTGGACGCAAAAATAATTTTTGTTTACCGTTAATTTCTATTCCTACATTTTCTCCCATCGAACACCACCAAACATCCCCTTCTTTTATATTCCGAAAAATACCGGCATAATGTAAGTCAGCTTTCAATTTTAGCCAACCATCAAAATCTTTTGAATCCATTTTATCTCCCAATTATTTTCTTGGAAGTTTTCTATCATACACAGCAAGTTTTTTCAACCCCCCACCCAAAATGTCCTAGTTCACCCTCTGCCGATAGCTGTATTCATAATCCTCGAGATTATAGCCTTTTTCGCTCAAGCCATTCTTCACCGCCTCGAGCCCCTTCTCGTCCAGCTCCGCCTTCCGCCCCGAAATCGCCAATTTCCCATCCGCATACTCAACCGTGATCGCATCACAATTCATCCGCGTCGCGTTCTCTCCGCACACCGCCAGCTCCAGCGGCAAAATCTCCGCAATCGCGTTCCGATGTTCAAGCTCCGCCGCCGTGTAATAAATCCATTTCCCCGCCGTTTCCGACCATTCCAAATACAACCCCGTCGTCCGATTTCTCTCCAAAGTCAGCGCCACTTCCTCTGTTGGCGCCCCCTCGCGCGAAATCTTCGCCGTATAATTCCCCGGCTCGAACTCATAAACCGCATTCCGATATTCCGCCCCCATAATCTCCACTTTCGCATCCGTCGGCTCGACTAAAACCTCGAGATACGCCGGCTTCCCGAGATACTCAACCAGCGGAATTATCCCGCAAAAAATCGCCACCACCACCAAAATCCCGCCAATCACCCCGAAAAGCGCCCTTTTCAAAAACTTCTGCGTCGTCGGATCAAGATTTTCGTTCCTAATTCTCGCCATCACAAACCTCCGTCACTTTTATGCGATAATCGCTCGCCCGATATCCGAGCGATTCGATCCATTGTTCAATTTCCCCTGTTATTAATGGGACTTTTGTCTCATTTCCACAATTATTCGCCCGCGCATCGAGATATTCGCCCATCTCGTCCGTCTTTTTCGTGATCGTCGCCAGCTCCCCGCTCGTCAGCCTCAAATAATGCGGCAAATATTTCCCCACCGTCACCGACAAACTCGAAGTCCGCTCGCCCCGACAAGTCGTTTCCGCATATTTCATCTCCTCCGGCTCCGGACAATCGATCACCGGCGACTCATAAAACCCCTCGTGGCGATACAGCGCAAACGAAACCCGATAAGTCGCCTTAAATTCGTCCACATCCACCAAAAAACTATAACTCCGCACATTATTTTTCTCTGTTTTCGTAAACGAACTTGGCCGCATTAACGCCTTAATTTCAGTTTTTTCCGCCCCGAACCCCTCGGTCCGTTGTAAACTTTCCCAGATATATTGCTCGAGATTGCTAATTTCTCCGCTTAAAAGCCCGCTTTCGACCTGATCCAAATTCGCCAAATCCAACTTTTTCGTCGCCGTCAGCGTCGCAACCACCGCGGTCCCGACGATCAAAATAAAACTGATTACCGTTGCGCTAATTATAACTCTTATTTTTTTCATTTTTTCAACCTAAATGCCCTAAAATCGTTATTATAATAATTCCCAATATCGCCGCTTCGCTCACAATGTGAAGCCGATGCGATCGCCGGTTCCCCATTCACCTCGACATAAAGCTCAATATGATTCGGCCCAATCCGAATATCTCCCGGCGCCAAACTTTCAAGATTATTTTCGACCTCCTCGTATTTCCCCGACGACAAAATATAATTCAGAGTCGCTCCGCCCGAAATGCCACAACAATAAAAGTCCGCATCCGCGCCCGAATAACGCATCACCGTCGTCACAAACGCATCGCAACTTCCGCCCGCCATCGAACAGGCATCACCAAGTTTATTCACCCCTGTTTCCGCCAAAGCGTTCGCATAAGCATCGTTCGGATCGTCCCAACTATGCTTCCCATATTCGCTCGCCGGCCATGCCAATTCCAGCGCCGTGGCGTTAATATCACCATTTCCGCCGGTCGAACAAGCCGCATCATAACCGCCGCCACGCTCGATCGCCGCCGAAAGATAACTCCAAATGTTCCCAGGGTCGCTATGATCGTTGTCGGTCGCGTGTTGATGCCCTAAAATCCCTTCGTAATTCAAAAAATCCTCCGCGCTGAGCCGCCCCGAAACCCCGCTCCAACTCACCGAGGAAGTCAGCGGAATATCAGCCTCTTCCGAAATCGCCCGTAACAAAGTCGCGAGATAGTCCCAATCCTCATCAGTGAAATTCTTCACATCATAACTTGCGTCATAACCCGCGCTCGCATTATCACTAAAACCGACGATTTCGATCTGAACCGGCCCCGCCGCGTCCATATTTTTAATCGCCAGCGCCGGCTGATAAATCGAAAAATGTTGATAAGCTTCCTTTTTCTTCAGATCCACCGTAAAATGCGCCGGATATTTGTTGCCCGCCGGATAAGCCGCATAGCCATTCGTCGTCCCCTCGGTCGTGTGTAAGAGAATTTTGTTCGGTTTGCCGTCGTCCGTCGTATAACTCCCCATCGCGTTCACCGGCTCACTTAAATCCTCTTTTTCGTTCAAATCTTCCTTTTTCACCCCTGTTAACGAATCGTCTTCAATCCAGCCATCCGTCCATTTCGCGGTCGTACTATCGCCCGAACACCGACAAAGATTACTTTTGCTGTGCCCCGTTCCGAACTCGCTTGCGACTTCTTGCCCCTCCGCCGACTCGACAAACTCCGTCAGCGCGTCCACCGACTTTTTCATCGCCTCGATCGCGCCATAGCCCGCGCCATTGACGTTCCCCTGAACCCAAGTCGGCCCGATTTTCTCGAGATATTCCTTCGGATCAGAAACTCCGAGCGCCTGATCGTGCATGCCGTTGGTCAAAGTTTCCGCGTATTGAACAAAACCTTCGCCGAGGTTCGCCCCCTGTTTCGAAGCCCCGCCCGCACCCGTCCCAGACGGACAACCGTTCCCCCAAAAGTTATTCTTCCCGCAAACCGAATTCGGATCCTCGTAGCGCATCTGAACCAAAATCGCAATCCACGGCGCCCCCACCGCCTCGCCGAGTTGATAAGCGAGGTCGCCATAAGTTTCGACCAACTGTCTCATCGACGCCGTGTCCGTATCCGACCACTGCGCGCTCGGCACGTCGCCCTCGCCGTTAAAAAAACTTTTTTCGGCATTTTTCGCCGTCAAAATCTTCGCAAAATCCCCCGTTCCCGCCAACACCCCCGCCGTCAGCCCTAAATTCCCGTCCAAACACTCCGTCGGATCGTAATAAAAAATGTTATTTTCCGCAAATTCGCGCAATTGTCCCGCGGACAAATTCGCCGCCATAACTGGGGTCGCCACCGAAGAAAAAGCCAACAAAAAAGCCGCCCCAATGGTCAAAGTGGCTGTTTTTTTCCAAACCAAACAATTCCGCCCCATACCCCCTATTATATCACACTTTTCCATTTTTCGCAACCCACGCGGCGATACCTAGTGGTTTTTAGCAATTTTCACGGTTTCCGGTTTTAAAACCAAAAAGGCCCGCCTTCGCGGACCCTTTCGGTTTTATTATTAGGTGTTTATTTTCTCCTAATAACTGCTGCGATACCGACAATGGCTGAAATCACCGCCGCCGTAGCTGCTGCGAGAATTCCCGCATTCGCTGCCGACGCACCCGCCGCGGTCATCGTCCCAGTTTCCGGAGTAGCCGCCGCTTCAACTTCGTCATTCACCCCGATGATGCCGTAGGTCGAGAAGTGCGTTACGGTAAAGACGACATAGTAGTTACCGTTTTCGTCCGCGATCAGTTCCGCCGCGATTCGTTCTTCGGTTTCGTTACCATTTTCGTCGAAGTAAACCGCCACAACCGAGTCGTATTGCTTCAAATCGTTGTATTGCTCTTCGGTCAAAGCGATTTTGACTTTCACCTCAGTGCCATCTACCGGCACAGAAACTCTTTCGCCTTTTTCATTGTCATAATACATTCCCAAGTCAAACGCCGCTACTAATTTAGAATCACTGCTGGTCGCTTTCGGAGTCAAACCGTTCGTGCCGTGATCCGTGATCAAGAAGTAAGCTTTGTGACCAATATTCGCGTCACCGATAAACTCCGCTTCGCCATTGACTGGAGTTTCACCTTCTTTAGCCTTGTCAGCATCCGATCCCTTGGTTTCACCGTTAACATTTTTCGAGATGATTTTATGATTATCGTCAAGCTCATTGCCTTCCTTATCAAGCGCCGCCAAGTCCACTACTTTTACGCTACCGTCTTCGTTTTTAGCGTAATCATAATCGCTATCTTCGTTGATGTATTTTTCATCTAACTTCGAGAACGTACCACCAGTGATAAATCCAGTTTTATCTTCGCTATCTACCGCTGCGGTTCCCTTTGTCGCAGTAAACTCACCGCCAGTAATTTCTATCTTGACTTTTTCAATGGATTCCACAGCATTTCCTTGCGGATTAGCTTCGGCAACTGCCACCGGTGCGGTAAATGAACCGCCCTTAATCGTTACATTGATTGGCAATTTTGTAGTATGCTGCGCAACCGCAATAGCAACTCCACTCGCCGTCGAGCCATTGCCATTTGCTTTAAACTCATACGTAGCATCTTTATCCACCTCAATAGTCGCACCGTCTACAATTAATTGCCCGGCTCGAACTTCCACCCCACATTTTTTTGCCTCAATTTTTACCTTACCAAGCGTCGTTACGCCGTTAGCCTGTGGCGCATAAACTCCGAGATCCTCAGATTTAATCGTACCGCCATTTAATGTAATCTTCGCATTAGACCCATCATTCTCTCCAGAAATGGAACCATTACCCAAAACACCAGTATCTGTAGTAGCTATAATCGTACCACCATTCATCACGAATTCGCTATCTTTAAATACCACTACGCCGAGGTTACCTTTTATCGTCCCTTTTTCTAGAATCGCCTTACCATTAGTTACAATAACCGCTTGACCACGGTCACTCGGACCTGCATTCCACGTCGTTTCTAATACGCCCCCTTGTTTTTCACTGTTATCCGTTATCGTAAAAGTTTTGCCATCTTTGACTTCAAACGCCCAATCTGAACTCATATAGTAATAGTTATTTAAATCAAAAATAACATTCTTATCTACCCCACTAAAACTATTAGTGGTAACATCACAAACTAATTTTATGGTTCCACCGTCACTAGCCAACGCATTGCGCGCGTCGTCGAAAGTAGCATAACTTACTCCATCTGCTTCAAGGCATTTGCCGTCCTCAGGCGCCGCCATCACCGCTGTCGGCATCGCCGCAAACGCGCCCATTGCCATTGCCGCTACCGGCAAAGCATAGCTTAATTTATGTTTAGCCATTAAACATCCTCCTGTTTACTCTTTATACTTCTATTTTACCCCCCCAGCGAAAAAGTCAAGCATTTTTAAGCTTCTTTTAAGGCACCCACATTTCAAGAGGTCATACACATTTTTCCAAGGAAAAACGTGGGATTTTACACATTTTTCGAAGGAAAAAAGTGTAAATTTACACATTTTTCGAAGGAATATCGCGGCTAAAAACAGCCCCGCGATTTCGCAGGACTGTTTCTCCGTTAGGGGTGTTTCCCCTTGCTAGAAAGCCGGGTACTTTTATTTTACCACACCCGCACTAAAATTTCACCCCCCAAACGGTTTTTCTTCGCTTCGCGCCCAGTCATCAGGCCCTTCGAAGTCGACACGATCACCATCCCCCGCCCGGATTTCACCGTTGGCAAATCGTCCGCCGCCGAATAAACTCGTCGCCCGGGTTTCGAAACTTTCGCAATTTCGTTGATTTTAGCGTTGGTCCCCGGTTCGTTAATCACGACCTTGAGCGTCCCCCGCGGCGTCCCTTCGATCACCTCATAACTCGCCACATAACCATTTTTCGCCAAAACTTCAATCACGCCCACTTTCAGCTTCGAAGTCGGCACGAGAATTTCATTTTTCCCGACCATCACCGCGTTGCGAATCCGCGTCAGAAGGTCAGCGATTTGATCTGTTGATTGTAATGACATATCTCTCCTTTCTCCTACCAACTACTCTTTGTTATACCCGGAATTTCGCCCTTAGACGCTTTTTCTCGGAAATTAATACGTGAAAGCCCAAATCGGCGCATATACCCGCGCGGTCGCCCGTCGAGCATATCGCGGTTTTTCAACCGTGTCGGCGAAGAATTGCGCGGCAACTTCTGAAGCCCCTCTAAATCGCCCGCGGCCTTGAGCTCCGCCCGCTTAGCTTGGTATTTCTTATACATTTTTTGCCGTTTTTCGTCGCGCAGCACTGCAGATTTTTTCGCCATCTTACTTTGCCTCCTTCTCAAACGGCATTCCGAAGAGTTCTAACAATTTTAGACTTCCTTCCTTTGAACCATTTTTAATAATAAACGTAACTTCGAGCCCGTGTAATACCGAAGCATCCTCGAAGGTAATCTCCGGAAATACGGTCTGTTCTTTAATGCCTAAGTTATAATTCCCTTGCTGATCGAATTTCTTCGGCACGCCATGAAAATCACGCACGTGCGGCAAGGCAACATTGATCAACCGGTCAACAAACTCATACATCTTGTCATTTCGCAAAGTTACGAGATAACCCACCGGCGCGCCCATACCTTTCCGAATCTTAAAGGTCGCAATCGACTTTTTCGCCAGTCGCGATGTCGGCGCCTGACCGGTAATTTTACTCAAAGTCAGCTCCACCGTCTCGGTAAAACGCTTATCTTCGCGTTTTTTACCCACGCCCGACGAAACCACTACCTTCACCAGCTCCGGCACTTGGTTGATATTCTCCAGCCCAAGCTCCTCTTTCAGTTTCGCTTTGAACTCATTATTATACAGAGCTTTTAAGCGTGGTTGTGCCGTTTTCGCGGCAGCCGTTTTCTTTTCCGCCATTACTTAGCTCCTTTCTTTTCAGTTTTCTTCGCTTTTTTATCCGCTTTCGCCTTTTTATCGGTTTTCACGAATTTCGCGCTCTCCACCAGCTTCAAATTCGACAAATCAATGCCGAGATGAACGGTTTTCTTGCCGCCCGCTGGGTTGAATTGGGTTTTCTTCAAGTGCCGTTCGACCACTCGCAGCCCTTCGAGCATCGCTTTGCCATTTCTTTTATCGATTTTCACGATTTTCGCTTCTTGACCTTTGTCATCGCCAGCGATCACCCGCACCTTGTCGTTTACTTTCAAATTCTGTGCCATTTTAAAGTACCTCCGGTGCTAAACTGATAATTTTCATGAAACCCTTATCGCGCAATTCTCGCGGAATCGGGCCAAACACACGCGTTCCCTTCGGAGTTTTGTCATCATTAACTAAAACCGCCGCATTTTCATCGAAACGAATGGTCGAACCATCCGGACGGCGAATCGGTTGCCGCGTTCGTACGATCACCGCGCGCACAATCGCTTTTTTCTTCACGTTGCCGTTCGGAGTCGCTTCTTTTACGGAACAAGTCACGATATCACCCACTCGCGCATATCGCGCTCGCGTCCCGCCGAGCACCCGAATCACTCCCAGCTCTTTCGCGCCAGAGTTATCCGCAACTTTTAATCTACTTTCTTGTTGTATCATTACTTTTCCTCCCCAATTTCCGCGACATTCACGTCTTCTTTCAACTCAACCGTCCCGCGCGCTTTCTCAATTACTTTCACCAAAGTATAAGCTTTCGTCTTCGAAATCGGTCGCGACATTGCGATTTGGACCCGATCGCCAACTTTCGCCTCATTTTTAGCGTCGTGCGCCGTATATTTTCGCGTTTTACTATATTGTTTCCGGTAAAGCGGATGAGTTTCTCGACTTACGATCGAAACGGTAATGGTCTTATCACGCTTATCGGAGGTAACTGTCCCTATGAGAGTGTGTGCCATCTTAGAACTCCTCTTTCTTAATTATTTTACATTTCACCGGTAATTTGTGTGAAGCCAGTCGGAGCGCTTCACGCGCTTTTTCTTCCGGCACGTCCGCAATCTCGAACATCACCGTCCCCGCCTTCACTTTCGCGACGTAGAATTGCGGCTCACCTTTACCCGAACCCATTTTCACATCCAGCGGCTTCTTTGAAACCGGCGTATGCGGGAAAATACGAATCCAGATTTTACCACCACGCTTCACATAACGGGTAATCGCCTGACGTGCGGCCTCGATTTGACGCGAAGTGACGCGTTCGTTATCGAGCGACATCAAACCAAATTCCCCAAACGCCACCGTATTACAACGTGTCGCGATCCCCCCGTTTTTACCTTTACGCACCTTGCGATGCGGAACTTTTTTCGGAACTAATAGTGCCATCTTACTTTTCCCCCTTATAAATCCAAACTTTTACTCCTACGATGCCCGCAATTGTCGGCGCGTGATGACAATAAAAGTCAATATCCGCGCGCAATGTATGTAGCGGCACCGAACCTTCGATAAACTTCTCGCGTCGCGACATTTCCGCGCC
This sequence comes from Clostridiales bacterium, assembly GCA_963619335.1. Taxonomy (GTDB): domain Bacteria; phylum Patescibacteriota; class Saccharimonadia; order Saccharimonadales; family Saccharimonadaceae; genus Nanosyncoccus. The sequence goes on along the minus strand of CAVEVP010000002.1, from coordinate 92,029 downwards.
GTTCAACCGTCCAGCAACTTCAATGCGCACCCCCTTCGCGCCCGCATTCATCGATGACTGTAAAGCCATTTTCACCGCGCGGCGGAAGTTCATCCGTTTTCCGAGTTGAAAACCGATATTTTCCGCAACCAATTTTGCGTTCAATTCCGGTTTTTTCACTTCTTCGACGTTAATTCGAATCGGACCGTCGACGATCTTTTCGAGTTGTTTCTTTAGTTCATTGATGCCCGAACCTTGTTTGCCGATCACCGCCCCCGCTTTCGCGGTAGCAATCGTAATCGTCGTCAAGTTCGCGGAGCGTTCAATGTCAATTCGCGCAATCGTCGGCCGCGATTTAAATCGCTCCTCGATCACTTTGCGAATTTTGTCGTCTTCCACTAGCCAGAACCGGAAATTTTCTTTGCGGGTAAACCACTTCGAAGACCAGTTTCGGCTCAGTTGAAGGCGGTAAGAGATGGGATTAACCTTCTGGCCCATATTACTTTTTCTCCTTCGCGTCCGCCTTTGCCGATTCCTTCGGCGCAGCGGTCTTTTTAACTTTCTCTTCGCCGGCGACCTCGACGAATATATTACTACTAATAATCTCGTAAGGCAGCGCTCGACCACGCGAAGCCGGTTTGTATCGGCGCATTCTTGTGCCACTAGTCACGAAAATGCGCGAGATTCGCACCGTTTTCGGGTCGATCGACTTCCCCGAGTTATTTAACAAATTAGCATTCGCAGATTCCACCGCTTTTAAAACTGCTCGCGCCGCTCGACGCGGGGTATGCTCTAAAATCACCACCGCATCCGCCACATAACGATCGCGCACTAAACTCGCGACAATGTTAGTTTTTCGCGGTTGATTGTCAATACCTTTTTCATAAGCATGTGCAAAATAGGTTTCAGTCATATTCTAACCCTTTCCTTTCGCAGCCTCAGCGGCTTTTTTACCACCATGGCGGCGGAATTTACGCGTGGGCGCAAACTCCCCGAGCTTATGACCAACCATATTTTCCGAGATATAAACCGGAACGTGAACTTTACCGTTATGAACGGCAATCGTTCGCCCGACCATTTCCGGAGAAATCGTCGAACTGCGCGCCCAAGTCTTAATCACGGTGCGGTCTTCGCTGGAGAGAGCAGCCACTTTTTTCGCGAGTTTGTAGTCTACAAATAGACCTTTTTTCAGACTCCTAGACATTATCTCCTCTTTCCTTCGTGGCGACTGCGCACGATCATTTTATTAGTTTTCTTATTATGACGCGTTCGATAACCGAGTGTCAGCTGACCCCACGGCGTGCGTGGCGCCTTGCCCGAACCGTGACGACCACCATCACCACCACCGTGCGGGTGATCCGCCGCGTTCATCACCACACCGCGAACCGTCGGGCGAATGCCCTTCCGGCGGCGGCGTCCGGCCGAACCGATTTTCACATTTTGATGCTGAACGTTTGAAACCGTCCCGATCGACGCTTCGCATTTCACCAAAACCTTGCGCACTTCCCCCGATGGCATTTTCAAGGTCGCATACGCGCCTTCTTTTGCCATTAACTGCGCCGAAGCGCCCGCTGCGCGCACCATTTGCGCCCCTTTGCCAGGTTTCAGCTCAATTCCGTAGACAAAAGTACCAACTGGAATATTTTCAAGCGGCATCCGGTTCGAATTCTCGACCTCAATTTCCGCCCCAGTTTTAAACTTCGTCCCCTTAGTCATTTTCGTATCGGCGATCACGTAATAATAGACATTATTTTCGTCTTTCACCCGCGCAATCCGTGCGCTTCGATTCGGATCATACTCAATTTCTTCCACGGTAAATGTCAAATTCGCCGGCAATTTATAAGTAATAATCCGATAATGACGTTTTACGCCGCCCCCGCGATGTCGAACCGTAATCCGACCCTTGTTATTTCGCCCAGCTTGTTGTTTTTTTGGCGCGAGGAGCGATTTCATCGGCTTTTTAGTCGTGATTTGATCGTAATCCTCGGTCGTTTTCTGGCGTTGCGCCGGAGTGGTTGGGCGATATGCTTTAATTCCCATTATTTCTTCTCCTTACCTGCATTCTTGTCCGCCTTTTTCGCTTTCGCGGCCTTGGCTTCCTTTGCGCTGGTTTTATTAGTTTCTTCCGTCGGCTCTTCGTCGAACACCCGAATCGAATTGCCTTCCGCGAGTTTCACGTACGCAAATTTCTTATCTTGGCGATGCGTAATCCCAGGATAAGCGTGTTTGCCGCGGCTAAAACGCGTTTTCTTTCCCTTGCGAATCAGCGTTTTCACCTCTTCAACTTTAACGTTAAACTCCTCTTCAACTTGTTTTGCGATTGCTTGTTTGCTCATTTCGCGTTTCACCGGAAAAACGTAAATTCGCTTGGTTTGCTCATTATAAGTTTTCTCCGTCGCCCGCGGCTCAAGCATTTTCTTTAATTCCATTTTCGTCTCCGCCATCTTACTTCTCCTCTCCGATTAACCATTTTTCAGTTTCCTTCAAGGCCTTTTCCGAAAATACAATCGCATCCGCGTTCATAATATCGAACACATTAAGATAAGTCGCGCGCACTAATTTCACATTCGGCAAATTATTCGTCGAACGCAAAACTTCCGGCGTTTTCTCCGCCGCCACCGCAAGCACGTTCTTGTCTTCGAGCTTCAAATCTTTCAACACTTTCACCGCGTCTTTGGTTTTGCCGGTCAATTTTACTTCCTTGTCCAAAACCACCACCGCTTTTTCGGCATTTTTCATGCTCAGAGCTTGCCTTACGGCCAAAAGTTTCGCACTTTTCGCAATTTTCTTAGTAAAGTTTTCGTTGCCGGTGCGCCCAAACGCCACGCCACCATGTCGCCAAATCGGGTTACGTGTCGAACCAAACCGCGCCCGACCGGTACCTTTTTGTTTCCACGGTTTCTTGCCGCCCCCGCGCACTTCGCCCCGTTTCAAAGTTTTCGCGTGCGAAGATCGCGAATTCGCGAGATACGAATCATAAGCCAATTTCACCAATTCGTGATTTTCTACCGAGAGACCGAAAACATCTTTATTCAAAGTTGCCATATTACTCCTTTCCCTCCACGCTTATAATTCCTTTGTTCGGGCCAGGCACTGCGCCTTTTAACCCAATCAAATTTTTCTCCGCATCGACATACGCCACGGTCAAATTCTTCACCGTCACTTGTTCATGTCCCATCCGGCCAGGCATTTTCTTGCCTTTCCAGACTTTTTGCGGATACATCGAACCGATCGACCCAACCCGCCGAATGTTCCCCTTGAACCCGTGCGTGTTGCGCGATTCGATAAAGTTATGTCGTTTTACGGTCCCCGCAAAACCTTTACCCTTCGAAGTTCCAGTTACCGCGACCTTGTCACCGAGTTTGAAACTCTCCACGGTAATTTGATCCCCAAGTTTCATTTCCTCCGGAATCGTCTCAAGACGAAATTCGCGCAGGACCTTAGGACTGTTGTTTTCGCCGGCCTTTTTCGCGTGGCCAGCAACCGACTTGCTCAGATTCCGACCCTGACCAAAACCAACTTGTACCGCGTTATAACCGTCGCTTTCGACAGTTTTAATCTGAGTCACCGTACAAGGGCCAGCTTCGAGGATTGTTACCGGAGTAACAACGCCATCTTCACCGATGATCTGAGTCATACCAATTTTGGTGCCGAGAATGACTTGCATCCTATTCCTTTCCGTTATTTTATACACTCTTAAAACTAGATTACCAGACCGGTTTCCTCGGTAGAGTGTAAGAACCCCGAGAACCTTGCCTCTCATCTAGCTAATACGCCCATTATAGCACGAATTTTTTATCTTGACAACCCCCTTTATCACCTAATTTTATTCAAAACGCCAAGCTCCGCCTTTAACTCTCGTCAAATACTTTTATTGTCCTAAGTCCCAATCCCCCAAGTTTTCGCCAAACAACCCTATCTCCTCATTATATCACATCCCTAAGAATTTGTCAATAAACCCCTCGATTTTCCCGTCTAACACCGCCTCCGGATCGGTCTCCTCATACCCCGTTCGCGTATCTTTGACCAATTTATACGGCTGTAACACATAATTCCGTATCTGTTGCCCCCAGCCCGCCGACTCGCCCGCCCTTAGCTCGTTTAAAGACGCCGCGTGTTGCTCAAGTTGCATCTGTACCAATTTCCCCCGTAAAATCTCCATCGCCTTCTCGCGATTTTGAATCTGGCTGCGCTCATTTTGAATCGCCACCACCGTATTCGTCGGCAAATGCGTAATCCTCACCGCCGAATCGGTCGTATTCACCCCTTGGCCGCCATGCCCGCCAGACCGATAAACATCCACCCGTAAATCCTTTTCATCAATCTCCACCCCTGTTTCCGCGGTAATTTTCGGCAGCACCTCCACCAGCGCAAACGATGTCTGGCGCAAGTTATTCGCATTAAACGGCGACAACCGCACCAACCGATGAACCCCGTGCTCCGATTTCAGCCACCCGTAAGCATTCACCCCTGAAATCTCATACACCGCGGTCTTAATCCCCGCCTCTTCCCCCGTCGTCCGCTCGATCAAAGCCATTTTAAACCCTTTGCGCTCGCAAAACCTAAGATACATCCGCTCGAGCATTCCCGCCCAGTCCATCGCCTCAGTTCCGCCCGCGCCCGCCGTAATTCGCAAAATCGCATCTTCTCCGTCATATTCGCCCCGAAACCTAAGCGTTTTTTTGAGCTCCGAAAAATCATTCTCCATCGCCGAAATCTGCCCCTCAAGCTCCGGCTTTAGCTCCGCATCCGCAATTTCCAGCATCTCAGTCAAATCCTCAATCTGGGTTTTTAACAGCTCCCACGGCTGAATTTCACTCGAAAGTTTCGCCAGTTCCTGATTTTTCTCCGTCGCTTTTTTTACATCTTTCCAAATTTCCGGCTCCGCCACCTCTGTTTCTAGCTCCGCCGCCCGCGCCGCCTTCTCACTTATCCCCATTTTCGCATACAAATCACCAAACTCAACTTTAAGCCCCGCCAACCTCTTCTCTAATTCCTGCATATCCCCATTATACCACGAAACCGGTCCAGATTTTGTCCCTTGCCGATCAAAGTCGCAAGACTGCACCCCCCCCACGCCACGAAACCAGCCCCGATTTTATTCCTTGCCGGCCCTCCCGTCGCAAAATTTCCCTTTTTCTCGCAAAAATGTTATTATATACAAATGAACATTTGGGACGAACTCGAAACACCATTTTTAATCCTCGCACCCATGGAGGGCGTCACCGACATCATTTTTCGTCAGGTGATCGCTCATGCCGGCCGCCCCGACCTCTTTTTCACCGAATTTACCAATGTTTCGAGCTACGCCTCGGAAAAAGGCCGCGCCAACGCCCTCGAACGGGTCGCGGTCGCCCCTTCCGACACCCCGATTATTGCGCAGATTTGGGGTAAAAACCCCGCCCACTTTTCGGAGTTTGCCGCCGCGCTCGCTTCGCTCGGTTTTGCCGGGGTGGATCTGAATTTTGGCTGCCCCGATAAGCACGTCAATAAAGCCGGCGGCGGCGCGGCGATGATTAAAACTCCCGAACTTGCGCGCGAATGTCTAAAAAATGCCCGCGCGGCGACTAAGTTGCCAGTTTCGGTCAAAACTCGGCTTGGCTGGACTTCTCCCGAAGAATACCGCGATTGGCTCTCGTTTTTGCTGCGCGAACATCCCGCCGCCCTCACCATCCATCTCCGCACCAAAAAAGAAATGTCCAAAGTTCCCGCCCACTACGAACTAATTCCCGAAATTGTCAAGTTGCGCGCCGAAATTTCCCCTGAAACCAAGCTCATCATCAACGGCGACATCAAAAACCGCGCCCACGCGCTCGCGCTTCACGCGTCGCACCCCGAAGTCGACGGTTTCATGATCGGCCGCGGCGTCTTCGAAAACCCCTTCTGCTTCACCGACCACGAACCGACTCGCGAAGAGCTGATGGAGCTTTTGAAACTGCATCTTGATCTCTTCGAGAAGTATGCAAACGAACCTTCTCAGTGCCTTCTCGCTCGCGCCTGTCGTTACAGGGCTCGCTTCGAAGATTGCTCCCGTTGTCGCAAATGCTCCTCGAGCGTCCATTCTCATATTCCTTACGAATCTCTCAAGCATTTTTTCAAGATTTATATCAATAACTTCCCGGGCGCGAAAGACCTGCGTGCCAAACTCATGGAAACCCATTCGGTTTCCGAAGCGCGCGAACTTATTGCTTAAAAGCACGAGCTTGACTAAGACGCGTGAACTTATTCCTTGAGGACCGTAAGCTTGGCTAAGGCGCGTGAACTTATCTCTTGAGGACCATAAGCTTGGCCGAGCGGCCTTGAGCGTGTCCGAAAGAGATAAGTTCACGCGCGCCGAGCTCATGATATTATAGAGCGCGAAGACCTGTTTTCTTCGGACCGTAAGCTTGGGCGAGCGCCCTTGAGCGTGTCCGAAGAAAACAGGTCTCGCGCTTTTTGTGCTATAATTATTTTATGAGAATCGCACTACTAGGCCATGGCAAAGAAGGCCGAGCGGCCGAAAAATACTTCAGGGATAAGTTCGCAGCGGCCGAATTTGACGTTTTCGAGAACCTCACTCCGGCCGAATTCGCCGCCAAAGATTATTCATCCTATGATATAATTTTCCGCAGCCCTTCCATCCCACCCCTGAAATTACCGAACGAAACGACCTTAACCCGCTACTTTTTCGACCACTGCCCCTGCCCGATTATCGGCGTCACCGCGACTAAAGGCAAAGGCACGACTTGCTCGTTCATTAAGGCCCTGCTCGACGCCGCCGGCGAAGACGCTTACCTTGTCGGCAACATCGGCACGCCGGCGATCGAAGTGCTCGATAATTTAAAACCCACCTCTGTTGTCGTCTATGAAATGTCCAGTTTCCAGCTCTGGGATCTCGAAAAATCTCCCCACATCGCCGTCATCGGTCAAATCGAGCCCGACCACTTAAACGTTCACAAGGATTACGCCGATTATCTCGCCGCCAAGGCTCATATCACCACCCACCAAACCCCGAACGATTTTCTGGTTTATTATCAAAACAACCCCGAAACGGTAAAAATCGCCGAAACCTCTAAGGCCCGAAAAATCGCCTATCCTTTCCCCGTCCCGACCGAAGTTAAAACCGCCGTCAAGCTCCCCGGCCAGCACAATTTTGAAAATGCCTTGGCCGCCATCGCCGCCGTGGCCTGTTATAAAAATATATCACCAGATGAATATTTAAGCGTAAACAAATCCGAAATTATTGCCGGCTTAGCGAATTTTAAAGGCCTGCCTCACCGCCTCGAATTTCTCCGCGAACTCGACGGCGTCGCCTACTACGATGACAATTTCTCAACCGGCACCTCCTCAACCCGCGTCGCCGTGAATGCCTTCAAAAATGACTACCTTACGGTTATTATCGGCGGTCGCGACAAAACCGCAAATGCCGACTTGCCGGAGCTCTACGAAATTCTCCGCGCCCCGCAAATTAGACATATCGTCCTAATTGGCGAATCCGGTCGGGCGCTTTTCGAAAAATACCCCGACGACCCGCGTTTTACCCCTGCCCACTCTCTCGAGGAAGCCGTCCAGACCGCAAAAACCCTTGCCGAAGACAGCGCGCCCGAAATTGCCGACGCCACTGGCGCTAACGACCCAGCCAACTCTGCCGCCGCCAGTGCTGCTACCCCAGCAACCTCCCCTCGCGCCGTCATTCTCATGTCTCCTGCTGCCGCCTCGTTTGATATGTTTCAAAACGTCTACGACCGTGGCGCCCAGTACCAAGCCCTAGTCAAAAATCTCTAAAAATTCAGCCTCTGTTCCAAATCCGAAATCACTGCCTTTTCCACGCTCGACACTGCCGCAAACCCCCGAATTCCCGTCCCCGCAAACTCCCGCGCCAGCTCCACCATTTTTGCCTTATCGATCGCCTTAATCAGCTCCGGAATATCGTCGTACTTTTGCACCGACCCATTGGTAAAAAAACCATCCGCATAATAATCTGCAATCTGCGACGGCGTTTGCGCCCCCATCTGGAACCGCCCCAGCGCGTACGACTTCGCCGCCAAAAAATCCATCTCTAAAATATCTCCGTTCAGCGCCCGCATCAACTCCGTCTGGATTAACTCAAACAGCGCCTCTGCATTTTCAACATTCACCTCCCCGTCAAAGTCCCAATACGAATTCGTCGCATTCGACGCCACCGACGACCCCATCCCATATACCAGCCCCCGCTTCCTAGCCGCGCCAAAAATCTTGGAATTAGTCGTCCCGTTCAAAATATGGTTCAAACAATTCATTGCAAACACTTCGCTCGGCTCCAAATATCGCGGCGTTACCAGCGAAAACCCGAACGTGATGTTCGACGCATCCTTTCGCCGAATCGACACCGCCTCCGACGCGTGTAAATCTGTCAGCGGAATCTCAAACTCTTGTCCCTCTTTAAGCTCCCAATTTTCTAGCATCCGCAAAATCTGCCGCCGCCGCCCGTGAATTTTCCCCGCAATAATAAACCGCATATTTTTCGCCGTGTGGGTTCGCCGATAATGCTCCCGAATATCCTTTAACTCAATGTTCGGGATCGTTTTTAACCGCTCCGGCAAGTCTAAAATATCTTCCCCCACCGCCTGTTGCACCCGCGGCCACAGCAGTCGATAATAATCATTCATATACCCCGTGAGCTCCGACCGCACATTAGCTTTCTCCGCCTTCAACTCTTCTTCGTTAAATTTCGGCTCTGCAATCGAAACCTGTTGCAGTTCCATAATCCGTTCCCACTCAAAATCCGCGCACTCCGTCTCATAGCACACCGAAATATCGCTCGTCCAAGCATTATGATACGCACCATTTTTGGTAAATTCTGCCTCAAACGCCTGCTCGTCCTTAAACTTCGCGTTCGCCCCAAACGCAAGATGTTCAACAATATGCGGAATTTCATAAACTTCCTTATTTTTCGCATACAACATCCCCGCCCGAAATTGAAATCTCGTCGCCATCACGCTCGAACCGGGAATATCAATTAAAAGCCCCTGCGCCCCATTCTTCAACTTTACCTCTTCAACTGAATGTTTCATCTCTTTCTAATCTTTTACTTCTCCCGCACTTGACAATTCATCACGCTTGTGCTATAATAGAATTATCGGATTATTTCCGCTTCGATTTTGATTTCTTCCGTTTCGAAGCTTTTTTCTTGGTCGCTTTTTTCGTCGGCGCAGTCTTTTTACTCGGCTTTACCTCTTTAAATTCGTCGTCCAGGTTCTTCTCTCCCTTCGAAATCTCATTCACGCCCTTTTCGGTCTGACTCTCCGCCATCTTAGTCAGCTCCGATTCATATTCCTCGCCGTCCGTGACGTTGTCTTCCGCCGCTTCCGCCGGTGTAATCGCAAGCAAAATTCTCAGCACTTCCTCCCTCAAATTCCGTTGCAGGCCATCAAACAGCTTCTGCGATTCACTCCGATATTCCACTAGCGGGTCGCGTTGCCCCACCGATCGCCAGTGAATTCCCTCGCGCAGGTGCTGCATATTCTCCAAATGCTGCATCCATAACGTATCCAAAACCTTAAGATACACTTCGCGCTCAATTTTACGCATAATTTCCGCGCCAAATTTCTCTTCCTGTTCTTCGTACGCTTCTTTCACTGCCTCGAATGCTGTCTTTTCGCGGTCTTTTTCCTTGCGCATGATCCCAATGCCGTGAATTAAATCGTCGTCGAAATTAAACACTGCCTTAAAGTCCGTGTCAAAATTCTTATTCACTCGCGACGAAAATTCTGTCAGCATTTTCACTTCTTCGCGCATCAGCCTCTGAATTTCCGACTGGATATTCTCGCCCTTCAAAATCTTTCGCCGAATTGCATAGACAACCTTGCGGTGCCGGTTAATCACGTTATCATATTGCACCACGTTCTTGCGCGAATCAAAGTTAAAGCCCTCAATCCGCTTTTGCGCTGCCTCGAGTGTCCGCGAGATCGCCTTGGTCTGAATCGGTGTATCCTCATCCACCCCCAATCTCGTCATCAGCATCTTCACCCGGTCGCCTTGGAAAATCCGCATCAAATCGTCCTCGCAAGAAACGAAGAATTGTGTCGTCCCAGGGTCGCCCTGCCGACCACCCCGCCCCCGCAACTGATTATCCACTCGCCGCGAATCGTGCCGTTCCGAGCCAATCACCACTAAGCCACCCAACTCTCGCACCCCCTCGCCGAGCTTAATATCCGTCCCCCGCCCCGCCATGTTGGTCGCCAGCGTAATTGCGCCTTTTTCGCCAGCTTTGGCAATAATCGCCGCCTCGCGTTCGTTGTTCTTCGCGTTCAAAATCTCGTACGGCAAGCCAAATTGCTCCAAATACCGCGCAATTTCCTCGTTATTTGCAATCGAACCCGACCCAACCAACACTGGCTGGCCCTTTTCGTGATATTTTTTTACTTCCTCGGCAATCGCTTTTAGCTTCCCCGCCTTAGTCTTATAAATCAAATCATCCTTATCGACCCGCTGAATCGGTTTATTCGGCGGAATTTGAATTACATCAAGCGCGTAAATCTGTTGAAACTCCTCCGCCTCCGTAAACGCCGTCCCCGTCATCCCCGACAGTTTCTTATACAACCGGAAAAAGTTCTGGAACGAAATCGTCGCAAGTGTCATCGATTCCTGCTTTACCGCCACCCCTTCTTTCGCCTCGATCGCCTGATGAAGACCTTCGTTATAGCGTCGCCCCTGCATCAACCGCCCCGTATGTTCGTCCACAATAATCACTTCGCCTGAATTCGTCACCACATAATCTTTATCACGTTTAAACACCACTTCCGCCCGAATGGCCTGTTCGAGATGATACACTAGGCGCGTATTCTTAGTCGAATACAGGTTATCCACCCCTAAAATCTTCTGCACTTTATCAATTCCAGCGTCCGTCAAGGTTACCGACCGCCGTTTTTCGTCAAACACATAATCTTCCGGCGTCAATCTCGCCGCCACCTTCGCAAATTGGTAATAGCTTTCCGGATTATCCCCCGCCGGTGCACTAATAATGAGCGGCGTCCGCGCCTCGTCGATCAAAATCGAATCCACCTCGTCCACAATCGCAAAATTCAGCTCCCGTTGGCGCAGATATTGCACTTCGCTAGTCATATTATCTCGCAAATAATCAAACCCGAACTCATTATTCGTTCCATACGTAATATCCGCCGCATACGCCTCTTTTCGCGTGCAGGGTTTAAGGTGCAAAAACCGCTCGTCGACATGTTCCTCGTTCTCGTATTCCGCATCATAAATATACGACGCATTATTTACGATTACCCCGACCGACAGCCCGAGAAAATCGTAAATCGGCCCGTTCCAGCCCGCGTCCCGTTGTGCCAAATAATCGTTCACCGTCACCACATGCACCCCGCGCCCAGTCAGCCCGTTCAGATACGCCGGCAACATTGCGACTAGAGTCTTGCCCTCGCCGGTCTTCATCTCCGCCACAGCCCCATCGTTTAACACCATCCCCCCGATCAACTGCACATCATACGGACGCAGCCCCGACACCCGCTTCGCCGCTTCCCGCGCCACCGCAAACACTTCCGGCAAAATCTCGTCCAAAATCTTTTTATCATCCACTGGCGGGCGCTTTTTTCCAGTTTTATTTATCCCCTCCTCAGCCGTAGCAACTTTCAGCGCTTTTTGGATTTTTCCACGAAAAACATCCGACTGCTCTTTCAACTTCTCGTCGCTCATTTTTGCATATTTCGGCTCTAACTTATTGATTTCTTGTGCCCGCTTCCACAATCGTCGCAAAATCTTTTTCTGCGCATCACCAAACACCCCCTGTAAAAATTTCGTTAACGCTGTTCGGTCAGCCAACTTATCAGTTGGTTTTTTCTCTTTTTTCGCCATAATACTCCAATCTCCCCCTATTGTACCATATTATTTGCGCCGAATAAAGAGATTTTTCAGGCTTCGTTTTTGCCGATGCGGTTGCACCTCTAGCTTAAATCGCCGAATTTGCCCCGCAAGCTTTGCTTCGACCAAATCCACCCCCGCAAAAATATTCGAACATTCATCTTTCGCCGTAATCACTTTTCCGCCAGGAATTTCCAACGTCGCCGTAAGCTCATAACGGTCATTTTTGCCCTTATTCTCTTTTGCCACCACCACTTTCAAAATCACATCTTTTTTCGACCCCCGTGGCAAATATCGATCCAACTTCCCCAGCCGTTTCTCGACATATTTATTCAACGCAGTATCAATCTTATAATCTTTTCCGCTAGTGTTAATATTTTCAATCATATTCCTCCTTTAAATTTCTTCTTTTCCGCCCAGATACGGTCGCAGCACCTCTGGTACCTTTAATTTTCCATCTGGCGTGGCAAAATTCTCAATCATCACCACCAGCGCCCGCGCTAGTGGAATCGCCGTCCCGTTCAAGGTATGCACAAATTCCACCGTTCCATCTTTCCGGCGCGCCCGCACATTGCATGCCCGCGCCTGGAAATCCGTGCAGTTTGAACAAGAAGTAATTTCTTGATACTTTTGATTTACCGGAGACCAATATTCCATATCATATTTTTTCGCTGCCGGTGCCCCAAGGTCGCCCGCCGCAATGTTAATAATATGGTATGGCACCCCTAGTCCCTGCCAAATTTCTTCCTCAATCGCCAGAATCTTCTCGTGAATTTCCTTGCTTTGCTCTGGCAAACAAAACGCATACATTTCCAGCTTATTAAACTGATGCACTCGGAACAGCCCCCGCGTATATTTCCCATAAGTCCCCGCCTCTTTACGAAAACACGCCGAATATCCCGCATAGAACAGAGGTAGCTTATCTTCGTCGATAATTTCGTCCATGTGATAGCCAGTCAGAGGCATCTCCGCCGTCGCAATCATGGCAAGATCCTCGCCCTCGATATAATATTCATCCGACTGCTCCGACGACCGCGGATTAAACCCGCACCCCTCGAGCACCTTAGACGACACCATATCCGGCACAGTCATAAACGTAAAGCCGTGCTCCAATACTTTTTTCAGCCCGTATTGCAATAAAGCATTTTCAAGCAGCGCCAACCCGTCTTTCAGATAATAAAACTTCGCCCCCGCCACTTTCGCTCCGCGCTCAAAGTCCACCCAATCGCGATTTACCGCATAATCAAGGTGATCCACCCCTGTTTCTCGATTTTCACCCCACTTTTTCACCTCAACCGAGCATTCCTCGCCCCCAAGCGGTACGTCCTCGAAAATTACATTCGGGACCCTCTTCAAACCATTATAGCACTCTTTCTCGATTTTGTCAAGCTCGCTTTCAAGTTCGGCTAACTCCTCTTTCACCTTTTTCCCCTGCTTGATCAACTCTTCCGCCGGCTTCCCACCCTTCATTTTCGCCGCAATCTCATTCCGTTCCCGCCTCAGTTCCTCAACTTTTTGCAATTTCTCTTTTCGCTCATCATCCAGTCGCAAAATCTCCCGAATGTCGATTTGATACCCCTTTTCCTTGGCCGATTTTTCAACCAGCTCCAGGTTCTCACGAATAAACTTCACATCTAACATATCTCGATTATACCACATTTGTTTGCCAAAATACCTTTTTGAGGATTACAGACCTATCTAAAGTAATCAAAATACCTTTTTGAGGACCGTAGGCTTGGCCGAACGGCCTTGAGTGTGTCCGAAAAAAGATATTTTGATTGCCTTAAACACGCAATTTTTCATACAATTTTTGATAATCTCTCAAGTGTAAATCTCCAGGACGGGCATCTGGATTTAATTCTAAATCCGAAAAAATCGCCAAAAGCTCGTCTTTCGAAGCGACCCCTGTTAAGTTATGTACCACTTTCTTCCGCGGCGCCTTAAAAGCCGCCCGAATTAAGTCAAAAACCGCCTCGTCCACCTCTGGCGCGTGCGGTTCTAGCACTAAAACCTGCGAATCCACCTTCGGTGGCGGCGTAAACTCCCCCCTTAAAACCACCGGCCCCGCTTTCATTTCCGCCCGATTTTTCACAAACAACGACGAAACCGTCTCTTTTTCGCTCAAAATCCGCTCCGCCACCTCTTTTTGCATTAGCAGTACCACTCTTTTAGGCAGTTTCGACACAGTCAAAACCTTCTCTAAAATCGGACTTGTAATATAGTACGGAATATTTCCTGCTATAACATAATCTTCGTCAAATTCCAAATCTACCTCTAGAAAATCCGCATTTACCACTTCTAAATTCTTCCCAGGAAACGACCCCGGCAAATTTTTCGCCAATTTCGCATCATATTCCACCGCAATCACCCTCTCAAACCGCCTCAGTAGCGACGCCGTCAGCGTCCCTAGTCCCGGCCCGATTTCTACACACGTTCTCACTTTCTCTACCCCTGTTTTTTCGGCAACTTTCGACGCGCCAGAAACCGCGCCCGAATCTGCCTCAGAACCAGCGCCAAAATCCTCCCCGTCCGCCGCCAGCTCCGCAATTTCCTCTAAAATCGCCCGATTATACAGCCAATGTTGCCCCAAAGCCTTATTGTTTTTTAGCTTCGGTGCTTTTTCTCGCCGCGCCCCCGTTTGTTTAGTACCACCCATGCGCATACCAAAAATTAACTGCTCCCTGCCATCCCCCATAACGACTAACATAACCTGCCATCCACCGAATTTGAGTTATTGGGTTAGTTTCCCAATCCGCCCCCGCCGACGCCATTTTACTCCCAGGCAAAGCCTGCGGAATACCATACGCCCCAGATGAAGAATTCGTCGCGTTCACTCGGCAACCACTCTCGTGGTAAATCAAATCTAACGCCGCAGCGAGGTCGTCTTCGCTCACCCCCGCCTCTCTCGCCCATGCCGCACACACGCTCCACTCTGGTCGCACCGCAGTTTTCGCCCCCACCGCCACCACTCGCGCCACCGGCTCACGCACCACTTCTTCCCCAACTAGTTCCCGCGAAACTTCCCTGTTGTCCACGTATAATACATTATAATAACTCTTTTTCAGCCCCACCTCGCCGAGCTGTCGCACTTCCGAAGTTCCCACTGCAAGATTATAATCTTTCACCTGTTCCTCAACAAACGGAATTTCTTCCTCCACCGTCAATGTCCGCCCGCCATTTCGCGTAATCTCGTACACGCTCGCCGTCCCATTCTCCAAGAAATTCATATTCGGCACCATTTTTACCTCGTCCCCATCATACACCGTAATCCCTGCCTCGCCCATAATCGTCCGCATATCATAGCTCGCCGTCATCAGATATTTTTCAATCGCCCCATCTCGCACCACCACCGGCCGCGCCCGATAAATATTGATATGAAAATTATCCGCGTTGATTTCCGCCTCTACCCCAGGTTCGACAATATCCCCCGCCGAGACCAAAATCCCCGCCCGTTCCAAAGCCTCTTGCACCGTTTTCGCCTCTGTTTTCACGGTCAGCTTCTCGCCATCATCATAAAAAGTCACATATTTCGCCCCCAAAGTCTCAAACACGCCACTTTCCGCCACAGCCGCCTCTTCCGCATACGTACTATTTGCCTTAATTTTGACAAAACAACCCGTAAGCAACAAAAAAACCGCAAAAATCACCAGAATAATAGCTCGATCGAACTTTTTCGTCAGCTTCATACCTATAATTATATCACACTTAAGCCAAAAAATAAAGCGGCCTCCTTTTTCCGCTCTATTCTCACCCTTCCCATCGTTCCGGCTGTTCTCAACTCCAGCCCGAACTTAATTCTATTTTAGCATAGGCGGTTCTTGTGTCAACCTTGTTTTTTACGATTTTTCATGTTGTAATTATACTTGACAAAACCGCATTTTATTTAATCATTTTTTCGACTTTCACCCCTGTTATTTCCCGCGTCGTTCGGTTTTTTGCTTTCACGTTTGTGTTTTTTCTTTTTTAACCGCTAAACTATGCTACAATATTCATATGAATTGGAGAAAATGGCTCGACGAGTTCGTTTTGGCGGGGCGTGGCATTCTGCTCGCCACCCGCGAAAAGCCCTTTTGGTGCGGTTTTGTCCCCAGTTTTCTCTTTTTTGGACTGCTAATGAATTTACTTTCCGGCGGCACCGGAAAATTCGAACTCATGGCCGCTGCCGGCCTCGCGGGCAGCCTCAAAATCCTCGGCGACAGTTTTCTCGCCATTTTTGGCTTTAACCACGCCTTCTTGGACTGGCTCCCAATCTTTCTCATCTCTGTTTTACAAGGCATTTTAATCGGCACTATCACTCTTTTAGCCCACAAAAAACGCGCCGAAAAGAGCGCGTCCAAAATTGCCGATAACCTCGGTAGCGCCGGCATTATCACCGGCCTTATCGCCCTTGGCGCTGGCTGCCCAACCTGTGGCGTCACCCTCATCACGCCCCTGATCGGTGCCATTTTTTCCACCGGTGGTCTCGCTATTGCCGGCGCCGTTTCCTCTGTCCTCACCATTCTCGCCGTCCTTATCGCTGTTTTATCCTTAAAACGCCTCGGCAAAGAAGTCTATGTTATAATAATAAATGAGCGCTATCTCGCTAAACACCGCGAGAGAAAGAGTAAAGGAGTAATCAGTGAATAATCAAAAAACAACCCCTGACGCCGTCGCCACCAAAATTGCCGACGGCAATCGTGGCAATCGTATCGCCAAAATCGCCAAAATTATCGGCATTATCGCCATTATCGCGCTTCTTGCCGTTGCCATTTTCACCAGCACCAGCCACAAACCCAGCAACGCCGAAAAAGTCTGGGACGAGCAAATGACTATCGGTAATCTCGACGCCGAAAACTATTTTATCGTCTATTCTGACCTCGTCTGCCCCTATTGTATCGCTTTTGAAAACGCTATCGTCGAGCACGAAGAAGATTTCCAAAAATATCTCGAAGAAAACGACATCTTGTTCGAAGTTCGCCTTTCGGACTTTCTCTATGAATACGGCGAATCCAACCCGATTAACTCCCGTTATTCGGCCCTCGGCACTTATTGCGCCAAAAACGAAGGCAAGTTCTGGGATTATTACAACAAAGCCGTCACCAGCGTCTGGAACGACTTCTTCAAAGACAGCGGTAAATCCGGCGTCTCCAAAATGGCCAAAATCGACAAATCTTATTGGATTAACGTCGGTAAATCCGTCGGGCTCGGCGACAAATTCGAAAATTGCGTAAAAAACGACGAAACCCTCTCCGAAATCCAACAAAACGCCGCAAAAACCGTCAAACTCGCTAGCGGCATGCCCTATTTCAAGTTTAACTCTTACACTTCCTCCGGCTTCGACCTCTCTTGGGATTACAATTACGTCCTCATGTACTTCAACGCCGGTTTAGAAAGCAAATAAACTTCTACAGTATTTTTGGCAGCGTATTTTAGATTTGAAAAAATAAAAATGTATATTCCTGACGACACCGACAGGTTCGCCCCGTAGGGGGGCGGTTCTGCCGGCTGTCCAGCGTATGACATTTTTATTTTTCAAGTCCAGCTGTCAAAAATACTGTAGAAGTTTATTCGCACTGGCTGAGGGTAGCCGCTACCAAATTTTCTGATTTTTGATGCTATCCGGTAGATAATTTTTGTCGAGATGAAATCCCGCCTCCCATTTTTGCCCCTTACCATACCCGAGATCTTCCATCAATTTCGTCGGCGCGTTCCTAAGCCACACCGGCACCGGCTCGTTTGGCGACTTACGCGCGAGTTCCAAGGCCCTAAACCACGCATCCGTCGTCCGCCGCGACTTTTTCGATAGCGACAACGCCACCGCCGTATGCGCCAAAATCAGTCCCGACTCCGGCATTCCGACCCGTTCCACCGCTTGAAAACACGCCGTCGCGAGACTCAGTGCCCCGTTCCCCGCGAGACCAATATCCTCGCTCGCAAAAATCACCATCCGCCGCGCGATAAACTTCGGATCCTCTCCCGCCTCGACCATCCGCGCGAGATAATACAGCGCCGCGTCCACGTCCGACCCTCGCATCGACTTGATAAATGCCGAAATTGTGTCATAATGTTTATCGCCCTTTTTGTCATACCCAGGCATTTTCCGCCCCGCCGCCTCAAGCACCACTTTTTCATCCACTTTTTCCGCCAGCGACAGCGCCAACTCGAGATCCCCGAGCGCACTCCGCGCATCCCCGCCGGAAAGCTCCGCAATTAAATCTAAAGCCTTTTTCGACACTCGTTTTGTCGCCTTTTCCGCTTTTACCGCCCGCCGTAAAACCTCTAAAATCGCCGTTTTGGATAACGCCGAAATCACCACCACCCGCGACCGCGACAACAACGGCGAAATTACTTCAAACGACGGATTTTCCGTCGTCGCCCCAATCAGCGTAATCAACCCGCTTTCCACATGCGGCAAAAATGCGTCTTGTTGCGCCTTATTAAACCGGTGAATTTCGTCCACAAAAAGCACCGTCCGCGTTTTCAAATTCCAATTCACTTTCGCCCGTGCCACCACTTCTTCCACATCTTTTTTCCCCGCCGTCACCGCTGAAATTTCAATAAAATCCGCCTGAAATTCCTGCGCCAAAATTCGCGCCAAAGTCGTTTTTCCAGTCCCCGGCGGCCCCCAAAAAATCAAATTCACCGGCTCGCCTTTTTTCGCGATTTCCGTCAAAATCTTCCCCTCGCCAATAATCGCTTCCTGTCCCAAAACTTCCGACAACTTCCGCGGCCGCATCCGCTCCGCTAGTGGCACCCTATTCATAACTCTATTATACCGAATTTTCTTGATTTTGGCGTTTTTATGCTAAAATAGAATTAATATAATAAAGGAGAATAAATGAATAATTCTTATTATGGGCTAGATTCTAGCCTCTTCAACACCAATTCTGCCACCGTCTCTATCTCTAGCGAAGCAGAAACTTGGGTCGTTATCGCCAGCATTTTGGCGCTGGTTGGCGGCATTTTGACCTACTTCTTGTTCGTCAAAAGCAAAACCGAGCCTAAAAGCAAATTCTTAAAGTGGTTGAAAGACTTTCTCGCTTTCAAAACCATGTGGCTGGAAGCGATTTTAAAATGTTTTTACTATATCGCCACTATTTTTATCATCTTATTCTCGTTTGCCTTCTTGGGCCAAGGCAGTGCTGGCGTGGTTGATTTCTTCCTTACACTCATTCTTGGGCCAATCATCATCCGCTTGATTTATGAAGCGGGCATGATGTTCGTCATGATTTGGCGCAACACCGAGAATATCTCCGAAAACACTAAGAAAAAATAGTTTTCGCGCTCATCTCAAAAATCCTCCGCTTTGCGGGGGATTTTTAGAATTTCAAGTTTTGTGGTGGGCGATAGAGGAGTCGAACCTCTGACCTCGTCTACGTCAAAGACGCGCTCTAGCCAACTGAGCTAACCGCCCTCTTAACATAAAGTATGGTGAGGACAAATTTCGCTTCGCGAAATTTTCACTCACCTGCGCTTTCTCTAAAAAACAAAACAAGTTTTGTTTTTTGCTCGAAAGCTTGGTGAGTCGGGAGGGGCTCGAACCCTCGATTCGAAGAACGGGGGTTCCCAGTTCGAAATTGTTAACTGGAACCAATGAGTGGTGAGTCGGGAGGGGCTCGAACCCTCGACACCGGGCTTAAAAGGCCCGTGCTCTAACCAGCTGAGCTACCGACCCAACGACGGTTGGTGGTTCCGGCTGGACTTGAACCAGCGACACAAGGCTCTTCAGGCCTCTGCTCTACCAACTGAGCTACAGAACCATAATGTCATTATATCACATATGTGCTATAATTAAAAGTATGAAAAAGATAAATACTTCCCCAATTTCTGGCGCCGACGAGTTTTTACCAGAAATTCAGGCCACTTTCGACGATTTTAAAGCCAAAATTTCCGAAACTTATTCCAAACACGGCTTCAAAAATGTCGAAACTCCTTTTATCGAACGCACCGAAATTCTTTTTGCTAAAGCCGGCGGCGACACCGAAAGACAAATCTACGAAGTCAAAAAAACCGGCGACAAAACCGCGACTAAAGCCACCCAAGCCCTCCGTTTCGACCACACCGTTCCGCTGGCTCGCTACGTCATCGAACACGAAAACGAGTTAGACTTTCCCTTCAAAGTCCAACAAATCGGCGTTAATTTCCGCGGCGAACGCGCTCAAAAAGGCCGCTTTCGCGAATTTTACCAATGCGATATCGACGTCATTGGCCGCGACAAACTCCCCCTCGCCTACGACGCTGACGTTATCGCCACCCTGCTCGAAGCTTTCCGCGTTTTCGACCTCGGCACGCCAGTTCTAGCCCGCATTTCCAACCGCAAAATCCTCGCCGGCCTGCTCGAAGCCCTAAATCTCAAAGACCAAACTCCCGCCATCAGCAACATTATCGACCACGCCGAAAAAGTCACCCCCGAACAGACCAAAGTTGCCCTCGAAGACCTAAAACTCGCCAAAATCCAAGTCGAAGTTATCTTAAATTTTATCAATTTAAACGGTGAGCGCTCCGAAATTATTAAGGCCCTCGAAAATCTCGACATCAAAAACGCCACTTTTGAACTCGGCGTCTCTGAACTCGACCAAACCTTAGGGCTACTTGAAGCTATAGGCTTCAAAAACGAAATTACCGCCGACCTCAAAATCATTCGCGGCCTCGATTACTACACCGGCACCGTGTTTGAATTCATTTTGCCCGAGCATAAAAACCTCGGCTCAGTCTGTGGTGGTGGTCGCTATGAAAACCTCACCAAGCACTTTTCAAACAAAACTTTCCCAGGCGTCGGCGGCTCCATTGGTCTTTCTCGCCTCTTTTTCACCCTCACCGAAAACGGTTTGTTAAATTCCGCTACTCAAAAACTCACCGAATATGCCCTAATTCCCTTTTCTGAACAAGAAATCGAGTTCGCCTTCAAGCTCGCCAGTGAGCTTCGCGCTAAAAATCACAGCGCCGACGTCGTTTTATTAGACAAAAAACTCGGCGAAAAGTTAGCTTATGCCTCCAAAATCGCCGCCAACGGCATTGTTGTCGGCGAAAAAGAAGTTGAGACCGGCAAATTACAAGTCAAAGATTTCGCCACCGGCAAATCTCGCACTTTTAATTTCTTAACCGAAAACTTACTCGAAACCGACGTCCCCAAAGCCGACCCAACCGACTTTTGGACCGACCCGTCCGAACCTTCCACTTTTCTCTAAATATGCTATAATAAATGGGTAATATAAAGGAGCTTTTATGGCAGATTTTAATAAAGTTTTAACCCCGGGCGATTACGAAAACGGCGAACTGAACGTCGTGATCGAAATCCCAACCGGTTCCAACCACAAAATCGAATGGGATCGTAAGCATGCCTGTTTTATGCTGGACCGCGTCGAACCAATGGCTTTCGCGAAACCCTGCAACTACGGTTTCATTCCGCAAACTCTGGACGAAGACGGTGACGAACTTGACGTCCTTATGATTACTGACCAGCCTCTCACTACTGGCATCTGGATGAAAGCCAAAATTCTCGGCGTGATGAAATTTGTCGATGGCGGCGAAGTTGATGATAAAATCATCTGCGTCCCTGCCGACGACCGCAACAACGGCGACGCCTACAATTCGCTCGAAGATTTGCCGAAGCAGACTTTGAAACAAATTGAATTCCATTTCAACCACTACAAAGACCTGAAAAAACCGGGTACCACCGAGGTCAAATCCTTCGAAGGCGTTGAGGTCGCGAAAAAAGTTATCGCCGACGCTATCGCGCGTTTTAAATAGTCTCCTTTTCATTTCCCCCGTTTGGAAAGGGGGCTCCCAGAAAAACCCTCGCGAAGAGGGTTTTTTGAGTGCCACTAACCCAAAAATTTACCAAAACTTTACCGAACCAAAAAACCTCCTGCAAAAAGGAGGTTTTTATACTAACTTTTTTTACTCAGTCGCCTCGTCAGTCGCGCCGTCAGTCTCCTCAACTTCGTCTTCACTATAATCCATATTTTCCAGCGCTTCCATAAATTCAATCTGCGACTTCACATCCGACGCCGTCATCCCCTCGTATTCCGACGCATCAATCGTCGCAACAATATATTTGTCTTCGACCGTCGTCCCATCAAGCTCGTCCCCAGCAGCCTCTTTCATCGCCGCGAGCGCCGCCTTGGCTGTCTCCGCGTCCTTGTATTCATAATACGCCTTCGCTCCCGTAATTTCGTCGCCAGAATAATAATACACCATATGTGCCTTAACCGGCACATATTCCTCGTCGCCGTCGCCGAGTTCCATATTTTCAGTATTTATCGTCAACACGTACTTCTCGCCATCCGACACAAAATAGCTATCGCCAAGTTTTCCACTGCCCGTCGTCGCCACTGCCACAGCGATAATCACCACCACCACAATCGCCACAACCGCACAAATCCCCCCCACGATTAAGTTTTTATTCTCTTTTTTCGACTCTTTAGCCATTTTTCCTCCTATTATTATTTTAATAATATCATAACCACTTTCAAAAGACAAGCCCGTACTCCGCCACTGCCTCGCCGACCGCCAATCATTCAATTTTACAACTTTACAGCTCCGCAATCCCCACCCGCTCTTGCTTCATCGTATCCCGATTACGCACCGTCACCGTGTCATTTTCCAAGGTTTCAAAATCCACCACCACGCATTCATAAGTCCCAATTTCGTCTTGCTTGCGATAACGCTTGCCAATATTCCCCGAATCGTCCCACGCAACATTACTATATTTCTCGCGCAATTTCACATAAACTTCCCGCGCCTTTTCTACTAGCTCCGGCTTGTTTTTAAGTAGTGGCGACACACAAAACCGATACGGCGCCAGATTTTTCGGCAGTTTTAGCACCGTTCGCACTACCCCGTCCACCGTTTCTTCCTCATACGCCGTAGCAAGAATCGCCAAAAACAACCGCTCCACCCCAATCGACGGTTCAATCACGTGCGGCACAAACGCCTCGCCCGTCTTTTTATCGCGATATTCCATATTTTTGCCACTCTCGCGCTGAATATTGTTCAAATCAAAATCCGTCCGATATGCTAGCCCCATTAACTCTTCCTCACTATTCGGATAATCAAACATAAAATCAATCGTCCGCTTGCTATAATGCGCCCGATCCTCCGCCGGAACTTCTAATTCATGAATATTTTCCGCCGACAGTCCTATCACTCGCTCCAAAAACTCATGTTGCAACGCCCGCATTTTCTCAAAATTCTCTTCCCAAGTCTCCGGCGCCACAAAATATTCAATTTCCATTTGCGAACATTCCCGATCTCGCAAAATAAAATCTCGCGGCGAAATCTCATTCCGAAATGCCTTGCCCTGTTGCGCAATTCCAAACGGCAAATCCGGATAAATCGTATCTACCACGTTTTTATAATTCGTAAAAATCCCCTGTGCCGTTTCTGGTCGCAAATACGCAATCCCTTTTTCTGCCAGCTCCGGATTATCCGCCACATCTTCCGGTAGCACCGCCCCGACATGCGTCGCAAACATCATATTAAACTTCCGAATCGGCCCCCAATTTTCTTTGCCACAAACCGGGCACTTCGTATGCGTCGCCAAAAATTCCTCCGTCGTCACACTTTCACTAATGCCTTCGGCAATTTTATCCGCCCGAAACCGCGATTTACATTCCTTGCATTCCACTAACGGGTCCGCAAAAGTCGCCGTATGTCCCGACGCCTCCCAAGTCCGCGGATTCATCAAGATCGCCGCATCCACCCCAAACATATCTTCCCGGTCTTCCACAAAAAACTTCCACCATGCGTCCATCACTTTTTTCTTTAACATCACCCCTAGCGGGCCATAATCCCAAGTCCCCGCCATTCCCCCATACACTTCCGAGCCTTGGAAAATAAATCCCCGCCTTTTACACAAACTTACAACATCTTCTAACTTTCCCATTTTTTAATTATATCATAAATTCGCCAAATTAACTCCGCGTTCACTTTAATCCGCCCCACCACCGCAAGGTCCATTGTCGCCATTAATCTCAGCATCTTAATCTCATTCACCCCCGCTTCCCCATTTTCACTCACCATAAACGCCTCCTCCGCCCCTAGCCAATCATATCGCTGACCCTCCGCCAACTTTTCACCCGTATTATCTCGATACAAATTCATTTCTTCCCCGCTTGCTCGTTTAAAATTCAACCGAAACCAACTTACCACCAATTTCAAATCCATTCCGTTATTCAACCCCTCCAAGCTCTGTCTCAAAATCTCAAAAAACTCGCCCTGCCCGACCCCCTCCGCGGCCTTATCTATTTTTTTCAATATTTCCGCCGCTATCTCCATCCGCTCTAAATCTTTCACAATCTCGCCATATTGTTTTTTCATTCTAGCGCTCGTAATAATTCCCAGCTCTCCCTTTCCTCGGTGAACCACCAGCTCCGACAAACAAAACATCTCCACGCCCCCCGCCAATTTCGATTTCGGCTTCCTTACGCCTTTCGCTATTGCCGCCACTTTACCCACCGGCGTAATTATATTCAAAATCCGATCCGCTTCCGCATAATTCGTCCGCCTCAAAATTATTCCTTCAGTTTTCAAATCTTCATTTCGCATATTTCGCCGCCAATTCCTTAATTTCCGCCGGCACCATTGTGTCTTTATGCAAAATTTTTACCACATTATACACTGCCAAATCTCGCCCTGTAAAATCCAGCGACGACACTACCACCACCGGCACCACGTTGGTATCCTCATACGACACTAGCTCATTCAAAAACGTAAATCCATCCGGCCCGTCCAACAAAATATCCAAAAAAATCATTTCCGGCGCGCCAGTTTCTGCAATAAAGTTCATCGCATCAATCGCATTACTAAAAATCCGTGTTTCTCGCTCCCCGCATCCCCGCGCAATGCACTCCGCCATAATTTCATCATCATCAATTATTAAAATCATAACTCAAACAAACTCATCTGCCGCGAAACCGGCAATTCTACAAAAAAGCTCGTCCCGTCGCGATGACGTACCGCTCCGACCTTAGCATTCATCATTCGCGAAAATCTCGACGCGATAAACAGCCCCAGCCCCGACGACCCCGGACGCATTGCAATCGAAGTCGGTTTCTCAATCCACCCGCGTCGCATTTCGCGCCACACATCCATCGGCAGCGCCGGCCCAAAATCCCGAATTTCCACTCGCACATTTTCTTTTACATCTCGCACCACCAGCTCCGCCCGCGTTCCCTCGCCCGAATAATGCATCGCATTCAGCAAAAAATTATACACTACGCTATGTAGCATTTCCCGATTTGCCACCACCAGCCTTGCCCGATTAGCATACTTAATCACCAACTCCCGCCGATTATACGCAAACAGGTAATTTAATTCCCGCGTTACTTCGTCACACACCGATCGCACCGCCACCGGCTCCATAGTAAACAATCCATCTTCAAGCCTCCGCATTTTCGCTAGATCATTCACTTGCCGAATTGCCCGTTCCGACACACTTACCATCTCGTCGCGCATCCGCTCGCCGCCCGTGTCCATCCCGGGCAAATTGAGCGCCAGTTGCCTTAACACCGCCAACGGCGCTTTCAGTTCATGCGCCGCCACCAAAATCCCGTCGACCTCCTTATCCATACCCCCATTATAACAGATTATTCGTTAAATGTCACAGTCCCAAGCAACTTGTCAAAATCATCTTTAAACAGCACCGAGTCAGTTTGCAGCACCGCAGTTTTATCCCGAATCTTAAAGGTTACAATATATCCCGACAAACTTGTGTTCGGAATCGTTCCCGTGTATCTATTCGCTGTAATATTCCCGTTTTTACCAATCGTCACCGACTCCATTGTAAGATTTGAATTCTTCTTGTCCATCACTTTTTGATATTCCTTAGATACCTCGTCAATACTCTCGTCCCGAATCGTCACTCTTAGCGCATTCACAGTTTCCTTGCCCACCGCATCCACCTGAATCGGATTGAAATAAGCATTGAAATCGCCCGTCGAGCTGGTCGCCGCCGCCGCAATATACACGCTCCACGTTTTCGGGTATTCAAACGACAATTGTCCATAATCCACCGGCCCCGCAAAAGTCTTATACGGATATTTCTCTGATTCCAATCGCTCCGCTTCGTCCTTGGTCGCCTGCTCATCTTTGGCTTCCGCCACCGCCACTTCAATCTGCCCATTCACATCCGTCGACACATTCGTATATTGAATTGTCATCCAAATAAACAGCCCAATAAACGTCACCGCCACTAGCGACAACGCCACAATTACAATCGTCTTAATCAGCCCCGCGATATCTTTTTTCGGCTTTATCGACATTTCCACTTGTTGCACCATCGGCATCCCGTTCGGACCGTATTGCGTCCCCATCGGCTGCACCGGTTGCATTCCGCCCACGCTATTCATACCGCTGCCGTCAGCACCGCTCGCCCCGCCAAAACCATTCATGCCATTTATTTGACCATTATCCATAAGCTTATTATATCATACTTTCCGTTTTGTCTAATTATTTACTAAAATCTTTCGCCAAAAACTCGATTTCGTTTTTCAGCTCCTTTAAATTCGTATTAATTTCCTTTGCCAATTTCGTCGCCTCTTCATATCGGCTCACCGCTTCACCGAGATTGAACTCATCCGAATAAAACCACTCCACCTTTTCGTCCAATTCATTGATTTTTTCATTCAAATTCTTATTTTCACTTTTATTTTCTGCCATTTTACTTCCTTTCTTTCACTTTTTTTACTTCGGCATCAATTTCCGCCTCAAATGTTGTGATTTTTACAACATTTCCAGGCGAGATTTTCCCGCTCAAAATCGCATAGCCTCGCTTCAACACTTTTTCCGGATTCAGCGCTTCTAGCAGTTTCATCTTCCCCTCAATCTCGCCACAAGTCCTATTCAATTTGTCTTTCACGATCGTCGTAATCTTTACCATTTTATCTTCACAAATCGCATTGATCTTCGCCACCATCTCCCGCCCCAACTTTTGCATTCGCGCGCTCACATTTTCCGCCTCGTCCATAATCTCGTCATTCACTTTCCGCATCACATCTTGCATTACCCGTCGCACTCTCGCCATTTCATTTGCTCGCGCCACTGGCGTTAACTTTTCTGCTGCATTCGACGGCGTTGACGCCCTCACGTCGCACGCCAAATCACACAAACTTTCATCTACCTCATGTCCAATCCCGCAAATCACCGGAATTTTCGACATTGCCACCGCTCGCACTAACTTTTCGTCATTAAAACATGCCAAATCATCCGCACTCCCGCCCCCGCGCAAAATCGCAATTATCTCCACTTCGCCTCGCTCGTTAAAATAATTCAGCGCCCGAATAATCTGATCCGGCGCTCCAAGCCCTTGCACTTGCGTGTGCGCAACTTGCACTTTCAGCCCGCCCCACCTTTCATTCAAAATTTTCACAAAATCCGCAAATCCCGCCGCCTGTTTCGACGAAATCACCCCAATTCTGCTTAAATCCGCCGGAATTCTCCGTTTTTTCTCTGGCCGAAACAGCCCCTCCTTCGTTAATTTCTTTTTTAGCAGCTCGTACGCCTTTTTCAGCGACCCCTCGCCCACCGGCATAATCTGTTTCACCGTTACCGAAAACTTGCCCCATTTTGTTACTCCAGGCTCGCCACTCACCACCACCGTCATCCCGTCTTCCAGTTCAACCCTTAAATCCCACACCGGCATAAAACAGTTCACACTAGTTTTTTCGTCTTTCAAATCAAAAAACACCCACTTGCCTTGATTTATCTTAAAACTCGCCACCTCGCCTTTAATCGTTCTCTCGCCACAGTCATATTTCAAACATTCATTCACCTCGTCCAAAAACTGCGTTGGCGTCAGTGCATCATCCCTTATCGTCCCTCGCAAAAATCTTTCTTCTCTTTCTAAAAACTCGGCTTCAGCCTCTTCTTCGTCTTCGTCATCCCACCATTCAAGGTCATCATTCATTTTGCTTCCCTTTCATTGCTTTATAATACGGCACCACTCCCGACGCCACCGTAAATACCAACGTAATCACCCGCGTCATCACTGTAATAATCGTCGCCGTCGGAAAATCCACCCCGAGCGCAATCATCACCCCCGCCATCCCCAGCTCATACAGCCCATACGGCACAAT
Source organism: Clostridiales bacterium (assembly GCA_963619335.1). GTDB lineage: Bacteria > Patescibacteriota > Saccharimonadia > Saccharimonadales > Saccharimonadaceae > Nanosyncoccus. The sequence goes on along the minus strand of CAVEVP010000002.1, from coordinate 64,157 downwards.
CCCGTCAAACACCGACCCGATCGCCTCGCCCACCATAATATATAGTAGCAGTTCTGGCCTCCCAAGCGACAGCGCCACGATATAATATGTCCCCACTTCACACAAACTATACACCAGCCCCCACCCAAACGGTCGCTTCAGATTTTGTTTGTCTCTTTTTACAATTTTCAAACTTTCATGAATGTCCGAAAAATAAGCTTGAATTTTCACGCTCTTCACAAAATATTTTTTCCGCCCAAAAGTCAAACTTCGCGCCACAAAACTCGTCGTTTTTTCGACAATCTTCGCAAAAAAGTCAATTCGTCGTCTGCTACTCGCCACAAACACAATAAACCACAGCACCCCCGCCACCGCCGTATTCATCAAAAACGTCACCGGCACAATCCACATTGCCGACTCCGGCATCAGTCCCGCCGCTAGCAAAATAATAATCGCCACCAGTGCCTGTAAATAATTCACCACTGTCGTCACCGCATACCGGAACAGATACAAAAACGACGCCTGCCCCGCCGTCACATTCATCGGTTTTAACCGATAAGTCAGAAACGCCAGCCCTCCAATCCCTCCCGCCGGTACCGCGTGGTTGACAAAATTCAACTCCGTCGAAATCCCTAGCACTTCTTTGTTGCTAATTTTACTAATATTGCGTTGTTTTTTGAGATACGAAAAGAAAATCTGCCCACACGCGTAGTACATAAACAACTGCTCCGGAATTAATAGCAAAAGCACAAACACATTCGTGTCGCCAAGATGCTCCATTGTCTCCACAATATCTGCCCAGTTTTGGTAAATTACATAACCTACCAAAACAAACGTAAACAAAGTCAACACTGTCCGAAAAGAAAGTTTAAGCTTCTTCATTTTTGCCATAAAAAAATTATACCATATTATGATATAATTAAAAAATGAAATATCTAGCCGTCCTGGGTCGCCAATCCGAACTTTCTCTCGCCGAACTCGAGAGCTTATTTTCCGAGGTTCGCCAAATCTCCTCCGAACTCGCCACTTTTACTACCGACACTACGCCAAATATCGATTTTCTCGGCGGCAGTCTTAAACTCGCTGTCGAGCTTCCGCAAAAACCGCTCAATTTTTTCCAAACTTTGCCCGAAGGCAAAATCACTTTCGGTCTCTCCGACTATTCGAGCACCGCTTCCGCAAAATCTGCCACCGCCGAGGGCTTGAAACTGAAAAAAATTCTCGTCCGCCACGGTCGTTCTGTGCGTATCGTCGAAAACAAAACCGCCGTATTATCGACCGCCACTTCTCTCCACAACGGACTTTCCGGCAAAAACGCCCGTAAAATCGAACTAATTAAAACCAATCGCGACTATTTTCGCGTCATTGGCGTCCAAGATATCGACGCTTACGCTCGCCGCGACCAAGCTCGCCCCGCGCGCGACGCTAAGGTCGGCATGCTCCCGCCCAAACTCGCCCAAATTTTAGTCAATCTTTGTGGCCCTATCACAAAACCCGCCACCCTGCTCGACCCGTTTTGCGGCACCGGTGTCCTTTTGCAAGAAGCCCTGCTTATGGGTTTCCAAGTCTATGGCACCGATATCGACGAACGCATGGTCAAATATTCTGAGAGAAATTTGAAATGGTTGGCTGATTCGAGAATTGTTCATCTCGAGGGGATCCGGAGCCTGGCAAGGCGAGGAACAGCGCCGGCCGCCCGTGGCGACGGGCCGGCCGGACGCGCCCCGAGAGAAGACAATTCTCGAATTACTTCGACTATCAAACCAGAAAAACCCGAAAATACTTCCCTTCGGACACGCTCAAGGGCGCTCGCCCAAGCTTACGGTCCTCAGGAAAGTATTTTTCAGATTTCTGTCGGTGACGCGACAAGCCATAAATGGCCCCATGTCGACGCCGTGGCCTGCGAAGGCTACCTCGGCCGACCTTTTTCAAACATCCCTGCCGACATTGCCCTAAAAACCGTCAAACAAGAATGCCAAGTCATCATCTTAGGCTTTTTAAAGAACTTGTCTAGCCAAATTGCGCCGAGCACCCCCGTCGTATTAGCCGCCCCCGCTTGGCTTCGCCCCGATCAGACTTATTCTCGCCTGAAAATTCTTGACGATATCGAAAATATGGGGTATAATGTTAATAATAAAACGCGCGCGGGGCTTCTTTATTATCGAGAGGGCCAAATTGTCGCGAGAGATATAATAATTTTAAGGAAAAAGTAAATGTCACATGTTAAAGCTGGCGGTACCGCCAAAAATATCCACAACAATGCTGGCCAACGTCTCGGCGTCAAACGCTTTGGTGGCCAAAAAGTCAAAAACGGTGAAGTTCTAGTTCGCCAAACTGGCGCCACGAAACTCTCCGGCCCAGGCACTTATATGTCGCACAACTTCACCATTCACGCCGCGAAAGACGGTGTCGTTGTCTTTACCAAAGTAAAGAAGACCCACTTCTCCGGCAAAAGCTCGCCTCGCGTTCGCGTCGAAGTTCGTTAAACGCTATTCAAAACTGCCCGCTCGGGCAGTTTTTTCATGCTCTTACAAAAACACGCGCCCATCAACCACGCATTATTTTAAAAAACTGCTCCCCCGAGCAGTTTTTTGCAACCCCATAAATCTTTAGCAAACCACCAAAAACTTATTTTTACCTTTTTTCACCAACGCCGTTTGTACAAGCTCTACGTCGTCTTTTATTTTCACCCCATTCACCGACACCGCGCCCTGAGCCACGAACTCCCGCGCCTTCTTTTTCGACTCCGCAAGTCCCGTCGAAACCAAGGCCTCGACCAGCCCCGTCCCTTTTTTCACCGTCGGCAAAAACTTCGCAAACTCCACAATCTCATCACCCGAAAATTCCCCGAAATTCGTCTCTCGCCCAAACAATACTTCTGTCAAATTCTCCACTGCCTGCGCATTTTCGACCCCGTGCACCACTTCCGTCGCCCCGCGCGCCAACGCTTTCTGCGCCAGCCTCAATTCCGGCTCCGCCTGATGCTTTGTAAGAATTTCTTCAATCTCCTCTTTTTCCAGCAAAGTATAAATCTTAATTAAATATTCCACCGCCTCATCCGGCTGGTTTAGCCAAAATTGATAAAAGTCAAAAATCGAAGTATAATTCCCCGACCCGTTGTCCGAACTCGCGAGCCAAATCGCATTGCCCTCACTTTTACCAAACTTCCGCCCAGTCACCGGATCAATCACTAGCGGTGTCGACCATACATCCGCGTCCGCCCCCTCGAGCCGTCGAATTAAATGAATGCCCGACGTACAGTTTCCATATTGGTCCGCCCCGCATAGTTGCAAAGAAATCCCGTATTCGCGGAACAAATGCAAAAAATCATAACCTTGAATCAAAGTGTATGAAAACTCCGCATAACTAATCCCCGACCCGCCATCACCAATCCGGTTCTGCACAAATTGCCGGTCGAGCAGTTGCGTCATTGAAAACGCTTTTCCGACTTCCCGCAAAAACTCCAAATAGTTAATTTTCGAGAACCAATCCAAATTATCCACCATTTTCACATTCTTCGCCGCCACCACTCGCTCAATCTGCTCCCGAATGCACTTTTTGTTGTGTTCCACTTCGTCCAAAGTTTTCAAATCCCGCTCGCCGTTTTCTTTCGGGTCGCCGATTTGTCCCGTCGCGCCCCCGACCAAAAGATACGGCTCATACCCATGCCGTACAAAGCACGCGCACATCATCAGCGCCGCCAAATTCCCAATCGTCAGCGAATCCGCCGACGGGTCCGCGCCCCAATAAAACTTTTTCGACGCCCGCGTATCCAACTCCGCCACGTCCCCGATTGTCGTCTCGGCCTTAAATCCCCGATAGATCAACTCTTCTGATAATTTCATGCCTTAATTATATCATAATTTCGCGCCTTTTCGCGCCCGTTTTGCCCATTCGTCCGCCATTTCGTTATATTCCGTCCCCTCGTGCCCCCGCACCCAAATCAATTTCATTCTTTTCGGGTCATAAACTTTGTATATTTTTTGCACAATATCCAAATTTTTAATCTCGCCCCTCGCTTTTCTCCAGCCCATTCTCGCCCACCCATTCATCCATTTTGTAATCACGTTGATCCAAAACTGCGAATCTGTATGAATTTCACACTTTTCCGCGCCAGTTCGGCGCATTGCCATCAAAATCGCCCACCCCTCCATTCGAATATTCGAAGATTTTTTCTCGGACCCCAGTATCACCGGCTTGGCCACCCATCCTCGCACTTCAATCACCGCAAAACCGCCAGGCCCAGGGTTCGGATGCGCACTTCCGTCCGTCCAAAATTCATATTTCATTATTTAATGATCTCGTCAATAATTCCGTATTTCAGCGCCTCTTCCGCGCTCATCCAATTGTCCCGATCCATATCTTTCTCTACCTGCGCCAAATCTTTCCCTGTATTTTTTGCAAAAATCTCCGCCAGCCGTTTTTTCAAAAACACGCCTTCCCTTAACATAATTTCCTGATCGGTAATTTTCCCCTCCGTTCCCGACGACGGCTGATGAATCATTACCCGCGCATTCGGCAAACAATACCGCTTACCCTTAGCGCCCGACGACAGCAGCATCGCCCCCATCGACGCCTGCAGCCCAATTCCAATCGTCTCCACATCCGGCTCAATATAATTCATTGTATCAATAATCGCCAGCCCGTCATACACGCTCCCGCCAGGCGAATTAATATATAGCTTAATCGACTTTTTCGGGTCCTCGTGCGCGAGATACAAAAGTTGTGCCACGACGAGATTCGCCGTATGCGAATTCACCTCCTCGCCAAGAAACACAATCCGGTCGTTTAACAGCCGAGAATAAATATCATACGCCCGTTCACCCTTATTTGTCTCTTCGACCACCGTCGGGACCAAATAATTTTTATAATTTTTCATGCTTTCTCCTTTCTGGATTATGATTTTTTCTCCCCCTGTTAAATCGCATTTTATGCTTGTTTTGCCTCCGATTATACTTTTCTTAAAACTTTTCTACGCTTTTTCTAGCACCAATTCACCTTTCTTCAATTTCAGCACCGGAATATCACCTTTTACTAGCTCTTCCGCAATAATCTTTTCCGATAACAGCGACTCCACTTCATCTTCAATGCAGCGCCTCAGCGGCCGCGCCCCATTTTTTGGATCATAGCCCTTTTCAATCAAATAATTTTTCGCTTCTTCCTCCACTTTCAGCCCAATTCCTTTCGTCGCCAACCGTTTCTTTAACTCATTTATTAGGTTATCAAAGATCTTCTCCACATCTTTCCTGGTCAGCGCATGGAACACTTCGATATCATCCAACCGATTGATCAGCTCCGGTCGCATCACTTTTTTCAGCGCTTTCATCGCGTATTCTTTATTCTCTTCATATTCCTGTTCCAACACTTTCTTATCCTGTTTCGTTTTTGCCTTAAATCCGAGTTCGCTCTCGCGATACATGTCCGCCGAGCCAAGGTTCGACGTCAAAATCACAATCGTATTATTAAATTTAATTTTATTCCCTTGTCCATCCGTCAGCACGCCGTCTTCCAAAATCTGCAGTAGCAAATTAAACACGTCTGGATGCGCCTTTTCAATTTCATCAAACAAAATCACCGAATACGGTTTGCGTCGCACCGCCTCGGTCAATTTCCCGCCATCATCATACCCAATATACCCCGCCGGCGCCCCGACCAGCCGCGACACATTGTGCTTTTCGCCAAATTCCGACATATCAATTTTAATCAATGCATTCTCACCCCCAAACACTTCCCGCGCAATCACTCGCGCGAGCTCCGTCTTACCTACGCCCGTCGGGCCCATAAATAGGAACGAACCAATCGGCCGCCTAGAGTCCGCAATTCCGCTTCGCCCCCGCCGAATCGCTTTCGCCACTGCCTTTACTGCTTCTTCTTGCCCCACCACAGCTTTATTTAGCTCATCTTCCAGCCCCATCAACATTTTCATTTCACTGCCATGCACTTTTGACACTGGAATTCCCGTTTTTAAAGACACCGCCGTCGCCAAATTCTCTTCCGTAAGCACCGGCATCTCTTCTTCTTTCGCGCCCGACTTTTCCAATTCTTTAATTCTTTTTTCCAGTTGCGCCAGTCTCGTTTTAAATTCCGCCGCTTTCTCAAAATCCTCTTTTTCTGCCGCCACCATTATTTTTTCTTCCAGCTGCGCCTTTTCGATTTTCATTTTCTTATACTTGCCCCCACCTTTTTTGTCCGCCGCCACCTTACAAATCGCACTTGCCTCGTCAATAATATCAATCACCTTGTCCGGCATAAACCGATCGTTAATATATCGTTGCGACATCATAATCGCCGTCTCTAAAACTTCGTCCGGAATGCTTACGCCGTGATGTTTTTCATAATGATTCTTAATCCCCTTCAAAATTTTCAGCGTCACCACCGCGCTCGGCTCTTCCACCATTACCGTCTGGAACCGTCGCGACAGGGCCTTATCTTTTTCAATCGTTTTGCGATATTCGTCCAGCGTCGTCGCGCCAATTAAGTTAATCGAATTTCGCGCCAGCGCTGGTTTCAAAATATTCGCCGCATCCATCGAGCCCTCGCTCGACCCCGCCCCGCATAACAAATGAATTTCATCAATAAATAGCAAAATCGTCTCATCATTCATTGCTTCGTCAATAATCCCCTTAATTCGTTCCTCAAACTCGCCCCGAAACTTCGTCCCCGCCACCACCGACGACAAATCCACTTGATAAATATGTTTTCCGACCAAGTTCCCCGGCACTTCATTTTTTACAATTCGCGTGGCCAACCCCTCCACAATCGCCGTTTTCCCGACCCCCGCCTCGCCAATCAAAACCGGATTAGACTTTGTCCGCCGCGACAATACCGTTACTACTCGCTCAATTTCACTTTCGCGCCCAATCACCGTATCCAGTCGCCCCGCGCGCGCTTCCTCCGTCAAATCCTTGCCATATTTTTTCAAAAACCGCACCCCGGACGACTTAATATACTTCGCTTTTTCCGCCTTGTTCTGCTCGTCCTTAGTCTCCTCGTCCACCAAATCCTCAATTTCATCTAAAATCTTTTCCGCGTCCACTTTCAGCCCCGTTAAAATCAACGACGCCCGCGAATTCGGCTGCGAAAGTAAAGCATACAAAATATGTTCTGTCCCAATTACGCTTAGCCCACTCTCTTTCACGAAACTTTGCGCCATCCTCAACGTCAAAATCACTGCCTCCGACAGCGACATCATTGCCATGTCGCTCCCCGGCACTTCCACCGCCACTTTATTCAAAGCCTTTTCCACATCATCCACCGTTACCCCCGCCGTTCGCAAAATACTCGCCCCCATCGAAACATCCATCGCCAAAATCCCCAGTAGCAAATGCTCCGTCCCCATATAGCCATTGTTGTATTTTTTACTATAAACATCCGCCCTCTGCAACGCAAATCGCGCATTTTCGGACAAATTATTCATAATTTCACTAAATTCTGCTTGCATAACCCCAGTATATCAAATTAGCACTCAATCGTCAAGAGTGCTAATTGTTATTTTGCTAGTTTTTAAGCTCCGCTCAAGTTTTACGCCAGCTCTTCGCGTCGGCTTATTTTCCCGCCTCCGTACCCATCTCTCTCGCCATTTTTTCCAACTTTCGAAAATCAATTTTATTCGCCTTAGTTAGTGGCAACGCGTCTAAAAACACTACTTTCCGCGGCAACTCATACGGCTTCAAAATCATTCGTCGCTTGCCGATGTAAAACGGCCTTGTCGCGTCGGTTACAATCTGCCGGCGCACTTGATTATTATGCCCCACGCCCTCTTTCGTTACCACAAACGCATACGACGCGAGTTTCAATTTCGCATCCGGCCCCTTAACCACATAGCACCGCTCGACTAAATCCGACTTCGCCACCGCCAGCCTCACTACTTCATAATATACTTTCGCCGGCAAATTATTAATAAAGAACGTTGCCCGCCCAATCAAAGTAATAAATCCCGTCTCCGACACTGTCGCGAGATCGCCCGTATTTACAAACCGCCGCCCATTTACTTTGATAATTTTTTCTTCCGTCAGCTCCGGCCGGTTATAATACCGACTTAAAATATGCTTCCCATGCACGTACAAAATCCCCGACCGTCCAAAATTTAATTCTTCGCCCGTCTCCGGATCAAGAATCATCACATGCGCCCCGGGTACAATTTTCCCGACCGTGTCTGGATGATATGTCGAGCCGACCGCGACCGTAATACTTCCGAGACATTCCCCCACGCCATAACCATTACACATTTTCACCGTCGCGCCGTGTGTCTTGAAAAACTCCACCGCCGCCGCCGAAGCATTTTTTTCTAACCGCTCCCCACCCGAAATATACATTTTTGTCGCCGACAAATCCACCTCCGGCGATAGATTTTTCGACAACATATCGAGCAAAAGCGGCACCGCCTGCACTACGCTAATCGGCTTACTAAAATAATAATCCAAATTTTTTTCGTTAATGTCCGGCGTCAAAATCACCGAACTCCCGCCAATAATCGGCGTCATCACCGAGGTCCAAAATCCGTACGGACAATCGAATTTCACAAACGACAGCCAAGTTTTAATATCCTTGTCCCACATTTTAATTCCCGACGCCGCTTTCGAAAACAATGCCGCCGCAATCAAATTTTTATTCGTAAACACCATTGGCTTCGGCCCCGAAGTTGAACCCGAAGTAAATGTGATAATCGCTTCATTCCGCCCGCCCAAAATATTTTTCGGCACCCATCCGCGATAAGTCTCCGCAATTTCCACGAGCGACTTTTTTCCCAGCATAAAAGTTTCCAAAATTGTCGTCTCAAACTCCTTTTCATCATAATCCGAAGTCAAATTAATCACATTTTTGACCGTTTTTGCATCTTTTTTCAAATCTTTGATCCGCCCTGCAGTTTTATTTTGCACAATAACTAGCGAAGATTTGAACTCTTCAATATGCCGGAGCACCGTATCGCGTGGCGTTTTTTCGTCCAGAAACGACACAATCGCCCCAATTTTATTCGCCGCTAAAAAAATCACGATATTATCATACATTGAACGCGCTGTATAAACTGTGATAATATCGCCTTTTTTAACTCCCAGTACGAGAAACGCCTTGGCTAATATTTTTCGATCGCGTTTTAGCTCTCGCCGGGTAAAGTTTAACTCTTTCTGATTCACAACCGTATCGCTCCAATGCCGAAAACTTGACAAATTAAACAGTGCCGAAATACTCAAAGGTGGCACTATCGGATCACGTTGTTGATTCTTGATTTTTAGCATAGCTACCTCGTTTTTATACCTTGATTATACCACACTATGTTATAATATGGGTATTATGATTACGAAAGCTATTATTCCGGTGGCGGGCTGGGGTACTCGCCGGCTACCGATTACCAAAATTATCGAAAAATCCATGCTCCCGGTCGGGAACCGTCCGCTGGTGGATTATTCGGTCCAAGAACTTATCAAGGCGGGCGTCAAAGATATCTATATGGTTATCTCGAACGTCGAGCCTTGCCAAGTGCAAGAATTCTATAAAGACAACTTAGCCCTCAATCAATATCTCACCGCGCGCGGTAAGTCCGACCGGCTAAAACTCGCGAAAACTTTGCCGGACGACGTCACGATTCACTACACAGTCCAAGACCCCGCCGGTAAATACGGCACTGCCGTGCCAATCGCCATGGTCGTCGAAGAATATAATTTAAACGAGCCGGTGTTAGTTTTTATGGGCGACGATTTTATTTGGAATCCAGACGGCGAATCTGCCGCCATGTCTTTAATTAACTCTCTCGAAAGTCCGACCGACTCTGCTATCCTCGGTGTCGAAATTGACAAAAATGATATCGGAAAATACGGCGTCCTGTCGGCCAAAAACGGCAAGCTCGTCAGCGTAGTCGAAAAACCCACCCCCGAAGAAGCACCGAGCAACCTCATTAACGTTTCGAAATACATCATGTCGCCGGAACTTTTGCAAACTATCGTCAAATACGTCAATACACACGATTTCGGTCCGCTCGATCAAGAATATCTTGTCACCGACCCAATCGACGAGTTCATTCAAAACGGTGGCGTCATGCGTGTCGCCCCGACTTCCGGCCAATACCTAGACGGCGGTTCGGTCGAAGGCTGGCTCCACGCCAACAATGTCGTCTGCGGAAAATAAACCCGCAGTCCCTAAACGTTCTTAGTTAGCTCCTTCAATCAGCGACTGTTCCCAGCTTTCCGGTCGATTTTCTACACCCATTAAATCCGTAATCGTCGCCGCGAGATTTGCCAGCCCCGCATTCTCGACCCGCGCCAACCGATACGCGCCATTGCTCGCATTATCATAAATAATGCACGGCACCCGGTTGGTTGTATGCGAAGTTTTCGGCGCGCCGTTTTTATCCAACAATTCTTCCGCATTACCGTGGTCCGCCACCACCACTAGCGCCCCGCCAAGTTCATCCACTTTTTCCGCCATCCGCCTCAAAGCCAGATCAATCGCCTCCATTGCTAAAATCGTCGCGCTCATATTCGCCGTATGTCCAATCATGTCCCCACCAGGAAAATTTACTCGCACAAAATCATAATCTTTCAACTTTTCAATCACCGTATCCGCAATTTCCGCACCTTTCATCCATGGCCGGTCTTCAAACGGCTCCGCAAACGACGGAATTTCCACAAATTCCTCGCCCGGCGCCTTGTCATAACTATTGCCGTCGAAATAATATGTAATATGCCCAAATTTCACCGTCTCCGAACACGCCAGTTGCCTCGTCCCATTCGTCCCCAAAAATTGATTTAAAGTATCCGTGATCTTAATCGGCGCCACTAATTGATGCTCAGGCACGTGCGTATCCGAATTATATTCCGTCATTCCCGCAAAATACACATCATTCGGCGTATATTTACCCCGGTTGAAATACGGAAAATCCCAATACGTGAATGCCTGTGCAATTTCAATCGCCCGATCCGCCCGAAAATCGAAATAAATTAGTGCATCGCTTTTTTCAATTTTCCCCACCGGCTGTTCATGTTCATCCACGATCACAAACGCCGGCAAATTTTGGTCCTGAATGTCCGGATACACTCGCCGCAAAGTCAAAATCGCCTCTTCCGCCGTCTTGAAGTAATAATCCGCCTCGCCATTTACCATCATATCCCAGCCTCGCGCCACTACCGTCCAATCATTTTCATATCGGTCCGCCACCGTCGTCATTCGCCCCCCGCCCGACGCAATCCGAATGTCCGCATCAGTAAATTTCGCCGCAAATTGTTCAAACCGCCGAATATATCTCGGCTCACTCGTCGGCGCCACATCTCGCCCGTCAAAAATCGCATGCACCCGCATTCGCCGCACGCCTTCCTTGTACGCCTCTTCCACCATTTGTTCAAGATGTGAAATATGACTATGCACTCCCCCGTCCGAGAAAATCCCCGCGAAATGTAGCGTTCGCGAGCCCATCCCCCCATTATAGCACACCTTAAGCGTTTTGTCAACCGCCTCCCTGTTATTTTCGTCTTCCGCACCGCCTAGAACCTGTTTTATCGCCCCGTGCCACGCATCCGACCGAAACACTTCGCCGCTCAAAAACGCCGTTTCGATATGCGCAATCCCGTGCTGGATAATCCGTCCCGCCCCCATTGTGCTATGCCCCACTTCGGAATTTCCCATTTGTCCAGGAAGCAATCCCACCGCTTCGCCCGAAGCCTCGAGCGCCACGTGCGGATAATCCCGCACTGCATGCCCCAGCCACGGCGTCCGCGCTTTTGCCACCGCATTGCCATTGCTATCCGGCGCCAGCCCCACGCCGTCTAGTACCGCGAGTACTACCTTCCTCATGCCTTTGGCACCTGTTGCGTAATGCAATGAATATTTCCGCCACCGAGTAAAATCTCACGCGCATATACCGGCTCAATCACCCTGTCTGGAAAGCACGCCTGCAGAGTCCGAATCGCTTCCTCGTCTCGCGGGTCATTAAAGACCGGCAAAATAATCGCCCCATTACAGTTATAATAATTAATGTACGACGCCGGCAACCGATCGCCCTCATTGCGCGGGAACGTCCCCTCGACCACATCCACGCCTTCCGATTCTTCTTTAGTAATCGTCACCGGACTCGGCACGTGAATTTTGACAATTTCGAGCTTTCGCCCACGTGCATCAGTTTCGCTCTCCAAATATTCTAACGCTCGCACCGACCGTTCGTGTTGCGGATCAGAAATATTATCTTCCCATGCCAGCACTACTTTCCCCGGCGCCACGAATTGGCAAATATTATCCACATGCCCGTTCGTATCTTCATCTTTGTAAATCCCGTACGGGATCCACAGTACTTTTTCCGCGCCACAATATTCAAGCAACTTTGCCTCAATTTCCGCTTTACTCATGCCCGGATTGCGTCCTTCATCCAACAAAGTTTCTTCGGTTACGAGCAAAGTCCCCTCGCCATCACTATGTACCGACCCTCCTTCCAGTACAAAACCGTCCGTCCGATACCGGTCCACTTTTTCAATCGCCGCCATTTTGGCAGCAATCGCGTCGTCCAAATCCCACGGAAAATAAATTCCGTTAAACAACCCGCCATAACCATTAAATTCCCAATCCACGGCACGCATTTCGCCCTGACCATTAATCACCATCGTCGCGCCCGTGTCCCGAATCCACGAATCATTATTCGAAATCTCCACCACGGCCACATTTTTCATATTCATACCCAGTACGTGCGCATATTGCGACGAATTCACCCCCAGCACCACCGGCTCATACTTCGCAATTTTTTCTACCACTTCGCGAAAAGCCTTTTGCGCTGGCTTCGCTCCGCCGCGCCAGTTGTCCGGTCGTTCCGGCCACAACACATACGTACATTTATGTTCCGCAAGTTCCGACGGCATGTAAAAACCGTCATTTTTTGGCGTTGAATTTAGTTTCATCTTTTGGCCACCTTTCTTGTTGACTTTTTAGCTAACTTTTTTTGCTTATCTTTACGCGACATATTTGCAATCATTACTTCCCCAATCACCACACAAATCACCGATGATACAATCAAAGTCATATTCCCCTCGATTGCCTCAAGCGAAAACTCCGGCACTAAGGTAAATAACAACGAAATTCCGAGCAGTATTAATGGCACTACCCCTAGCACCCACCTCATCACCGATCCAGTCTTAATCCAATACCCGTTTTTCACTTGTTTGCCGTCTTTATGTAATTTGATAAACGCCGCAAACATCGGAATATATGATAGTAGCAAACACACTAGCGACAAATCAAAGAACGCCCAAAACATATTCGAACCGGCTTCCCATTCGGGGAAACAATACGCTAGAATAATTCCCGCTACCGCTAGTACCACCGCGACCACCCCCGTCCACACCCCGACCATATACGGCACGCCGTCTTTATTGCGCTTAGTCCAAGATTTCGGGAACATCCCGTCTTCCGCCGCATACGCGATCACCGAATATACCCCAAAATTCCACGACGAAATATTCGAAATTAGCGTCAGAATAAACAGCGACCCCACCACTACAATAATCGATTTAATCGCCGCCACCGAAAACCCGGCGTGTTCCATTAAGATCTCATACGAATCTAAAAGCCCCGTATCCGTCGAGATCTCCGAAAATTCCGTCCCCACCCCAATCGCAAACGACGGCAAAATATAAAATATCGCAATCAGCACCCCGCCAAGGATAATCGCTTGCGGAATTTGTTTTTTGGGCTTGTCCATATCGTCCACAAACGTCCCCACCACTTCAAATCCCAGCATATTAAAGATAATTAACGACACGAACGCTAACCCCGTCCAATCAATCCCTCCATCCGCCGAAAGCAGTGGCACAAAATCATGCCACGATTCCACCGGATTCATTGTCCCTTGCGTACAGAACACATAAATTCCTAGCGCCGAAATCCCACCGAGAATTAAAAACTTAATTATCGCGCCGAGATTTGATACCCACGCCGACTGCGAAATTCGGAGCATTCCCAGCACTGTCACCAATACCGTATAGAATAGCTGTATCGCGAGCACCATCCAAATTTCCATTTCCACCCCTAGCATTTGCATGAGTAGCGACGTAATCAAATCCGCAAGCGATGCAATCCACAAGGGATAATTTACCCAATAAAACCACGCCACGCGCGACGCCCACTTTTTACTAAACGCCTTTTTAATCCAGGTATACATCCCTCCTTCCGACGGATATTGCGTCCCGAGCTCCGCCGAAATCAACGCATAGGGAATAAAGAACCCAATAATCATAATCAGCCACCACACATACATTGAATTACCAATCGATGCTGTCGGCGCGACTGCGTCCCCCACCAAGATTATACAGACTGTCGCGAGCACTGCCGAAAACAGTCTGAATTTACGTTTTTTCTGCGGCATTATTTTGCCTCCTTCTGTTGCTTAATATAATTTAAGGTGGCTTGTGCGACACCACCAAAATACAACACCAGTCCCCTCTGCGCGGTCAACCGATTCTCCGCTTCGTCCCACGCCGCCGAATTCGGCCCGTCCAAAACTTCATCCGTGACTTCCTCGTTGCGGTTTGCTGGCAAACAATGCATAAATTTCACCGCCGAATTGCCGGTTTTCGCAAGCATTTCTGCATTCACTTGATACTTTGGATAAAAATCTGCCATATAAACTTCTTTCGGCGTTTCTTTATCGTAAAGCCCATACCACACATCCGTATAAATAAAGTCCGCCCCCGCGAGCACCGCTTCGTCGTCGCTCCACATACAACTTCCGCCATATTTTTCAGCATTTTTCTTGCCAATTTCCAGCCATTCATCCGCAATTTTGTGATTTTCCGGCCCAAAATGCACAAAATTAAACCCGAGTTTGGTCGTAATTTCGCACAAAGTATTGCAAACTTGTGTCGCATCGCCCACAAAAATGAACTTCACCTCATTCGGCTTTTTCCCTGCTGGCCAATGATCCAGCACCGTAATCATATCGCCCACCCCCTGCGTCGGATGCACTCGGTCGCTCATCCCGTTAATCACCGGGATTTCCGCATATTTCGCCAGCGCCTCAATCGACTCATGCCGATCCACTCGCGCCATCGCCATGTCGCACATTCGCCCAAACACCCGCGCCGTGTCTTCAATCGTTTCGTGCGCACCCAACTGGATCGCTCCCGGCGCCAAATTCAACGCATGCCCGCCCAGTTGTGCCATCGCCACCTCAAACGAAATCCGCGTCCGTGTCGACTTTTGCTCAAACAACATCGCCAAAGTCTTGTGAAACAGTGAATTTAAAAACCCTCCGTCCTTAATATAATCTCGCACAATTCGCGAAGTATTAATAATATCCATAATTTCGGATTGTTCAAAATCGGTCGTGTCCAAAAAATCTTTGTGTGTTGGTTTTTGGTGCGCTAAAGTATACCCATCCATACTTATTATTATATAGTTTTTTAAAAAAAGCACAAGTGGTATAATTAACTTATGAAACAACGAATTGTACTTGCTTTTGGTGGTAATGCCCTGCAAAAAAATGGTGAAAACACTGCCGACGCCCAGAAAAAAATCGCCGAAACCGTCGGCGAAGCCATTGCCGACTTAGCGCAAAAATATGAAATTATTATCGTCCATGGCAACGGCCCGCAAATCGGCAATATTTTAATTCACGAAGAATCCGCCGCAAGCGCCGCCGCGCCCGCCATGCCTCTCGAAACCGCCGTCGCCATGAGTCAAGGCCAAATCGGCTACTGGCTCACCCAAGCTATCAACAATGCTTTCATCAAACGCGGTCGTTCTCAAAAAATCGCCACTATTATTTCTCAAGTCGTAGTTAATCGTTCCGACCCTGCCTTCAAAAATCCAACCAAACCTATCGGCCAATTCTACGACAAAAACACCGCTCGCGCTCTCGCCCGCAAAAATCATTGGATGGTTAAAGAAGACGCCGGTCGCGGTTGGCGCCGAGTTGTCGCTTCGCCAAAGCCCGTCGATATCGTCGAGAAAAAAACCATTATTGAACTGGCCCAAAACGGCGTTATCGTTATCGCTGCTGGCGGCGGTGGCATTCCAGTCGTCCGCACTAAAGTTTTAAAACGCTTGAAAGGTATCGACGCTGTGATCGATAAAGATTACGCCGCTGAAAAACTCGCCGAACTAACTCGCGCCGACATTTTCGCCTCTATCACCGCCGTGCCAAACGTTTATTTAAATTTCAACACGCCCACTCAAACCGCCCTCTCCAAAATTTCCGCCGCGGAGCTTAAAAAACTAATTAAAGACGGCCATTTCAAACCCGGCTCCATGCTCCCCAAAGTCGAAGCCGCGATTAAATTTTCCACCCACAAAACTCGCAAACTTAGCCTCATCACCGATATCGAACATTTAAGTTCAGCTTTAGACGGCTCCGCCGGCACTATAATAACTGCTTAAGTTCCGCTTTATACGCCTCCACCCCCGGCTGATCAAACGGATTTACTCCGAATAATTTTGCCGACACCGCGCACGCCAGCTCAAAGAAATAAATCAACTCCCCAAATCCTATCTCATCAAACGACGGCACCCCGATATTTAACACTAAAATCCCGCCTTCCGTGTGCGCGGCTCTTACTGCCGTCACCACTTTCGCGTTTTGTTCGTCGGTCGGATAATCGATAATCGTCTCCCACAAATTCCTTCGCCCGTCCTGCATGAACTGCCCCAGCGAATGTAGGTCCGTCGAATAAATCACGCTCGCCGGAAAAACACCCTGTTTCCCCTTACCCTCACTTTCGCCAAACAACTGTTTTAGCCATTCGCTAAAATACATCGTCGCCGGCTCCGCGCTCGCAAAAACTTCCGTATCGTAGCCCTTTCGTCCCAGTTCATATCGCATCCAAGCGTATTTTGTCGCCGGCTCAACCGCCGTTTCCACCGCTGTCGCCGCCCCCTCCAATAGCTTATCAACATTAATTCCCGCCACCGCCATCGGTAGCAGCCCCACCGCCGACAAAACCGAATAGCGCCCGCCGACATCATCCGGCACCACAAACCGCGCGTAGCCCGCCGCCACCGCCTCATCGTGTAGGGCACCTTTTTTGCGGTCCGTAGTCGCATAAATCCGGCTCGCCGCCTCCGCCTCGCCATATTTTTCAATCAATTTCCGTTTAAACGCATTAAACGCCACCGCCGGCTCGAGCGTTGTGCCCGATTTTGAAATCACATTTACCGAAAAATCGTGGTCGCCGACTTTTTCCAGCGCATATTCGAGCTCCCGCCTCGACAGCGAATTCCCCGCATAAATAATTTTCGTCTCCGACCGCGGCCGCAGAGCCTCGATCGCCGCCCGATGCCCCAAATACGACCCCCCAATCCCAATACAAACCAAATATTCGCTTTCTTCCTGAATTTTTTTCGCCGCCTCTTTAATCCGCACAAACTCCCCCATATCAAACTTCCGCGGCAATTCCAACCACCCCCCCATTTTATCCCGCGCAATTTCCTTCAAAATCTCCGCGGTTTTCGCTTCATCCATTGCTGGTTCAAAATTTACTGTAATCATTTTACCTCCGAGTTGCTTTAATTATATCATATCCCGCATTTTTTCAAAAAATATGTTATAATAAACACAGGCCCGAGTGGCGGAATTGGTAGACGCGCTAGCTTCAGGTGCTAGTGGTAGCAATATCGTACAGGTTCAAGTCCTGCCTCGGGCACCACTATTGACTTTTAGAACAATCTGTGGTATAATAGAAGTTATACCGTTAAATTAATCCGTTAGTGACCATGCTTGGTCATTTTTTAACGCTTTTTCTACCGCCTCGCGGTCATTTTTAATCAGTTCTAACCTCGCCGCAATTTCTTTCTCACCAATTTCAATCGCCCGCTTCAAAGCCGGATCTTCTCGCATCGGCTCGAAAAATTCCTGCCACGCCTTAAATCCTTCCTCGGTGCGAATCAAATTCGCCGTATATCGCGGATACGCGTCCAGTGACTTGTCGCCCATCATTTTTTTCACAAAATCCCAGTGCGCCACTAGCCACTGCCAGACCATTTTTCGCGCCCGCGTATTTCTAAACAGGTAAATAAACAGATGTAATTGATCCTGCGGTTTCACCAGCTCAACATCATTTAAAACTTCCACCATCCGCGCCAAAACTTTCTCGTCCCGCGCCAAAGTCGTCGCAAACAGCAAATCAAACTTCACATCCGGATCCGCCGTCTCGCGATAAGCATCCAAAAATTCGCTCGCCATCTCCGGCTCAAAATAAATTTTCGCGTCCAGCACCGCATCCCGCGTCTCCGCGTCCAATTTCGCAAAATCTCGCGTATATAAATCCGCCAAAACTTTTAAATTCTCCGCATTTTCCGCATAATAATCCAGCCCTGACAGCACCGCCCGCAGCCGCAAAGTATTTTCATCGTCATCTGCCCGCGTCACTAGCCCCACTTCCGCGAGTTTCGGCTCGACCAATTCCCCCACAAACTTTTTCAACTGCTTTTCCGCCTCCGAATCCGGCTCGCAGAAAATTTTCAGCTGCCCGACAATCACCGCCACGATATTCCACACCGCCGCCGAATTTTCGTCCCGAAACTTCGCAATTAACGGTAACAGCGACTCTGAAGACGCCAATTTTGTCCGGCAAACCAGCGACCGATCGATCAACAGCCTTAATTTTTCCTCCAAATTCAGCTCATCAAACCGCGCCAACCTCTCTTCAAACTCCGCCTCCGACAAATTCAACACATAATGTCCACTCATATCCTCCGTAATTTTCGGCAGCGGCCAGTCCGATCCCGCCATTTCGCCGTCCAGCAAAAATCGTTGCTGCTCAAATTCCTCAAAATTCCCGTTTTTGCTCGTCAAAACCGGATACCCCGGCCGATCGATGAACGCGTGCATCATTTTCCCAACATCAAACTCCGCATATTTCGTCAAACACGCCCACAAATCGTCCCCCACCGTATTTTGATATTTAAATTTCTCAAAATAGTCCCGAATTCCTCGGCAAAATTCATCCCAGCCCATCATCCGAATTAACATTAGCATCAACCGCGCGCCTTTCGAATACACAATCGCCCCGTCAAACAGCGTCGCAATTTCCGCCGGATCCGCTACGTCTTGATGAACCGACTGCACGCCCGAATACGCGTCCCGCGACAGCGCCGAAAAACAATCGCCCGTGAAAAAGCCCTCAAAAATCTTAAATTCCGGATATGCGTGATCGACCGCGAAATATTCCATCACGCTCGCAAACGACTCATTCAACCACAAATCGCCCCACCACGCCATCGTCACAAGATCCCCGAACCACTGGTGCGACAATTCGTGCGCCACCGTCAGCGCCACTGACTTTTTCGTCCCCAGCGTCGCATTTTTCCCCGCCAGCATCATCGATTCCCGATACGTCACCAGCCCCCAGTTTTCCATCGCCCCCGCCTCAAAATCCGGCAATGCGATCTGATCAAGCTTTTTTAAGGGGTACTTCACCCCAAAATTATCATCATAAAACTCGAGCGATTTCGCCGCCACCTCATTCGCAAAATCCACCGCGTCGAGTTCCTGCGCCAGCGAACAATAGGTCGTAATCTCCGTCCCATGCGCATTTTTCACCGTTTTCCCCTGAAACTTCCCCACCACGAACGCGAGCAGATACGTCGACATCCGCGGCGTCGGCTCGAAGACGGTGGTGTATTTAGCCGAAACAAAGGTATTGTTTGGGGGATTCCGGAGCGCGGCAGCGCGAGGCTTAGCGCCGGCCACCCGTGGCGACGGGCTGGCCGGACGCGACCCCAAACGATACTTTTGTTGAGGCTCCTTGGAAACTGCCGGCATATTGGCTAGCACCAAATCATCTTTGTCCGGCACAGTAATCGTGAGCTCAAACACCGCTTTCGCAGCCGGCTCATCAATACATGGAAACGCCTCCCTTGCATAATGGCTCTCAAACTGCGTCGCCACAATCATCTCTGTTCGCCCCTGATATTCATATGTCGACAGATACGCTCCCTGCATATTTTCATTCAAACCGCCCTCATACCCTATTTCGACCCTAATTTCGCTCCTAGGTACCTTAAAAACGCTAAGAACCCCATCTCGGGTTTCAAAATCCGCCTTTTCGTCATTCACCAGCACCGAGCTAACGGATAAGCCCACCGCGTGAAACTTCACCGTTTCCGCCTTTGCTACCCCCAAAACCTCAACCACGCCCCCGATCGTCTTCCGCCCCTTATCAACCGTCAAATTTAAAACATATTTTTCCGGTGTAAAATACTCTAATAATCGCTCCATTTTTCCTCCTTTTTAATTTTCGCTTCTAAATTCTTCTCAAATTCCGCTTAAAAACCGCCAAATCTCCCAAATCACGCCCCTACGAATGCAATTTCGCCCCCTCTGGCAACTTCGCTGCCGCGAGAATCGGCTCCAGTTCCTTCTCTTCCAAAGTTTCATGCGCAAGCAGCGCCTCCGCGAGCGCGTCCAACACTTTCTTATTCGCTCGGAGCACCATCTCCGCACGTCCAGCCGCCTCATCCGCGAGTTGTTTAATCTCCGCATCGATCAGCTCCGCCGTCTTTTCCGAATATGGCTTCCCCGCCGTAATCGTATAATAACCCGTTTTTTCATTCGGGAAAACTGAGTTGCGCAACTTCGAGCCCATCCCCTCTTCAACCACCATCGATTTCGCGAGCTCCGCCACGTTGCTAAGATCCGAAGACGCCCCTGTTGTTACCGCATCCGTTCCGAAAATCAATTTTTCCGCAATCCGTCCGCCCATTGCCCGCGCGAGAATATCCTTCAAATCATAAATACTCTTATAACTTCGATCTTCCGGCGGCAAGAACCACGTCACCCCGCCCGTCGAACCGCGCGGAATAATCGTCACCTTATGTACTGGATCCGAATCCGGCAACACATGCCCGACAATCGCGTGCCCCGCCTCATGATAGGCCGTAATTTTCCGCTCTTTTTCATTCATCACCTTCGATTTTCGCTCCGGTCCAATCGCCACCCGCTCAAACGCCTCCGTCAAATCCGCATTCGAAATCGCCTTATGACCTTCGCGCGCCGCCGTAATCGCCGCTTCATTCGCAATATTCGCCAGATCCGCCCCCGACGAACCCGCCGTTTTCTTCGCCAGCGCCTCAAGGTCCACCCCTTCTTCAATCGGTTTCCCCTTAAAATGTACCTTCAAAATCTCCAACCGATCCTTTCGCTCCGGCAAAGTCACATTCACGTGCCGATCGAACCGCCCCGGCCGCAGCAACGCCTTATCCAGCATATCCACCCGGTTCGTCGCCGCCATTACGATCACCCCCGAATCATTATCAAATCCGTCCATTTCGACCAAAATCTGGTTCAAAGTCTGTTCGTCTTCGCGCCCCGCGCCTCCGCGCGCATCACGTTTGTGCGCCACCGCATCAATTTCATCAATAAAGATGATCGACGGCGCATTTTTCTTCGCTTTCGAGAACAAATCTCGCACCCGCGACGCCCCGACCCCAACAAACATCTCCGCAAATTCCGAACCCGAAATCGAGAAAAACGGCACATTCGCCTCGCCCGCCACCGCGCGCGCCATCAACGTCTTCCCCGTCCCGGGCTCGCCCGCGAGTAGCACCCCGCGCGGAATTTTCGCCCCTAGTTTCTCGTATTTTTTCGGACTTTTCAAAAAATCCACAATTTCCATCAAATCCTGCTTCGCCGCCTCGTTCCCCGCCACGTCCTTAAACATCACTTTTTTCTTATCCGGCCCGTACAGCCTCGCCCGCGACTTGCCAAACCCCATTGACGAATTATTCGCCGCATTCGCCTGCCGCATCATCCACGACAAAAAGATAATCACCGCGAGAATCGGCACCACTGTAATCGCGACATCCAGCACAATTCCCCACGTATTAATATCTTCTTTATACTCAATCGTCGGATAATTTTCTTCACAACTTGCCCGCTCGTCGGTGTTCTCCACCTCCGCGCAATAATTTTTCAGCCCCTGATCATACAGCGTCCCGCTCGCGTCCTTACGCGAAGTCTCCGTCGCCGTCTTTTCGCCTCTCAAAGTAATTTCAAGCGTGTCGCCAATTACCGTAATCTTTTCAATATCCCCGTTCGGATCGTTCGCCCGCGAAATCACGTCCGAGATTGGCACTTCTTTCATCTCGACCGCCCCCTGGTTCATCCGCGCCAACAAAAACCCACACACACAAATCACTAAAATCATAAACACCAAACTTCGCGCCGTATTGGACTTATTATTTGCTCCATTTTTTCGCCCCGCCGGCATTTCTGTTTTTTCTGCCATTTTTCCTCTCCTTAATATCTCTATTTTACCATATTTTCCTTAAAATGTGCTATAATTATATTACGCCTGGGTGTGGCGCAGTTGGTAGCGCGCGACTTTTGGGAAGTCGAGGCCGCTGGTTCAAGTCCAGTCACCCAGACCATTCCGCACCTCTCGGGGCTTGGCGCAGCTCGGTAGCGCGCACGCATGGGGTGCGTGAGGTCAGGAGTTCAAATCTCCTAGCCCCGACCAAAAATCACAAAACCACCATTTCAGGGTGTGGCGCAGTTGGTAGCGCGCAGCGTTCGGGACGCTGAGGCCGTCGGTTCAAGTCCGATCACCCTGACCATAGTAGGAGACGAGCGTCTAAAAAAGAACTCGTTCTTTTTTAGACCAAGGCGACGCCCTATGGTCTTTTTACGTAGTAAAAAAGACCACGCGAACGAGCGAGAGAAAATAATAAATTTATTTATTATTTTCCGAGCCGTGAGGCTGGTCTATTTTTTTGCGTAGCAAAAAATAGACCAGAAAGTATGTAAAAATAACAAGAACACTAAGAACCAGTTACGCAACGCACGGACAGTCCGTAATATTTAGAATTGTGATAAGTACCTGGGTATATAGATGTTGCATTAAATAAAAATTGATATACATATACGTCGTGGATGACCAGTAATGTCCACCCGTGCCACGTCCTGTTGCCGAACCGGATTCCCAATATCCAGAATAAACAAAATTATTAGGGAATTGACGCATCTTATTCGAACTCGTCGCATTTGAACTTGTTGCGCCTGTTAAATTAGCGAGACCATAGAACGAGCCTTTTTCCGTCACCTGCCCGCCTATGGGCAATTTCCAGTTTTTTGGGCAAAGGTCGCCCGTCACTGAGCCTGAAGACTTACTATAAGTCCCATTCCCCGCCGTCGCCGAATACCAGTTATAATAATTACCATATCCATACCAATTACTAGTATAGGATCCATTCATGTTCATATTATTCGTATTTAACTTTTTTTGATTAAAACAACTAGTGCTGCCCTCGGTACACCATGAATTCGAACTTGTCGAAAGGCTCGTAAAACTAGAAATTGGGTTATGTGTGTTTGCACTAGAAATCGTTACCGAATTACCCAATCTTAAGTTTTCTAACATCCAACATTTACCATCCGTCAATTTTCCTACGACATAGACATTGCTATCGCGGGTATCCTCCAGAGCAATAAATGTTTTTTCGGATACTCCAAACGTACCCGTAGTCGCATTATAAGTCGCCGGCACTGTCAGCTTGGACGAGCAAACGCTATCCGAGAAAATCTGCATTGTATATTCTGTAGACTTTGGAAGCCATACGGCATAAAGGTTTAATCCTTCCGTAGTCAAAGCATCAAAAGCTATTGTTTGCATCGGTCCATAAATATTAACAGTATTAATAGTTGGATTCTCTTGCGTACTCCATCCAAGAAAAGCGTAGCCACTTCGCTTATAATTATAACCTTGAAGCATTGCCGAAGTCGCACTCGTACCTACACTCTGGTCTGCCATAGTACCTTCCACCGTGTCCGTGCCAGCATTACTTCTATAGCAGATATATCCCGGCGTGCAGCTCCATTGAGCGTATAGTGTTAAAATGTTACTCGCCGTAGTTTGATTCAATGCGAAACTACTCCCCTTAACATAGCTCGCCCCATCTCCGCTCGCCGAAGTATTCCAACCTGTAAAATACCAACCGCTCCGCGTCGGGGAGTTAGAGCTAATCGTGACCGCCTCCGTCGCTGAACTCGCGCTAACATTACTCGGCATGTTACTCACCGTGTCCGTGGTATTGGCGTTATAGGTAATTTTATACGGTGTCGGGTTAGCGGTGACAGTAAACACAAAAATGTTAGAATAATTATCAATCGCCGTATTAATATCTGCCCGTGCGCCAATGGAAACCGTATAATTATTGCTCGTCGCGTTAGATACGGAATCTATCGTGCTGCCCGTGGTTGTCGGGGCGGGAAGATAATTTGTGTTCGCCGTGCTGTTTAATTTACTCGGCTTGTATCCCCACTTGCCATTATACGCGCTTGTATCAAAAGTCTCCGCCGGAACCGCCGAGGAAATAGACGTAAACCCGGTCGTGCCGGAAGAGTTTTTTAGCCCGGTCGTGTCGCTGGCCTTCACCGTCAAAACATACCCCGCCGCGTGCGTCGTCACGACTCTAATTGTTTCGTCGCCCGAATCCGCAAACTTCCCCTCCGCGGACGGCGGTAAGTTAATCGTCGGGTTGCCGGAAATGGAAACCGTGAGCGACGAGGCGGTAGCAAACACCTCCTCCCCGCCGAGCATCGCTCCACTAAGCACCACTCCGCCAACAAGCACTAGCGCCACAACCCCCGCAATATTAGCGCCGAGCTTACCAAAAGCCCAAAAATCATGTAAACCTAAAAAATCGCCCAAAGCACCAATAAAATCACCACCGATAATTATTCAAACACCGGCAGGTCTTCC
Organism: Clostridiales bacterium; assembly: GCA_963619335.1. Lineage (GTDB taxonomy): Bacteria > Patescibacteriota > Saccharimonadia > Saccharimonadales > Saccharimonadaceae > Nanosyncoccus. The sequence continues at coordinate 39,510 of CAVEVP010000002.1, read as the reverse complement.
GGAAACGGGTCGTTTGCCCCGTCGCCGCTAAGCTCATCATCCGTAAATTCGCTGTCCAAAAACTCATCCCCGTCCCGGTCCGCGTAGTCTTCCCCCGCCCACCGTGGCTGATATCCTATCTCCGTCAAAAACCGCGACGGCACCGAAAAGTTCCGATTTCCAAACGTAAACCTCTGCCCCGCATAGGTTAAAAATAATCGTTGCATTGCCCGCGTCATCCCCACATATGCCAGCCGCCGCTCCTCCTCCAGCTCGCCTTCATCATCCGCCGACCGGTCGTTCGGAAACAGCCCCTCTTCCATCCCTACTAAAAACACCACCGGAAACTCCAGTCCCTTCGCCGCATGAAGCGTCATCAAAACCACCGCATCTTCTTTCACATTCTCGTCCGCCGACGACATCAACGTCGCGTCCGCTAAAAACTCTTCCAAACTCTCATATTCCGCCGCATTTCCCGCCAGCACCTCCAAGTTCCGCATCCGTTCCTCGCCCGCCGGCGTTCCATCATCCGTCAAAGTCTTAAAATCAAAATATTCTACAATCTTTTTCACCGTCTCGCCGGGATTTTCGTCCGTCGGCGTCGTTTTTATCAAATTCGTTAGTTTAGAAAACGCCGCCCGCCCTTTTGCAGTCTTAATCGCACCGAGTAGATCCGCATTTAGTAGCGGTTTCGGCTCGTCTTTTATCGCCTCCATAAAATCCAATATCTTCGCCAGCGTCGTGTCGCCAATTCCCGACAATACATTCCCCACCACCCGCGCGAGACTCACCGTGTCGTGCTGATTTTGCATCACTTTCAAAATCGCCAGCACGTCCTTTACCTCTCTCCGGTCGTAAAATCGCACCCCGCCGACGATTTTATACGGGATTTGCATACTCATAAACACTTTTTCAAAATTATACGACTGCGCATTCGTCCGATACAGTACCGCAAAATCACTAAACCTTAGAGACGCTCTTTTCAGTTGCAAAATCTTTCTCGCCACAAACTGCGCCTCTTCCGTTTCGTCCCGTAGCCCCTCGACTTCCACCGGCTCCCCCGCCCCCGCCTCTGTAAACAGCGTCTTTTCCGTCCGCGTTTTGTTGCAATTGATCACTTTTTGCGACGCCTCCAGAATATTCCCCGTCGAACGATAATTTTGTTCCAATTTTATCACTTTCGCCCCAGGAAAATCCCGCGCAAAATTCAAAATATTCGTAAAATCCGCCCCCCGCCACGAATAAATCGACTGCCAATCGTCCCCCACCACGCACAAATTCCGTTTTTCATTCACTAGTAGTTTGATAATTTGATATTGCACCATATTTGTGTCCTGATATTCATCGATCAAGATATGTTCAAACCTCCGCCGCCACTTTTCCCGCACTTCCGGAAACTTTTGTATTAATTCCAACTCCTTAAGTAGTAAATCGTCAAAATCCAACGCCCCCGCCTCACCCTTTTCCTTTTCATATTGCTCAAAAATCCGCGCGATTTTTTGTTGGCGCGGATAATACGCCGTTTCCGCGTATTGTTCTGGCGTATGCCCCTGATTTTTTTCACTCGAAATCGCCGATTGCACCGATTTCGGCTTCAAACTTTTGTCATCACTAAAATTCAGCCGTTTAATCGCCCGCCGAATTAAGGTTATTTGGTCGTCCATATCATAAATCGTAAAATTCCGATTCAATCCCATCACGTCCGCCTCCTGACGCAAAATTCGCACCGCAATTCCGTGAAAAGTCCCCATAAACGGCATAAATGACCGCGGCGCCGGCTCAGTTTCCGCCGGGTACAGCAATTTAAACAACCGCTCCCGCATCTCCCGCGCCGCCTTGTTTGTAAAAGTTACCGCGAGAATATTCCCCGGTCTCGTACCGTGCTGAATTAAGTTCGCAATTCGGTGCGTCAGCGTTTTAGTTTTGCCCGAACCCGCCCCCGCAAGCACCAGCAGTGGCCCCTCCAAAGTCTCAACCGCCTCTTTTTGCGCCGGATTCAGTCCCTCCAGAATTCTATCCATTACTATATTATAACAAATTTTTCAGGCTTAAGTTAAAAGTTGTCCCCGTCCCGTCAAAAGCCACCTTTTCTTATCCTAAATCCCAGTCAGCGGCGCAATATCCGCCCCGAGATGTCGGAGCCTCGCCGCAAAATCCTGATATCCGCGGTTAATCGGGTAAACATTGCGCAGGATAGACTGCCCGGGCGCCGCCAGCATTCCAATCAAAATCACCACTGCCGGCCGTAGGGCCTGTGGCGCGACTAATTCCGCCGGCCGCCAATTCGTCGGCCCCTCGATATACACGCGGTGCGCGTCGAGGAGTTCCACTTTCGCATTTAAATTCGCAAGCTCCGTCGTATACACCGCCCGATTTTCAAACACCCAATCGTGAATTAACGTCCGCCCTTTCGCCACTGCCGCAACCACCGAGAAAAACGGCAAATTGTCAATATTCAGCCCAGGAAACGGCATTGGATGAATTTTATCCACCGGCGCGGTGAGCTCCGATTTTTTAATCGTGAGGTCCACCAGCCTCGTCCGCCCATTCGCCGACGCATATTCCGGCGACTTTTCAAAATTCGCGTGCATATTTTTCAAAACTTCGAGTTCCACTTCCAAAAACTCAATCGGCGCGCGCAGAATTTTAATCTCCGAATGCGTCGCCAGCGCCGCCGCAATAAAGCTCATTGTTTCAATCGGGTCTTCCGAAATATTATATTCCACCTCCATGTCAAAATACGGCCGCCCATACACTTTCAGCGTCGTCGTCCCAATCCCCGCAATCTTCACCCCCATCCGCTCCAAGAAAAAGCACAAATCTTGCACCATATAATTCGGCGACGCACCTACAATAGTCGTCTCGCCCATGCTCATGGCCGCCGCCATTAGTACATTTTCCGTCACCGTATCGCCCCGCTCGGTCAGCACAATATAGCGCTTATCTTTTTTGTGCAAAATTTCTTGGTCGACCTCGATCTCATAAAACCCAGGCGTTTTCACCGCATCAACTTTCAGCCCGAAACTCTCCAGCGCCTTCAAATGTGGCTCCACCGTCCGCGTCCCAAGCGAGCACCCGCCGGCATAGGGAATTTGAAATTTCTGATATTTGTGAAGTAAAGGTCCTAAAAACATAATAATCGACCGCGTTCGCCGCGCCGCTTCCATATCCATCTCGTCCAGCTTTAATTCACGCGGTGATATAATTTCAAGGTCCCGCCGCCGGTTCGTCCACCGACATTTCACCCCAATCGACTCTAAAACCTCAATAATCCGAAACACTTCCTCAATCCGCGCAAGCCGCCGAAGCACCGTCCGCCCGCTATTTAAAAGCGACGCCGAGAGCAAAGCCACCGCCGCATTTTTCGACGTATTCACCGTGATTTCGCCCTTTAATTCCTTCCCGCCCCGAATGCGATAACTCTGCGAAACCGAGTCGTTTATAGAGAGAATTTGCTTCCCCAACGCCTCTGACAACTTTTTAATCATTTCCAGAGAAATGTTTTGCCGCCCCTTTTCAATTCGGTGAATGGCCGACTGCGACGTCCCCACCGCATTCGCGAGATCTTCCTGCGTCCAATCCTTCTCAATCCGCATTTGCTCGATCGTTTCGCCAATCACTTCTTGATAAGTTTTCGTTCTTGCCATAAAAAAATTATATCACACGACGCATAATCCGTAAATATGTTATAATAGAAAAATGAAAACAATTCGCGATTTAGACATCAAAAACAAAATAATTTTAGTTCGGGTCGATTATAACGTCCCGTTAAAAAACGGGGCGATCGAAAACGACTTACGCATTCGCGCCAGCCTGCCGACTTTAAAATATCTGCTCGACCACGGCGCCAAGCGTCTAATTTTAATCTCTCATCTCGGTCGCCCCGACGGCACGCCCGACCCTGCTTTTTCGCTCTCGCCCGTAGCGGACGATTTGCGAAAACTTCTAGCCGAGGAATTACCCGAATTTAAAGACAAAACCAAACTCGGTTTTTACCCTCTGCCCGTCGCCGGCAAAAAAATCCCCATTCCCGACAGCATCAAAGTCGCCCTACTTGAAAATCTCCGCTTCGACGCCAGCGAAAAAGCCAATTCCGCCGACTTCATTAAATCGATTATCGACGCAACCGGCGCGGAAGCCTTCGTCCAAGATGGTTTTGCCGTCGTTCATCGCGCCCACGCCTCGACCGACGCCGTAAAAAAATTCTTGCCCGTTTATGCCGGCTTCCTAGTCGAAAACGAAGTCGCCAATTTAAGCGCCGTGTTAAACGCCGAAACCTCCGGCAAAAAACTGCTTATCATTGGCGGCGCCAAAGTCGAAGATAAAGAGCCCTTAATCACAAAGCTTGCACCGGATTTCGACTGCGTTTTTGTGGGCGGCAAAATCGCCGCTGACGGCTATCAATCCGCTCTGCCCAACGTCCTCGTCGCCGACGATTTCGACGAAGACAATGCCGGTCGTAAACTCGATATCGGTCCGCTCTCGGCCGGCCAGCTCGCCGGGTTAATCATTGACTCTGATCTTATCATCTGGAATGGCCTACTTGGCTACGCCGAAGACCCAGCCTACGCCACTTCCAGCACCCTCGCCGCCGAACTCATCGGCGAAAAAACCGCCGCCACGACCATTATTTGCGGTGGCGATACCACCGGCTTTGTCGAAAACCTAATGTGCGAACACCCAAACCTCAGCTATTCCCTCGTTTCCACCGGCGGCGGCGCCGCTCTCGAATTCTTACTCGGCAAAACTCTCCCCGGTCTCGCCGCCATTCAAAACTAAACTTGCCTCACCTTAATCGTATCCGTCCCAACTTTGTTCCTGTCCCCCGACGCAATCACCGCAAGCAAATCCTTCTCGCCCTCTTTTGCGTGCAAATATCCGGCATCTTTAAGTTCTTTCGCCAAATTATACCCAAAATCTTCCGCATACGGCCGGCAAAACGCTGAATTCGCATACACTAGCGCCATTTGATTTGCCACCCGCTGGTTCGAAGTCACCGTCACAATCGGCAAATTCGGTCGTTGCGCCGCAATCGCTGTCGCCGTCGCCCCCGTCGCCGTCTGGCACACAATCACATCCGCCTCGATTTGCTCTGCCATTCTCGCCGCCGCGCTCGAAATCGCATCATAAATCACCGATTCCCCTTCCGGCCTTTGTTTAATCGGCGCTAGTCGCGAGTGATTTTGTGTGTATAAAATCACTTTTTTCATTTCCTGCACTGTCTCAAGCGGGTATTTTCCGTTCGCAGTTTCGTCCGACAACATCACCACGTCCGCCCCCTGCACCACCGCCGTCGCCACATCCGAAACTTCCGCCCGCGTCGGCTCCGGACTTTCCACCATCGACGACAACATCTGTGTCGCCACGATGCATAGCTTCGCATGCGCCCGCGTCATCGCGATCAACTTCCGTTGCACAATCGGCACCACTTCCGCCCCCGCCTCGACCGCCATATCTCCGCGCGCCACCATAATCCCGTCCGCCGCCTCGACAATTTCTTCCAAATTCTTATCCGTCTCAATCGCTTTTTTAGTCTCAATTTTCGCAATCACTTTCGCCGTCGAGCCGTGCGATAACAATAATTGTTTCAATTTTTCAATATCCCGCGCGCTCTGTACAAACGACAACGACACATAATCATAATCACACCCCGCGCCATATTCAATGTCCGCCAAATCTTTCGGTGTCAAAATATCCCCGCCGAAATCCGTATCCGGCAAATTCAACCCTTTTTTCGACATAATAAAACCGTCGTTCAAAATTTTTACCTTAATCGCCGTCTCCGAAACAATTTCAATCACTTCCGACTTCACTTTGCCATCAAACATCGACAACGGCTCGCCGACTTTCACTTTTTCCGCCAAATTATACTGCACCGGCACTACCATTCCGCCATCATGTTCAAATTCCTTGGCTTCCAGCACAAGTTCGTCGCCTTTTTTTAGTTCCAAATGATTGTCTTTCAAAGTCCCCAGCCGAATTTTCGGTCCCTGCAAATCCTGCAAAATCGCCACCGACCGCCCTTTTTTCGCTGCCGCCGCCCGAATCCACTTAATTTGCTGGTCGCGTTCTTCGTTCGAACCATGTGAGCAGTTCAGTCGGCAGCCATTTACCCCCGCCATAATCACCGCCTCCACCATTTCTGCCGAATTCGTCGCCGGCCCAATCGTTGCTAAAATTTTTGTTCTTTTAAATAATTTGCTCATACCTACTATCATACCATACCCTCCCTGTTTTTTACAAATCCCCCTTGCTCGCCCATTTTTCCTTGCAATTTCTATTTTTTTTGCTATAATATATATAACCGGTCTCGTAGTATAACGGTTAGTACAACGGGTTTTCATCCCGTCAACGCGGGTTCGACTCCCGCCGAGATCACCAACTGAAAAAGACCTGCGGTCTTTTTTTTAGTTGGTGACGAGAAGGGAGTGACGAAGTCTCTCCCGCCGGATTATTGTTTTATTAACTCCAAAAACTCCGCTTCCGAAATCGTCGGAATCCCCAACTTTGCCGCCTTGTCAGTTTTGGACTTGCCAGGTTTTTCACCCACGATCAGCGCCGTGGTATTTTTCGTCACCGTCGAAGTCACCGTCGCCCCGAGCGCCCGTAATTTATCCTCCGCCTCTTCGCGCCCCATACTCGCCAAAGTCCCCGTCACAATATACGATTTCCCAGAAAGCGCTAGCTCCGCGCCAGTTTCCGCCGTCGGCCAAACCCCGAGTTCTCGCATTTCCGCGAGCAATTTCGCATTATCCTCATCCGCAAACCACGCCAAAATCGCCTCCGCCACAATTTTTCCAATATCCGGCACCGCCAGCAATTCATTCTCCGTCGCCTCCATCAACTTTTTCAAACTCAAAAACTTCCGCGCCAGCGCCGTCGCCGTTTGCGCCCCCACATGCCGAATGCCGAGCGCCGTAATAAACTTCGCTAGCGGCGGATTTTTGGATTTAGAAATCGCCGCCACCAAATTTTTCGCCGACAACTCGCCAAATCGTTCCAACTTCGCCACTTCCTCAACTTTCAGCCGATACAAATCCGCCAGCGTTTTCACCAGCCCCGCCTCCACCAGCGCCACCACATTTTTCTCGCCCAGCCCCCCAATATTCAACGCCGGCTTCGACGCATAATACTCCACCGCCCGCTTCAAAATCACGTCCGCATTCTCGCCCTTCACCCGATACACCACCTCCCCCGCCGGCCGCTCAAATTCGAGATCCGGATATTGCCGCTTCAAGGCTTTTTCATAATCAAACTTTTCCGACTTTTCCGACCGCAAAGTTAAAAGCACTTCCTTCACCTGCGGAATAATATCTCCCGCCTTATAAATAATCACCGTATCGCCAATCCGCACATCCAGTCGCGCAATTTCGTCCGCGTTATGTAGCGACGCGTGCCGCACCGTCGAGCCAGCCACCACCACCGGATCCAAAATCGCCACCGGCGTCGCCGCGCCCGTCCGCCCAATCGAAATCACAATATCGCGCACCACCGTCGTCGATTCCTCCGCCGGAAACTTAAACGCCACCGCCGCCCGCGGCGTCTTCCCGACAATCCCCAGCCGATCATAAACTTCGCGATCGTTAATCTTAATCACCATCCCGTCCGTATTAAACGGCAAACCTTTCCGATAATCGTCGAGTTGCGCAATATATTTCAACATTTCATCAATTTCCCCGCGCTGAAAAACCCGATCCTCGTTCGAAGTTTGGAATTGGTGCGCCCGCAACCATTCGTACGCTTCTTTGTGCGTTTTTAAATTCGGCGTCACCAAATCATACGCAATAAATTTCAACGGCCGGCTCGCCGCCACCCGCGGATCGAGTTGCCGAATCGATCCCGCCGCGAGATTTCGCGGATTCGCAAACTCCGCCTCACCTTTCGCGCGCTGCCGCTCGTTCAACTTTTCAAAATCGTCCTTAAAAATCACAATCTCGCCTCTGACTTCGACTTCTGTGGAGATATCATCGTCGGTGTCTGAAGGGTGCATACCTTTTGAGGACCGTAAGCTTGGCCGAGCGGCCTTGAGCGTGTCCGAAAAAGGTGTGCGCCCTTCAGCATCCAATATTTTAAGTGGCACATTCTGAATAGTTTTCACATTTTGCGTGACATCCTCGCCGATCATCCCATCTCCGCGCGTCACCGCCTGAACCAAAACCCCGTCCCGATATTTCAGCGCGCACGCCAGCCCGTCCATTTTAATATCCGTAAAAAACTCCGCGATTTTCCCGCTCGGAATTAACTTTTCATTGCGCGCGATCCAATCCCGAATCTCCCCCTCGTTAAACACATCCGCCAGCGAAATCATCCGTTTTTCGTGTCGCACTTTTTCAAACTTATCCAGCGGCTTCCCCGCCACGCGTTGCGTCGGCGAATCCGGCGTAATCAAATCCGGAAACTCCGTTTCAAGCAAAGTCAATTCATGTTTTAATGAGTCCGCCGCCGCCTCGCTCATGATCGATTCGTCCAAAACGTGATAATGATAACGATAATCGTTGATCAACTCGCGCAGCTTCAAAATCCGTTTCTTGGCTTCACTTTTCTTCATAGCCCAACATCCATCTATAATATATATAAAGATACGCCGCAACATACATCTCCGTCCACACTACCATCGCCACCATACACACCGGCATAAACGGAACTCCTTGCGCCCACTCAAAATTCTTCATCCCCATATCAAATAATATTAACGGCAACATCACCACCACCCACGTAAGCGCCAGCGCAATTACTAGCGCCACTAACCGCAAAATAAATCTCGTCCGCCGCCCCATCATCAACTCCGACGCCGTGCCGATAGCTTTCAGTGGATATAACCCGGGTGCGCTCACCGCCACCATTGCCATTAACGACGACGACAGTAAATATCCCGAAATCAAAATCATCAACGCTGCAAAAATGAAAAACACCAACGCATAAAACGGCGTCGCTAAAAATTCCGTCTGCACCGCCGCCGAATACGCGATCACCAGCAAAAAAATCGGAATACATTGCACCACCGCAATCACTAGTACCACCAAAGTCGAAATCAGTGGCGTCAAAGCATTGTAAAATCCGTCCCGCAGTTTAACTTTATGCCCCGCAAACAAATGCCTGAGCAAAAATATCACCACCAACCACACCACCAAAAGCAAAATCACCGAAAACACCGTTTTTACTTCGCTCGAATCATTCGCCAGCCCGCCAGTCGTAATCGTCGACAGCAGCAGTAGTCCCGCTTTCCCCACCGCGCCTACGTCGCCCCCCGCCACTTGCAAACTCGCCTCATCCAAAGTACTTTCATATTGCGACCATGTCGACGCACTCATCAGCCCAATCAGCACCGCATTCATCACCACCATAATCACCACCATCGGCGCAAACAACTTCCAATTTTTCAGTAGCACACCAAAAGTTTTGAAAATATGCGTCAAAATCCCCGGAATTTCTAGTCCTCGTTTATAATCCTCGCGATAACTCCGCCGAAAACTTTTATGCGGGCTGATTTTTGGAAACCGTTTTTTAAAACCCTCTTTTATTTTTTTGAACCCACTTTTTAAATTCCACGACTTTTTCTCGCGCACAGTTTTTACTTTTCGTGTTTTCACTACCGTCTTTTTAGAAAGTTTTCTTACCATGCTCGAGCCTTTCAATCCGCTTTTCAATCGGCGGGTGCGTCGAAAACAAATCGCCCAAAAAATTCTTGCGCATCGGGTTATTAATATACATCGACGCTGCCGCGATATTTTGACTTTTCATCGGCGTGCTGTGCGCCTGCAACTTTTTCAGTGCACTAATCATGCCCTCCGGATATCGCGTAATATGCGCCGCCGACGCGTCCGCCAAATATTCCCGCTGCCGCGACACCGCCATTTGCGCCAAACTCGCAAAAATCGGCGCCAAAATTCCCGCAATCAAAAGTAGCACATACGCCACCGGACTCCCCTCATTCTCTCGCCGCCGATCGCCATAAAACATCATCCGAAACGCAATATCCGAAATCAGCCCCACCACACACACTAGCCCAAACACAATCATCGACACCCGAATATCATAATTTTTCACATGCGACATTTCGTGCGCCATCACCGCCGTCAATTCCTTATCGTCCATAATATCCATCAGCCCCGTCGTCGCTGCCACCAGCGCATGCTCCGGATCGCGCCCCGTTGCAAACGCATTCGGCGCTTTGTCCTCCACCACGTACACTTTCGGCATCGGCAGCCCCGTCGTAATCGCCAAATTCTCAACTATATTATATAGTCTCGGATTATCTTTTTTTTCAATCTCTTTCGCCCCCGTCATCATCACCGCGAGCGACCCCGCCGCATAATATTGCACCACCGCATAAATCGCCGCAATCACAATCGCCCACACTGCCACCCACACGTCTTGATAAAAATACGCAAAAATTGCCGCAATCGCCCCAATCATCACCACAAACCCCATGATTAAGAATACGGTTTTACGTTTATTTTCGGCAATTTGCTTATACATTTTTCAGCTCGAGCTTTAATTAAAACTTAACTTCCGGCGCTTTTTCAATTTTCGCTTTTTCGCTCGCCTCCACCTCGAAATATTCGCGCTTCTTAAAATGCCCGACCGTGTTATTCACAATGTTCGCCGGAAAAGTTTTAATCCGCGTGTTTAAATCTTTCGCCCCAGCATTATAAAATCGCCGCGCCGCCTGCAATTTGTCTTCCGTGTCTTGCAGTTGCGACTGTAATTTCACAAAATTTTCATTTGCCTTTAGCTCCGGATACGCTTCTGCAATCGCAAAAACCCGCCCCAACGCACTTTGCATTTCTTTTTCCGCCTCCGCCGTTTGTTTCACGGTTTTCGCCCCCATCACCGCCGACCGCGCCTCCGTTACCATCGCAAAAGTCTCTTTTTCGTGTTTCGCATATCCCTTTACAGTCTCCACCACGTTCGGAATTAAATCCGCCCGATATTTTAGTTGCACCGTAATATCCGACCACGCCTCACTCACTCGCTCATCAAGTTTCACTAGCCCATTATAAATCCCAGCAACCGCCAGCCCAAGCACCACCACAATCGCGATGATAATTAACACTACCATTAAACCACTAGACATTTATTTCTCCTTATTTATATAACCATTATAACATAATTATTCCAAAAAATATAAATCTGTGTTATAATTAATCTACAACCGTGCGAGCGTAGCTCAGTTGTTTAGAGCGCTTCCTTGCCAAGGAAGAGGTCGAGAGTTAGAGTCTCTTCGCTCGCACCATTTTTTGTGCTCTAAAACTCCTCATTTCGAAACTAACTCTCGGACCTGCGGTGCGAGAGTTAGAGTCTCTTCGCTCGCACCATTTTTTGTGCTCTAAAACTCCTCATTTCGAAACTAACTCTCGGACCTGCGGTGCGAGAGTTAGAGTCTCTTCGCTCGCACCATTTTTTGTGCTCTAAAACTCCTCATTTCGAAACTAACTCTCGGACCTGCGGTGCGAGAGTTAGAGTCTCTTCGCTCGCACCATTTTTTGTGCTCTAAAACTCCTCATTTCGAAACTAACTCTCGGACCTGCGGTGCGAGAGTTAGAGTCTCTTCGCTCGCACCATTTTTTGTGCTCCAAAAACCCCACACTAACATGTTATAATAATACTAATGTTTTGGCTAATCTACGTCGCTATCAACATTTTTTCCGATTCCGCGCGGATTTATACCGATAACTATATTTCTGACGTCTATTTTAAAGGCCACGGCGCCATCGCCCAAAAATGTTTTTTCTCATTTTTCTATTTCGTCGTCGGACTCATCATTGCCGCCTGCTTCGGACTCAATTTTTCCGCCGTTTCCTGGATCATTGTTGCCGGTTTTTTTCTCTCCGGCGTCTTAAACGCCCTCGCCGGCATTCCCTACTACAAAGCCCTCGAAATCGAAGATTCAACCAACCTCGGCATCTTCATCCAACTCTCCCCTGTTCTCTATCTCATTCTCGGTTGTCTGTTCCTCGGCGACACCATCAGCCCCATGCAAGCCATCTCGTTTATCGTCATCCTGCTCGCCCCGCTCCTCATCATCCTCGCTTCCAGAAAACGCAGTCGCCACGTCAAATTCCGCGCCCTATTTTTCGCTTTTCTCTACGTCTTTATCGACGTCGTCGGCAACCTCATTTTTGTCAGCACCAATTCCGCCGAACTTAACTTTTTCAGCGAGATGGCCGTCGTCTTTTTCGGTATCGGCTTTGGCAACCTCCTCATCACTCTCTGCCGCCCAAAACTTCGCGCCCGTTTCCGCCGCGTTCTCGCGGACGGTCGCAACAAAGCTCTCCGTCCCCTACTTTTCAGCGGATTTTTCAGTGTCTTAAAAACCCTTTCTTATCGCCTTGCCTTAATTTCCGCTCCCGCCGTCGCTCTCGCTTCCGTCGCCGCCGACGCCACCGAGCCCATCATCATCTTTTTTATGGGTCTCGTCCTCACTTTAATCCGCCCCGTTTTCGGCCGTGAAAAACTCGACGCCCGTTCTATTATCGTTCACCTTATTGCCACCGCTCTCGTTGTGGCTGGTATTATTTTAATTCAACTTTAATCTTCAAAAATCGGCTTTTCCAACTTCGCCAACTCTGCCGCCTTGTCAATCAATGCTTTAATCTGCAATTCGCTCGCCCGCGCCTCTTTTACCGTATACTCTTCTTTGCCTCGCATCAAATCGCCCAAAAATCCCGTCCCTCGCGCCGCATCCCAAAACTTCTCCCCACAATTCACATCATCATTAAACCACGGCTTTTTCGACAAATTAAAGTGCAGCAGTTTCGCACCTTTCACATTCTCCCCCTCCGGCTGACAATTCCATTCCCGCCCGAGATGCAAAATCTGCCCTTTCAAAATCACATTCAAATAATCCTGATCCGGTGCCACCAAATCCGCATCATATTTTTTTATCAAATCCGTCATTTTCGCAATATAATGCAACTTGCGCAGCTTCTTCAAATCCATTAATAGCACCCCCGAATTCACATATTCCTTTGCCGGCACCCCCACCGCTTTCTCAACATATTCCACAAAATCCGGCACCGCCTGCACTTTCGGGTCCACCCGTGCCCCAATCACTTTCTCGCCAAGGTCAACGTCAAACAACTCACCCGCATCCCCTGTAAAAATCGTGTCCGCATCCACATAAATCCCCTTTTCATACTGTGGGAACAACCGCGCGATAAACGACCGATAATAATACACCGCCCCCGCGAAAAAGTCCGCCGACCCCGTCCGTTTCGCGCAATACCTAACGATAATCCTTAGATACAGATTATATTTCATCTTATGAAACTCAATCGCGCAATTTTTCGTTACCATATTCCGTAGCCGCAACCGATTCGTCCAATGTAGCCGATTATACATCACAATCACCCGATAATTTCGCTCCGGGTTGGCGTGTTGCATCAGCGAGTTAATCGACGCCGCCGCATATTTCGCATAATCGTCCGTAATCGTATAAAACACCGGCACCACTTCGGTCTTAGTAAATATTTTTTTTCCTGTATTAAAAATACTCATTTTCTCTCTTCTTACTTATGTTTAATGATTTGGTATTCTTCTAATATATCATCATATTCCGTAATTTTCAAAATTTTATGCACTTTTTCAATCTCAAACGGCTTCACTTTTTGTACTTTGAAATACGGAAAAAACTTAAAATTATTGGAAAAATGATGTAAAACCGTGTCTTTTCGCGGCCGCTCCTCCTGTTCATTAAACTTTCGGGGCATTAATTTTCGCCATTCAATCGCCCGATTTAACGCGCTCTGATCCGGCAATAGCATCCATTTCTCCGCACAAATTTTCGCCGCCGTTTCAAACATTCCCGTCCGCGCGCACTCCTTCAAATTAAACAGCATCACGCCCGAATTCATATAATCTTGCCGAAACAGCCCGCGATAATGATACCACCGCCGCCCATAAATATCCAGCACTCCCGCCGCTTCCACCCCTGTTAAATCCATGTTATAGAGCTCCGTAATATCCCCCCGCGCCACCACGTCATAGTCCAAATACAAAATCCGCTCCAACTTTTTCAATTCCGGCACCTTGTCCATATAAAGCCTTAGCATCGCACACGGCGTAAAATACGTCCCCATATTTTTCTTCGGCAAATTCCGCACAAACACTTCCGTCGCATCAATCAGTTTCACAAAACTCTCCGGATTTGCCTTTTTTACTAGTTCATCCAAAATTTTCGCCTGTCGTGCCGCAAATGGCTTCACTCCCTCGTATTCAATCGTCATAATATAAATCTGAAAAACCGGCCGGACAAGTTTTTCGACCGAACCGCTAACCCCCAAAGCATCCGTTTCACTCATTTTTTTCTCGTCAACTTCCAAAGCCCCCGTTTCGCTCATTTTCTCCCCGTCAAACCGCTTCCGTCCGTTCCGAATGAGCGACAAAATCGAAATCAACACCCCGTCAAAAATCCCCGCATCTCCGCAATACAAAATATTCATCTTATCCCACCTCTCTTAATTACAAAATCGCATTCCCCGCACCTTGAACTCTTCATAATTTCATTATAGCATAAAAATGGAGGTGCCTACCGGAATTGAACCGGTGTACGCGGTTTTGCAGACCGCTGCGTAACCACTCCGCCAAAGCACCCCAATCTGGTGCCCCGGATGAGACTTGAACTCATATGGATTTCTCCATTCGATTTTAAGTCGAACGCGTATACCAATTCCGCCACCGAGGCCTACCCCTATTATACCACACTTTTCCCGCCGCGACACCCCCTAAAACTATTGACATTTTTCGCCATCTGTGCTATAATAAGGACATATGGGTTTTCCCATGTTGCTTGCCTGTCTCTGACCTTAAAAGACAGGTTGAACTTTTCACAATTAGAAAGGAGAGTTATCTCATGAAGTCTCGCGTTCCGTTTATTGTTGGCCCTAAAATCGTCTCCCGCACCAAGCCCGACCCTACAGTTCTCAAACAGTTCGAAAATTCACTCCGGTCTTGGCTGAGCGATTCCAAACAGCTTCAGTTCTACCCGCAAGAGAGATACCGTCTCGAAGGCGTTGTCGTTGGACACTCTATTCACGAAGACGGTTCCATCATTGGAACTTCCGACGTCATGGTAATCGAAAAAGTTCTGAAGGACACCGATCTGGACGATTTGCTTTGCGCAATCACTAAATCCGGCAGTCGCTATTTCTTCAGAGCCGGTTCCACGACCGTCGCAACTTTCTAACCCCCTTTGCCCCGATCTTCGCATCGGGGCTTTTTCTTTAGTATTTATAAAATCCTTCCCCGCTCGACTTGCCCAATTTTCCCGCCTCAATATATTCTCTCAGCTGTTTTTCCATCCCTCTAAAATTATACGGCGCCAAAAACGGCGGAATCTTAGTATACATTTTCACGATTTCGTGCGCAGTCTTAAGCCCCACAATGTCTAAAATCTGGAACGGCCCCTCTTTCGCGCCCGTGCCGAGCACCCACGCTGCATCAATATCTTTCGGCTCCGCAATTCCATTCACATACAAATCTTGCGCCGAAAACAAAAACGGAATTAGCATTGAATTCAGCAAATACCCCGCCTTTTCTTTTTGCAACGGCAGCGCCACCATATTTATCGCCTTCGCAAATTCCACCACCGCATCAAAACTCGCATCATCCGTCCGTTTATGCCGCATAATTTCCGCCGTATTATTCTTCCAAATCGAATTCGCGAAATGCATTGCCAAAAACTTCTCCGGCCGCCCCGTATATTTCGCCAATTTGCCCGGCAACATAGTCGACGAATTAGTCGCGAGAATGGTCTTTTCCGGAAGCAACCCCGCCACTTTCTCAAACATCTCTTTTTTCGCCTGAAAATCCTCCGTCATGGACTCAATCACGAGGTCCGCGTCCGCCACCGCTTTTTTAAGATTTAGCTCCAACTTCAAGTTTTTATACGCTTTTTCGACCTGTTTCAAACACTTTTTCTCATCAAAATTCTCGAAATCACTAATTCCTCGGCACCAAGTTTCAAAATTTTTACTTTTCGCCATAGTTTTAATCGCGTTGATATACGATTCCCGCACTTTTTCCAGCTTCGGCTCGGTTCGTCCAATACTTCCCTTGCTTCTCAGCCAAATCGTGGTATCAAACCCCATATACGCAATTTGAAACGCAATCTGCGTCCCGAGCACCCCGCCCCCTAATACTACAATTTTTTTCATTTTACCTCTCCTTATTTACCTTTGATTAATATACTTCACAACTTCCCCCGCCGCCACCGCGCCGTCATTTATCGCCGTGACGAGCTGGCGCGTCGGTTTCGTCCGACAATCTCCCGCCGCAAACAGCCCCGCGGTCGTCGTCCCCCCGTCTTCCCCCGCCACGATATAGCCATTTTCGTCCGTCTCCACTGAACCTTTCACCAGCTCCGTATTCGGCACCCGCCCCACCGCCACAAAAATCGCCTCCGCCTCCTCCGGAATCTCGTCCGTATGATGAATTTGGTAAACTTTTTTGCAAATCCGCTCTAAATACTCGACTTCATGCTTCGCCGTATTTCCACTCCCGACTACCACCACTATTTTGCCGGCGTACAGCGCCCCGTCGCAGGTCGCGCAGTATAAAATCGGCCGCGCCCCCGCCATTTTTTTCTGCTTTTCCGGTAATTCTCGCGGTCGTGTTCCTGTCGCCACAATTATCGCGCGGGACGCATATTTCCCTTCGTCCGTTTCCACTTCAAAATCGCCGTTCTCCAGTTTCCGCACCGCCACCACTTCCTCATCCCACACTTTTCCGCCTAAATTATTCATCTGGTGATATATTTTCTCTGTTAATTCTCGCCCCGAAATTGTCATAAAACCGGGATAATTCTCCACTTTTTCCGCATTTACGATCGCTCCGCCAAAAACTTTCGCCTCAAAAACCAGCACCGACAACCCCGCCCGCTTGGCATAAATCGCCGCCGTCATTCCGGCCACCCCTGCCCCGACAATTATCAAATCTACCATAAACCCATTATACCTTATTTATCACCGGAATTACAATCGGCGTGTGCCCCGTCGCGTCAAACAAAATATGCGTAATATCTTCCTTAATTTCCTCTTTTAACACTTTCATTTCCGGATCGGTCGAGATCGACTTATCCGTTTTCTGGCGCAAATAATGCCGAATTTTCCCAATCAACTCTTCCGAATTATCAAGATAAATAAACGCCCGCGAGACAATGTCCGGCGTTTTCATCAAATGCCCCGTCTTTTTATTCACCGTCAAGACAATCACAAAAATCCCCTCGCGCGAAATATGAATTCTATCTTTCACCACCGCCTCATGTACCAGCCGATCGGCATCATCATATAACTTATTCCCCACATGAATTCGCCCCGCCTTGCGAATTGTTTTATTTGGCAAAAGTTCCACAATATCCCCATCGTCCGACACCAAAATCCGGTCTTTCGGAATCCCGATCACATTCTCCGCCATCTCAGCGTTATGCTCCAACATGTAAAACTCGCCGTGATAAGGCATATAATTCGTCGGATGCAGCCGCATCACAAATTCCACATGGTCCTCGAAATAAGCGTGCCCCGACAAATGCAATGGTCCGATATTGGTGAGGTGCGTTTTCCCGTTTTGAATCACCTGCGCCCCCTCGCGCAGAAGTCCGTCCACCGTATTCACTACGTGTGGTTCATTCCCCGGAATCGGATTCGACGAAAACACAATCGTATCGGTCGACTTAATCTTGATATACTTATGTGCCCCTGTAATCATTCGGTTAAGCACCGCGTTCAACTCCCCCTGCGAACCCGTACAAACAATACACACTTTCTCGTCCGGCAATTTCACAATATCTTCCATTTTTACAATCGTGTCTTTCGGCACTTTAATCGCTTTCGCCCGAAGCGCCACCTCGACGTTGTTAATCATCGAAAAGCCCGAAAACGCCACTTTCCGCCCGCGCTTGGCCGCCTCGTCTAGCACTAACTGAATTCGCGAAATCTGCGACGAAAAACAAGAAATGATCACCCGCCCATTCACGTAATGGTCCATCACTCGCCCCATATTCTCGCCAATATCATACTCCGAATGCGGATGCTTGCCGGGCGAATCAATATTCGTCGACTCATTCACCATCAAATCAATCCCCTCATTTTTCACAATCTCATCAATCCGCTCATAATCCGCCTGCCGCCCCATTGGTCGTTCCTCGTGGCGCCAGTCCCCCGACAGATAAATTACCCCGTTCGGTGTCCGCACTACAATCGCCGTATTCCCCGGAATTGAGTGCAACATATGAATAAATTCCACCGACAAATGCTCCGAAACCTGAATTTTTTCGTGTTTTAGCGGATCGATCACGTGATAATTCAGGTCCGGTTCCTCGTCCAGCTCCGACATCTGTTTCTTAATCATCCCAATCGTAAAATCAGTCGCATAAATCGGCACCAAATTCCCGAACTTCGGCAACAAATGCCGGCACGCCCCGATGTGGTCGAGATGCGCGTGCGTGAAACAAATCGCCTTGACTTTACTGCGGTTATCCTCGAGATATTTAATGTCCGGAATCAAATAATTCACCCCAGGGTAATCTTCGCCCGCGAACAGCACCCCCATATCGACCACGATCATCTCCGATTTGTACTCAATAATCGTCATATTTTTCCCAATCCCGAACTCGCCCACGCCCCCGATCGGAATAATTCGCACCGCCTCCGGATCCGGCCGCATCTGTTTTAGGCGCGCATTGGTGATTTGCTCCCCGTTAAACCCGTTATAGCGCGACTTATTCACCGGCAGGCCGATAATATGTTGCGTCGCCTGCGCATTGACGTCTTGCGACAGCATTTTCTGATGATGTACCATGTCGCCTTTCCGCGTCGACACCGCAAGGTTCACCTTCCGCTTTTCTGCCTCGGTTTTAGCACTATTTTTCCCGTTTTTTTGCGTTTCTTTGCCATTTTTGCCAGCTTTTCCGCCCCGATTGTTCGCGCTTTTGCTCTGAGCGGCGTTTCTTGCCCCTTTTCCAGCGTTTTTACTCGTACCTGCCCTACGTCCCACTAATTTCTCATCCTTGCCCCCAGGGCCGAAATTTAAGTTGAAATGGCGATTTTGCGCCTCCTCAAACTGTTTTTTGATATCTGGTAGTCTCTCTGCCCGCGATTTTAAGAGCCGCGCGCGACGCTCTTCCTCATTAATATTCATATTTACCCTTTTTATAATTTATCTACAAGTAGTTTAAGCTACCTCTATTATATCAAATCCCGCCCCCTTTTTCAAGATTTTATGCGTTTTTGGCTATCTTTTGGGCTGTATTTTTCTGGACTTTTTCCCCATTTTTTGCTATAATTAAAACATACCATTATCAACCGACCTCTAAGGCCGGTTTTATTAATATATAGAAAGGAAATATGGAAGGTTTAGATTTAAAGCAAATGTCGACCATGGTTGACATCATTGCCGAAGAAAAAGGTCTGCCTCGCGAGACGGTGCTCTCCGTAATTGAACAGGCCATCGCCGCCGCTTGGCGCAAAGACAACGGCGACCGCGACATGAATGTTCGCGCCGTCCTGAACACTAAAACCGGCGAAGCCGACGTGTTTGTCGCTCGCGAAGTTATCGAAGAAGGCGTGGGCTACAACCCCTCGACCGAACTTCCGCTCGACCTCGCTATTAAAACTCACCCCGAGGCTAAGCTCGGCGATATCGTCGAAGATAAATACAAAGTCGGCGCTTTCGGGCGGGTTGCCGCCGGCACCGCAAAGCAAGTTATTATTCAACGCTTGCGTGAAGCTGAAAACGACGCCGTTTTGACTGCATTTGAAGACAAAGTCGGCTCCGTCGTCACCGGTACTATCGCCCGCGTCGAACCCAAACTCGTCCGTATCGATCTCGGCCGCGCTTCAGGAATTATGCCCCGTTCCGAGCAAATCGACGGCGAATATTACACTGTCGGCTCGCGTGTTAAGGTTTTAATCAAACGCATTGAGCGTGGCGAACGTGGCGCGCAACTGATTTTGTCGCGTGGCAGCGCCGAATTTATCGAATGTCTCTTCCGCCAAGAAGTGCCGGAACTCGAAAGTGGCACAGTTGAAATCCGCGGTATCGCGCGCGAAGCCGGTCGCCGTACCAAAATCGCCGTGATGTCCACCGTTCCGGGTGTCGATCCAGTCGGAACTTTCGTCGGTAGCCGAGGCGTGCGCGTTCAGGCAGTAATGAACGAAATCGGCGAACGCGAAAAAATCGACGTCATCACTTGGAGCGACAATACTCAGGAATATATCCGCGAAGCCCTGTCGCCAGCCGAAGTGGTCAAAGTTGAACTTAGTGGCAAGAAAGCCAAAGTCGTCGTTTCCGAAGAAATGCAATCTATCGCTATCGGCAAACAGGGGCAAAACGTCCGCCTTGCTTCGAAGCTCACTGGCTACGACATCGATATCGAACTCGCTAAAGCTGCTCCGAAAAAGAAAAAACAAAACGTCGAGGATTCGCTCCTTTCAGCGCTCGAGGAGGTTGAAGAGGAGGAGTAATAAAAGAAGCTAAATGATGCTTTCGGGGTATTCCGGAGCGCGGCAGCGCGAGGATTAGCGCGCTCTCCCCGTGGCGACGGGCGAGAGCGACGCGACCCCGAAAGTATTATTGGCTTCTTTTTTATATCTTGATTGTTTTGATTCTGCCCTCATCAAAAAAACGTCCCTTAGGACGATTTTTTGATAATTTGGCACCTTCCTAGTTTCCCGCTGTTGCAGTATAATCGGCGCTACTGGGCTTGACTGCTGTGTTCGGAATGGGAACAGGTATTTCCCCAGCGCTATGGGCACCAAATCGCACGCTCGCTTAAACCAAGCGAACTATTGATGTCCATCAAGGGCCATAAAGATTTTAAAAACCTCACGACGTTTTCGTTTTTAGGCACGTGCCTAATTTTTAGGCACTAGTCCAAAATCCATTCAAACGTCGGTTGCTAGCTAAGTCCTCCCCGTGTTTTCGCCGCGACCTAAGTCTTAACGAAGACACGGAACATAAAAAGGCGATGGACCTATTAGTACTACTCAGCTCCACACGTTGCCGTGCTTCCACTTATAGCCTATCAACCAGATCTTCTTTCTGGAGTCTCCTAGGGAATCCTTATCTTGGAGTGGGCTTCGCGCTTAATATGCTTTCAGCGCTTATCTCTTCCGAACATAGCTACCCGGCAATGCAGTAGGTGACCACAACCGGCACACTAGAGGTTCGTCCATCTCGGTCCTCTCGTACTAGAGACAGCTCTCCTCAAGATTCCTAACGATCATGCCGGATATAAACCGAACTGTCTCACGACGTTCTGAACCCAGCTCGCGTACCACTTTAACCGGCGAACAGCCGGACCCTTGGAAGGTGCTCCCCCTCCAGGATGTGATGAGCCGACATCGAGGTGCCAAACCGCGCCGTCTATGTGAACTATTGGGCGCGATCAGCCTGTTATCCCCAGGGTAACTTTTATCCGTGTGCGCTGTCTTTCCCACGTAAATAGAACCGAAGTTCAATACAGCGGGTCACTTGCTCCCACTTTCGTGTCTGATTGGATTGTAGTCCTCACAGTCAAGCTGGCTTTTGCGCATACACTACCACTACGATTTCCATCCGTAGTTAGCCAACCTTTGAACGCCTCCGCTACTCTTTAGGAGGCAACCGCCCCAGTTAAACTACCCGCCATGCACGGTCCGCTTGGCCGATCAGGTCAAGCGTGAGACTGTTAAAATACTCAGGGTGGTATTTCACATTTCGACTCCACAAATACTGGCGTATCTGCTTCAAAGTCTTCCACCTATTCTACACAAAATATCCCAACAATCAATGCAAAGTTGTAGTAAAGCTCCATGGGGTCTTCTCGTCCTGGCATGATCAGACGGCATCTTTACCGCCAATGCACGTTCACCGAGGCCTTCGCCGAGACAGTGCCCACATGATTACTCCATTCGTGCGGGTCTGAACTTACCAGACAAGGAATTTCGCTACCTTAGGACGATCATAGTTATCGCCGCCGTTCACCGGGGCTTCAGTTTGAACCGTGAAGCTCTCCCCTTAACCTTCCGGCACTGGGCAGGAGTCAGCCCCTATACATCCGCTTTCGCGTTAGCAGAGACCTGTGTTTTTGGTAAACAGTTCCGTGGGCTCTTTAGCTGCGGCCCTCTCATCAAATTGACGATTAGGCTGCCAAAGTCTGTGTCTCGACAAAAGATTTAGTTTAACTTTTAGGTAATTCTAACCTCATCTTTCGCTTGAGACAACTTTGGCAAATCCTCAACTTAATGAGAGGGCAGTCCTTATTCCGAAGTTACGGACGCTTTTTTGCCGAGTTCCTTAGCGAAGGTTCTCTCGTAGGTCTTAGTCTACTCGACTCGAGCACCGGTGTTGGTTTGCGGTACGGTAGGCAATAGCCTAAGTTAACCAGCTTTTCTGGCCACCGTTTTACCCAGAATCGACTCTCCCAAAGGGAGTCTTTCATTCATCTCTCGTTCCCGAGAGACTTAGACGGTTATATACCAATAAACCGCTCCGGTCACACAATGTGAACTGTTAACAACTATTACCTGTACAGGAATATTAACCTGTTGTCCATCGCCTACGCTGATACGCCTCGGCTTAGGACCGACTAACCCAGGGACCATTACGGTCGCCCTGGAAACCTTGCTCTTACGACCGACAGGATTCTCACCTGTCTTAAGGTTACTGATTCCAGCATTCTCACTTGATACCGCTCCACCGTTCCTTCCGAAACGACTTCGCCGCAATATCAACGCTCCTCTACCACGCCTACTAAAGTAGACATCCATGTCTTCGGTTTAATACTTAGCCCCGTTACATTTTCCACGCAAAATCTCTTGACTAGTGAGCTGTTACGCACTCTTTAAATGAATGGCTGCTTCTAAGCCAACATCCTAGCTGTTTAAGAAACTTCACTTTGTTTCCCACTTAGTATTAATTAGGGACCTTAGACGATGGTCTGGGCTGTTTCCCTTTTGAGCAACGAGCTTAGCCCCGCTGTTCTGACTGCCATGATTACACAGATGGTATTCGTAGTTTGATAAGAGTGGGTACAGTTGCCCGCCCCAGTTCTTTTCAGAGCTCTACCCCCATCTGCTACTACATAACGCTAGCCCTAAAGCTATTTCGAGGAGAACCAGCTATCTCCGAGTTCGATTGGCATTTCACCGCTAACCACAAGTCATCCAAGCACTTTACTGCGTACCCTGGTTCGGTCCTCCACGACGTGTTACCGTCGCTTCAACCTGCTCATGGTTAGGTCACCCGGTTTCGGGTCTAATTCCACCGACTTGGCGCCCTATTCAGGCTCGCTTTCACTGTGGCTCCGTCAACTGACTTAGCCTCGCCGATAAAATTAACTCGCTGGATCGTTCTACAAAAAGCACGCCGTCACGGATAAATCCGCTCCGACACCTTGTAGGCACTGAGTTTCAGGATCTATTTCACTCCCCTCCCGGGGTTCTTTTCACCTTTCCATCACTGTACTAGTTCGCTATCGATCAATCAATATATTTAGCCTTGGCAGGTGGTCCTGCCGGATTCAAACAGGGTTTCTCGTGCCCCGTCCTACTTGAAAAAAGATAAATAAAGCCTAAGACCGTTTCGCATACGGGACTTTCACCCTCTTTGGCGCTACGTTCCAGAAGCTTCCGCTACGATCTAAAGGATTGTATCTTTACCCGCTCAATTTAGCGTTGTCGGTTCTTATGCCGAAACTCGGAAAAATCCGCGCCTCAGCATAAAAATTATCTAATTTCGCAACCCCCTTCAAGCATTGGCCGCTAAAACCATACTAACCCGCTCCGGTAAACCGGTTCACAAGTTAGAACTTGAAAGGTTTAGGCTATTCCAATTTCGCTCGCCACTACTTTCGGAATCATTGGTTATTCTCTTTTCCTCGGCCTACTAAGATGATTCAGTTCGGTCGGTTCCCGTCCTCTACCCTATGTGTTCAGGTAGCGACAATACGACATGACTCGTATTAGGTTTCCCCATTCGGCAATCCCCGGATCATTTCTCGTTGTCAGATCCCCGAGGCTTATCGCAGACTTCTACGGCCTTCATCGGTATTGATTGTCAAGGCATCCACTATCAGTGCCCTTAATTACCTTTTTATGCATTGACTTAACTAGCAATCGAAGTTTGATTTCTCAATTCAACTGCTCGTTCCGTCTTTAAAATCTTTAATCGTTTCAAATTGTTAATTCGAAAAGTCTCATGTCTCTCCGCGACCGCCAAGCGACCTCGAAAATTTTCCTCGCTTTTCTTTCTTTTCGTAGAGGTCGCAAACTCAAAGTTTCCCGCGACTTGCTTAAACTTCCTCCATTATAACAAACCTTTTTTATAAAATCAACCCCTTTTTTCGCGATTTTTGGCACTTTTTTACACTTTTTCGCATTTTTTCGCTA
Source organism: Clostridiales bacterium (assembly GCA_963619335.1). Taxonomy (GTDB): domain Bacteria; phylum Patescibacteriota; class Saccharimonadia; order Saccharimonadales; family Saccharimonadaceae; genus Nanosyncoccus. The sequence continues at coordinate 15,163 of CAVEVP010000002.1, read as the reverse complement.
AAATCACCTTTTCCTAGCCCAACTTTTCACCCACACTCAAAAAACTACTACCGGACGGTTTTGTCCGCTCTCAAAAACCGCCCTTACCGGACGGTTTTTGCTCCCCGCTCATGCTCAGCCAAGCCTACGCCAGCTGCCTTTTTCTCCCCCACGCCCGTGTCGCCAGCCAAATCGCAATCCCCGCCACGATAAACAGAATAATAAATAACAGCCAAATCGGGCATTTAATCACCATTTTTGAAGCCTGCATTGTCTTACCCGCAAACTCCACCGTATATACTACATTAAAAATCCCCATCTCCGGCGTCTTTTCCCAAGCCGTCTCCGCATAATAAGTCTGGTCCGGCAAAATCAAATGTTTTTCCGGGTCCTCTTCGTTCGTATAAACTTCCTCATCCGAAAACAGCGGAAATACCTGCAATTTATATGTCGCCATGTCGTGCGTATTTCCGGTGTTCTTCACCGCCACCGACCCCGTGATATCCCCCGACAGCAAAAACGCCGGCACATTGATATTCATAATCTCGCCATCACGCACTGTCGCCCCCGAAATTTCCGCATAAATCAGGTGCCCAATTCGTCGTGTCTCTTTAATCATCGCGTCATTATTCGCGCTCGAGCTCGAAGACACTAGCACCGACGCGTATTGTCCCCCAGCCGGCGCGTCTTCAGGCACATCGATTCTAAACGTCACCTCATCCGTCTCGTTCGGCGCCAAATGTCCGGTTTGATGCGAAGTGATCGTAATCCAATTCGCCATCTCGCCACGCCCGCCAACATTTTCAAAAATTGCATCCGCATTATCATTACGATAAAACGGCTCAACCGAAACTTCGTAGTCTAAGTCCGTCGTATGTGTCCCAGGATTTGTCACTTTTAGCGAACTTTCATACGAATCCCCAGGGTTTAAAACAATTTCCTGACTCATTGGCGACATGGAAAAACCATACATTTGCTGTTCTTCTTCCGCCATCACCGCCGGCGCCGCCCCAGTCATCGCTACAAACGCTATCGCCACCGCCGCAAGCCAGTTCTTTTTATTCAATATTTTTTTCATTAACCTCCTTATTATTTTTCAATTATACCACATTAGTTATTTTTAGCGCTACAATTAAACCCTTGCTCGGTATAAATTTTTTCCATTGTCGGCAAATTATACGTTCCACTCTCGACCCAATCCAACTCAAAATATTTTACCGTCTCATGCGTCAATTTTTCTGCCCGCGCATACATGCTAAACTTCAACCGATTGGATAGTTTTGCATAATTCGCCCCGAACGCATCCGGCCCCAACCCCTCGCCCTGCGTTTTCAAATTCAACGCCGCGTGATTTTCCGCCTCGCTCCGCACAATCTCGTCACTACTGTTATAATATAGTTCCTGAATTAGCGAAATCGTATCCAATTTTTCCCCATTAAACGTCGCGTTGATTTTCGTTGTCTTCTTTGTCGCATTGTCGTATTTGAAAAACGGATATTGCTTCCCCTCCGCCTCGCAAGCTAGCGACTTTGACGACTCCACCGTCGCGCCGTCATTCACCACTTTCGTCTCCCCCTGTAAAAAGAAACAAATAATCAACACAATCGCCGTAAGCAGTAGCGATGCCCCAATCGTCGCCGGCCAGTTAGTTTTCTTTTTCTTCTTATGCTTTGTCGGCTTAGCTTGACTCGTTTGATTAACTTGCTTAACCTGTTTTTCCGGGGAATTTTCCTCCATATACCTCCTACTTTTCTCTATTATACCATAAACACGCCAGGAACCGCCCTTTTTCACAAAAAAATCATCACAAAAAATAACTAGAGAAGCGACAGAGATATGATATAATCAAATTATTATGAATAACCAGGCTTTCATTGATGGACAAAATCTCACACTCGGAACTACTACGAGCAAACATCCTTGGAAAGTAGATTTATATAGATTCCGTGAATATCTCCGCAAAAAATATAGTGTTACTAAAGCTTATTATTTTATCGGTTGCACGAACGACGATCTTCAAAGTCTTTACGACATGATTCAAGATGCTGGATTTATTCTCGTATTCAGAGCACACTATCCTGACGTTCTTTCAAGCAAGAAAGGCAATGTTGATACAGATATTGTTTTTTCGATAATGAAGAATTTTCACGAATGCACCAATGTTGATAAATTTTTCCTAGTTTCGGGTGATGGCGATTACTATAAAACCGTCAAATATCTTAATAAACAAGGCAAACTCGGCAAAGTATTGTTCCCAGCACACGGAAAAGCCTCGTCTCTATATCGCCAGTTAGGCAATAACTACTACGATTTTCTAGATAAACGCGAAATACGCGAAAAAATCGAACTCAAAAACCGGCGACACAAAAAATGAGGGTCTTCGCTTAGGTAGTTAGCCGTTCGCGCTGCCCTCGTGGTAATGTGATTTCATTATAGCACAGATTTCCAAAAAATGCAATACTTTTACTATTTTTTTATACATTTTTAGCTAGCACAAAACACTTTAACACAAATATAAACTAATTGCGCTTCTGTGCGCAGGAGAAAACAATTATGAAGAAATCATTAATCGCTGGGGCAAGTGTTGCCGCTTTAGGTCTCGCAGTGGTGCCGTTTGCGGGGGTGTTTGCGGCGGATAAACTCACGGCTACGATGACGGATAAATTAACAGTTACCGTTCAACCGACCTGTCTGTTTACGCAATCGAAAACTAAAACGACTACTGATTGGGTAGCAGACGCTGGGAACGAAGAATATACCGCTAAGTTAGGGATAAACGAAAAAATCGACAATGTTGGGACCACCAATATGCGGGTTATCTGTAACGACGCTCAAGGGTATAGCGTAACGGCGACCAGCATTACAGATCTTACCCACCAAAACAGTACGGATAAAATTGCATATAACAATGCAGCTGTAGAAGCGGGCACATCGAGCTGGAGTGCGTATAGGTTTAACGCAACAGCTGGCACGACAGATCCTTATTATATCTCGAAAGAGACAGGTAACACCAACAATACGGTGTTAAGTAGCACTAAGCCAACCAATAGTACTATTACTGACGGTAAAATCGCTGGCGATACCGTAGATATTAAATATGGTGTTGCAACTTCAGCAAACCAAGCAGCCGGTACTTACACTGGGTCTATTACTTACACCTTGACTGCAACTAGTCTTGAGAAATAAGTCTTAGACACAAAGCTATCCTAACAAAAACTCCCCTTTCGGGGAGTTTTTTGGTGATTTAGTTGGCTCTATTGGGTTTCTGGGGCAAGCGTATAGGTAATGGAGCCGGTATAGGAGCCTTGAGCCTGGTTTTTCGAGGTGGCGATATCGTAGTTGATAGTAACCTCGTCGCCTGCGGTCGGGGTCATTCGGTCGCTTTCCATGACAATATTGTTTACGTCGCTTGCGGTTGCTGAGTCTGCGGTTGCAAAATAGGTGGTCGTTCCCTCTGCGGTTTTATAGGCGTTCCAGCCGGCTGTGCCCGCTGTTACCGCTGCCGTCGTGAATGGGATACTTCCATTCCCCGTGGTCGTTGTGACGGTTCCGCTTAAGGTGAGGTCTTCTGTCTTGGTGACAGTCACTTTGTAGCCTTTAGTGTCGTTACATTTTACATTCATGGTCGTTTGCTTTGGATCTGTAAGTTTGGAATTAACGTCCATCGTTGCTTCGAAACTATGCGACTCAGCGCTGAAAGAACAGGTCGGGTTGACGGTGACGGTGAAGTTGTCGGTCATGCCCGTAATGTCGGTTGTCGCCGCAAACACCCCCGCAAACGGTACCACTGCGAGACCTAAAGCGGCAACACTTGCCCCAGCGATTAATGATTTCTTCATAATTGTTTTCTCCTGCGCACAGAAGCGCAATTAGTTTATATTTGTGTTAAAATATGACCTTTTAACACTTTAATTATACATAACCACAATACCCGTGTCAAGCATTTTTTAAGCCAATTTTCACATTTCCCCACCCCGACTTTTCCACCAGACAAAAATACCAGATCAACAATTTTCTACCACCTCCGTGTAGTAAAAATATAACAGGTGTGGTAAAAAAACGCTACAATCGTTTAGGCCAAATCGCTGAAGATGACATGATAAAAGTAAAAACCGGTTTTCGTAATCTGTATTTAGGCGAATAAAAAATTTCCCCTAGCCTTACGACTAGGGTGCGGGAAATCCCCGAATATACTTTCATTATATCAAAGCGACGTCCTTTTGTCAAGATTCTAGGGCGGATTTATGATATAATGTATGTATGAACAACGAGGAACTCGCCAGTAAAAAACGCGCTGACCTCTAAAATTAACGACCGCGAGGTTTATATGAAAGGGATTCAGGCTTCGTACGAATACGAGGAACAGGCGGATTATGATGTTCATGAGCTTTAAGAGTAATTGTATGAAGCAATCCAAAAAATAGAAAATATGTTAAACGGTGTTGCTATTTATTTTTTTCGTGCTATAATTTAATTAATGCGGCGACTGGTAAGTAGTTGGTTTACCCCTGCGGCATAGTGGTGAAAATCCTATGCAGGTCGTAGCGCCAAAAATCCCCTTTTGGGGACTTTTTGTTTTACAAATTAATCCGCAATTTCAATGAACGCGATGACTTTTTTCGCAATTACACCGTACCATTCTCGTGCTTTCGGTGTATTTTTGACTTTTTTCGCAGAAATATTCACAACATAATCAGCGATTTGGATTAAGCGGCTATGACGAGAATTTTTCTCGCGAATTTTTACATCTTTTAATCCACGCTCGCGAATTCTTTTACGAAATTCAGCATGGAGAGTTGGGTTTGAATCCATCTCAATTTTAATTTTAGAAAAACGCTTTTGAATTTCATCCATTACAAGACCCGACATTCTGACATACGAAGCCGTCTTTCTAAAATTATTTTTATGAATTGCGACAGTTATGAATTTGAAATTAAGCGCTGATAGAAGTTTTAAAAATTCGGTTTGTGGCCTAATCGAGTTGCTACTACAATGGAATTCATAATCTTCTGGAAGACGAAGTTTTATTCTGAGATTATCAATAGCGCCAATCGCTTTATCTCGTGACGCTTCGGATTCGAACAAAACTAAGCTAACAAGCAAGCAATCTTTACTGTAACTTGCTACTCCTGGCGCCCCAGATTCGTCTATATATCCAAACATTGCGCATCATTATAACATAGCCGAAGAAAATAAAAAAGACGGGGGCAAACCTAAAGAGTTTTAACCATATCTCTCAAACAGCTCCCGCATTTTTCCGCTAAAACCGTGTAAATATTTTTCGGTGGTGGCGACGCTGGCGTGGCCCATCATCTCTTTGATTTCCGCCACCGACGCGCCGTTTTTCTGTAAATTAGTCGCGAAAGAATGGCGCAGCGCGTGCGGATAAAAATTCGCAAAACCGGCCGCGATAAAAGCCTGTTTTAATTTTTTGCGTATCGTGTGGGTTGTCGGCGGGTCGCCATTCAAGGTTTTGCCCCACAAAAAATCCCGAATTTGGTGATTTTCAAGGTAAATTTTCAGCATTTCCAGCGTCGCGGGTTTAATATAAACCTCGCGTGGCTTATTGCCCTTGCCGATAAAACGAATTTGCCGGCCGCTAAAATTCGCGATTTTCAGATTCGTGATTTCGTTAATCCGCATTCCCGTTTCAAACATTATCCGAATCATCAATTCCGTCTCAAAATCGGCCTTTTTGAGGACGCGCTCGATCTCTTTTCGGGTATAAAACGCCCTTTCAGTCTTGGTTTCTTGTAATTTTTGGACCAAAATCGGCCGGAAAGGCATTTTCAGCCCCAATTTTTGATAATATTTCGCAAAAGTGATAATGCTAGCGCTATAAGTGTTGATCGAACGCCCATTGACACCACTTTCGGTTAATTTTGTAATATAGCGATCAAAAATCGGATTGGAAAGTTTTTTGAGACTTTTTACCTCAGTTTCGCGCGCAAAACGAGTTAGGGTATAGCGCTTTGTGCTTATGGTAATCGGGCTCATTTTCCGCACCTTTTCACAATAAGTCAAATAATTTTCAATCTGGTCGTAAATTGTTTTCATGATTTGCTCCTTCGTTATTTTTTAAATATAAATCCCGCGGCGTTTTAACACAAATATAAACTAATTGCGCTTCTGTGCGCAGGAGAAAACAATTATGAAGAAATCATTAATCGCTGGGGCAAGTGTTGCCGCTTTAGGTCTCGCAGTGGTGCCGTTTGCGGGGGTGTTTGCGGCGGATAGCCGAACGACAACCGACACCATTACAGTAACAATCGCCGAATCTTGTACGTTTGACGGGGCAACAACGCATATGTACACAAAAGCTATGACGGCCAGTACTCTTGAGGCAGTTGGCGAGACGACGCTGGCCATTAAATGCAATAACGCTAAAGGCTATTCAGTGACCGGTACTTTTACCGACCTAGTTGGGCCAGCAAAAGCGTCCTCTGGAAATGAAACGATTGCCTACGCAGATACTGCCGCGAGCGCAGGTTCTGGCACATGGAACGCTTTTGTGGACAGTTCATCGACCCCTGCGGGAAAGGCATCGAGCACGATTACGTCGAAAAGCACCATGTCTGCAGCAACTGGCGATAGTGTAAAAATTGCCTATAAAGTTGGCACCACGGCAACCCAAGCGGAAGGCTCCTACACAGGTACAGCGTCTTATACTTTGACGAAAGCCGAATAATTTAGCAAAGTGCCTATTAAACTACCCCTCGGGTAGTTTTTTAGGTTTTACTTAATCACGCTTACCACTAAACTACAAAGTAATTTATCATTTTTTTATTAACTCACTTTGCAATTTGTGAAACTCCCATCCCCCGCATCCACCCCTTAAACTCCGCATAATCATTATACATTTTCGCGTCTTCATCGCTATCCGCCCGCAAAAATCCGATCACCTCACCCCGAGAAACCACCACCGCCGACGGATAATATTTCACTTTTTCAGACAAAGACGAATTTTTCACCTCTAAAAACATCATCCGATAAACCTTCACTCCCGCCTCCTTCATAAAATCCCGCATATAACCCTTCAACCGCTCTGCCGTCGTACATCCTCCCTGATCCACCAACAAAACAAACGATTTTTTCGCCCCGATTAGCTCCTCATATTCACGCGCCGTGAGCCCCGCTCCGCTCTCCCCCTCGAGAAACTCACCATCGCATTCCTCCCCGCACACATATTCCGCATCCAAAACCACTTTTTCGTCAAACCAGCCGCTTGCCGCCCCGACAAACAACACACTTCCAAAAACCACCGCTATCAGCGCGATAATCAAAACTCCGACCCCCCAACTTCGCCACCCCTGTTTTAGCTCCCGTTCCAATGCCTGTTTTGACGCTTTTTTCGGAGTTTTGCTCGGCGCTTCCTTCGTTTTCACCGTCTCTTTTGACCGCGAAACCCCCATCCTACACCTCTGTTAACTCGTCAAAATCAATCTCGTGATACGGCACCTTGTAAAAATCGTACACCGCCGTCCCGTCCGCCAAAGTCCGCTTCACTTCCACCTTATTCTCCCCCTCATAGAACCAATATCCGCCCACATCATAAATCTTCGAGCCGTCCCAGCCCAGCGCCACCAACATATTTTTCATCATCCCCGAATATCCGCCCCCGCCGCACATCAGAAACAACACCTTATCTTTCGGGAACAACGCCTCGAGCACCGCCAAACTTTCCTCATAATTCGCCGTATATTCCCCGTCTTTATTTGTAAACAGCGTTTTTCCCTGATAAGTCTCACCCACCGCCTCCGGCAGCCCCTCGACATTCACCAAATACGGAAACGGTACCACCTCAAATCCGTTCACAAACCCCGACAAATACGCATCGCCCCCGATTGCCTCATAATTCCCCGGGTCCTTTAGCATCCTAAGGTCCCGATAAACCGCGTCCGACTGCCCGAGATATTGGTCAATCGTCGCCTCATTCACATTTTTATCAATCCCGAGCTCCCCCCGTTGCCCCTCGGATAGCTCCGGCGCCGGCAATTTCGCGAGTTCCAAGTTCGGACAGGCATATCGCCCCAGCAAAAACGCCCCAATCACTAGCACCGTCATCCCCCCGAACATGCCCCAAAACAACTTTTTCATATTGCCTCCATTTACTTACCCCTATTATACACCAATTTCAGCTATTTTCGACATTTTTCGCCCTCGCATAGCTCCAAACCCGCCATTTTACACCCCAACCGCCGGCTCTTTGGGGCAATTTTCCAAAATCCCGCTAATCGCCCCTTTTTCCGCCTCTGTTACCCATAGGCCATACTTATATTTCACCGACACCTGTCGCGCGACGTATTGACACCGAAACTTCTTATTCGGCGGCAGCCACGTCGCCGCATCCCCGTCCGATTTCCCCTGATTGGTCGCGGCATCCACCGCCAACAAATTCAACGGATCAGTTGCGATATTATATCGCGTTTCCTTCGAGAGATACTGCGCCCCCTTCTGCCACGCATCCGACAGCGCCACCACGTGATCAATCTGTAGTCCCTTTGAAATCTCTTCTTTCGTCGTAAATTTCTTATGCTCCCCCGTATAAGGCTCATCAAACTCCCCCGCCACCACCGTACAGCCATCTAGAACCGCCGTTTCCCCCAGTTCCCGTTTCAAAATTTTCTGCCTTAAATTACATCCATCCACCGTCGGCCAGCCCGAATAAAACTCCTCCCGCGAATAACCAGTTTTCGGCGCCCGCCCCTTCACCTCCAACTTTTCCAAAACTTCCACCGCCAGCTTGACACCTGTATTTTCGGTAATTCCAGACGCGCCTGAATTGCTATCCGAGCTAGCCCCAGAATTATCGCCCGCCCCACTCTCCGAACCACCCCCACTATCGCTCGAGCCATTTTCCTCTTCTCCGGTTCCATACTCCGCCCCCGTATTCTCCGCCGGCGTAAAAATCGCCTCATAACTCGCCGGATTCACCACCAGCCAAACCACCACCAAAATCAGCACCCCCACCACCGTCGCGACCCTCCGCGCCTTCACCCCAATTTTCACTTTCATACCCCCATTATACCAAATTCCCGCCCCTATTCCATCCCATTATTTTATAGAATCGCCTCATGAAAAAGCGGCTCGGTATCCCGAACCGCTTAATCTTATTTGTTGTCTTTTGGGGTACCCCCGGAAAATGTTCTTTCTGCCATGTCGTGCCAGAAATCCGCGCTCCTGCGCAACTTGCCGATTCTCACTCTAAACTCATCAACACTCACGTCGTCGTCTCTAGCCAGAATCAGCGTCCTTTGCACCTTGCGCTCGATTTCTTCCGCTTTACGCGCCGCAAATTTGTATCGTTTATTCTTCTCAATTGAGGCGAAAATCCAATACGCAATTTGCTCCTCGGTCATCACTTTCCCAAACATCACATTTGCCATACAGGCAAAATCCAACAGTTTGGCATAACAACCATACAAACCCGACGTCTCGCTGTTCCTAAATACATAGGAATACGTATCGTCCACGCGCGCTGCCACTTCGATTGCTATGTTGGTCGCCGGTACGATTTCAATGGTTTTCAGCTCTTCAGCCAACCAATCCGGGTATTCGCCCTTAGAGTAATATCGGCTCACCTGCGACGACATTCCTCTCTCGGGGTGCAACAACCTCTCTCCGTACCATGCCACCATTAGCATGTTTAATAATCCCTGTGCCATCAGTTCTCGTGTCTTATCCATTTTTTTATTCCCCTTTCAAATAAGATGGTAAGTTGCAAGACCTCCAAAAATAGTCTCACCTTCAATTATAGCACATTCCTCCCCAAAAGTCAATATTTTTTAGCCTACACACCAATCTGTTTGTAAACTTTCCGCACAGTGTTCGCCTCGACGTCATACGCGTAATTCCAGTCGCCCAAACCCTTCTCTATCCCATCTTCAGGTTTTTCATCATCTTCGCCATTTTTATCATCTTCCCCTGTTTTTATATCACATTATCTATTTTTTACCTATTCAGCTGCCAAAAATTAAGACTTTTTGCCCCGAATATGTTATAATAACAGATATGAATCTAAAAATCGGCATTGTCGGACTTCCAAACGTCGGGAAATCGACCCTTTTTAACGCGCTGACGAACGCTGGCGCGCTGGCAGCGAATTATCCCTTTGCCACCATCGAGCCGAATGTTGGCATTGTTCCCGTCCCTGATGACCGCCTTGACGTTCTCGCAAAAATGTATGATACCGAAAAAGTCGTGCCGGCTTCGGTCGAGTTTGTCGATATCGCCGGACTGGTCGCCGGTGCCTCGAAAGGCGAAGGTCTCGGCAACAAATTCCTCGCCCACATCCGCGAATGTCAAGCGATTTGTCACGTCGTCCGCGCTTTCAAAAACGACGACATTGTCCGCGCCGACAACAAACCCGAAGACGATATCTTAAAGCAAGCTCAAGAAGATATCGATATCACCAATCTTGAGCTCGAGCTTGCCGACGAGGAAACCAAGGCCAGAATCGCCGCCAAGCGCAAAAAAGATCCTGCCGACGAAAATATTCCCTTTCTTACCGATAAACCAGTAATTTATATGTTCAATATTGACGAAACCGGCCTGACTGATAAAGATTTACAAGAAAAGCTTATTGATTTAGTATCAGCGAGGGGTGACGGCTCTGGAATTTTCGTCAACGCCAAATTGGAAGAAGAAATGTCTGATATGACCCGCGCCGAACGCAAGGAGTTTTTGAAAAGCTACGGCGTTGAAAACGACGCTCTGGAAGAGCTAATCAAAGCCGCCTACGACACCCTCGGTCTTCAATCTTTCCTCACTGCCGGCAAAAAAGAAGTCCGCGCTTGGACCATCAAAAAAGGCGCCATCGCCCCTGAAGCTGCCGGCACCATCCACACCGATTTCGAACGCGGTTTCATCGCTGCCTCGGTGATGAATTACGACGACCTCGTCCGCCTCGGTTCCGAAAAAGCCGTCAAAGAAGCCGGCCTGCTCCGCACCGAAGGTAAAACTTACCAAATGAAAGACGGCGACGTAGTCGAATTCCGCTTCAACGTCTAAATTCTTCGCTAAAAGCTTAATCTAAGCTGAAAAAATTTCGCACCACAAAATCTTTCCCCGCCACCTCCGCCACCGCCAAAATCGGATCATAACGCCCCAATAACTTTTTTGTCTGCAAAAACCGCTCCGCCGCATATCTCATTTGGGCCAATTTCTGGCGTGTAATCGCCCCCAGCCCCCCGCCATAATCATCCGTTTCCCGATATTTCACCTCTGTAAAATAAACTTTTTCTTTACACACCGACACAATATCAATCTCATACTGCTTTGTCTTGAAATTCCGCACCACGACCTCATGTCCCAAACTCTCCAAATACTCCGCCACCTTCGTCTCGGCCTTTCGCCCAATCTCTGTTGTATTTTTTACAACACTTTTTCCAACTTTCATCCCCGCCCCAGCTTCCGCACTCATTTTTGCATTCGTTTTTGCCCCACTCGGCGACCATCTAATCATACTCTTAATCGGCTCAAAACTTTTCCGGTGCTCCGGACAAATCCCATAATCCACAATCGCTGCCCGGTGAAAATCCGTCCCGTACCCCTTATGTCGCTCAAAACCATATTCCGGATATTTTTTCGCGAGCTCCACCATATACCGGTCCCGCGCCACTTTCGCGATAATCGACGCCGCCGAAACTTCCTTAATCAAATCGTCCGCTTTTGGCATCGTCGAGACGTATTTCCCAAGCGTCGTCCCCGCCAAAAAATTACCCGTCCCGTCAATCATTATCTGCGAAAACGCCACGCGCGCCTTTTGCACTTCCTCCACCGCCCGCCGCGTCGCCAACCTCAGCGCTTCCGACATCCCCAGCTCATCTATCTCTTCATTCGTCACCCAACCTAGCCCCGTCGCCGGCGCCTCCTCTAAAATTACTGAACTCAATTTTTCGCGCTTTTTCTCCGACAATTTTTTAGAATCCCGAAGCTCCGCCACCCACTCTGGCTTTTCTTCCGGTAAAATTACCGCCCCCACAACAAGCGGACCCGCAAGGGGTCCGCGTCCAACTTCATCGATTCCTAAAATCGCCACTAGGCTTCAGCTTTCATTTCGGTCGATTCTTCAGCCTTCGCTTCGGTTTGTTCTTCGGCTTTTGCCTCTTCGGCTGGCGCTTCCGCAATCTCAGTAGCGACCTCTTCCTCAACCGGTTCTTCCACCGTCACATCATTTACGCCTGCACGGTCAAAATCCTTGCCCGTAAGCCGCGCCGACTTACCCGACCGGTTTCTGAGGAACGACAAATTATTCCGGCGCACTTTCGCCCGCTTGGTAATCTCAATTTTCTCCACCAACGGCGAATGCACCAAATACGACTTTTCCACGCCCACACCCGACGTCACTTTTCGTACCACAATCCGCTCCGTGTGCGAATTTTTGCGCTCCGCGCGAATTACCACGCCCTCGAACGTCTGTAAGCGAAACTTGTCGCCTTCTTTAATTTTTTGGGTCACTTTCACCGTGTCCCCTGAACGCACATCAACCACCGCCTTCTTTTTCTGCGCGTCACCAATCTCTTTCAAAATCGAAAAACTCATATTTTACCTTTTTTATTAGACAATTACCTATTATTCTATCACACTTTCTCTAAAAAAGCAACACTTTTTCACCCCTTTAGCGCCAACCTCACCCGTTCCTCAACCGGCAAGTCCCGCGCCACTTTTTCAAGCGCCGCCGTGGCCTCTTTCAGCGGAAAACCTAGCGCAATTAACGCGTCCAAAGCCTCATCCTGCCCCGCTGCGTCCGCCTCCGCGCTTGCCTCCGTCCCCCCGTATCGCGACGGAATCCCTACCTTATCGCGTAGATCCACAATCACCCGCTCCGCCGACTTCTTTCCCACCCCCGACGCCTTGGCAATAAATCCCGCATCCGCATTTGCAATCGCATTTCGCACTTCTTCCGCCTCCGCCAGCGACAAAATCGCAATCGCCGCCTTCGGCCCAATCCCCTGTACCGAAATCAAAAGTTCAAAAATCTTCTTCGCCGCCAAACTCGAAAACCCGTATAATTCCTCCGCATTTTCCCGCACCTGATGATAAGTATAGAACTTCCGCTCCTCATTTAGCCGCGCCCCCTCAAAATCCGTTTTTGCCACCATCACCTCATACCCCACCCCATTCACATCCAGCACCAAAAAACTCCCGTATTTCTCCTCAATTTTCCCCTTCAAATGCGCAATCATACCTCTATTATATCACGCCTTGTTCGAAAACTTGTATTCACCATTCGTCCCTTGCCGATACAAAAAGCTACAAGTGATCGCCACCGCCAGCGCATCCGCCGCATCATCCGGTTTCGGCTTTTTCTCAAGCCCAAGATGTAGCCGCACCATCTCCTGAATTTGCGTTTTTGTCGCCGCGCCATAGCCCGTTAAACTTTTCTTAATCTCATTCGGCGTATATTCATAAACTGGCACTCCCTGCTGCTCCGCCACGAGCAAAACCACTCCTCGCGCCTCCGCCACCGCAATCCCCGTCGTAATATTTTTCGAGAAAAACAACTTTTCCACCGCCACTACTTCCGGCTTCGTCTGTTCAAAAACCTCGATCAGAGAATTATACAATTCCAACAACCTCGCCGGCATCGGCGCCCCGACCTCAGTCGTCACCGCCCCAAAATCCAGCGCCCGCGTCCGCCCCGCCGTCTCAATCAACCCAAACCCACAAATTCCAATCCCCGGATCGATTCCTAAAATCTTCATTTTACATATTTAATTAAAGTTTCTCGCAAATCTTTCGCCGGAATCACGAACTTGTCGCGAATATTTTGCGGTGCAATCGCGTGTTTGAAACCTAGTTTTTTGGCCTCGGCAATCCTCTGATCCGCCCGAAACGCCGACCGAATTTCGCCTCCGAGCCCCACTTCTCCAAACACCACATATTCCTCTCCCAACTTTCGCCCCGCCACCGCCGACGCAATCGCCATACACACCGCCAAATCCGCCGCCGAATCCGCAAGTTTCATTCCACCAACCACATTAATAAAAATATCCTGATCCGAAAGCCGAAGCTTCGTTCGTCTTTCCAGTACCGCAATCAACAAATTCAACCGATTAAGATCAAACCCACTCGCCGTCCGTTTCGGATAACCGAAGTTCGACTTATTTGCCAGCGCCTGAATTTCCACCAAAATCGGCCGATTTCCGTTCAAAGTCGCGAGAATAATCGACCCGTCCGTGTTCGTTCGCTCCGCCAATAGCGCCGCCGACGGATTTTGCACTTCTTTCAGCCCCTCCTCCGCCATCTCAAAAATCGCCACCTCGTTCGTCGAGCCAAACCGATTTTTCGCCGCCCGCACCGTCTTAAACCCGCCATACCGATCACCTTCAAAATTCAACACCACATCCACCAAGTGCTCCAAAACTTTCGGCCCCGCCAGCGTCCCCTCTTTCGTCACATGCCCAACAATCACCACCGCCGTATCCGTCGCTTTCGCCGCCCGAATAATCAAATTCCCACAATTTGTCACCTGCGACACCGTCCCCGGCGCGCTCGAAATCTCATCCATCGCCAGCGTTTGAATCGAATCGATAATCACCAGGTCAAATTCCCCGCTTTCGATCGTTTTCGCAATGTCATTTCCGCTTGTCGACGCCGCAAACGCCAACTTTTCCGAATCCGCCCCGAGCCGAAGCGCCCTTAATTTCACCTGTCCCGCGCTTTCCTCCCCCGAAACATACAACACACGATGTTTTTTCGCCACTTCCGCCGAAATCTGCATTAAAATCGTCGATTTCCCAATCCCCGGCTGCCCCGCGAGCAGCGACACCGATCCCATCAAAATCCCCCCGCCCAGCACCTTATTAAGATCCGGAAATTCCGTCAGCAACCTCGCTTTCGCATCCGACGGCACCACGCTCGACAGTTTCACAAAATCCAACTTTTTCCCCGACGCCTTCCCCTTCGCCAGCGCCGATTTTCCGCCTCCGCTCGCACCACCAACGCCTCCCGTCGGGATTTCCTGCTCCACAAATGAATTCCAACTCCCGCAATTGAGGCACTGCCCCATCCACTTCGCGCTCACATTCCCGCACTGCTGGCAAACAAACTGACTTCTGTTCTTCATATCTTGATTATATCAAAAAACTCCATTTTCCTCTATCACTAAAACTAGTTGTTTTAGATTTTACGCTCTCGGCGCTAGCTCTTTTTGATAAACCGTGTCCAAATTCGTCGTTGT
>CAVEVP010000001.1:0-270234 GCA_963619335.1 Clostridiales bacterium | reverse complement strand
TGAAGCTTTTTCTACCCCATTCTGCACCACCCGCGACCGCCCCGCGAACTGGTTCATAATATATACTGCATAACGAGTAAGGTCGGAATTACCCATTTTTTCATTGTAAGTTTCTTTTGGCGTAGCTCCACCCGAAACATAAGCATTCCCGCCACTATCGGTCCGAGTTATAAAACTGCCATCCGAGGCGTTTTGTTTAAACCCGAGAAAAGTATACCCCTTCGGAGCATTCCCCCGCGTGACACTCGCCCATGTCCCCGCCGACACCTCTGCACTTTTCTTATCTGCAACAGACCCAGCAAAACTCGCCCCGTTCTTTAAAATAGCTTTCAGTGTAATTTTGTGATTATCCATATATGGACCATAGCAAAATCCCCATACATCTCCAGGGATATAAGAGGTCGTCCCGCCATTTGTTTCGTGAGTGTAAGCTTTCTTATAGTCAGCTAAGACATCCGATTCGGTTCCATATTTTTTTAGTCTATAAACTCCGACGATAGTTTGTCTGTTGCTGCTCGTGAGATAGCTGCCGTATGTTTTGTACGGGACCCAACTCATATAAGGATGACCAGGATTGATTGTGTACCAGTGCCCATACCACCCTAATCTCGAACTAGAGCCAATCGTGATGTAGTCAGGATGAGACCCTAAATACCAATACATTAAAGCCCCGTTAATTCCGTGATGCCAAAATCCTCCGCCCGCCCCAGCTCCTTCTGTGCATTCGGCGGGAACTACTGCATTATAAACACGTCCAGCGACGCCGCGTAAATAAGGGAACTCTATGTCGCTAGTCGTTGTGGTAGTCGCTTCATAGAAAGCCCAAGATGCACCAGCACAGTCCTCGCGATAGGTGTTATCGTTCCAAGTACATCCGCCCCCTCCACCCCAACCCCCGCTACTACCACTACTTCCGCTCCCTGACCCAATCCAAGCTGAGGCACTATTTACTCCAACTAGAGTAAGACCAAAAATAAAAGCCATGGCTACACCAGCTCTTTTGAATATTTTCAATGTTTTTTGTCTCGACTCCACTACCATTTTATGGCTTTCGCTGCCTTTCTGTCGCGCCTACTCATTTTTCCGCCTCCGTTTCGTTTTGTTCTTCTGTGTTTATTTCGATCGCTCCACTCGGCATAACTGCATCGATTTTTTGTTGATACTCTTTTGTTTTCTCGGTATTACCAGCATTTTCGTAGAAAGCTGCTAAAGCCGCCCAAATCTCTATGCTCCCTTCGTCGCCTCGGTTATTATCTAGCGGTTCAAGAATTGACAATGCTCGTTCTACATCCCCGAAAGTATTATAAATATAATTAGCATAATACGCTGCAATATAAATTTTCAGGTTTCCAGAAGCCGATTGATAAGCTTCTCCATAATCAGCAATCGCCTGTTCCGGATTATAATTAGGGTCGGAAGAGAGTTTATTTTCAATAGTCTCAGATAACGCTAGCGCTTTTGCCGAATCCGCAATCTCGCCCTCGTAATCTGCAAACTGCTCATTTACTGCCTCGGCAATTAGCGGACTTTCTGGCGCATAGTCATTGACGTGATGAGAAATTGTAATAATTACAATAATCAAAACCGCAATCACCACGCATAACACCCCCAATAGTCCATAAAGCCCCCCAAGATTTTCCTTTTTCCTGTCTATCTTGTAAAACAGCGCCCCCCCCCGGTCCGATATTTACACTATTTGTATCACTAACCTCGCTTACCATACTTCTTTCATTTTACCACAACCATTTTAAAAACACCAGTTTTTTCAAGTTTTTCATCTTTCATATATTTTATTCGCGAAGAATCAATTATTAGATTGCAAGACTGGTTATTGATTGCCTCCTTTATGCGGCATTCTAGCACTTAAAAAGGCTTTTCAATCCCCAACCACAACGGACGATCTCCTATTCGCAAAATTTCTCCCTTAGCCACCCATCTGCCGGCCCCGCGGTCATCAAAATCACCAAATACCCCTGTTTTACATACTCTTTTAGCCGCGAAGCGAGCGCGTCCGAAAGTTCCGAAACTTCCGCTTTTTCTCGATTTTCAAGCCCCGAAATCAGCTCTTCCGGCGTCAAAACCGGCAAATTCGGATCCTCCCGCGTCAAATACGTTGGCAGCCAAAAAATCTTATCCACCCCTAAAAACGCCTTCGCATACCCCGCCCTAACCTTATGCTGCCGCGTATTTTGATGCGGCTGATACGCCACCACCACCCCTGTTTTTCCCGTTTTTTCCGCCTCTTCGCGCGCAATTTCCACCGTAGTCGCAATTTCCTCCGGATGATGTGCGTAATCCGTGTACACCCCCTCGGCGATTCGCTCAAATCTCCTTCCCGCCCCAGGAAATTCATCTAATACCCGCACAATTTCCGCCTCTTCGACCTCTGGCGCAATTTTTTTAATCGCCGCCAGCGCCAGTCCCGCATCCGTCCGCCTCACCGCCCCCGCCAGCTTAAACTCCGCCCCCGACGGTCCAAGCTCCGCCCCAACCGATTCAACCTCCGCCCCCTGTTCAATCACCTGCTCACTCTGCGCCTTGAACTGCTCAAACGCCTGCGCATAATCCTCTTTCGTCGGATAAATATCCGGATGATCATACGACACACACGTAATCACCGCCAGCCACGGCGAAAATTTCAAAAAATTCCGGTCATATTCATCCGCTTCGTACACAAAATACTGATCCCCCGCATGATACGCCCCCGCCGGCGCAAATCCCAGCGTCGTCCCGACAATATACGAAACCGGCAGCCCCAATTTCAGCGCCGCCCACACAATCATCGCCGTCGTCGTGGTTTTTCCGTGCGTTCCCGCAACCGCCACCATTTTCAACCCTAATTCTTTCACCAGCCACGCCGTAAATTCATCTCTTTTCGAGATTTTCACCCCTGTTTCTCGCGCCAAAACCAGCTCCGGATGATCTTCCGGCAACGCCGACGTGTACACAAACCAATCCACCCCTGTTTTCAACTTCTCCCGCAAAAATTCCCCGTCTTGCTCGCCAATTTTCACCTCAATCCTCGCTTTCACTAGCTCATCGTACACCGCCCCCGCCGCCAAATCCGAACCATATACCGTAAATCCCGCCTGTTTCGCCATCAGCGCCAGCGGCCCCATTCCCGTCCCCGAAATTCCCGCAATATAAATATTCATGGTATAATTATACAATGAATATCAATTCCGAGCAAGAAATGTTAGATTTTGGCCAAAATTTCGCCAAAAAACTCCAATTTCCGGCAATTATCGAGCTTGTCGGCGATGTTGGCGCCGGCAAAACCACTTTTACTCGCGGTCTCGCCGCCGGCCTCGGCATAAAAGAGCCGATCACTAGCCCCAGTTTTACCATTTCCAAATCCTACGCCTTGCCCTCCGGCGGCAACCTCGTCCATTACGACTTTTATCGCCTCCCCGACCCCGGTCTCATGGCCGACGACCTCAGTGAAAACCTCCACAATCCGCAAAACGTCGTCGTCATCGAATGGGGCGAATCCATCGCCGAACTTCTGCCCGAAAATCACTATAAAATCGAAATCCGCTATACCGACAACGGTCGGGAGGTCATCCTATGAACCTATATTTAGACACTTCCACCCCTGAAGTTATCTTAAAATTAGACGACCGCGAATACCGCGAAGAGCTCGGCCGCGATATGGCCGAAAAACTTCTCGGCTTCATCAGAGACAAACTCGCCGAAAACGGCCGAACTTTTCACGACATCACTAAAATCACCTTCATGAGCGGCCCAGGCTCCTTCACGGGCCTGCGCATCGGCGCCACTATCGCGAACACTCTCGCCCGCGAGCTCGATATCCCGCTCTATAACCACCATGGCGAAGTCGTCAAAATCATCCTCCCTGGCTATGGTCGCCCTGCGAACATCACTGCCCCCAAAAAATAACTTAATCTCTGGAACTTACTGTTTCAACAACAACCGCCTCAAGCCCATCATAATCAGCACCACCAAAGCCACTACCGCCACTCCCAGCACCGTCGCCATAATCACATACCCCCGAGTATTATCCGGCAAAAACACCGCACTCTCCCCGAGCGGCCCTACATACGACGGGTCGGCCTCGTTATATGCCACGCTCACCCCAGTTTTGCCCGCCAGTTGCGTCCGTTCTACATCCAGCTTCATATTCATAAGCTCCAAACCAAAAACCGAGCTCTTAGCGTCTCGGTCCGCATGAAAAATCCTTAAAATTTTCCCTTCGTCCGCATTCGCTTTCACCCCCGAAAACGCCAATTCTTCACTCCCCACCCCCGAATAAACCTCCCCCGCCTCGCTTATTATCAACCGCCCCATCGTCGCCCCGTGAATTCCGCCCATATCCAGCACCAATTTCTCCCCTAAATACACAAACGTGTCATCATCCGCCGTAATCTCAAACCGCTCCGCCCCATCCGCCGCCACCGTAAACGGAATATTCAATATCATTGTGAACAAATGATTTTTCCCATCTTTATTCACCTTATCCCCCGCACTGAGCTCCGTCATTTCCAGTGGATAAAACTCTTCGTCCCAAAACGTAAATTTCGCCCCCTCCTCCGCCGTATATTTCAACGCCAACGTCCCCGCGTACTCCTTATTTACCCCCTCAGTCGCTATAAACCACCGCGTGAAATCCGTAAGCCCCCGATTTGCCAATGATTTCCCCGACCCTGTCGCTACCGGCAAATGCTCCTCCGACAATTCATATTCAACTAGCCCCTGTTCCAACGCCGAATAATCATGCCCACAACTCGCCCACTCAAATTGCCGCCCCCTAACCGCCTTTTCCGCCCCAAAATCATACAAATTCACACACTCGTCCGCCTTTTGGTCAAAAAAAGTGGCCGCAAGGCTCACATCCGTTCCATTTTCCACCCCCGCCGACGCCAGTACCGCTTCCGCCGTTTTCGCCACCGCCGTCTCGGAAATTTTCCTGACAGAGGTTGCCATGCCAATTATTGAGAGAGCCATCACCACCCCCAAACCCACTACCACCCCCACGGCAATCATTTGCGATTTTGCTCGCTTTTTCATAATTTAAGTATAAGTCTTTTTCAAAAAATAGTCAACTGCGCTCCATCCCTGGTAAAATTATATCAAATATGATATAATATAATTATGCAAGTCCGCAACAACTATCACGAATGCCTCACCAACTTAGCCTGCTCAATCAGAAAATATTTCGGTCTCCCGGTCAAGCACAACACCCTGAATTTTGTTGACGAATATCTCAAAATCTACCAGCCCAGAAACGTCGTCGTCATTCTTTTTGACGGTATGGGCACCAATATTCTCGAACGCTCTCTGCCCGCAGACGCATTTTTTCGTCGCAATCTCAAAAAGTCCATCACTACCGTTTTCCCCGCCACCACCACCGCCGTCACCACCTCTCTTCGCACCGGCTTAAACCCAGTTGAACACGGCTGGCTCGGCTGGACTATATATGTCGAACCTATCCAAAAAATCATCACTCTCTTTACCGACTCCGAAAAATGCAGTCTCGACGGCACTTGCGCAGATTTTCTTAAAATCAAGGCTAAATTCACCCCTAAAACCACCGTCGAGGCCATCAATGCCCGCGGAAAATTCAGCGCAGTCGAACTAATGCCCTTTGGCCCCGCCGCCTATCTCGACCTCGACAATATGTTCGAAGAAATCGAACTCGAAACCAAAAAACCAGGACGGCATTACATCTACGCTTACGACGCCGAACCCGACGGCATCATGCATCGCACCGGTCCCGACGACGCCGCCGTAAAACGCGCCATTCTCGAACGTAGCGAAAAAGTTGCAAAACTCGCCGCCAAACTAGACGACACTCTTCTCATCATCCTCGCCGACCACGGCCATATCAGAGTGCGCAACCTTTTTCTCGCCGACTATCCTGATGTTCTCGCACTACTCGCCGGTCGTACTTCTATCGACCAACGCGCCGTCGTCTTCAAAATCAAATCCGGCAAAAAACGCGAATTTCGCCGCCTATTCAACCAATATTTCGGCGAATTTTACGATTTACATTCCGCCAAAGAAGTTATCGACGCTAAACTGTTCGGCGACGGCCCCGAGCATAAATTCTACCGCCCCGCCCTCGGCGACTTTCTTGCTATTGCAAAAAGCGACGTCTGTCTTGTCGCCCCTGACGACGAAGTCCTCACCTCCCAACACGCCGGCTACACCGACGACGAAATCTTCGTCCCCATCATCATCAAACCGTGCCGATAATAACCTTTTACTCCCCCGCCGGAATCCCTAGCCTCTCGTCACTCAACGCCTCGCTCGAAAACGGATTCTCATACGCATCAATCGCCTTTATTTCCGTGTCTAAATTCTCCAAATATTCCGTCAAAATCTCCTCACTCATCTTACCACTCTTATCCATTTCAAACTCTACCTCCGTCTCTTCTTTTTCTAGTTCCTCTTCCTCCGGCAAAAACCCAGGCCGCGACCGATCAATATAAATATCCCCCGAATTATGATAAATCGCCAACGAAACACTCGTCGTAATTATCGCAATCGCCGTCGCCCCAATCCCAAGCAGCACTAAATTCCGCGCCCCCTTCCGCATTTTCGGCTTCGCCGTCTCGACCTGCCCCGCCTCAGTCGCCCCCGCCTCTTTTCTCGTTTCAGCCACTGTCTCCGTTTCTTTCCTCGCTTCGGCCATTACCCCTTCTTTTTTCACTTCCATCTTGCCCATCACAATCTTCCCCTCAATTCTCCCGCCAATTTCACATGTTCCGAAATCAAATTTCGCACTTTCAAAACATCCTGCTCCACAATTTTCCGTTTCTTGCGCACTTTCACCAGTTGCTGATAAAACTCTCCCGCTTTTTCTTCGCAACTCGTCGCCACGAGACTCTCGAGCTCCTTCTGATAATTCACATAATCATCCACAAACAGCGCCCGCGCCTCCGCCATTTTTGTCTGATTACCCACCAAATCCGCCGCCGACAGATTGTTTTCCACTAATCTCAAATTTAGTGGCACCACGAATTTCGTCAGCACCGTCTCATAATACCGCCCCAAGTACACCCGCGCCCGCGCATCCGCCTTTTGCACCTTTGCCAAATTTTCCTTAATCGCCGTGCAATTTTCACGAATTCCCGCCTGCACCGTCTCCGAAATTTCCGTCTCAGAATTCGCATCAGAATTTGCCTCGGAAATCGCCCTAGCCCCCATCTCAGACCCCGCCTCGAAATTCTCCGCAACCGTCTCTCCCGAGACCTCCTCCGCCACCGCCAGCTTCCCTGTTAAAACCCCTCCCGCTTGACAAACCATAAGAAGTGTGATACAATAGAAGATTAGCCTCTTTTTTCTCATATTTCTATTATAACACACTAGTTTTAAAAGCCTCCACCTCGTTTTTCGGCATCCCTAATCCCCAAACCTTTTCCCAATGCGCCTTTCATCGCATGCAGCCGTCTCTAATACGCCCACTAATCCCTTTTTAACAGCACCGTAAACGCCTCCGCCGGAATATCCACCTTCCCAAACCGCTTCAACCGCGCCTTGCCCTTCTTCTGCTTCGCCAACAGTTTCGCCTTCCGGTCCCGATCCCCCGTGTGGATCTTCACTGTCACATCTTTCCGATACGCCCCAATCGTCTCCCGCGCGATAATCCGCGCCCCAATTGCCGCCTGCAGCGCCACCTCAAAATTCTGCCGCGGAATCACTTCCTTCAACTTTTTCGTCACCTCGCGCCCAATCGCCTCCGCCTCGCTCCGATGCGCCATCACCGACAACGCGTCCATTTTCTCCCCCGCCACCAAAAAGTCCACTCTTACCAAATCCTCCGCCCGATAATCATCAAGCTCATAATTAAACGACGCGTAGCCAGAAGTCACCGATTTCAGCTGATCATAAAAATCCGTCAGCAAATTCGCCATCGGCGCCTCAAAATCAATCACCGCCCGCTCCTCGATATACGACAAATTCGTTTGGTGCCCCCGTTTTTCGTTGATCAAATTCAGCACCCCGCCGATCATCTCTCGCGGCACGATAATTTCCCCCTTCGCCCACGGCTCCCGAATCTCCAAAATTTCACTCGCATCCGGCAAATCCGCCGCCGACTTTATCTCAATCGTCTCCCCACTCGCCAGCATCACCTCATAATTTGTCGACGGATTCGTAATTATCAAATCCAGCCCGAACTCCCGCTCCAGCCGTTCCCGAATAATATCCATATGAAGTAGCCCCAAAAACCCGATCCGAAGCCCAAATCCGAGCACCGGCGAATTCTCCGGCGCGAATTTTAGCGCCGAATCGCTTAGCGCCAACTTCTCCACCGCCTCTTTCAAATCCTTATACTGGTCGTTGCTAACCGGGAAAAACCCCGCATACACAAACGGCAACACCTCCTTATACCCAGGCAACGGCTCCGCAGCTCGCTCTTTCGCCAGCGTCACCGTATCCCCAACTTTCGCCTCCCGCGTCGTCTTCAAATTCGTCACAATATAACCAATTTCCCCCGCCGAAAGCTTCTCCTTTGGCGTCATTTTTGGCGTCAAAATCCCCACCTCGAGCGCCAGCCCTTTTTTCTCCGCCGCCATCATCAAAATCTCCGCATTTTTCCGAATCTCCCCCTCCACCACTCTCACATACAGCACCACCCCCCGATAATCATCAAAATACGAGTCAAAAATCAGCGCTCTCGTCCCAACGCTCGAACCAAACTTGGTTCGGGGGCTTCCGGAGGTTACGACCGAGGCTGTCGCCGAGAGACCTGCTAACGTTGTTTCGGCGCATTCCGGAGGCTGCTGCCGAGGCTTAGGGTCCGAGCCCCGTGAAGACGGGCGCGAGGAACCCGGCGCCGAAACAACCGTTAGCGGGTCTCTGCACTCGATCACCCGATCAAGAATCCTATCCACCCCGACCCCAGTTTTCCCCGAAACTTCAATAATTTCCTCACGCTTACACCCGAGCAAATTCATAATCTGTCCCGCCACCGCCGGCACATCTGCCGCCGGCAGATCGATCTTATTGATCACCGGAATAATCGTAAGATCCTGTTCCAGCGCCAAATACACATTCGCCAGCGTCTGCGCCTGAATTCCTTGCGTCGCGTCAACAACCAAAACCGCAATCTCCACCGCCTGAAGCGACCGCGACACCTCATACGAAAAATCCACATGCCCAGGCGTATCAATCAAATTCAGCGTATACCCCTTCCACCGCATCGTCACCGGCGCGAGCTTAATCGTAATCCCCTTCTCGCGCTCGAGCTCCATCGAATCCAGCAGCTGCGAGTGCATCTCCCGCTTCGCCACCGTCCCCGTAATTTCCATCATCCGATCGGCAACCGTCGACTTCCCGTGGTCGATGTGCGCTATAATACAGAAATTTCGTATTTTATCCATAAACACCTTAACCCTCAATTATAGCACACTTTTTACCTTTTGTCAACCGAGCACTCATCGCGACCCCTATCGACCTCTGTTTTATTGCTCCACTCCAATCATCGACAGCGACAGCTTCCCCCGATCATCAATCGCCACCAAGCGCACTTTCACCTTATCACCCACGTGTAAAACTTCTTCCACTGATTTCAGCCGCCGATCACAAATCTGCGAAATATGCAGCATCCCGTCAATCCCAGGCAAAATCGTCACAAACGCCCCGAAATCCTTAATCGTCGCCACCGTCCCCTCGTAAATCTTGCCGACTTCCGGCTCCTCGACCAGCGACTTCACCCACTTCAGCGCCTTCTCGATCGCCTCCGTACTCACCCCCGAAATCGTCACCAGCCCCGAATCCTCAATATTCACTTCCGCCCCTGTTTCCGAGGTGATTTTGTTAATCGTTTCCCCGCCTTTACCGATCACCGCCCCGATTTTCTCCGGCTTAATCATCAGCTTCTCGATCCGCGGCGCGTATTCGCTCATTTCCGCCGGCTCGCTGATCACACTTTTAATGTGATCCAAGATAAACATCCGCCCCTGATGCGACTGTTTCAGCGCCTTCTCCATAATTTCCACCGGCAAACCGTGAACTTTCATATCCATCTGGAGCGCCGTAATCCCCTCTTCGGTCCCCGTTACCTTAAAGTCCATATCGCCCGCAAAATCTTCCGCGTCCATCAAATCCGTCAACACATAAGCCTTATCAATATCATCGGTCGTAATCTCCGTCCCCTTCGGCACGTCTACCATCAACCCCATCGCCACCCCTGAAACCGGCCGCTTCAAAGGCACACCGGCGTCTAAGAGCGCCATACACGACGAACAAGTCGCTGCCATCGAGGTCGAACCGTTTTGAGACATAATTTCCGTCACCGAACGAATCGCATACGGAAAATCCTCTTCCGTCGGCAAAACCGGAATTAACGCCCGCTCCGCAAGATAACCGTGCCCAATTTCACGCCGTCCAGGCGAACCCATCCGCCCAGGCTCCCCAACGGTATATTTCGGAGCGTTATAATGGTGCATATAGCGCCGTTCCCCCTCTGTTATTTCCATCGTATCCACTTCTTGCGCATAAGACAGCGGCGCCAAAGTCACAATATTCATCGCCTGCGTCACCCCACGCGTAAACAGGGAAGAACCGTGCGTGCGCGGCAAAATCGACACCTGCGACGACAACGGCCGCACTTCGTCTAATTTCCGCCCATCCGGCCGCACCCCCTCCTCAATAATCCCCCGCCGCACCTCTTTATGCACCGCAAGCTCGAACGCCTGATCATAAACATCTCGGAGATTCGCATCATACCACTCAACTTTCTCATTATCCGTCTCGCCCTGCCCCTTAGAAAGCGCAAATTCATCATGCATTTTATACTTCAAATCATCCAAAATCTGTGCCCGCTCCATCACATTCCCCCGCACTTTCGAGCCAAATTTCCCTTCGGTCCAAGCCGCAACTTCCGCCGCCACCTCTTCCGACGGCAACACCAATTCATATTCCTGTTTCGGCGCCGCGACCTGTTCCGCCAATTTTCTCTGTAAATCCAGCGCCGGCTGCACATTTTTCACCGCCCAATGCATTGCCTCGATAATCATATCTTCCGGCACTTCATTCGCGCCCGCCTCAACCATCATCACTTTGCCGTCTTTGCACGCCACCACGAGATCCAGCGGCGACTTTCCCCGCTCTTCCGGCGACAAAAACGCCTTAAATTCCCCGCCAATGCGCCCAATTCTCACCCCCGCCACTGGCCCATCAAACGGCACGCCCGCATTCATTAGTGCCGCACTCGCCGCCACCATTGCCACACAATCCGGCCGGAAATTCGGGTCCATCGACAGTACCGTACAAACCACCTGTACCTCTTGGCGATAGCCTTTCGGAAACAGCGGTCGAATCGGTCGATCGATCAGTCGTCCGACCAGCACCGCCTCGTCCGACGGCTTGCCTTCCCGCTTAATAAACCGCGACCCCGAAATCTTTCCCGCCGCGTAAAACTTCTCTTCGTAATCAATCGACAGCGGAAAAAAATCCTGCACCACCGGCTTTGTCCCGACCACCACCGAGCCAAGCACCACCGTATCCCCATAACTCACCAGCACCGACGACGTCGTCCGAAAACCAACTCGGTTCACCTCGAGCGTCAGTTCCCGCCCCAGCCACTCGGTAGACATCCGCACCGTCTTCTTACCGTTAGGATTAATAATTTCCATAAAAATGCCCTTTCTCGGGAAAACTTCAGGTAATCATCTAATAACTTATTTTAAAGTACGATAGTGTATTTTCAGGGCATCCGGAGGCTGCTGCCGAGGAAAAGGGGCCGAGCCCCGTGAAGACGGGCGCGAGGAACCCGGCCCTGAAAAAATACTATCGTACTTTTTATTTTTTATCAGACAATTATCTGCCGTCTTCCCAATGTTAATTTACTAACCCTATTATACCAAACCTTGCATTTTTTCGCAAAGTGTGCTATAATAAAAAGGTTGAGGTAATCCTATCTCAAAGTAGCTATGAGGTTTTCAAAACCTCAAAAATTTTCTCAGTTAAGGGGAGGCCATCATGGACACTGAAGTAAATTTACCTTTAAGAACTGGTTATGAAGAGTATCGGGTTGAATGCGAGGGCGTGCTCGACAAAACGCTCAGCGAAATCAACGCTCTGCGTCGCAGTATTCTCCTGCGTTCGCCTTACGCTCCTTTCGAGCAACCGCGTGGCAGGATTAAAACTCTGAATTCCTGCCTCAGAAAGTGCGAGCGCAAAGGTTTTGCAAAGACGATTGATAGCATCCGAAGAAACATCTTCGATATTGTCGGAATTAGGATTATCACCCTGTTTCCTGATGATATTGATAGAACTTTCGGACTGCTCAAAAGTCTCCCGGGGCTCAACGTCGAAGAAGTCGAAGACTATGTCGCTAATCCTAAGCCAAACGGCTATCGTTCGCTTCATGTCATGGTGAAAAGAGAAATTTTTTCACCAATTATCGGCGCAACTCGACTAATCCCGATGGAAATCCAAATCCGTTGCAAAAGCATGGATTATTGGGCCACTATCGAGCATCGCTTAAAATATAAGCGCGATCATGGCGAATATCCGCCCGAGGCCGAAGAGATTTTTAAACGTACCGCTGAGATGTTAATTCAAATCGACGACATGTTCGTTAATCTCCGCAACACCGACGATAGCGAAACTGTTCGAAATAGTAGCAACTATTTCGGCATCAATCTCAACCGCGACACCGCCATCAATGATAACAACTGCTCCGAAGAATACGGGGCTTCGCCCGACTAACTCTCATCCAGCTCTCAGCCCGCCTCTTTGGCGGGCTTTTTCAATTCACCAAAAATCCGTTTAATTCGTCAAAAATCCACCGCTCGAAGTTTTCGCCTGCCAGCCTCGCCACCCCACCAAAAATCCGCCAGACATCCGGCGGGTTTTCGCTTACTATTTCCTTAGCCCAAGTTTCGAAATTGTCTTCTTATACAGCTCAAAATCGGTATTTTCGAGGTATTTCAGCAGTTTTTTCCGCTTCCCTACCATCTGAATTAATCCTCTTTTGGCCATAAAGTCATGTTTATTGTTCTTCACGTGCTCAGTCACTTCTTTGATCCGCGCCGTCAAGATCGCAACTTGAACTTCAGGAGAACCAACATCTTGCTTACTCCGCGCGACGCTGGCAATAGCCTTGTTCTTATTCTCTTTTGTAATCATTGCTCCATTATATCACATCTGTTATAATATTGCAATAATGAACGAAGATAAAATCATCTTAATCGACAAGCCCGCCGGCATCTCCAGTTTCGGCGTGGTCGCGAAAGTCCGCGGAAAATTAAAAACCGAGTTTGGTCGCAAGGTCAAAGTCGGCCACACCGGCACTCTCGACCCCTTCGCCACCGGACTTTTAATCCTCCTCTCCGGCAAAATGACCAAAAAATCCAACGAATTTCTAAAACTCGACAAAGTTTACGACGCAACCCTAAAACTCGGCTTCACCTCCACCACCGGCGACCCCGAAGGGGAAATTACCGAAAAAAATGTATTTCTGGCGCCTAGCAAAAATGACATCAAATCGGCATTATCAAAATTCACGGGCAAGATTGAGCAAACCCCGCCCAAATTCTCCGCCATCAAAATCAACGGCCAGCGTGCCTACAAACTCGCTCGCCAAAACAAAGATTTCGAAATTCCTTCGCGCAAAATTACAATTTACGATATCGAAATCTTAGACTACAACTACCCCGAACTAAAACTTCGCGTCCATTGTAGCTCCGGCACCTACATCCGCACCCTTGCCGAAGACATCGGCGCGGCCCTCGGCACCGGCGCCTACCTCACCGCCCTCCGCCGCCTCAAAATCGGCAACTACGACATCACCCACGCCGAAAAACTTGTATAGCTCCTAGAATAAATTATTCATCTTCCACCTCTGGCATTTTAGCACCGAAGGCAACGTGGCTTAACTGCGGTATATTTTGTTTTTCGCAAAGCTCCCGATATTTGTCGTCCCACGATAACCGAAAAGCTTGCTTTAACTCTAGCCCAAGTTTCTCCGCCCAAATCGCTACATTTTTTTTCGGCTTCTCAGCCGATTTTTTGCTTCAATCTCCAACGCCACCCCAAACGGATATTCATCTACCGCAATCTCTACTTCCGAATTCTCGAAAATCGTGCGATAACGCTCATAGCTTTCGACCGGCTCGAGATGTAGCACTTTTTCAGCTAGAAAACTAAAATTTTTGACCTCGTCAGGCTTAACCGTTAGCTCAATTTCTTCTTCTCGATTAATCTCGCCACTGTGCGTCTCTGGCAACCGCCGCTTCCAACTTAGTTTACATTTTGCACCATTTTCGCCTCGCGTTTCCCGTAAGCGAAATCTACCATCAACCGATTTTTGATAAAAACTAAACTCCGGACACGGATGCTCATATTGGACCGTTTTTTCAAAAGTCCGCCCCGGAGAACTTAGCTCCGCAAAATCTTGTAACTTCTGTAAAATAGTTTTTAATTTTTTATTCGAAAAATAAAAACGTACTTCGTATTCCATTATTTTGCTCCGCTTAACAGCTCTAAAGCTTCACACCAATTTCTGTCACTAAAGTGACCGTTTTAAATACATATAACTACGACCCCATTAATATAATGGTACCATTTTTGACGTTTTTTGTCAATATACACAGTGGCACACTCGCAATTTCCGAACTAATCTTTTTCCAATTATTATATGTTATAATATAGTTATGTTAATCTACAACTCTCGTTTTGCGGGGACGCCGGTGCTTAGCATTCAGGTCGGCGGGGCAGTGGCACAAACTTCCGAGCCGATTATTGATCCCGACACTTTAAAAATCCTCGGTTTTTTTCTTTCCGGCGGCGTCGCCAATGTCAAAAACAACATCCTCGACATTTCTTCTATCCGCGAATATTCCCGCGCTGGCATTATTATCGACAACGCCGACGAATTTGTTGGCAGCGAAGACATCGTGAAAATTAAAAAAGTGCTCGAATTAAATTTCAACCCCCTCGGCCTCAAAGTCGAAACCAAAAAAGGCACTAATCTCGGTAAAATTATCGATTTTACTTTCACTTCCGACGATTTCGCCATTCAACAAATCATCGTCAAACGCCCGACCTTTAAAAGTTTCATCGATCCCGAACTCACCATTCATCGTCGCGAAATTGTTGAAATCACCGATTACAAAGTGGTCGTAAAAGACGAGGAAAAAGTGATCAAAGCCCGCGCCGAAAATGAAGATTTCGTGCCGAATTTCGTCAATCCTTTTCGTAATCACGAACAAGATTTCGCGCCAGCTCAAACGAAAAACCCTGACGACAAAGATAATTAATCAACTTCTCATCATCATACCGCGCGCGTTTTTTCGCAATCATTTTCAAAATTTCTTTCTCATCATTCCGTCCGTCTAAAACTTTCGCGATAATTTCCTTCGCCACGCCTTTTTTCATCAGTTCCATTCCTAATCTCCGCCGCGAAATCCCTTTTTTCACGAACCGATTTTCGACATAATACTCCGCAAACACCCGATCATCCAAATATTTTTTCTCTTTCAACCGCTTTACGATTAAATCGCTATAACTTTTATCCAACTTCCGCTCAAAAATCTTCTTCGCCAAATAATCGCGCACTTCTTTTTCCGACCGCGGCCGCACTAAAGCCCATTCCAGCGCCCGCTGATACAATTTCCCAAAATCCGACGCTTTTTTCAGCTCCGCAAGTTTTTCTTCCGAAACTTCCAGCCCCACTTTCAATCCAAAATCCACCACCTGCGCAATATCGAGCGAAAAACTAAATTTCCCGTCCACGAACACATTCACTCGGTTTTGATTTTTCACCCCCTGCTTTAAATCCGTGATCACCAGCTCTTTGTTTTTATCGCCCGACCACCGACCACCAGCCCTACATTCTTCACCCCCATGGCCATCCGCCTCGCACCCATTAACCTCACAACTGTTGGCCTCGCCCCCCTCATCCTCATCACCAAGCCTAATTATATCCATGCATTCTTGCCCATTCACGCAGCGCTGCAAACGTCAGCTGATCATTTTTTAGAGGTTCTTTCGCAAATTTTTCCCGAAATTCATCCATTTCGCTATACTTCACCCACCTCACTTCCGACACTTCCCTGTCATTAAACGAAAAAGTTTCTTCGCGTCCCGTCCAGTCCACCGCAAACACCCACGCAAACCGGTTTTTATTAAACGGTCGCATTGTCACAAATTTCAAATCTTTCGCCGTAATTTTTACGCCAATTTCCTCATAAGTCTCCCGAATTGCCCCCTCCACTACCGTTTCGCCAAAATTAATATGCCCACCCGCCGAAATATCATAATCTCCGGGGTACCGGCTCACTAGTTCCGACCGTCGCTGCCACAAAAATTCCAACCCGTCTTCGCCAAACCGATACAAGAAAATCACCGCCACCCCAACAATCTCCTCAGCATCCGCGCTGACGAGTTCCGGATTATCTTTCGTCAAATCCCAGCCGTGTTCCTTAATCGGCTCGCCATTCGGATGATACAACTGCCAAATCTCGCCCGAATGCATTACGCCGCCGCTTTCTCCCGTACTTTCGCTTCAATTTCCGCCATCAATTCCGGTTTTTCTTTGAACAACTTCTTCACCGCTTCGCGCCCTTGACCCAAAGTTTCGCCATTATATTTAATAAACGCGCCGGCTTTGTCCAAAATCCCATACGAAACGCCGAGATCCAACACATCCCCCGCTTTCGAAATCCCCTCGTTGTACATCACATCAAATTCCGCAGTCCTAAACGGCGCCGCAATTTTATTTTTCACCACTTTTACTTTAGTACGGTTGCCGGCAATATTCTCGCCGTCTTTAATCTGACCAATTCGCCGAATATCCACCCGTACCGAAGCATAAAACTTCAGCGCATTCCCGCCCGTCGTCGTCTCCGGATTGCCAAACATCACGCCAATTTTCATCCGAATTTGATTAATAAAAATCACCGTCGCGCGCGATTTTGAAATAATTCCAGTTAGTTTGCGCATCGCCTGCGACATTAAACGCGCCTGCAACCCCATTTGCGCATCACCCATATCGCCGTCAATTTCCGCCTGTGGCACCAACGCCGCCACCGAGTCGACCACAATCAAATCCACCGCGTTCGACCGCACCAAAGTTTCACAAATCTCGAGCGCCTGTTCGCCATTATCTGGCTGCGAAATCAACAAATTTGCCGTATCCACGCCAATTTTTTTCGCATACGCCGGGTCTAAAGCATGTTCCGCGTCGATAAACGCCGCCTGCCCGCCTTGTTTTTGCAATTCTGCAATCGCATGCAGCGCCAACGTCGTCTTTCCCGAAGATTCCGGCCCATAAATTTCAATAATTCGCCCCTTCGGCCAACCCCCGCCCAGTGCCAAATCTAGCGACAATGATCCTGATGGCAAAAGTTCCACGTCCATTTTCGGCGCATCGCCTAGTTTCATAATCGAGCCGTCCCCGAATTGCTTCGTAATCTGCGCCATCGCGAGCTTCAAAGCCTCGCTCCGCCCATCACCAGCGCCTCCTACCGTCGTTTCTGTTTTCTTTTCCACCGCATCTTTTTTTGCCATAATAAATACCTTTCTGTATATATTATACATTATTTTAGTTATTTGGCATCCTCTTCTTTTTCTCTTATATCACAACCTAAAAATTTTTTCAACTTTGTGATACAATCTTATTATGAGATTGAACGAAAATATTCTAATTTCCAGTTTAACCACTATGCGCCTCGGCGGCCCGGCCCGCTATGTCCTTGAAGTCGAATCCTCGCGCGACATTAAAGACGCTTACGGCTTTGCCCGCACTTTGAAGCTTCCGACTTTCATTCTCGGCTTTGGTGCCAACACTATCGGCCACGACGAAGGTTTTAACGGCGTAATTATCATCAATCGCATGCGTGGCATGTTCGAAGAACCAATCGAAAACGGCCTCCGCCTTAAAGTCATGGGCGGCGAATACTGGGACCATGTCGTCGAATACGCCGTCTCCAAAGGTCTCACCGGTATCGAAGGTTTGTCCAAAATCCCCGGTCTCGCCGGCGCCGCCCCCGTGCAGAATATTGGGGCCTACGGCCAACAAATCTCCGACGTTTTAACCGAAATCGAAGTCTATGATATCGAAACCGACGAATTCAAAATTCTTACCCGCGACGAGTTGAACTTTTCCTATCGCCACAGCATCCTAAACACTACTATGGCCGGTCGTTATTTCGTAGTTTCTATTACTCTTGAGCTCCACATCGGCGTCATGTCTCGCCCGTTTTACGCTTCTATCGAAAACTTCATGGCCGACCATAATCTCACTGATTTCAGCCCTGCCGGCATCCGCGCCGTTGTCTCCGCCATCCGCGCCGACAAGCTTCCCGACCCCGCCGAAAAGGCTTCCGCCGGTTCCTTTTTTAAAAATATTTATCTCTCCGAACCCGATTCCGAAGTCGCCGCCAACCGTGGCATTCCCGTCCGTAAAGGCCAAGACGGCATTAAAATCAACTCCGCGTGGCTTCTCGAACAATGCAACCTGCCAGGCAAATCTTTCTACGGCTTCCGCGTTAACAAAAAAGCCCCGCTCGTTTTAATCAACGAATCCTCTAAGTCCTACGCCGACCTCGAACGCGCCCGCGCCGAAATCGTCAGTAAAGTCTATGACAAATTCGGCTACTGGCTCGAACAAGAACCAGTCGAAATTCCTACCGGTCAAAACAACTCCAACTTCGCTAGTAATAGCCAACACGATCCTAATTTTGCCGGCAATTGCCAATCCAACCCTAACCCCACCGGAGCTCGCTAATGAAAATTTTAAACGGTTCTGAACTCGCGGGGTTTATTAAAGAGCGCCAAAGTCGCGAAGTCCGCGGCCTAAAACAGCCGCCGAAACTTTTAATCATCCGCGATTCCGACAATCCCGTCATCACCAAATACGTTAATTTAAAAATCAAATACGGCGCCGATATTGGCATCGCGGTCGAAGATTTTAAAGCCGAAAGCGCGGCCGAAATTGCCGACAAAATCCGCGAAGCCAACGCCGACCCCGAAATTTCCGGCATCATCATCCAACTCCCCCTCACCGACAAAACTAAAACCGCCAAGCTTTGCGACTTAATCGCTCCCGAAAAAGACGTCGACGGCCTCGGCGAAAACGCCCAGTTCGAATCCGCCACCGCCACCGCAATTTTATGGCTCCTCACCGGCTACGATATCGATTTAAAAAACTCTCAAATCGCCCTCGTCGGCCGTGGCAAGCTCGTCGGCACGCCCCTGTTTAAGATGTTTAAAAACTCAAATTATCGCGTCGAACTCTTCCGCCGTGGCGACGACTTGACAAAACTTAAAAACTTTGATATAATTATAAGTGCGACTGGCGTTCCCGGTCTGATTTCTGATGATTTCATTAAACCGGGCGCCGTTATCGTCGACGCTGGCACCGCCAGCGAAGACGGGGTCTTAAAAGGCGACGTCGCCGACGCGATCCGAAACCGCTCCGACCTCGCCGCCATCACCCCCAAAATCGGCGGCGTCGGCCCCCTCACCATCACCTGTCTCTTCGACCACGTCCTCCAATCCGCTGGACGCCAATAATATCTACACCGGTTTCAACCCGTTTTTACCGCTTGGGTCAATCTGCACCGAAAGCCCATTTGAGTCCGTATGTTGCCCACCTTGCGACCGCCTCACCTCATATACATTCCCTTGCGGGTCCTGATAATTCCGCACTGTTTCATGTACGTCCAACACAGCATTCGTAACATTCGCATTTGTGTTCAACACATCATTCGTAACATTCGCATTTGTGTTCAACACAGCATTCGTAACATTCACATCCTGCGTTTGCGGAGTATAGCCAGTACTGCTAAGCAAACTTTCCAACTTTTGTCGTCGTTCCGACTTGATATTCGCATTTTGATCATTCAAAGCGGTATATATTGTCGCGCCCAAAGCATCAACCTCGCCAGGGTTCAACCCTGCCGGTATTCCGCCATTAAACACTTCATCAAACGCTTCATCGTCCATATTCGCCAACGTGCTCGAAGTTACCTTTTTAGCTAGCGTCTCCCGCCCACCAGCATTCAAGAAATCACTTGTGGACTGAGGCCCTCCCCAACCAGCATTACCACTATTGCTGTTGATGTCTTTTGCCATCTCAAACATCGCCCGATTATTATTCTTATATTCAGACGCATGGTTCGTCATAATATTATCCGCAAATGTCTTCGCCGACGCACCAGACATTCCTTTGCCAACCGCCCCGTTATAGACCTGCTTTACCGCGTTCCGTCCGTCTTCACCCTTTGCCGTTAGCGCATCCGTGTATGCCCGAATTCGCGCCCTATCGCCACTCATCAATGCCCGATCAAGCCCGCTTTTCAAATCGCTCATGCTATTTATCTCGCCCGTCGCCGCCAATTCTTTCGCTACATTTGCCGTTTGTTGCGCTAATAGAAAATCAGACCCCTCCGCCGCCGCATACGCCCCTTCTTTAGCCAGCGCATTCCCAAAAGCCAATGCATTTTTTCGCCTCATCCGACTGCCGCCACTTAAAATACTCGCTAACGCCTTGCGCTTGCCCGACACCGGCATACCATTTTTGTCGAGCCCGCCTTTAATTCGCATCGCCCGTTGCGCGCCCATCTCCTGCGCATTCTTATTAATACTAGAATTCGTTGCCTTCCTCGTCGCCCAACCGCTCGCTTTCGCCCCCATCCCGGACAGCTTCGTCCCTAGTGTCCCCATCGCCGCGAGCGACCCCTTGAGTACCGTCGGAATAAAGAACACCGGTACAATCCCCGCAATCATCGCCGTCGCTGCTTCAAACACCCCCTTATCCCCCATCCCGATCGAAAGCAGTAACCTAGACACATAATTCCCGCCTCCGACCAGTAGCCCCGTAATCGGATACACTAGCAACAAACTCCTAAACAACTTCCACCATTTGTCAAACATCGACTTCATATTCGGCAACATATACGCCACCACCGCGAGTGGAGACAGCACCACCAGCACCACAATCGCCGCCTGTCTTACCGATAGTAGTACAAACAAAAACAGTAGCGACACCACTATCCCCAGTGCACTAATTAAGAGCGTCAGCAAAATCGCCGGATTTAGAACAAACCCCGCCACAAGCACCCCAATAACCGCCACGCTCGTCAGTGTCGAGCGCACACTATCCGCTGCCGTGCCCGTAATTACGGTCGAATCGATTTTCAGCCCCGTCGCAAGGTTATTAAACATCGTCTGCAATGAATTTCCTAAAATATTCGACACATCCACCAGCACAATGCACAGCCAATACGACAAATTAATCAAAATCGCCGCAATAATCAACTTCGGCAAAATTTTCTTAATCCCATAATTGTCAATCCCCACGCCAGTCAGTTGCGAGAAAATCACTACCAAAAGTACAATAATAAACAGCGTGTTCGCAAATGTTCTAAACGTTTCCCAGCCGGCTTTCGTGCCCTTTTCCTCTTTATCTACACTTCTATGCGTAAATAACTCCGGCTCCACCTGCAACTGATTTTTAATCTGCCCCTCGTAAAAATCCGTCGCCGCGTTCGCCGCCGATTCTAACAGCGGACACACAATCCACCCTAGCGTCCCCGCCGCCCCCGAGCTGAGACAGGTCACGTCGCTGCTAGATGTTTCACCAGCTAAATCATCTACCGCATATGAATCGACATCTATATCTACCACGCACTGATAAATCTCCCCATCATCACTATCTCGATTCCCTTCTTTTTTTAGATATTCGCCCGAGTCGTTTGCATCATCCAACGCCTTTAATTGTGCTTCATCATCTACTAGCGCTTCTCTAATTTTGCTTTCATTTTCTGTAATTGCCGTTTTGCAAGCATCTCTCAACTCGCCAATTAAAATATTTTCATATCCACCGCTTTTTTCCGCTACTTCATCGCCGACTTTCTGCAACGCAGCAATTCGCTCTAGCAACCCAGTACAACTTCTCACCGGATTATCACTACTCAATGCATACGACCAAGTCTTATCCTTATTCACATGATAATATTGGTTCTGCACCACCAACTTATTATCGCTCCGTATGAATTTTGCGATCTTATAATAATCAGTCCCGCTTTGCTTATTTGCAAACGTCACCACATCCGCTGAACACATTTTGTTAAAATCTGCAATATATGAAAAATACCCATCAGTATTATTGAAGCTCCCTAGTTCATCATAAGTCGGCAAATAGGAATTATCCTTACTTTCTCGCCATTCATTATACAATTTTTTAAACTGATCCTCTGCATCGCTAGCCCTTACATACATCGCATCATCATCATTTAAACTACTACAATTTCCTTTAGTCGCTTCATAAAAACCAGTATTCCCATCATATTGAGCTCGCGACAATATCCGACTATTACCTTGATTACAAACTATGGTGTCTATACTCATCTCGGTTATTTTAGCGAATTGATTTAGAATGTTCTTGCCATCATCTTGATAACACCAAATCGAACCGTTATCCACTTTACCTTGTGTCATGTCCTCTACCCAAAGCGCTGTCGAGATATCCGTAGTCCCTCCGTTCCAAGAGTTTTTAAAAATCTTGCCACTTTTTACATCACTTCCGCTAATCCCATAATATTCATCAATTGAGTCAATACATTTTGCCATTGTATGTGCAATTACATTTACCTGCATTGCCTCATACAATTTATTATAAATATCATTTCGCCCAACATCAATGCTACTCGCCGCTACTACCGTTGCCGGTCCAGCTGTTATCATTATCAAAAGTGCTGCCACCGAAAGCCAAGCCAAACCTCTTTTTAGCCTATCCTTCATTCTGTTCCTCCGACACAATTTCTTTTGCTCGCGTCAAATCCCACAACTTAACCCAGTAGCTAGCTATTGAATCTTCGCCACTAGTCTTTAAACCCGGAATTTTTTCCTGAAATATCGCCCCAACAGCCGCCCCGTCTCCGTTATTCAATCCCGCCACATCCTCCCCCCTCAAAAAACCATCAAAAATCTCGCTAATCAGTTCCACCAATTGCTTAAGTTTTGGCAAATCCTGTTCTAGTGCTTTTTGTAAGTTTTCGTATGTCTCTTTTATTTCTTCGTCTTCTGGTATCCGCTTGCTTTTTAGTGTTTCGTTAACGTCTTCCAGTTGTTCTAGTCCGCTTTCCAATGACTTCTTTGCCGTTTTGGCATTCGCCTCCGACATTCTAAACATCTCTGCCGGCACTTCACCAACGTAAATAGCTTTCGTCGTCGATAAAAACTGTACTACTTTTTCGTCATTTTCTTCGATAAACTCATATAATTTTACGGTCTCCGCCGAGCGCGTATCTCCGAATTCAGTTTCTGCCTCAAATTTCTTGTCATCAAAAACTCCGCTCTGCCACAAAGCAATCCCCCCGCCAACAACTATTAGCGCCACACTTATGGCAATCACAAAAACCACCCACTTCCGCGACTTTTTCTCTGGCGCACCCAGTATAATATCCCCTCCGGAAACAATCGGCGCGCCGGCAGGGTTGCCAGCACTAGCGCCCACCTCATTAGTGTACGACGGATTCATATATACCCCCATTATAACATAACCATTTTCAAAAATGCAACAAAAATGGAACAAAAATCTCCCCCGCATCCACGCAAGGCGCCACAAAAAAATCTCCCCCGCATCACTGCTAAGGGAGATTTTCTAAGTTCCCGCCCTTATGAAGCGGTCAACTTACATCAATTTTTTACGGCTAGCAACATAATAGCCCAGCGCGGTTACCATCGAACCTGCCCCCACGGCCCCCATTACAATCGTCCCAGGACCAGTATCGATAATCCGATCCGGAGTATTATTATCAGGCGTCGGCGTCGGTTCCGGAGTTGGCGTCGGCTCATCTTTACATTCCTTATTCACCATCACCGAAGCGTCATCTTTATACACATTTCCATTCACCGTCGCGCTCGCCCAGTTCACCAGTTGGTTGCTTCCGCAAGCCATGGTTTTATCCACGACTTTCCCAGTAAACCGCACGTACGCATTGCCCTTAGCCGTGTAGCTACCAATATTTAACCCCGTCGTCGTCACGGTATTGTCTTTTAACAGCACCCCGTTCTGATATTGCGAGTTAAACAAATAAGTCGAATTCTCCACGTATTCCACGTTCGTCGGCAAAACGTCCCGAATCATCACATTATTCACTTGGTCCGCGAGCAAGTTTTTGTATTTAATTTGATATTCAACTTCGTCGCCAACCTTCGCATCCACCGATTCGCTCCATTCCGTTGTGCCCTTAATTCGCACTTTCTTCGTCACTTCCGCCGCAACCGATTTATGCACTTTCACATTAATCGTTACCACGCCAGCATATTGATAACAACCGGGGATTTCCCCATTCATCGTGGTGTAGCCTAGCGTCGCGCCATTGATAATAATGTCGTTCGAAAGGCTAAATTGCCCAGCATTGTTTTTATACACTGCAGACCCGGCCACGTATTCAAGATAAAAATTCTCATCCGAAGTTAAGGTTACTTCATCCCAATACCTAGTCGGTGTCGCATTCGACGAATCGAGATACCCGACAATCGTCTGCGATTTCGCCACATTCGTCGGCAGGCTAAATGTCGCTTTTACATTTTTCGCCACTGCATCCGTACCTTTCGGGCTGTTGTTGTGGACATACAACCGAATGGTGTAGGTTTCCCCGTCTTTAACTTGAATACTATCCGCGTTCCAAGTCTCGACCTTTGCCCCCGCTACTTTCGCCCCCACGAAATTCTTTTCGTCCCCGATCGAAACTTCTTGATTCGAAATCG
The DNA here is from genome assembly GCA_963619335.1 of Clostridiales bacterium. Classification (GTDB taxonomy): domain Bacteria; phylum Patescibacteriota; class Saccharimonadia; order Saccharimonadales; family Saccharimonadaceae; genus Nanosyncoccus. Next base: position 245,538 of record CAVEVP010000001.1, on the reverse strand, counting down.
AGTTGAACGTAATTTTGTCGCCCAGCACGCCACTGTTGATTTGCTCAAGCGTGTAGCTTGCCCGACCGCCCCCATTGTCGCCCCAAGCGTTTACTACCGCTGGGGTCAGCGTCGCCGCCACGATCGAAATCGCCCCAGCCACGCCCATTAAACTTTTATAAACTTGTTTCATAACATCTCCTTTATAAAATCCATTAATTAATAATTATCTTGCTAGCCGAATTGTTAACCGCTAGCCAAATCGTCTCAGCATTCAATTAAATAGGATGAGCCCGGCGAACAATGTCGCCGGGACATTCAAAATGTACTAGGCTCGAATTTTCGCCCCCCTAGCCTCATCCACTCGCGCTACCTCGAGCAATCATTTCGGATCTTCGTCGTCTCCCCAGGCGCCGGCCGGATTGCTCTCTGTATTTGAAATACTTCCACCATTACTGGTTTCAGCATGGTTTTGTGTCGGCGTTGCCGTATCGATACCGCCATTTCCGGTACCAGCATTGCCGTTATTATCAACATTCGTCGAAGGCGCAGGCGTTATATTTGGAACATTGGCGTCCCCGCCCACTTTCTGCGTATCGTTGATGGACTGTTTATCCTCGATTTCCTGCACATATTCTTCGTACATGTTATAGGAATTCGAACCATCACCCGTGTCCTTGGACGAATGGTTCGGGTCGCTTGGGTCGATCGTATTCTCCCCAGGTCCCTTGTTGTCATCAGGCTCCGTATCCTCACCGGTCAGTTTGGACGGATCCTTTTGGTTGTCGTCAGGTGTTGGCGTTGGCGTCGGATCCGAACCAGGGTTTACATCAGGATTATCTGGCGTTGGCGTCGTCGAAGGCGTCGAACCGGTCGATTTATCCTGCGCCGGAATGTGCATTACTTTTTCCACATTCGTCGGCTGGAACCCGCACTCAATTCGATACGCCACCTCGAACACATTGCCCTTAATCGAGAACGTATATACTAGCTCGTGTCCCGAATGATCCGTGGTTTTAAACACCACTACTTCCGGAATTCCAGAAGCGGTATGCGGATTTGCATACATCTGATCTTCTACCGCTTGACAATCACGCACTTCCACTTGTATCGCCGAGTCTAAAAACGCGAAAAACGGGTCCAAAGTCTCGTAATACTTCGTCTTGTCCTGCGCAAAACTCTCGGTCGCACTATTGATTGCGCGTGCCCAATTGTTTTCCGCTTGTGCATAGTAATCACCAAGATACTGCGTGCCGACTTTTGCGTCCAGCCACGAAATATCTGCCGCGCCCAGCATCGGGTCTCTCTTTAGGCGTGCGCGAAATTCAGCATCCGCCTGCTCCGCCGTGTAGTTTTCCGCCCAAGGATTTGGTCCAAAATTATAGTCATTGTCAAGACCATCATTCTGAACGTCGAGATTATAGTAGTGAGGAAAATCCCTGCCGGCCTCACCAGCCGGCTTGGTAAAATTTCCAATCGCACCCCAAGCAATTCCCAGTCCCAGTGTCAGCAGTAATGCCAAAATGGTCAGTACCACCGCCACTTTGAACCAAGCATTGTTGCGCTCGCGCGCATTCTCGGGCAAATCCTTGCGTTCCTCTGCACGGTATTTCGCTGTACCTGCCACCATGATGCCAGCCACAGCAATCAGCGTCAAGAGTGGTAAGATTTTCACTACGGATGACCAGAACTGGCTATTTGCAGTAAACACCGCTCCAGCCAGCGCCGCTTGCTTTGCTACGACGAATAGTAGCAGGCTTAAAACCAGAAACGGCCAGAGTTCCCTCCATTCGCTTCCTTCCTTCAGCCAGTACACCATCACCGCAAACATCGCCGCGAGCATCACGAACGACATCAGCAAAGACAATATCGGCAGGCCCTTATGCATGCAGAACTGAGAGAAAAAGTTAATTACTCCCGTCAGCACACCCAGTCCCAGCGCCATGTTCCATCCGTCGCCCGTCACTTTACCGAATCCTACGAACTTCCTCTTACCTTTGTCGTCCTCTTCTCTAAATCTTCCGTTAACTTCCAACCCTTCCATCGCAATCGCAGAGAACAATACCACCGCAATCGCTAAAATTATACTTACAAAAATAGTAGCTGTCATTTTAGCTACCCCCTTCCTATGATTTGTTTGTACTACCTTTTAGGGAGATATAAGATAGCGCTCAGGTCTCATTGAAACCTGAGATGATTTGGCTATTAATGGGCCTCGTCGTTTAACACACCGGTAAACTCAGACTGCCCTCATTGTATCACACTTTAGCTTTTTTGTCAATACTCTGACGAGGTTTTTGTGCTTGTGTCTAATTTATGCCGCAAACATAAGCATTTTGGAGGTGATTTCATGACAATTTTAGAGCCCTTTTCGGGCTTTTCCGTCCAAAACGCCTTTTTAAGCAGTTTTTAACCGTTAAAAAGGACCAACCGAGGTTGATCCTTTTCGATAAGGTGCGTGTAGTTAGCCAGAATAAACTTCCGCCATTTCTTCCGAAGTCAGCGGGTCGCCAATCGGCCCAGTCAAGTCGCCCCAACAGAGGCGCTTTTCCGCCTTCCTCAGCGGAGAGGCCTGCTCTGCAAGAAAGATGCTCGCGTATGCCGGACCAGTCGTTCCGTCCGTCATCACCGGGACAAATCCCAACCTGAACTTCTTCGCAGCCTTCGCTTCCGCGATAACTTTCTGCCTTGCTTCCTTTTCAGCCTGTTTGGCTTTCGCCGCCTCTTCTTCGGCCTTTTTCTTAGCTTCTTCCGCTAATGCGAGCGCCGCTTCGGCCCTCTTTTTAGCTTCTTCCGCCTCGGCTTGCTTGGCTTTTGCTTCCGCCAGCAACTGATCCAGAGTTTTTGCCCCCGTCTCGTTTGTCGTGGTCGCCGCCTGGCTCGCGGCTGTCGTGTTCTGGCTTGTCGTATTCTGACCTACTGTCCCTGTCGCTCTGTCGTTTCTCTTACTCATGATATTTCCTCCAATTCTGAAATTTGTGGTCTACGCCTGGGTATTTGCGGGTTGCCCCGTAATTGTAAAAGAACTACAATACCCCCATTATAGCACACTCTCGCAAAAAAGTCAATAGCGGTATCATAAAATACCGCTATCTTCAATGCGCTCTGGTGCGGGTAGAGAGAATCGAACTCTCATCTCGAGTTTGGAAAACTCGCATACTAACCACTGTACTATACCCGCAAATATAATGTTTTGTGGGGTGGGATAGCGGGATCGAACCGCCGTTTGCCCCTTGGGACGCTTCGGCGGTTCCGACCGCGTTGCGACCTGCTTGAGCTATTTTGTGGGGTGGGATAGCGGGATCGAACCGCCGACCTTCGGGACCACAATCCTGCGCCCTACAATATCTCACCACGGCTTCTCGTGGGGTAGGAGAAGGGACTTGAACCCTCGACCGCCTGGACCACAATCAGGAGCTCTAACCAACTGAGCTACTCCTACCACGTATAATTGAAATTTTCGTTTTACCTGGTCTCAAATTTCCCAAATTTTTAAACCACGAAAACTACTCTAATTATACACCAAAACGCCCAAAATCTCAATATTTTTCCACCACGGCTTGATAAATTTGGCGCATTTTAAAATCTCGCACGTGAGTATATCTTCGTGTTGTGTTTAGACTTTGGTGGCCGAGAAACGCCGCGACGTAGCGAATATCTACGCCGTCCTCGATTAACCGCGTCGCGAAAGAGTGGCGCATTGTATGGGGCGTAACTTTCGTTAGTCCCGTTTTTCTGGCGGCCCTCCGAAAAACCTGTTGGATGTTGCCGGGTTTCACTCGCTTGCCGGTTTCGCTAGCAATAAAGAGCGCCGGATTATCGTCTTTCCGCATTAAAAGGTACGCTTCTATATCGTCCTCTATTTCTTTCGTAATAAAACACGGCCTCGGCTCTTTACTTTTACCGACGACCGTGAATTGTCTATCTCTGATTGTATTCCGATCCAACGCACAAAGTTCGCCGATCCGGAGCCCTGTATGAAAAAGCATTTTACAGATTAAAACATTTCTCGTTCTGTTAAGATTTGAGTACCCCCACCGGGGGCGTCCAACCTCGGCGACGAATTTATCGTATTGTTCGCAATCTATAAAGCGAGCGCGTTTCTTTTCTGATTTCGGGGTTGCTATTTCGTCCGGATTAACCGTTCTAACCCCTCTTTTTCGGCAAAATCTGATTACCGTGCGTAATTTCGAGACGTACTCTTTGGCTGTATCTCTCGAAACTAGCCTTTGGTTTTTCAGATCCGCACGAGGTTCTATCAAATCCAGATAGAAATTACTAATATCGTCTAGTTTTAATTTTCTGACGCTTATATCGCCAAAGTAATCTACTATTACGTTGGTGGCGTATTCGTACGCTCTATCTGTATTTGGTGAGCAACCTCTCCCCCTTATTTCTCGTTTCCGATATTCGGCAAACGCTTCTGATATTTTCATTTTTTTACTCCTCCCCACCCCTTAACTGATATAGTGGCGAGGGGGGAGACGCTAGGCGTTCTCTAGCATCTGTTTATTCGCTACCGCTACGAAGTACCTGCTTGGATTCGCCTTTGTAAGTGAATACTCAACAAGCCAATCTATGTAATCGTCAGTTAAATTCCACGCTACTTTTAGATAGAACTTCATACCTCCTGGATTTCTGAACTTACTTGACAGATAGCTTGCTCTTTGTTGTGCCATCTCCTCTGAATAAGCTCTTTTGTTTCGTTTAGTATTTCTTATTGAATATTCAAATCTTCTTTTAGAAGATTTTCGATATTCATTATTCAATATTGAATTTATGCTCTCCACCCCCATAATTTACCTCCTTTTCTTGGGTTTCAAAAAGACGCCGTTCACACACTCTCTGAACACCTATTTATATTATAAAATCTTTTTGCTCTGGACGCAAGCAAATCGACTTTTCTGGCCGTGGTTTTCGTAATCACAAAAGCCCCGACTTTCCGTCGAGGTTCTGTATCAAAATATCCTTGCTTCTATTTTATCAAACAATTTTGATTAGTGCAAGACTTTTCCAAAGTACTCACGAGTACTATAAAGCGTTTACTAGAGCCGTATTCTCTGAGTTGGGGAGTTAAGAAGACCAACCCAGGGAGCACGGCTCTAGAAGGTCGCCTCGCTCTCTCCTTCGGCGACCAAAGGCCATACATATTTTTGTTTTTGCCTAATAACTTATAGAGTGTGGGAGTTTTTCGTGGCTTATAAAGGTACAAAGAGAGCAAAAATGATTTAGTATGCGTTCATCAGACTTTGGTAAAGAATAATCGTTTGGTTCGGGTAAATGCGTCCTCGATCCGGAATATTATTTTTCTCGGCGATTGCCTGCGCCAAACCATCATCTCCGAATAACCTGTTTCCTGTATAACCGTGATTACGAATAATCGCCCCCAACGTATCGCCCCTCTTTACTATGTAAGACACATCCTCTGACACCGGAGTAGGAGTGGGAAAAGGAGGAGTAGGGGTAGGCTCTGGATCCGGTGTGTAGTCCCCTGGCACTACCCACACCCAACCCGAAATGTTCATATTGTGAGTTGAAAACCGTGAGCGGAGTATAATTTGCGTCATTTACCATAGCAGTATTCGTCCCCGTTGGATAGAGATACATAGCCGTATGGCCGTAAGTCGTATTAAAACCGCCGGAGCCAATCGCTCCTTCGACCGGTGTATCGGTATATTCCCAACCGAAGTTTTGCACCAACCACGCCGCAACATTTTTACCATTTACCGGCCCGTAATCCGGATGGGCAGACGAATAATCTTTTTTGCCGGTAGCGAGATAAGCGGTGTATTTCGAGCATTGCCAACCTTTACCGCCGTCATTATTGCCGTCCGGCAACCGGCGTTGTTTAACGGTGTCAAGAGTGGTCGAACCGCCTAAACCTTCGTCCCCCTCGAACCCGTCCTCGTATTCCTCGGTCGTCGCCTCGTCGGTCGGAGCGTCTTCGTTCATAATACGATAAAGAGCGTCGTTGGCGTTTTCGATAAACTTCTCCGTATATTCCTCGATTTGGGCGTTTTGGCCGTCGAGTGTGATACTGCCGTTCTCGGACTTTGTGCCGGCAATAATGAATATAGCGCAGAGAACCGCCACGAAGGCTACGATGAGCCAATGTAGATTTTCACTGATGAAATTACTTATTTTCTTCATCTTGCTTATTCTCCTCTGAAATCTTTTGCGTTGTTGAGCCTAGAAAGTAAAGGTTAATCCCACCGGAGAAAAGAAGTGCCGTCTGCGTGATTTGCTCGCCGACGCTCTGAAACCCCCAAGTAGTCGATAGCCCCTGGATGATAAACGCCGCGAAGGAGAGTAACCCTACTGCGATCGACAATTTCCTTTGGATCGAGATATTTGTTTTAATTGGTTGTATCGTTTGTGCCATTTTTAACTCCCTTCGTTTGATTTATTTGAGCACTATCTCTATATTTCCGCCATATTCTGCCGCCCACCTGCTATACATAGAAGTCATATAAGTATCGCCTTTGAGTTCGATAAAATAATATCGCGCCAATTTCTCGATTTCCGTTCGATTTTCTGGCGTGTTATTTATTAAACTTTGTAATTCTAACCGAGTAATACCAAGTTGGCTTTCTCTGTGGACCTCGTCCAATTTTGTTTCAAGCGCGGCGATCTGCTCGTCAGATTTCGCATTAACTTGCCCTATAATCCAATTACCTGCGCCGGCAAAGGCCCCCATAATTACTCCGAGACCACTAATAACCGCCGCTATCTTTTTAATCTTGTCCGGAATCGTATCTGTAATGGTTTTCTGTTTCATTACTTCGATTAAACAAATTTATCGAAGTGAGTGTCAAGCACGGCGCTTATTCGTCTTAAAACTTACGTATTCAACCTTATTTCGCGCCACCCGTAGCACAACCTGCGGGCGAGTCGGGTCGCGTCGATATTTGTGCTTCATATCTTCTGCGCGTTCCCGACCGTATCGTCCTCGCTGAGGCGTAAGCCAACACGAGGTGGTACATTATTATTTTACCATAAAGTCTGATACCAGGAAACCCCGCGGTAGGTACCTTCGGCGCCGTGCGGGGTTTCAATACTTTTATTGTATCAAACTAATTTCATAATGTCAATAACTTTGCCGCGTTTCGTTACGAAAAGCATATTTTTAATGGCCTTTCGCATTTTCACTTGGGAGATAAGGAATTCTTGGACTTTGTAATCGCGAATACCTTTAAGACGGAGCGAATCGAATACAATATTCGGGCAATGTTTCTTGTAGAGAGCGTCTTTAATAAGTTGTTCCATCGAGTTTGTTTTAAAAGATCTCGGAGACTTTAACTCGTACTCAACGCCGTCGAGGAGAATATCGACGGAGTGGAGCCCTCCCTCCGGCAAAAATTCAACATAATGTCCGTCCGCCGCTAGAAAATCGGCAACGCGGTCTTCGTGCGGCCACACTCTACGACCAACGGGTTTAAAAACACCCTGTTTCTTATTCACTCTATCCATCCTCTTAATTATACCACAGATTTTTGTAGAATTCATCCATACGCTTTAACATCTTGTAGGAATTACTCTTTTCTGCGTGAGCCCGCCAACTTTGATAACACTCATCCACCTTCTTGCGCGTTAGCCTGCCTTTTTTCGCCAACTTTACCAACCTTCGGAGTTTTCGTTGATAATTCTTCACATTTTTTGGCAATACGATCTTTACTACCTTACCGGTTTTCGTTAAGCGAAATATAAATCCGAGAAACTTAATACCGTCTTTTATCTCATAAATTCGCGTTTTCTTTGGGTGTAGTTCAAAGCCAATCGCACCAAGATAATCCGCTAGCTTTTCACGGCACTCCTCTAAATACTCTTTACTCTCGTGAATCAAAATAAAATCGTCCATATACCGGATATAAAACTTTATACGCAGTCGCTCCTTTACCATGTGGTCCATATCGTTTAAGACCGATACACCTGCGATCTGGATCATCTGACTACCCGGCAAATAACCCACCTCGCCGTCATACTGCCCGCGCAAAACCTCCTCGGCCATTTTATAAACTTCGGGCGATAAGTGATCGGCGAATACTGCCTCCGCTACATCATGACGCATATTCGGATAATACCCTTTAATGTCGCATTGCAAAACATAGCCTTTCGTGCCATTTTTCCGGTAAAACTTTTGTAGAAAGGCAACCAAGCGCCGTCGTGCAAACTCTGTTCCCTTATTCTTTTGGCAAGCGCCATTATCGTAAATGAAACTTTTGGTCATTACCGGATATACGGCATTATCATTTAAGCTACGCTGATATACTCTGTCGCGAAATGCTACGCCCATTACCTCGCGCATTTTTCCGCAACTATTTACCGTAAAAGGTTTGAGCGGTCTAGGTTTATAGCTACCACTTTTTAATTGCTCCTCAAGTTTTGACGTTTCCTCTACGATATTCAAAATATAATGCGCTACGGAGTCTTTCCACATTACGCCCCGTTTGCACTTTTTCGCACTTTCATAAAGCGCTTCAAAACCCACGATATTTTCTATACCCATCCTTTGTCCCCAGGGCGCGGCGCTAGTAGCGATACTAACTCGTAAGTCAATCGCGTCGCCGCGCAATTGTTCGCTAATTCTGCGTAAATACACGGAATTAAGCAGGAATTCGGCTCCTTGTACCGTACCAATGTTTCTAGCGCCTTATACTACGTAACGGGCAATTATGCTAGGTATTCGTAAGATACGATCTGCCGCGAACCTGTTGCCGTTGTTGGCGTTGTTGTTGTTGAGCGAACCACCCGTATTGCCACCAAGCTCGTTGTTGGCGTTGGAGTAATTGCACGACCGCAACCACAAGTCAACTCACACAGGAAACTGCTAAATAGCCTACAACCTACGCTATGGTTTCCCATAGCGCTTAATATCTGCGGCGTGCCACTTTTTAATATATTCGCGCGCTTCTCTGGTTATTTTCCCCCAATAAGCAACTCTTTTAGAGGTTAAATGATAAGTGCCGTACGCCATATCTATCAGAATTAAAAGCTCGTTACAATCCTGGATGGCCTGTTTCTGCATCCGAAATCTCGCCTCACGTGCCTCCGGTATGATTTCGCCGGTTACAGGTTTCTGTACTCTTAAATCGTTTGCTAATTTGCAGTTGCGATAAACAGACTGACCCACTCGTTTCAGATCGTCGCCGAGAACGTGATCATATTCCTCTGGAAATTTCTTTTTATTTGCCAAAATCTCGTTTGTATAATTTGCGACCGCGAGAGCTTTCACGATTACTTCCAATTTGCTGCTTTTTCTCTGATTCTCTGGTACTGACATTTTTGCTTATTCTTATACCTTAATTTTACCATACCCCCGCAGCGCAAGCGCTGAAGATGATATCCCCCAACGGAAGTGTCCGTTGGGGGATTAGGGGATTAGTGGAGGATGGCACAAGCTGCCGCGAACCTGTAGCCGCCGTTGGCGTAGTTGCCGTTGAGCGAACCATCCGTATTGTCACCAAGCTCGCCGTAGGCGCTGGAGTAAAGGCACGACCGCAACCAGTGAAAGGCGGCGGCAGTTTGACCTAGCGGAATAATCTTACGGCTTTCGGCCGAACTATTAGACGCTGTGCCGATTATGTCTTTGTAATATTGGAACGGCTCGCCTTCCAACGTATTCTTGGAGGTTGGACGGCCGTCATAACCGGACGGCAAGAAGTTCATCTGATACGCCGCCGGTAGCCAGAACAGATCGTCGGTTTCATAAGTCCCACCGTCAAAGCAGGAGTTGTTCTCAACCGTGGTATTCTTAATTTTGCCGACCACCGCAAGCATATCTGACGGGATCATCTGCAAGAAACCTTTACCCGTATAATTTACCCTATCGGTGATATGAACAGGTTGGTAGCTGTTTTTTACATTATCTGCGTCAGAGTTGAGGATTGCGCGGATTTCTGAACCATCCCAACGGTTGATACAGGCGTTATTAAGTGCTGTAAAGCCTTTCGTCATATCCATACCGGTCTTATAGATAGCCGTATAATCGCCGTATGGTAACGCGTCGCCTACTTCAAGGTTAAGTTTAGTGTAAGATGACCCATTATAGCCATAGTAATACGTATCGGCGAGTGCGGTAGGCTCCGTCGTCGAATCACAGGCCGTTTTAGACTCCGTAGAGAATTTGTTCGTAAATGGCAAAGACTGATCCATCATAAGAATTGTTGCTTTAGCGGTTGTGCCGTCCGGGAGCACCACGTCGTAATCCGCATCCACCACGCGCCAATTAACGGTATAAGCGACGTTGTTGTAGGTAATTGAGCTCGGTAACAATGAGCCTTTTCCGTAATTCTCCGGGTTGGCCTTGACATCCGCCCAATCCGTCGTGTCCGGATTATTCGCCACATCAACAGTACAAGTAATCGTCGTATCTAATTCTGCGTTATACGCCGAAATTGTGGCGTGCCCGGTTCCGTTCGCAGTTACTACGCCATCTTGATCTACCGTAATGTCGGCGTGTGAGCTAGACCATACAAGCGTTTGGTTCGTAGCAGTCGAAGGAGTAAAGATTACATTAAGCTGTTGCGACACTCCCTCCGTTAAATCTATGGAGGAGCGCGTAAAGGCTATCCCTGTGAGCGCCTGATTTATAGTAATTTCCATACTATCCGAAATTGTACCCGAATAATCTTTGACCGTAACCGTGCAGATCCCACCTTTAAGGATATGGAGCGAGTGAGTACCATCCCCATTATCTAGCACGTGGATCATATCACTATTCGATACAAGTACCTGCGTCCATTGTGGAGCGTTTGCGGGCAACACCGTTACGGCAAGCGCAATCGTTAGATAGGTACCGGAAAACGATAAGTTTTCAAAGTCCGACTTGTTCGTAATAGACACAGAGGTTACATCCGAAATACCGGTTGGTAAAGCAGCAATCGCCGCCGCCATCTGCGAAGGCGTGTAAGTATTTTGTGTTTCGTTTTTGGCGCGAATTGCGTCTGCAATAGCGCTTAAAGAATCGTGTTTAGTTAATCCTACTGCATCACTCATTAGAAGTTCTCCTGTTCATAATCGTCGAAAGTTCCGCCAAAGGTGGCCGATTGGGTAACCACTTGGCCGGTTGCGTCTTTACTTGTAATGCTGATTGTCGCAGTAGTAGCTGTATTTTGGGTTAGGGTTACTTGCGGGGAATAACCATCCGCACCCGTGGCGCCGGTTTCGCCTTGGACGCCCTGCGGGCCTTGTTCGCCTTGCTCCCCTTGTTCTCCCTGCGGACCTTGGGCGCCGGTTTCTCCGGTGTCTCCTTTTTCGCCTTTCTCTCCTTGGGCTCCGGTCGCACCGGTATCGCCTTTCTCGCCTTGTGGCCCCTGCTCTCCTTGCGGGCCCTGTTCGCCGGTGTCGCCTTTTTCTCCCTGCTCCCCCTGCTCTCCTTGGTCGCCTTTATCGCCCTTGTCCCCTTTATCCCCTTTTTCTCCCTTAAAGTAGCCACTATCCCGTTTTTCGATTAGATCGTCGATAACGTCTTTGCCCCCTTTATACACGCTTTCAGCGTGCTTTCTGCCTAGCATATAGCCTTCGTTAAAAGCCGCTACGGCATTTTTGACCGCCTCGTCTTTAAAAGATCTGACAGCCTTTTCTATTTCAAGCTCGAATCCTAGAGCTATATCTTGTTTCTTCATACTTAACTCCTTTATTTATGGTCTAGCCGGGTAAAGTCGTCCGTATTTTGCGAGGAAAAATGGCTCGTGCGGAACCCGGCTAGAACACGTGTATATTATTTTTAGTAATCTACACGACTGGAGCGCCTAACAAAACTCTATAAAATGTTAGAAACTTTTAAATTATAGGAGGTAATAAAACTACAAAATGGTATAAACCGCCATCTCTACGGGGGTAAGCACCCCAGGCGTGTAGATTACTCGCCGAATTGTTAAGGTGCGCCTGCCGAGGCTATCAAAGGATATTCTGATACAGAACCTCGACCCCGTTTCCTTGAATATAAAAAATCTGGCCTTTCGACCAGATAAAACCTCTATTTCAACTATCCGTTATTCCCCAAGAAACCTGCGATGATTTGGACCACAATCCGACGCTCTAACCATCTGAGCTAATCCCACCATAGCAAACCACAGCTGATTCCACTATGCAATATGTTTTCACATATCCCTTTTATTATACCATACTTTTCCCCCTACACCAACTTTTTCCTACTTCGGCAGCAGCAAAAACGCCACCGTCCCAGCCGCCGCCCCAAGAATTATCGTTAAAATTATTGCCACAATCAGCCCCACATGTGCCTGCGACTCCGGCTTGCTAATAATCGTAATCGGTCCCTTCGGTTCCTCTGCCACCACCGCAATCTTCTTAGCATACACATTTTTCGACAACGGCCGTTTTTCCACCTTCCCCTGGTTAATAAACGGCGCTTTCGGCACTTGATAAGTCCCAGCCGTTTTTTTTGCCACCCCTTGAATTTTGGCTTTTTCCACCGACTTTTTCACAGAGTTTTCCACAGGTTTCTCCACAACCTTACGTGCCTTAATTTTCGCAATTTCACTCTGTTCTATCTTAAAATGCGGCCTGTCGCTCAACGGTCTTTTCGGCACATCTGTCTTTACAAATTTCGGCGCCGTCCTTTTCACCGCGCCTAGCCCCCCTTCGTTTCTAAAACTCACCCGCGCCGTCTCTTGCGCTGCCTTCTTTGCTCGCGCCGTCGCCGACACCCGTGTTTTTGCCGCCCCAGCCCCAGCCGCCGAAGTCGTCGCAACCGCCGTCGCCGTTCGCGCCGTTTTCTCACTTTTTGCCGTCGCTGTTTTCCGCTCCGGCACAAAATCCATGTATTGTTTTTTCATGACCTCACTCTCTTAGCCACCTCTATAATACTAACAAACTCATCCAAAATCAAGCTCGCCCCGCCGACCAGCAACCCATTCACCCCCGGCACAGTCAAATACGCCCCCGCATTCGTCGGTTTTACGCTCCCGCCAAACAAAATCGGCACTTTTTCCGCCATTTCCGCCCCATAAACTTCGGTCAAATTCTTCCGTGCCAAACTAATCACCTCAGCAATCTCGTCCGGCGTCGCAATTTTAGCCGCCTTAGTCGACGAAATCGCCCACACCGGCTCATACGCAATAATCACCTTTTCCAAATCCTCCGCCGACACGTCCGTAAGCCCCGCCGAAAGCTGATCTGAAATCACGTCCGCCGTCTCCCCAAACGCTCGCTCGCTCTCCGTCTCCCCAATGCACAAAATCGGCGTAATCCGATTTCGCAGCGCCGCCGCCACCTTTTTTCCGATCATTTTATCATCTTCTCCGAAAATATGTCGCCGTTCCGAATGCCCAATAATACAATAATCCGCCACTCCGCGCAACTGATTGAACGAAGTTTCGCCCGTAAACGCCCCCATATCTCGATAAAAAGCGTTCTGCGCTGCGAGTTTCATTTTATGCCGGTCAATCTGTAATGACAACGGTTGCAGCGCAATCGTCGAAGGCGCCACCACAACCTCCAAATCCCGATAATTCGGAATTTTCTTTTGCAATTTATGAAGATAAATCGAAGCCTCCCCGACCGTGAAGTTCAGCTTCCAGTTGCCCATTACATATGTTTTCATATCTTTATTATATCACGCCAAGAATCCCACGCAAGGCAAAAGCCGTGTCCTCGTGATTTCTCACCGTAATCGTTTCAATTCCCATTTTTACTACCGGATAATCATTCCCCCCAGGCTGCGTCATATCCCCGAAATACAGCACATCCGACTTCTCTACCCCGAGTTCTTCAAGCAAATGTGTCATCCCAAATTCCTTGTTCATCCCAGGCGTAATCGCGTTAATCGACGTCGTCCCCCCAATTTCATAATCAAACTCCGGCGCATACTCTTTACATTTTTTCACAATCTGTTCGCGCTTTTTACAATCCGGATCCCAAGCATATTTCGCCTCTGTTCCCGCCTTTTGCCCCAATGCCGAAAACGTCACCTGCGACAGACGGTTTTCAATAATCTCATCCCCTTCCGCTAGCCTATCCTCTTCCCAAAAACCTAGTTCCCGCGCCGCCTTTTCAATCGTCGCCGAAATCTTCGCCACTTGCTCCTCTGTTAGTGGATAATTATATACCAGCGTCCAGTCCTTTTTCGCCGGGTCAAATTTATAATATTGCGTTCCTTGGGCCACAAACAGGTGCAGGTGGCTCAGTTGTTCCGGAGTAGGGTTCGGCAGCCGGTCGACAATTTGCACCAAAAATTGGTCAAATTTTTGCCCCGAAATCGGGCAAATCTCAAAATGCTCCAAACATTTTACCAACAATTCACCAATTTCATCCGTAATCGGCGTTTTTGCAATATTCAAAGTTTGGTCTATATCGAATGCTAAAACTCTTTTCATACTTTTAGTATACCATAAAGTCCATTTTTTATGCTATTATATAAACATGAATATTCTGGTTGTGGGCAATCTTTTAAAAGACGTTTATTTAAATCTCGATTTTCGCACCGAAAAACTCGAACGCGATCAAAAAAACCACGAGTGGCTCGACCTCTGTTTTGATGCTTCCAGCCATCATTTTTTCCATCGCGAATCCTCTTTTGGTGGCGCTGCAGTTTCGCTCGAAGTGCTCCAAAAATTGGGTCTAGACGCCAAAATCTCCGGTTCGCGCCTCGATTTTTCAAGCGACGACCGGCTAGTTCCCGCCTCCGCTTATCGCTATGTCCTCACCTCTGAGACTGGCGTCTCTTATCTTACTCCGACCGAGCCCGCCCCGACCGTTTTTAAAGCCCCCGCCGAAGCCGTCGATTATCTCTTTATCGACCGCTCCGCTATGCTCTCCGCCCCTGTCATCAACCAAATTCTCGCCTATCTCGACCTCTCTCCCGGGACCAAGCTAGTTTTCTATCTCAAAAATCCTGAAAATCCTGAAAATTCCCAAAATCCCGATTTGAAGCCCTTAATCCAGCGCGCTTCACTCATTTTCGCCGAACGTGAGTCTCAAAATTCCCGCCTCGTGGCTACTGGCTCCAATCCTAATTCCCGCCCTGTAGCGGCTGACTCTGCCCCTAATTCCCGCCTCACCCAAACTAGTTCTTCCGCTGACTCTACCCCTGTAAATTCGGCAATTTCCGACGCGCTAGAAACACCTAATTTAAACCCTGCAAAAACCATTTTCTTGTCCGAACAGCTTTTGACCTATCAAAACCTCTCCGAACCTCTCCATCCCGACCGCCTCGACACCCAAACCCACCTCTCTTTTTACTCTATTCTTTCCGCCACCGTTCTCGGTTGTTTCTTGCTTGGTTTTTCGGTCGAAGACAGCCTAAAATTTGCTCATTTGAACGCCGAAAATTCTCGTTTGAACGCTGTTTGCCCGCTTGAAAAACTTCGTCAGCTTGCTGCCGACGCCACGGAAGACGAAAATCTTGAACTTATCGCCAAAAATCTAGTTTTAAAACCTCGGGGCATTCTCGCCGCCGACGAATCTGGCGGTTCTATCCACAAAAAATTTGAAAGCTTGAACATTCCCGACACTTACGATAGCCGGCGCGACTACCGCAACCTATTTTTTACTACCGACGGTCTCGAGAACTACATTAACGGCGTCATTCTTTTCGACGAAACCGCTCGCCAGCTCGCCGACAACGGTCAAAATTTTGTCGATTTTCTTACCTCCAAACGTCTCATTCCGGGTATCAAGGTCGACCAAGGGCTCGAAAAGTTCGCCGATTCCTTGCCTCCGGAACTCTCTGAGCTCAGTCTCGCCGAAAATTCAGTCCAACCCGACGAAACTTGGACCAAAGGCCTTATCGGTCTCGACACTCGCCTTGCTAAATATTATCAACTGGGGCTGCGTTTTGCCAAATGGCGCGCTGCTTTTAATGTCCGCCCCGCCGAAAACGTCCCTGACGCCACTAACGCCCTTAACTCCAACCGTATAGAAACCCCCACCCCCTCCGCTATCAAAATCAACTGTCTCATCCTTGCTAAATACGCCAAAAAATGTCAAAATCACGGCATTGTGCCCATTGTCGAACCCGAACTCGTCTATGATGGCAATTATTCCCTTGCCGAGGCCGCCGAGCTCACCGGCAAAATCCTAGATTGCCTTTTTAAGCAACTCGCTGACAAAAAAGTTCATCTTCGCGCCTGTATTCTAAAAGTTAATATGTGCCTCGCCGGCAAACAGTGGCCCGAGCCATCCACCCCTGAAGAGGTCGGCCGCGCCACCGCTGAAGTTTTAAAAACTCATATCCCTGCCGAACTTGCTGGTGTTGTCTTCCTCTCTGGCGGTCAAACTGTCGAGCAAGCCACCGCCAATCTCGCTGCCGTGGAAAAGAACGGCCCTTTCCCTTGGCCCGTCACTTTTTCCTTCGCTCGCGCCCTCCAAGACCCTGCGCTTTATGCCTGGGCCGGCAACAACACTAACGCCGACGCCGCCCGCGCCGCCTTTAAAGCCCGCCTCGAAGCCAACTGCGAGGCTCTCGCTCGAAATTGACCCCCAAAAAAGAAGCTATTCCTTCGTCTCTTCTGCCGGCTCTTCCGCTGGCGCCTCCGCCTCAGTTTCGCGCTTTTCCGCCTCCGCCGCCGGGTCATACAGCGACGCCACAATCTGTTCCGGCGCTAGCTCCTTATCAGCAATTTCCACCCCTGCCGGCAATTTGATGTCCGCCAAGGTAATTTTATCCTCCAAAGTTTTCATCCCCGACGCATCCACAGTCAGCTCCTCTGGCAAATCCGCTGGCTTTGCCTTAATTTCAATCTCTTCCATTACCTGCGTCATTGCCAGTTTCAAAGTTTTCGCCGCTTCCGACCCTTCAAAATTCACAATCACCACCGGAGCTGTCGCCGACACGGTCTCTTTTGCCGAAATTGCCTGAAATTCAATATTGATAATCCGCCGCGACACCGCATCCAAATAAACCTCTTTCACAATCGCCAATTTCTCTTTCCCGTCAATTTCTAAGTCAATCGGGGAATGATACCCCGCCTTTTCCAGCACTTTTTCCGTCTCCACATACCCCGAAACGGTCAAAATCGGCTCTTTTCCGCCATACACCACCGACGGAATTAACCCCGCTTTGCGCAAATTCGCCGTTTTTTTACCAGTTATTTCTCGTTTTTCTAATTTCAGCTTATATTCAGCCATAATACACTCCTTTTCTTAATTTTATCACATTTTTTTAATCTTGACCATCGCTGGACGCACCACCTCCCCCTCATAGCGATAACCCGCCCTTAAAGTCGCTTCAATTACCTCTTTTTCGCCCTCTCCCTCGACCATCACCGCATCTTGCTCATCTGGGTTGAATTCCTGCCCCGCCTCCGAGGCAATTTTCTCTAGCCCCAACTCTTTCAACGTTTTCGCCAAAGTTTTTTTCAGCGGTTTTAGCTCTTCATAGCTCGCTATTGCCCGCTCCATATCATCCAGCGCCGGCAAAATCTTCATCACCGTAGCATATTTTGCCGTTTTTTTCGCAATTTCTTTCTGCGTATCCACCTGTTTACGGAAATTCTCAAAATCCGCCCGCGTTCGTTGCAAATCCGCCGTCAGTTCCCCCACTTTCGACGTCAGCGCGTCCATTTTTACCGCCGAACCATCTGCTTTTTCCGCCGTTTTTCCCTGTTCTGCTACGCCCCCATTTTCCATTTCTTGCTTGATTTCCTTTTTCACTATCTGCTCCTTTCTCACAATATTTTTTCTAACATACTGCCCGCCTGTTTCACCAGCGCCATCACTCGCGCATAATTTTGCCGCGTCGGCCCCAGCACCCCAATATAACTATGGTCCGAATATGGCGATTTAAATCGCGAAATAATCAGCGACACCTCCGAATTCTTCCCAATCGGGTTTTCCTGACCAATAAAAATACTTAACGCTTCCCCAGGCGCCGCCTCTCTTAACCACGGCTCCAAATTATCTAACAATTTTGCCACCGCCTGCACCCGCTCCGTACTCCCAAATTCCGGTTGCATAAACAGTCGCGACAGCCCCGCTAGATATAACTGACGATCAATCGTCGCCAGCCCCAAATTCCCCGTTAATTCCACTAGCGCATCCACCGCTCGCCGAATTGCCATATCCGCCTGCGACTGCGACAAGACCCGCACCTCCAGCGCGTGCGTCCCCCGTTCCAACATTTTTTGCTTTTCCGGCGCCCGTTCGGACCCCTCCGCCCCGTCCAGATGATTGACATAAAACCGATAGCCCGCGTCCGTCGGCACCCGCCCCGCCGAAGTATGTGGTTGCATAATCAGCCCAAGAAGCTCCAATTTCGCCATTTCTGCCCGAATTGTCGCCGATGACACCCCGAATAACTTCGCCAGCGTCACGCTCCCCACCGGCGACGCCGTCTCCGCATATTCTTCCACTATTTGATAGAGAATTTCTCTCTGTCGTGCCGTTATTTCCATACCTTAATTATACAAAATTAGCACTCTCATGTCAATAGTGCTAATTACCAATTTTTTGCCCCGTCTCTATCATCCAGCCCTAAATCTGTGTCGTTTTTAAGTTCCACCCATCCATTTTTTACCTCTCTTAACCCCGCTTTATTATGATATAATAACTTCATGGACGACAAAATTTCTGCAATCAAAACTTGGCTGGATACCGGCTCGATTAACATTTTTGGCCTGCCCATGTCGGGTAAGGATACTCAGGGCCTGCGCCTTGCCGAAGCCTTGGGAGCTAAATTCCTCTCTTCTGGCCTCATTATCCGTGCCATGGAAAAAGAAACTCGCCAAAATTTCACTTCTGGCGGCAATCTTGCCCCGACTAACCTCTTTTTCGAATGGGTCTTGCCGTATTTTGAACGTAGTGATCTTCGCGATTTTCCCCTTATCCTCTCTAGTATCGGTCGTTGGTCCGGCGAAGAGAACCAAGTCATGTCTGTCGCTGCCGGCGCCGGCCATGAAATTAAAGCTGCAATTTTGCTCAACATCTCTGAGGCTGATGTCGAAAACCGCTTTAACGCCGCCAGTGCTCTAGACGACCGTGGCGAGCGCGAAGACGATAAAAGCCTCGAAATTTTTAGAAACCGCCTGCAAGAGTTCCGCACTAAAACCCTCCCTGTTCTCCAACATTACAAAGCCCTCGGTCTTTTGGTCGAAGTTAACGGCGACCAGCTCCGCGACGATGTTTTTGCCGAAATTATCAACAAGCTCTACGCCAGAGCCACCTCTTAAATCTGCCAAAATCGCCAAAATCCGTCAAAAATCATCAAATTTATCGATTTTTCGTCTAAAGCCCTACTTTTTTAGTATTTTTCGCCAAATTTTTCCAATTTCCTCCCGAAATTCCCAAATCAAATACCCCACTCCCGCCACCGCCACGCCACCTATCGCTATTACCGCCACGAACGCCGAATTCTCCTCATATTCTTCCGCCACTATCCCATAATCCGCCCCTGTATTTTCCTGAATTTTCCGGCACCGGTTCGTCTCGGGGTTCAAATAATACCCCTCTTTACAAGTTTTTTCCGTCGTAGTCTTATTTTTATTACACCTCCCCGTCAACAAATTCAAATAATACCCCTCCGGACACACTTTCTCCGCCAAACTCACCACTTTTACGCAATTTCCCGTCGCCTCGTTAATCACTTTCCCCTCGGTGCAAGTCCTAAATTTCTGGTAATTATTCGCCTCCCCAGGCGTCGGGTCGTAGGTCGTCGCCCAAATCTCCGCTCCGCTCTCATTATGCCCAATCAATGCATACGCCGTCCCCTTTTTCTGCCCGTTCGGATATTCCAATGTATCCACCACCGTCTCGTCTGTATCGACAAGTTCCAGCGCGTTCATATTTACCGGATTTTTAGTCAATTTAAACCCCTCCGGATAGTAAACAAAATATCCTTCCGCCGCCACCGTCCCCGCCAAGACATAATCCTTATTTTTATACCTAATTTTGCATCCATCCAGCTTCACCTCGGACGCTCCCGAATTGTAAAACTCAATAAACTGTTCTGCCTTGTCCGCCTCATAATAACTCAGTATTTCCGAAAACTCCAACCCCACGCATTGCGCCAATTTCACCTCTTCCTCCTCCGCCTCCTCAACTGCCAAATAATAATTCTCGCGCCCAAATTCCGGCGCATATTCACTTTCATGCACAAATTCCCCCGTTTTCACATCTCGCACCAATGTCGTCGGCGTCGCCGTCAAAAATTTCTCATAGCACCCCGTTTTTCCCGTGAAGCACACTTCGTCAATCACCTCCCCGTTCAAAATTATCTCCAATTCCGCATTCATCGCCAACGTCTTTTTATACGTAGCGTTGGCTAGCTCTGACCCAGGCGAGCTAGCCAACCGAAGGAGGATGCTCTCGCCGGTCATCCAGCTGTTCTCGGGAAACTCGAACAAAATCGAGAATTTCCCGCTTGAATTAGTATAGCCTACAGCGGCCCCAGCGAGCAAAATCGGTATGTCGGAGCTTTCCCCACGGGCAATCTCAATCATTTCCCCGACATTATTCACATTCTCTATCTTGTATCCAGGATTTATCGCCTTGATAAACAACTCCGGCCTCTCCCACTCCGCCTCATCATCTTCCCCATCAGCATTTTTCTCATCATCCTCACCTCTATCAACAGCCTCATCATCAATAGCATCATCATCATCTTCATCATCAACAACCTCCTCCGCAAACGCCGCCGAAAAATCACCAATCACCCCGCTAAACCATCCGCCAATCATCCCGCTAATCACCGCAAGGCCCACCACCAAATTCCACAAACGTTTCTTCATGCGCCCAACCTACCACGTCCAAACTAGAATTGCAACCCTTTTCATGCTATAATTTAAGCATGAGTGATTTGACCCCCGTGGGAATTTTGTTATTTGTTATGCTTATCATGGCCTCTTTGCAACTCGTTCCGGGCATTTTTATCCTTTTTTCGCACACCAAACTCGGCCAATTTTCCAAAATCAAAGCCTCCGATCTTAGCACTTTTTTCATTCTCGGCGCCGAAACCGCCGTCATTTTATTCACTCTTTCCATTTACGCCATTTTAAACATTTCTCCGCTCGTCGCAAATTTCTTAACTACCCCTTATTTCAACTGGCTCCTCGCTGGCATTTTCCTCGCCCTCGGCATCCTCTTTTGCGCCATTTATTATCGCAAATCCCCAGGCACCGAACTTTTCGTCTCTCGCCACTTCGCCGCCCGTTGCCAAGAGAAAATCATCCTCGCTAAAACTCGTTCCGACGCCTTCTTTCTCGGTCTATTTGCCGGCCTACCCGAGCTCGTTTTTACTTTCCCTATTCATCTCGTCGTCAATCTCGTCATCACTGCCCTCGCCCCCGCCGCCCCCGAACGCACCTTTTTCACCCTCATTTTCGCCCTTTCCGCCATTTTGCCCCTAATTATCTGCCATTTTCTCTTTTCCACCCACCACACTCTCGCCGATTTACTCCGTTTTCGCTTCAAAAATAAGCCTTTTTTCCGCTTTTTCATCACTTTTTGTTATTTTCTTATCGCCATTTTAATCATTTTAGGAGTTTTACTATGACCCGCGAATTTTTAGCCGAACCTTTTGTCGAGGCTGATTTAAAGAAATCTCTCGCCCTCCACGCTAGAGCCCTAGACATTCCAACCGGCGCCGCCGAGATTTTCATCGACCGCGCCCTCTCCGCCGCTAAAACCAGCCTTCAATCCAAAAACACCATCACTCAGTCCGATTTGACCCGCATTATTTCCCGAGAACTTAAAAAATATCACAAAGATTTCGCTTATGTTTATGAAAATCGTGATAAAATAATATAAAGATGGGTAAAAAGTTTGATTTTGAATACATTATTATTGGCAGCGGGCCGGCCGGCTCCGCCGCGGCGCTAGCTCTCGCTAAGGCTAAAAAATCCGTCGCCCTGGTCGAAGGTCGCTTTTTCGGCGGTACCAATTTAAACACTTACGACCTCCCTTACGCTGTCGCCCTTAACTTTGCTCACGCTTATTCCCACATTCAAACTTTTCCCGCCCTCAAACACCAAGATTTTCACTTCAATCTCCCTACTTTGCCCGCTTGCGAACTCAAAACCGTTATTGAGGCCGGTGGCAACAACAAAAAAATCTACGAGGACACCGGCATCACCTGCCTCAAAGGTTTCGCCAATTTTCTCGACTCTCATACTATCGCTATCGCCGAAAAACGCTTCACCGCCGCAAATTTCATTCTCGCGACCGGCTCCAAACTAAAAGCCCCCGCCATTGCGAACCTTGCTTTCATTAAACATTTAACTCCCGAAACCGCCGTTAAAATCGCCCGCCCGCCCAAAGTCGCAGCTATTATCGGCGGCGGCGTCACTGGCTGCGAAATCGCTTCCTACTACGCCGAACTCGGTATTAAAGTCATGCTTTTCGAGGCCAAAAACCACCTCCTCCCTCAAGAAGACCCCGAGGCTGGCAACACTTTGTCCGAATATTTTTCCCAAAAACTCGGCATCACCGTCCTCCTAGGCGCCAAAGTTGTCGCTCTCGAAGAAGACGAATTCTCCAGACGCGTTATCTTCAAAGACGGCAAAGACGAAAAAATGGTCCGCGTCGATTGCATTGTTGTCGCCACCGGCAGTCAACCCGCCCTCGATTACGGCCTCGAAAACGCCAAGGTTAAATACAGATCCTCCGGCATCATCGTTAATAAATACTTCGAAACCTCCGCCAAACACATCTTCGCTATCGGCGACTGTCTCGGCCAAGCCTCTTCCACCGATCGCGCCGAAGCCGAAGGTCTTACGCTTGCCAATAACTTACTCAGCAAAGTCAAAAACTCTGTCGACTACCAAGGCCTCGTCCGCACCGTCAAAACTTTCCCCGAAATCACCGCTCTCGGCCTAACCGAACAAGAACTTGTCCACAAAAACCGTAAATACACTAAATCCCTAGTTAAACTTTCCGATGTCAAGATTTCCAAAATCATGAATTTTGACTATGGTTTTATTAAACTTCTCGCAGACCGCTCGGGGCATCTCCTCGGCGCCACCATTGTCGCGCCAAACGCCGAACTTTTATCTTCCGAACTCGCCCTCGCCCTGCGCCACAAACTCCCCATCCTCGAACTCGCCAGCACTCCCCACCCTGTCAATAACTATAATTATCTTATCAAACTCGCCGCCCGTAAGCTTCTCGCTAAAAAAGCTTGACTTTTTAACCAATCTTTGATATAATAGAAAAATAACGTGGGGTAGAGCAGCCTGGTAGCTCGTTTGGCTCATAACCAAAAGGTCGCTGGTTCAAATCCAGCCCCCACAACCATATCAAGATGCTGTAATCACCCACCCAAAAAGCCAACCGGCTTCTTTTTTTATGCCTATTGCCAACCACCTCACTATCTACTACCAACCACCCCACTATCTACTGTCTACTAACCAAGCCACCCCTGCGGCCTAAAATCTACACCCTAAACCCTAGAACTTGAAATTCCACTCCTGCATCACTGCGTCGGTCTTTTGCAACACGTATTTTCCGCTACTATTACCCGAGCCAGCCGAACCGGATGTCAGTTCCAACGGCCCCATCACCGTCAAATTCGCATCATTCGCCGCCGATTCCAGCCTCGTCTCCACTCGCCGATACAAATCATTCGCCCGCCCCGTCGAATCCACCTTCACCTGCACCCCAGACAAATTCACTCGGTTAGTCCTTTGCGCCGTCTCTTTCCCCGTCTCGTCCGTATATACTTCCGTCGCACACTCCGTATCGCAATAAAATTCCATTGCAAAATCCGTCGTCGGCTTCCCATACGGCAACGCCACCACAATCATAAATGTATCGTCATTACGCGCCCCGCCCACCGGTTCCGGAATATCAATCACCGTCGAGCACGCAAACGCCCCCGCAAAATCACAATACACCGTATACGGCAAATTCGTCGCCGTCTTATCGTTGGAGCCAAGGAACGCGCTCGTCCCAATATGGTTCTGATTTTCCGTCGCATTCCAAGCCCCTTTCCGGTTATCGCTCACCTCCCCCGTCGCCTGCGCTGCCGTCGAGGCCGGCACCAGATAAATCATTCCCCGATTCGTCGTATTGCCTTGCGTCATCTCAAATTGTTCCAATGTAAATGACTGCGCCGTCTGGACCAAAGCCACCGAAATCGTCGGTGGCACCGCCGGCAAGCTCACCCCCGCGCTTAGGCTCGAAAAAACCACTCGCCCGCTCGTTCCCGAAATATTCTGCCACCGCCTCGTCGCCGCGTCGTCGTCCGTATACCAACTAATTTTCATCTTTTTAATCTGCGACGCATTCACCCCTTCTTGAAACTTCAATTTCACCACCTTATACTGTACCGAATTCGACAACGTCGACCGGTAATCCTCCAGCTCCGTCTCCACCTTGACACAAGTATAAGCCTGTTGCATATTATTTTTTGCCGTTGTCGTCTCTTGAATTGCCACTTCCTCGTTGTCGCTCGCATCAATCCGCCCCAAGATATGCCCCACCATATCGCAATCCACCTTTTTCATATAATTCACAATCTCTACGCATTTTTCACTCATCGAATCCTGCGCCAAACAGTTTTGATAATTATAAAATGCCAATTTCGCATCTTCCACCCCCGCCAACGCCGAATCATACGCCGACTGCGACAAATCGTCGTTCGATGCCCGCTCAATCTCCGAAATAATAATCGTCGCAAAACTCGTCGCCACAATCAGCAGTATCAGCGTCGAAAACACCACAATGTAGAACGACGCCGCCCCTTGTTTAAACTTATTTCTCATTTTTTTCATCCTAACCTCCCGTTGCCTGCGCAGCAAAATTAAATTTATTAACAGCACAATAATCGAAATTCTCCACCGCCGAATTATTATAATCCCCAGGCGTCACACAATAATTTCCGCTCGCCATCACATTGATTCCACCCTGCAACGTCCCAAGAATAAACGACGCCGAATAAAACAAATTATTCGTCCCTGCACTACTCGCCGCCGCCTGCACCGACAAATCATACAAAGCCAACCCGCCATAGCCCAAATTTTCACCAATCAGCTCCGTGTCCAGCGTGCTCTCGTCCAGCGCCGCACAAATCCCCGTCGACGGATTTCGCGCGCTTTTACAAATCGTTTCAAAATTAAACACCGTGTCGCTATTTAACGTCGTCTCAGTCTGTAAATCACTTCGATAAATCGGCGTCGAATTCCCCGCCCCCGCCCCGAGCTTGCACACCGCTCGATTCTCATCTTTAATTTTCAACAACTTAAAATCACTCACCGTTTGATAATTTCCACTCGAGTTACGGAATACGAGTTTCACTTTTCCCCGAATCGACGACGAAGTCTGCACCACAAAATCGTCCGTATTAAAGAAATACCCTGAATTCCAAATGTACGAATATTCCCCCGTGCAAAACGCCCCAAACACCGGCGCATCCTCATTCAATTTCGTTCCGCCCCGCCACACTGTCGCATATCTCCTCAGCAACATAAACTTCTGCCCCTTATCGTTCAAACAACTATTCAGCGCCGTCTCATTCCCCGTCCCCTCATACGCCGCCTGGCACTCGCTCTCATAGTCAAACCGCCCAGGCGAACTCTGTACCGCTGCCCGCATATCATCCACTAGCCCCATCCCCACCGTATTCACCTGATTTAAAATCAGCCCCCGATGATACGCCGACACTGCATTATTAATCATTGCAATCACAATAATCGACAGCACCGCGATCAACACAATCGACAGCGACAGCTCGACAAGCGTAAACCCAGTTTTTATCGTCATTTTTTTAGTCTTTTTCACCATTTTCTACCTCGCCGCCCCACAATTTGCTTCCGTCGTCGCCACTTGCATAATTCCTGACGCATTCCGCGCCCCCGTAATCCGGATGTCCGTTCGGTCGGTCGCCATATTCGTCCCCGTCGGATTTACGCAAAAATCCACGCCATCCGCGAGCTCACCCGTCCCCACCAGTTTAAAACTCCCATCTGTAAGCGCACTCGAAAACGGATTATTTATCCCCCAACTCGTCTTCCGCGCCTGATTCACCTCAATCGTACTGCCCCGATAGAACGTATATACCACCCCCGAATCCGGATTTCTCACCACCAGCAATGCCGCCGAAAGTGGCACCACATCCTGCAACCCTCCCGCTTTTTCAATCACCGCCCCCCATTTCGGGCTATAAGTCTCCGGATATCCCGCCAAATTTCCGTCCGCCTTCACCACATTCGCCTTCAACTTCGCAAGTAGCGTTAAAGTATCGTCCGCACCACTTCCCACATTCCCCACTACCGTATATACAAACGCCTTTTTTTTGTCCGTCTCCTGCCCCGCCAAATCATACGATTCGCCAAAAGTCACCAATTTCCCATAAATCGCCTGCTCGCTCCGCCCCTCCGGTGTCGCATTTTGCACATTTTCCACCCCCGAATACACACTCCTCAAAAATTCCACAAAGTTTTGCACCGAATCGTTCCGTTGCTGTTGATACACCGAATTTTGCACCCCCGCTATCACACCGATAAACAGCAGTCCAGTCAGCGCCAAAAAAATCGATACTTCAATCAAGGTAAACCCACGCTTCGACCTAATCATACCTTTTATTATACCATAAGCTCAATATTTCATTAATATTTTGGGAATAAATACATCATCCATTTTTCAAAATTTGAATAATTTTCATCAGTATTTGTCTGCCCCTCTGTCGTAACCACTTCCGCGTGCTTATTTTTTGCCGCCTCCGAATTTTCCGGCATCACCACCATATTCTCCCCAGGTAACTTTTTGTCTAGCAATCGCCTCGCCATTAGCTCCTGGTATTCCTCAGTCTTATAGTATTCATTCGCGAGCTCCGCCGTCTCCACTTCCACCGTCAAAAGTTCCAACTTTTTTCGCTCGGTCGTCAATTTTTCCGACAGCTCCCAGTTCCGACTCATCGCCACAATCGACTGATAAGTCCACACAAAGCACAACACAATCGCCAGTACCAGCACCACATTCTCCACCGTCAACAAATCGTGCCGAGTTTTATATTTCAATCGTCTCAAACTGTTTTTTATCTTCATGTTCCACCTTGGTAGGGATGCTAGGATTCGAACCTAGGACCCTGCGTGTATAAGACGCATGCTCTAACCAGCTGAGCTACATCCCCATGCCTCTATTATACCACAAAAAGGTGTTGTATTTTTTACAACACCTTTTTAATCCTTTTATTATTGCTTCTTGCGCAAAGTCAAGAACCCGTTGCGTGGATTTTCGCAGACTTCGCGATCTTCCGGCAAATCACAAGGCGTACCTTTCCCACCTTCCGCGTTCTTCGTGAAGAAATAAATCGTTTGAGCTTTGCCACCGCGGAGCGTCACTTCAGATTTGTGTAGATAATATTTCACACCTTTACCGTTAGTATGTTCGTAAGCCATTTAGCTTTCCTCCTTTAGTTAGTATATCTCTATCTTATGACCCCCGACTGAAAAAGTCAAGAGGTTTTATACAAACATTAAGGATATTCTTAAAAATATCCAAACAACTCCCCTAATCAACAGCACTATTATCATTACCGCCGTTATCAAAATCATCCATCCCGCCCCCGTCGGCGCCCAAATCGGCGACGCATAATTATGCCGATATAATTCCGTCGACGGCAAACTTGCCGCAATCTGGCTCTCAATATTATCCGCCGCCGGATATTTCTGGATTTCGCTCACCATGCAATTAATATAGTTCGCATTGTCCCACGTCCAACCATTCTGAATAGCTAGCGCCTTACACGTCGCACTCGCCGCCGCATAAATATTTCCATTCGGGTTGCTATCATCCACAAACTTTTCCTCCGCCGCCGCGAGCGCCCGATTTGCCGCTCGAATATACGTATGTTCGAGATAAAACGGCCCCGTCCCAAACGTAATTTTCTGCGCTCCATTATCATCTACCACATTGATTACGATATTGCTAAATGTAAAGTCTTTCAGCGTCGCCAACTTTTCCGCAATCACCGCGTCGTCCTCCTCCGCCTCGTCCGCCGCCAGCACTGCCTCACGTAGCTCCGTCATCTTAATATGGTCCACCCGGAGCAAAGTCGCATCAACAAACAGCAACGGAATTAACAAAATCAACAGTTGCCACGTCTTAATCTTGTAAAATTTCAGTCGCCCACGCTTTTTCATACCCTCATTATACCACGGTTCATTCCCTTTATGCTTGCACGAAATATAAACCTTTGCTAAAATAGTTCCTATCGCTCTTCATTTCCCAAGCGAGTGGGCTTAAAGGTCGTCTGAGCGAAAAAACATTAAGGAGAAAATCGGATACATGCGTATCAAACGGCTTCGTCGCTCCCC
The DNA here is from genome assembly GCA_963619335.1 of Clostridiales bacterium. Classification (GTDB taxonomy): domain Bacteria; phylum Patescibacteriota; class Saccharimonadia; order Saccharimonadales; family Saccharimonadaceae; genus Nanosyncoccus. Next base: position 217,351 of record CAVEVP010000001.1, on the reverse strand, counting down.
GGAGCGCAAGCAAAAGATTGCCCCTGCCTCTTGGCAAGAGTATATCGAAATCTAAAAATCCCCCTAAAGGGGGATTTTTTTAATAGTTTTACCAATTTCTCGCCATTTTCGCCCATATTTAGCCAAAATAACCCTATATTTCCTGATTTTATTCCCCCAATTTCGCCGCCACAATTTCCTTAAGCAGCTCCGCAAACTCATCTCCCGACCGCGCCGACGACCACGAAATCGTCTGCCCGTTAATCATAATGCTCCCCGCTTCGCCCCAACTAATCAACTGCCCATCAATATAAAACGCCGGCGTCCCGCTCACATCAATCCGTTTGCCAATTCCCATATCAAAATTGATCTTCTTCGACACCGCATCGCTCGCAATATCCGCATTAAACTTTTCCAAATCGCCCTTACCGTCCGTCACTTCTTCAAAATACTGGTTAAAATATGTTGTCCTCTCCGACGCCGTCGCATATTCCCATTCCGACTGTTCCGAAAACAACTTATCTGCATACTCTTTCCAATACCCTTGCAACCCCGCCGCTTCCGCCGCTGAAGCCGCCGCCGTGCCGTTTTGATGATAAGACAACAAGAAGCTACGATACACCACCGCAAGCTTCCCGTCCAACTGTTCAATCACTTTATTCACCCGCGGGTTGATCGACGCACACCCAGGGCACTGATAATCCGCATACTCAAAAATCAACACCGGCGCATCCGCCGACCCCTTCACATGGTCGCCAATATTTCCATTATCCGCCGTCGGCTCAATTACCGCATAAAAATCATAATTATCATAATTCGTCGCTTTATTATTGCCATCAACCACTGCATAAGTCGCAATCCCCAGAATCGCCACCACCAGCACCCCAATAATTATTCCCGCAACTGAAAAGCCTTTTCTTTTTTTCATATAACTCCTTTAGTGTTATAATAAATATATCATGTTCGAAAATTTTATGCAAAATTTCGTCCGCTGGCTCGATCCCAAACTCGAAAAATATCGCCCGAAAAAACCCGCCCTAAAGCCTCCGAAATACACCCCCGCTTCTCTACAGGATTTTATAGACCTCCTAAAACGCACGCCTAAAAGTATCTTAAACGACACCGCTCGCGCCCGCATTTCCGCCGTCATGAGTTTTGACGACCGCCAAGTAAGCGACTTGATGATCAAAAAATCCGACCTAGTCTTCGTTAAGGCCTCCGAAATGCTCGGTCCCCTCGTCCTTGACAAACTCTATAAATCTGGTTTTACTGTTTTCCCCGTAATTGACAGCCACGGCAAAGTCGAAGGCATTATCCACACTGAAGCCCTTAACACGCTCGAAATCAAAAAAACCGCCCGCGCCGACAAATATCTCGATAAAAATTTCAACTTCCTTCACGCCGACGACTCCCTCTCCGCCGCCATCCAAGCCATCACGACCAAAAACAGCTCCTATTTTCTCGTTCTCGACCACGCCGATACCCTAGTTGGCTTTTTTACTATCGAAATCCTCCTCGACTATTTACTCGGAAAATGATATAATATACCCCATGAGAGTTTTAATCGAAAAATCTGACAGTTTTTTAGGCAAATCTATCACCGTAGCCGGCTGGGTTAATTCCCGCCGCGACCATGGCGGTTTAATTTTCATTGACCTACGCGACCACACCGGCATTCTGCAACTTGTTATCACTCCCGAAACTGCCGATACTTTTAGTCTCGCCGAATCTGTCCGCGACGAATTTGTCCTACGCGCCACCGGTAAAATCCGCGAACGCGAGCCCGACTTAGTTAACCCGCATTTGAATACCGGCAAAATTGAACTCGTTGTCGAAAAACTCGAACTCTTGAATAAATCCGCGCCGCTACCGGTCAACACTCACGACGACGGCGAAAAATCTTCCGAGGAACAACGCTTGAAATATCGTTATCTTGACCTGCGCCGCCCGAGTATGCAAAAACTTTTACACCGCCGTTCCGAATATTATCGTTTCATCCGCAATTTCATGTACGACCACGATTTCACCGAAATCACTACCCCGATTCTCGCCAACTCCTCCCCCGAAGGTGCGCGCGATTTTCTCGTGCCTTCTCGCCTGCATCCGGGAAAATTCTATGCCCTCCCGCAGGCTCCACAACAATTCAAGCAACTTTTAATGGTCGGCGGTGTGAATAAATATTTCCAAATCGCACCATGTTTCCGCGACGAAGATCCGCGTGCCGACCGACTTTACGGCGACTTTTATCAACTCGACTGCGAAATGGCTTTTGTCGAAGACGGCGAAGTTGTCCGCGCCGAAATCGAGCCGTTATTTATCGACCTTGCGACGAAATTCTCCGACAAAAAACTCGTTCTAAACTCTAAGCCGGCGGAACAATTTCTGCCTAAAAACTCTAAAGTTCCTCGCCTGCCCTACGATTTTGCCATGGAAACCTACGGTGTCGACAAGCCCGACCTCCGCTATGGCATGGAGCTAATCGAGCTCACCGACGTTTTCAAAAACACCGAATTCAAGGTCTTCAAAACCGACTGCGTGAAAGCCCTTTGCGTGAAAAACGGTGCCGGTTTAACTCGCCGCGAAATCGACGAATTCACCGACCGCGCCCGCAAACTCGGCGCTGGTGGTTTGGCCTATATATTATATACTGCCGAAGGTCCGAAATCACCAATTCTTAAATTCATGTCTGACACCGAAATCGCCTCCGTCCAAGACCTCACCGGCGCAAAAACTGGCGACGCCGTCTTCTTCGGCGCCGACGACCGCGCCAAAGTCAACAAAGTCCTCGGCGAACTCCGTGTCGCCTTTGCTGATCGTTTCGAACTTAAAAACCCGCAAGAAGTTTCCTATTGCTGGATTACCGATTTCCCGTTTTACGAATGGGACGACCAAAATCACAAACTCGATTTCGGCCACAATCCCTTCAGTATGCCAAAAGGCGGCCTCGAAGCGCTCACAGAAGCTTCTGCTAAGGATTCTGAGACCGTGTCCCGCGAGGGTCACGACCCGAGCGAAACGAGCGAGCCCCATAACGATGGGCGCGAGCGAGTGGGGTCGAAGAATGCTTGGCAGAAGCTCTTATCTCTTAAGGCCGACCAATACGACATGGTCATGAACGGCTACGAAGTCTGTTCCGGCGCCGTCCGTAATTACAATCCCGACATTATGTACAAAGTTTTCAATATCCTCGGCTATAACAACGAATACGTCGAAGCCCGTTTCGGTGGCATGCTAAACGCCTTTAAATTCGGCGCCCCTCCGCACGCCGGCTGTGCACCGGGACTGGACCGCATTTTCATGGTCCTCGAAAACACTGACAACATCCGCGACATTGTCGCTTTCCCGAAAAACGGCTCCGGTATCGACCTAATGATGAACTCCCCGTCCGTCGTCGACCCCGAACAGCTTTCCGAAGCGCATCTTGCAATTTTGCCGGAAGAAGACTAGCATGTCCAAAACCTCGCTCACTAGAACCGCTATCGAACAAAAATTCTTGGAACTCCTCAGCGAGAAAGTCCTTAACCAAATTTCCGTCAAAAGCCTTACCACCGCCGTGGGCATCAACCGCAACACCTTCTATTATCACTATAAAAGCATTCCCGATCTGCTCGAAACCGTGGTCAAACATCTCGTCGATGAACTTTTTGCCAATTACCCTCCCGCCGAGTCGCTCGACGACTGCCTCGCCGCCGCCACCAACTTCATCAAACAAAACGAAGCCGGTATCCGCCACATTTACGAATCCACTTCCCGCCCAATTTTCGAACGCTACCTCTGGCGCATCTGCGACTACGTCGTCAACGCCTATCTCGCCACCGACCCGCATTTTGCCGACCCGCGTCTCGCCACGAGTTCCTCTCTCGCCGCCCCTTATCTAGCCGACCACGATTTACACCTGCCCAACCTCGATTTAAATACTCCGGAACACCGCCTCGCCGTCCAAGAATTCTTAAGTTGCGTCTGTTTCGGCCTCGCTATGAATTACATCCGCCACGGCATGTCTCTTGATTTAAACCCCATTCACCAATTTTTGGGCATTTCCGACAATCTATCCAAAAATTAGGCATTTGCCCAAAAAAGCCTATTTTATTACCGCCAAAATCCATTATAATAGCCCTTATAAGAAGGTTTTATATGGAAAAATTTATTGTCAAACATCATAAACTTATTGTCGTGCTGGCGTTCGTGCTGATTATTCCGGCTCTTATCGGCTTTTACAACACTCGCGTCAATTACGACATGCTCAACTACCTGCCCGACAGCATGGATACCGTCAAGGGCCAAGACGAACTCTTGAAAGACTTCGGCAAAGGCGCCTTTTCCATGGTTATTACCGACGGCCTGTCCGATTCCCAAATCGGCAACCTCGAAACTGCCATCAAAAACGTCGACCACGTCGACACCGTGATGAGCCTTGGCACCCTCGAAAACGCCGGTCTCCCCGCCGAAATCATTCCGGACGACCTTTATAATACTTTCAGAAACGGCAACGAATCCATCATGGCAGTCTTTTTCGATACCTCGACTTCCGCCGACGAAACTATCGACGCCATTAATGAAATCCGCAATATCGTCGACGGCAAAGCTTACGTTTCTGGCATGTCCGCGCTCGTCACCGACATGCGCAATCTCGCCGAATCTGAAGAATTCATCTATATCATTATCGCCGTCGCCCTCACTCTCGCCGTCATGCTTATCTGTCTCGACAACTGGGCGATTCCATTTATTTTCCTCGTCAGTATCGGTGTAATGATTTTAATCAACATGGGCACCAACCTTTTCCTTGGCGAAATTTCCTACATCACTAAAGCCCTCGCCGCCATTCTCCAGCTCGCCGTCACCATGGACTACTCGATTTTCCTTTGGCATTCTTATCGCGAACATCTTGAAAAAGACAAAAATCGCTCCCGCGCCATGGAAAATGCCATCAAATCCACTTTCTCCTCGGTCATGGGCTCGTCCGCGACCACTATCGCCGGTTTTATCGCCCTCTGCTTCATGTCCTTTACCCTCGGCCTTGACCTCGGTATTGTCATGGCTAAGGGTGTCCTCCTCGGTGTCATCGGCTCGGTCACCGTCCTACCGTCGCTGATTCTGATTTTTGGCGACAAGCTTGAAAAGTTCGACCACAAGTCCCTCTTCCCCGGCTTCCGCTGGCTCGCGCGCAATATCGTTAAATTCTTCCCCGTTTTTCTAATTATCTTTATCGCAATTATTCCGCCCGCATTCTACGGCTACCAAAAAACCAACGACAGCGTCTATTACACCATTGGCGACAGCCTGCCCGACACTATGGACTTCGCCGTCGCGAACAAAAAACTTTCCGAAGATTTTGGCTTATCCAACGTCCACATGATTTTAACTAAGTCTAATTTAAGCGAAGCTTCCGCTCGCGCCATGACCACCGAACTCGAAAACGTCGCCGGCGTCAAATCCGTCTTAAACCTCGGAGCCCTCGTTCCCGACACCGTCCCGCTCGAAGCTCTGCCCGAATCCGTGGTTGATGTTCTAAAGAGCGACAACTGGGAACTCACCCTCGTCATTTCTGAATACGCCACCGCTACTGACGAAATCGGCGTTCAAATCGACAACATTAATAAAATCATCAAATCCTACGACGACACCGCCCTCCTTGTCGGCGAAGCCAGCACCACGCAGGATATGATTAAACTCACTTCTGTCGATTTCCAAGTCGTAAACACCGTTTCCATTATCGCCATTTTCATTATCATCATGATTGTGACCAAAAGCTTCTCCCTCCCGTTCATTCTTATCGCTGTCATTGAATCCGCCGTGTTCGTCAACCTCGGCTTACCGTTCTACACTGGTGATCAACTTTCCTTCATCACGCCAATCTGCATCAGCACCATCCAGCTCGGCGCCACCGTCGACTACGCCATTCTGCTCACAACTCGCTACACTCGCGAACGGCTCGCCGGCAAAGACAAAAAACAAGCCGCTATTATTGCCATCCGCACTTCTGTTCCGTCGATTCTCGTTTCCGGCCTCGGTCTCTTCGCTGCGACCTTCGGCGTCGCCCTTTACTCGAACGTTGATATGATCGGCTCAATGTGCATGCTCATGGCTCGCGGCGCAATTATCAGCATGGCCGCCGTCATCTTCGCCTTGCCGTCTCTCCTTATCTTCGCTGACCCCCTAATCATTCGCACCACTATTGGTATGAAAAAATTAACGAAAGGAACTAACAAATGAAAAAATCATTAATTTATACTTCAGTTTGCGGTCTCGCACTATTTGCCGGCGGCTTAACCACCGTCCTTGTAAATAACGCTTCCGCTGAAACTTCGCGCGAGGATTCGCTCGTCGCTCTAGAACAAACTTTAACCACCACGAACAAGATTGCGTCTAAAAATGAAACAATTTACGCCATCACCGGCTCCGCGGGCGAAGCCAAAAGCGTTTTTATCGGCAATACGCTTGATTCCGACAGCGCCGAGTTGCCACTTAATTTAAGCATCACTTACACTCTGGACGGTTCCGCAATTTCCGCCGAAGACTTAATCGGCAAATCTGGCCACGTCAAAATCAATTATACTTTTACCTCCACCAAAACCGTCAGTGACGCCAAAGTTCCCTTTGTCGCCATTACTGGCACAATCTTGGATAGCAACAAATTCACCAACGTCCAACTCGAAAACGGTAAAATCATTTCCGAAACCGACGGCAATATCACTCTCGCCGGCTACGCCGTGGTCGGTCTGAACGAAAACCTCGGCACTAACGTTTTGCCAAATAGCTTCACTATCGAAGCCGACGTTAACGAGTTTGCAATGAACGAAACCTATTCCCTCGCGACCAACGAATTATTTGCCGACATCGACACTTCGAAGCTCACTTCGCTCGATAGCTTGATTAGTTCTATGAACGAACTATCCGACGGTCTCGACCAACTCATCGCCGGCGCGGGCTCCTTATCGAGCGGTCTGGACTCCGCAGTTTCCGGCGTCGCGAAGCTCCAATCCGGTGCCGAAAAACTCGATTCTGGCGCGTCCAAACTTGCCGCCGGTCTAACCGAGCTTTCTGCAAATAACGACACGCTGAATAACGGCGCTTCCGCGATTTTCTCCAGCGTGCTTGCCACAGCTGAAAGTACTCTCAATTCCAACACTACTTTAACCGCATTAATTCAAGCTTACAGTCAAACTTTCGATATCACCACCCCGATTAAGCTTAACTCCGAGAACTATAAAGCTACATTTAAAAGCCTAATTGAATTCTTAACCAAAGTGAAGTCCATGGTTCAGGACGAAACCCAAAAACAAGCTATTGCCTCAGCGATTGACTCCCTAGGAACCAGCCTTGCATCGCTAACTAGTATCGACAATTTCGTCTCCGGTCTTGAAACTTACACCGCTGGCGTCGCCACGGCTGCCTCTGGCGCAACCGAACTCTCCGCCGGCACCACCGAACTAAAAGCCGGTCTCGATTCTCTCGCCACTGGCGCAACCGAACTTGCCAACGGCTCCAAGACTCTCGAGGAAGGTCTCACCACTCTCAAAACTTCCGGCATCGACAAATTAGTTAGCTTCGCGAACAACGACTTAAACGGCGCTCTGAAAAATCTCCGCGCCTCCGTCTCTGCCGCGAAGAATTACCATTCCTACAAAAACTCTTCCGCCGAATCGGTCAAATTCATCTTCAAAACCCCGTCAATCAAAAAATAACCGACCGGCTTTAAAAATCCCGCCCGAAAGGCGGGATTTTTTTAAATATCAGCAACTTGGTAGAGCCAGCTGGAAGAAGAATCCCCACGCTTGAAGCGTGGGGATGCGAACCAGCAAATTGGTAGGGCCGGATGGAATCGAACCATCATTGTATCCTTAGAGGGGATATGTCCTATCCGTTGAACGACGACCCCATATCCCCTATATTATACCTTAATCCTCAGGTTTGCGCAACTTATAATAGATCGACGGCGCAAACCGAATTCCGGCCAGCATTTGCTGCGCCTTAGTTTCCATTTTCACCAAATTATCCGTCCCCAAAACCTTTTTCAGCGCTTGGCTTCTAAAATTCGACACCGACAAAACTTTCTCACACGCAAATCCCGCCCGCTCGAAAATCTCTTCCGCATATTTCGGATGATAATTATAAAATCCGTCTTTCGAAATCTCCTTGTAATTCGCTACCGTCCGGTCGAACGGATTAACTTTCGACCGCCCCGTCACAAACCGCGCCATCTTCGGCAATGTCCGCTTGTTCGCCACTTCAATCACCGCCACCCCGCCCGGTTTCAGCACGCGATACAGTTCCGCCACCGCCTTGTCCAAATGTTCCAAATGATGCGTCACCCGAACCATCATCAGTCCGTCTAGCTCATTATCTCGAAACGGCAACTCATAAATATCTCCCGCTCTCGTTTCAATCTTGTCGCCATAAATTTCCTTCGCCTGTTCGAGTTCGGTTTTCGAATAATCAAACAAATAAACTTTCCGTGCCCGCTTCAAATATTCATTCGTCAGCCGCCCATAGCCCCCGCCAATATCCGCGAACTTCTCCATTCGTTTCGGCAACAATTTCCGAATTGCCATCCGGTCGGCCTGGTCTTCGTACTCGCGTCCAGTCCCCTCCCAGAAATCTTTTTTATAGTCATATCCGTTATAGTCCGAAACTATTTTTTCACTCATGTCCTAATTATATCACATTTACACTACTCTGGAAATTTCTTCCAGCGTTGTTTCGCCCCGCAGCGCCGCGAGTAGCCCCTTTTGTTCCAAAGTCAGCATCCCATTTCGTTTCGCCGTTTTTTCAATTTCGTTAGTATTAATATTTGCCACTTCCCCCCGGATAAACGCCTGAATTTCTTCCGTCACAATTAGCTGCTCCATCAGTACTGTTCGCCCATTATATCCAAACGGATCTTCCGCCGTCGGCACTGGGTCATGCAAAGTAATATTCTCCAAATTCACCCCCGCCAACTTTTCCTGCGGCACCCCCGCAAGCACTTCGCGGATATATTTCGCTTCCGCTTCCGTCGCCGGTCGCGCCTTTTTCGACGCCGACAATTTCCGCACCAATCGCTGCGCCACCACCAACCGAATCGACGATGAGAAAATCGGATTAACCCCAATCAAATCAATCATTCGCGAAAATGCCGCCGACGTCGAATTCGCGTGAAACGATGACAACACCAAATGCCCCGTGATCGAAGCCTGAATCGCCGTCTTCGCCGTGTCCGCATCGCGAATCTCCCCCACCATCACCACATCCGGATCTAGACGTAACACCGAACGCAGCCCCTCCGCGAACGACCCGCCGTGATTTGTCTGAATCGGAATTTGCGAAATCCCCGTAATCCCGTATTCGATCGGGTCCTCCAAGGTAATAATTTTCCGATCCGTCGTATTCAGCGCGTTCAAAATCGAATACAAAGTCGTCGATTTTCCCGAGCCCGTCGGTCCAACCATTAGCATCAATCCCCGCGGGTGCGAAATCACTTCATTGATCTCCTTCCGCTCTTCTTCCGACAGCCCGAGCAAGTCCAAATTCAGCAAACTCTCATCAAAATTAAACAACCTCAGCACCGCATCCTGCCCATACATCGTCGGAATTGTCTCCACGCGAATATTTAAAAGATGCGTCGTGCCGTCTCGCGTAATTTCTTTTTGCATGTGCCCCGACTGTGGTTTATTTGATGCCGTCGACACGTTCGCCCGCGACGACAACTCACCCATAAAAATCCGGTACCGATCCCGATCAATATTCGCCACTGGATGCAAAATCCCATCCACCCGCATCCGAATTCGAATTTCATTCCGTAAATTTTCAATATGAATATCGCTCGCACCAAGTTTATCCGCCTGATCAATCAAGAAATCAAACACTTTTTCCGTCGAAACCGAATTCAAAGTTTTCGACACGCTCGCAATCGTCTCCGAATCGCCCTCGCCCGCAATTTTAATATCATCATAATGAATTTGTCGTGGCGGGTCATATCTTAACATAAATACTTTAAACGCCGACCCCGAAATCAAGAAAAAGTCCGCCTTTTCGCCCTCGTCCATATATGCCTGCCGCGTTTTTTCAATCACCGACCGCGGCGTTTGCGAAGTCACCATGAACTGATAATGCTCCTCCCCGCCTCCGCGTTGCAACGGCACCATAAAATTCTTATACATCTCCGACACCTCAATAAGATGCGGCACCAACGCAATTTCCCGCTCAAATTTCCGCGTATCTAAATACGGCAACCCCAAAATCCGCGCCCGATCCGCCGTCGCCCGCTCTTCGTTATCCCGTCGCCTAAACTGAATTTCAGCTTCATCCATATTTTTATTATACCACAAGCATTAAAAAACGTATCCACAACCAAAAACTCTCCCATTTTATGTTATAATAAACTTATGCTTATCACTGAAATTTTTTGCTGGTGGTATCGTAGTGGCTGGCTAGTTTTCTTGCGTCAGCTCAAACTTTCTCTGTCTAATATCGTCGACTTTTTCTCTATGAGCGACTTGCTGCGCACTCTTTTTCAACCTTTCCGCCAAATTTCCGCCTCGCACGCCGCTGCCGATTCCTCGCTCGAACTCAAATTTCGCACTTTTTTAGATCGCCTCATTTCTCGTATCGTCGGCTTTTTCTCTCGCCTAGTTTTGCTCCTCGCCGGCACCATCATCATTCTTCTCGGCGCCATTTTTAGCCTCATTCTCCTCATTCTCTGGCCTTTTCTCCCCCTCGCCCCGCTCGCCGGCATTATTCTCACAATTTTTGGAGTTATTCTATGAACAATTCCTTCGACCCCAAAAACCCGCGCATCAAACAGGCTCACAAAAAACGCGCACTAAATCGCCCGTTCATCATCATTCTTAATTTTGCCTTAGCCTTTTTGCTTTTACTTTCCGGTATTTTGCTCCTTTTCTTAAAACTTCCCCTCGGCTGGACTTTTATCGGCTTTTCCGCCCTGCCTTTTATGTTAATTTTTTACATCAAAAACGCACTCGCCACCGTCCCGGTCAAAAACACTAACGACTTTACCGATTTAATTTCTTATGACCTGCTTTTAAATTTAACTGCCACCACTACTCCCGCCGACCTGCCCAAAATCATTGCCAAAACTCGCAGCGGCGCTTTTCTTATGGCGCGCTTCGAACTCCCCCTTGCCTTTTTCGATCAACTTTCCGACTTCCTCCCCGCCTCCACCGAACCAATTTTTGAAGCCGCCCGCGAAATTCAAAATCAAACCAATTCCGAAGCCATCAACGGCTCCATTCTCGCCGTCGCCCTTATCGTCAATTTACCCAATTACGAGCAAATCCTAAACAGTCTCAAACTTTCTCTGCCCGATTTATATCAAGGCATTAATTGGTTTAATCATTTAAACGGCACTTTAAAAGACCAGAAAAAGCCAGCCCACACCGGCGGTATCGCCCGCGACTTCGCTTTCGGCTACACTCCAACTTTGCAACATTTCGCCTACAATCTTTCCGCTAACTTCGCTAAAAACAATGCCAAAATCCAACAAGCCGAAAACACCGCCATCATCCAAAACATTATCAACACTTTCTCTCACGACGGTCGCCAAAACGTCGCTCTCGTCGGTCCCTACGGTTCGGGCCGTTCTTCGCTTGTGAATTCTTTCGCCGAACTTTTAATGAACGCCGACGCAAACATCCCTAACAACTTAAAATATCGCCAAATTTATGCTCTCGACGCCCCCAGTCTCATTTCTGTCGCCAAAAATCACGGCGAAATCGAATATCTCATGATTAGGATCCTAAATGAAATCTATTCCGCCAAAAATATTATTCTCTGTCTCGACAATGCTCATCTCTTTTTCGAAGAAGGTCCAGGCTCAGTCGATATCGCCAACCTGCTCGTTCCAGTTTTAGCTGCCGGCCGCATTCGCATTATCATGATCATGGACGACCAAAAATTTCTCGAAATCTCCGCCAAAAATCCCGCCCTCGCCAGCTCGCTCAACAAAATCGTCGTTAATCCCTCGAACCGCGACGAAACTCTCAAAATTCTCATGGACCAAGCCCCTCTGCTTGAATATCAAAAACACGTCATTTTCACTTATCGCGCCCTGACCGAAGCCTACCGTCTCGGCGAACAATATATCCACGACATAGAGATGCCGGGCAACGCAAAGCTTTTGCTCGAATCCGCCACGAACTTTGCTAACCGCAATCTCGTTACTGCCGAATCCGTCCAAACTGCCGTGGAAAAATCTTACGGCGTCAAAGTTAAAGTCGCCGACACCGACGAAGATCGCAATAAATTATTAAATCTCGAACAACTCATTCACGAACGCATGATCGATCAAACCGAAGCCGTTTCCGCCGTAGCGAACGCCTTGCGTCGCGCGGGCGCCGGCGTCAAAAATCAAGGTCGTCCCATCGGCACTTTCCTCTTTCTTGGCCCGACCGGCGTTGGTAAAACTGAGCTCGCCAAAACTCTTTCCGCAGTTTATTTCAACGGCGAAAGCAATATTATTCGTCTCGATCTTAACGAATTTGTTTCCGCAAGCGACGTTTCGCGCCTCATTCGCGACGGCGCGACCGACGCTATGAGTCTTACCGCCCAAGTTATGAAACAACCTTTCGCCGTCGTCCTGCTCGACGAAATTGAAAAGGCGCATCCTTCCGTTTTGACTACTCTGCTTCAAGTTCTCGACGAAGGCGTTCTTCGCGACGAAAAAAATCGCGAAGTCAGTTTCCGCGACTGTATCATTATCGCCACTTCAAACGCCGGCGCCAACGAAATCCGCGACCAAATTATTGCTGGCGCTAAAATCGACGACTTTAAAGAACAACTCACCGAACATTTAATCGCTACCGGCGAATTCAAACCCGAATTCTTAAACCGGTTTGACGAAATTTGTCTATTTAAACCACTCTCTAAAGAAGATCTTGTCGGCGTGCTCGACCTCATCATCGCCTCAACCAACAAAACTCTCGCGCCCCAAAAAATTTCCGTCACTCTCACGCCCGAAGCCAAACAAATTCTTATCGAAAAAGGCTACGATCCGAAAATGGGCGCTCGCCCGATGCGCCGCATCGTCCAAAAAACCGTCGAAAACATTGTCGCCGCCGCCATCCTTTCCGGCGCCGCCCAATCCGGCAGTACTCTCACCATCACTCCGAATGAAATTAATATCGCTTAAATAAATTTTATAACCTGCGATAAGCGAGCGTTGCGACGACGTGGAGCTTCGACGAGCGAACCCTGTGACGACAGACGTGAGCGAGGAGGCTCGCGAATGCAGATTATAAAATCTTTAAGCTATTTACAAATTTTATTTCAAACTTTTAATAAATTCATAAAACAGCGGATGCACTGCGAGCGGTCGCGACTTAAATTCCGGATGCGCTTGCGTCGCCACGAAAAACTTTTTCTCCGGCGCCTCGATAAACTCCACCAACTCCCCATCCGGCGAAGTCCCCGCAACCTTAATTCCACCTTTTTCCATTTCCGGCAAAAACTTTTGATTTACTTCGTACCGGTGCCGGTGCCGTTCCACCACCTTCACTTTCCCGCTTTTCTCCAGTTTCGTCCCGTCGATATAATGCCCCTTTTCGTAAGCCTCGATATACGCCGCCGCCGTTTTTGTCTTTGGCAGTAGCGTCGCCGCATAATCGCCAAGCCGCATTGTCCCACCCGTCGATTCTTTCCCCTTTTGCCCCTCCATAATATAAATCACATTATCCCCCGCCTTTTCGCTCGCGCCAAATTCCTCCGAACTCGCCCCCTTCACTCCCCCTTTTCGCACCGCCGCAATACACGCCACTTGCATCCCAAGACACAGCCCCAAATACGGCATATCGTGATCCAGCGCATACCCCGCCGCCATAATTTTTCCCTCAACCCCCCGCTCACCAAACCCCCCAGGGACCACAATCCCGTCCATTTTCGCAAGTTGTTCTTCTCTCACCTTTTCTGCATTCAGCCACACTAAGTCCAAATTCACTTCGTTATACGCCGCCGCCGCCTTTAGCGCCTCCGTCACACAAATATACGTATCATCATTTCCTACATATTTCGCCACCAGCCCAACTTTCACCGTTTTCGTATGTTCCATTCCCCGCAATTGCGAAAACTTTTCCCATTTCGACATGTCCGGCTCGCTCTCGTCCCCCACAAACTTATTCAGAATATTCAACACTCCGCTCTTTAACACATTAAACGGCACATCATACACGCTATTAATGTCCGGCAGATTTAGTACCGCCTCTCCGGGAATTCCTGAAAACGCCGCAATTTTTTCACAAATCGCCCGCTCGCACGGCTCTTCCGTCCGCACGCACACAATATCCGGAATAATCCCGAACCCCCTTAAATCTTTCAATGCGTTTTGTGCTGGTTTAGTCTTCAATTCGTTCGACGTATGGATAAACGGCACATATACCACCGAAACATACAAACAATTTTCCCGCCCAACCTTGTTCGCAAACAACCGAATCGCCTCAATAAACGGCAGCCCCTCATAATCCCCCACCGTCCCCCCAATTTCCACAATATGGACATCCGATTCCGCCGACGCTTTTTCAATTTTCTCACACACCAGCCCCGTAAAATGGGGAACTAATTGCACCGTTTTCCCGTGAAAGCCCCCCGCCCGCTCTCGCTCGATCAATTCCTTATAAATCGATCCCGACAGCGTAATCGAATACTTTGAAGTCTCAAAATCCAAAAACCGCTCATAATGCCCGAGGTCGAGATCGGTCTCCACCCCGTCGTGCGTCACAAAACACTCCCCGTGCTCCACCGGATTTAACAGCCCCGCATCCACGTTGAGATACGGATCGCACTTCTGCATCGTCACCTTAAAACCCTTCGCCTTCAAAATCGCCCCCATGCTCGCCGCCGTAATCCCCTTGCCGACGCCCGAAAGCACTCCCCCCGTCACGAAAATATATTTACAATTTTTATTTTTCATCTCGGGCAACCTCCTCCCACCCGTTAAATTTAATGACCTTATGTTTAACCCCATTATAGCACAAAAAATCGCCTTTCACCGCAATTTTTCAAACTATTTTTACTATTTTGGCGGAAAGGACAGGATTCGAACCTGCGGAGGTTTCCCTCTCTGGTTTTCAAGACCAGTGCCTTCAACCACTCGGCCACCTTTCCGCTTTTCATTGTATCATAGAATCATTCAAAAACCAACCCTCTGCCCTCATTCTATCACACTTGTGCTTTTTTGTCAAGAACAAGTCCTCTCCTACTCCTTGCCACCCAACCTCTTCCCTAAACCGCTCAAATATGCTATAATCATTCCATGGCAAGAAAAATTACATTAAAACCGGTTAGCAAACAAAACCGGAATAATAATCACAAACACAGCGACAAGCGCCGACATCCGCGCCTAAAAAACGGTCGCTAGCCTTAAAACCCCAATCGGGGTTTTATTTTTTTCACTAAATCTACGTGTCGAAACCAAAAGCTAAACTCAAAAACCAGAGCCAAAAACCACTCAAAAAAACAATCTCAAAAATCTCCAAAAACCAAATCCAAAGCCAACCTTAAAACTTCCCCAAAATCTTTTTCAGCCACCCCGTTTTCGCCTGAGCCCCTTTATTTTTTGCAATCTTTTTAAAGCCTTTTTTCTCCGTCCCCGCGCCGTAGTCTACATCTTCCGCCGCCAACATCGCCAGCCCCACCGCCGTCGCAAATTCCGGCCGACAAACTTCTTCCGAAACTCCGTTCAGCCCCGCCGGCACGCCAATTTTCACCGACGCCTCCAAAACTTTTTTTGCAAACAAATCAATATCCCGCATTTTTGCCCCGCCCCCGACTAAAACCACCCCCTCCGGCAACCGCTGATCATATTTCGCCGCTTTCAACTTCTTTCGCACTTCGCCAAAAATTTCTGACAACCGTTCTTTCACCACCGTCTCAACTTCGCGCCGATCAAACGTCCGCTCCCCATTTTTCCCAATCTTAATCGCCGGACTTTTTTCTGTCTCAAAATCCCCCGTCACAAACCGCGTCTTAATTTCCTCCGCCAGTTCCGGATCAATCGCCAGCACAATCGCAAGATCATTCGTAATATTGTTCGACCCTGCCGGCACCACACCAACATATTGTAAATCCCCCTCCTCATACACCGCCACCGCAGTCGTCGCCGCTCCCATATCCACCACCGCGACACCATTTTCCCGTTGCCGATCCGTCAGCACCGCTTTTGCCGCCGCGACCACCGCCGGCACCAATCGCTCCGCTTTCACATCCGCAGTCATTGTCGCCCGTTTCAAATTTTCACAATTCGGTGCCAGCGCCGACACCACGCACGCCCGCATCTCGAGCCGCGCCCCCGCCATTCCGAGCGGATCTTTAATCCCGCCCTGTCCGTCCAAAGCATATTCCAGTGGCACTACATCCAGAACTTCCCGATTTGCCGGCAACCTCCCCGACACCGCCACATCTTCCACTCGCGCCAAATCTTCCACATTAATCTCATGCTCCACCGTCCCCACTGCAATCATCCCCTCAGTCATTGTCGACATCACCGTCGAACCGTTAATTGAAACATAAGCATTTCGAACATCCACGCCCCCCATTCGCTCCGCATCCCCAAGCATTTTATCAATCGCTTCCGCCGGCCCAGCCAAATTCGCCGGAATCCCCTTGCGCATCCCCAGCGACTTCCCCTCATTATACCCCACAATCGCCAGCTCGCCACTTTTCGCCACTGACGCAATCACGGCCCGCACGTTCTCCGTCCCCACATCCAGCCCCGTTACAAACCGTTTATTTTCATCCATAAGCTTATTATAACACAATTATCACAAATCTAAAATTATTCCGCCCGCTCTAATCTCATTTTAACCAGCCTAAATTACTCCTCATCCGGCAAAGTCAAAACCTCATATCCGTCCGCCGTCACCAAAATCGTATGTTCCACGTGGCACCCGATCGATCCGTCCTTCATTTTTACACTCCAACCGTCGTTTTCATCCACATAATTCGCCGGCTTACCCAGGCACGACATTGGCTCAATACAAATCGTATCCCCCTCGACCAGCTGATAACCTGTCCCCTTCCGACCATAATTCGGCACTTCCGGCTCCTCGTGCATTGTTGTATCAATCCCGTGCCCAATATAATTCTCAATCACTCCAAGATGACCGCCTCTTAACACTTTTTCCACCGCGTGTCCAATATCGCCAATTTTCGCCCTAGGCTTCACCTGCTCAATCCCCTCCCACAACGAACTTTCCGTCACTGAAATCATCTTTTTCACCGCCGGCGACCCCGTCCCCCCGACCAACATCGTAAACGCCGCATCCACATAATACCCCTTATACTTAATCACCTCATCAAACGAAACTTTATCTCCCACCTCTAAAACTTCGTCCGTCGGCGCGCCATGTACCAACTGATCGTTTACCGAAATACAAATCGCCCCCGGAAACTTTTCCTCGAGCTCGTCATACGCCACCCCTGCCCCGCGCCTCACAATTTCTTTCCGCACCCAAGCATCAATTTCTTGCCCCGTCATCCCAGGCTCGACGTAATTTTTAAGATCTCGCAGCAAATTTCCCAAAATCCGCCCCCCTTCCCGCATCGCCGCGATTTTCTCCGCCAAAACCGCCGCCGAACTGTTTTCCTTATTCACCATAACTACGCTCGATTTCTCCTCCATTCACATCATCTTCTTGTTCCGTCGCACTCGGGTTTAACTCTTTCACCGTCTCAACTAGTCGCGCCGTCACCTCCTCAATTTTCCCCGTCCCATCCACTCTCTCTACTCTAATCCCCGCCTGTTCAAACAACGTCAAAATCGGCCGAATGTTCTGTTCAAACACCTCAAACCGCCGTTCAATACTCTCCATTTCCTTATCGTCATCTCGCCCCCGCAAAGCCAACCGTTTCAAAAGTTCCTCTTTCGGCACCTCTAAGATAATCGCCCCGTCAATTTTTCCCTGATAATGTTCTATGATATACTCCGCCTGCGCCACGTCTCGCGGATATCCGTCCAAAATCACTTCAAACCCCTCGTCCTCCGCACGGTCAATCTGTATCCCCATCAACTTAATCACTTCCTCATCCGGCACCAGTCCGCCCCTGTCCGTCACTTCCTTATATTTTCCAGTCTGCCGAATCGCCTCCCCGACCGACATCCACCGCCAACCAAAAATTTCTGCCAGCGCCTTGCCTTGCGTCCCCTTACCAGACCCCGCCAGCCCAAAAAGTATAATCATGTTTCTCCTTTGCTTGTATTATATCATAAAAAATCCCCCAAGCGGGGGGATTTTCCTATCTGAGACCCAATTTAATTCGCTCAGTTTTTTCCGCCTTGCGTTGTTCGCGGAGAATTGCCTTCAAACGTCGCTCACGCTTCGAAATCGGTTTCGAAAACCGCATTTGCGACTTTTTCAGCGGCATCATCCCACTCTGCAAAACTTTTCGGTTGAAGCGCCGAATGATATTCTCATTCGCCTCACCCTGATCTTTTCTTGTAACTTTAATAGCCATATTCTCTTAATTATATCACACCTGCCAGCCTTTTTCAAGCTTTCTATTCTAAAAGTGGCGGAACCGCACCGGAGGTTCGGTGGAGCCACGAAAAAAAGCCACCAGGCTTTTTAAGTGGCGGAACCGACGAGACTCGCATCGAAGATCCGATGTCTCGCTTTTTGTGCGTCCTAATAAGGACGTGGCGGAACCGACGAGACTCGAACTCGCGACCTCTGCCGTGACAGGGCAGCGCTCTAACCAACTGAGCTACGATTCCGTATTTCTATTATATCTCATTTCTTTAAAAAGTGCAACTAAAAAACCGCCCCTCTTTCCATTATATCACACTTATGCTAAAAAGTTAACTCTCACCCCTGTACATTTGCTCGGAAGCCCTCAGCAAACCGCCTACATCCCAGGCAACTTAAACGCCCCAGGGTCCGCCGCTTGCGGAGCATACACCTGATCCTGCATCGCCGGCTGCGCCCCCAACGGCTCCGGCGTTGGCTGCGCCACTGGTGTCGCCGGCACAATCGGTTCCGCCGCGCTCACATTTGTCGATGCAATCGGCTCCACCGCCCCTACACTTATCGGCGCGCTACTATTCATGTCAATCGGCGGCGTCGGTGGCGGCGGCAATACTTCTTCCCCAGGCATCGGCATATAATTTATCTCCGGCACACCGTTAATTTCCGGTGTAGATGCTACCGCCGGCGCCCCCGCTACCGCCGGATTAAAACTATTCGCCGAGCTCGCAACATTCTCAGCCCCACTCGCCATATTCCCACCCGTCGCATTTTCCACCCCCATGGCCGAGTTCGAATTTTCTAGCGCATCCTCCAGCATTTGCCCATACTTGCCCATCCCCCCGTCCTCAAACGCACTCAATTCCCCAGTTTCCATCGGTGGCTGCAACACTTTTTCAGGCTGCGAAAATGTCTCCGCCGGCTCCACTGACATTTCTGTCTCCGCCGGCTCCGCTGGCGCTACTGATTCTGCCGCCTCTGCCGTCTCCACAGGCTCTGCTGGCTCTGCCGTCCCCACAGGTTCTGCTGTCTCTGCTGGCGCTTCCGCCACTTCCGGAACACTCACCTCTGGCACTACCGCCTCCGTCATCACCGGTATCTCCGCATCCACCGGCGTTTCTACGGGCGCCTCCACCGGCATCCCCAAAACTTCCGCCGTCGGCGCGCTTACCGGCGCCTCCCCTGCCGCTTCCTCCGCCGTCATCCCGGCCAAACTCGCCTCCGCCTCTTTCAGCCCGTCCAACAAAGTCGACTTTTTCTCAGTTATTGTATCACTAACTTCTTTCCCCTCATCCACATTCTGCTCATCCTCATGCGCCACATCAAGCTTCGTCGGGTCGCCGTCCACAATCTGTTCATGCCCAGCCAACCCCTGAAAACTCGCCATCTCATTTTCCACATCCGGCGTAATATTTTTCGACACCAGTTGCTGATTTGCCCCTGAATCAATCAAACGCGACGCCAGTTTCATTGTCTCTGAAGTCGTTTTTGCATTCGCGAACCGATTTGTCGCCGCCACAATCCCAGTCAAAAACGCCGTCGCCTCCTCTTTTTCAATTTTCGTGTTCCCGCCAACCTTATATAGTAGCTCCGCAATCATCTCCGACACTGAGCTCGCACTTTTATCGCTCCATTCCACCTCGCCGAGCTTCCCAGGATTTCCCGTCGTAATATTCACAATCACCGCATCATGCATAATTCGCCCGTGCTCCCTCAAAGCCGAATCCAGATCCACCCCATTCGCCACATCTAGCGCCAGCACCAAATCCACATTATAATCCCCATACGAAAAGTCCAAATCTTCCTCCCCGATCCGCGACTTATACGGCGTGATATAAATTTTCACAAAATCCCCGTCTAATTTATACCGCAAATGGTCCGCCTTCTCCTTATTCAAAGCTACCACAAAATCCTGCAATGTGTCCACCGACGGCTCAAAAGTCTCCTCCGGCTTCAAAAACTTCAACGCATTCGGCGTCGAACCAGAATAAATCGCCGTCGCTCGTTTACCAGTTTTTTCCAAAAATAATGACAGCCCAATCGCCGCCGCCAACTCATCCACCGACGGGTCCGACGACAACGCAATCAAAACATTATGTGCCTGGTTAATTTTCTGCGCCACTTCCGCCTGAATTTCTCCACTGTCCGCCGACTTCACCTCAGGCGCCGCCGCTACTGCTGGATTGCTCGGTATTATCGGCTCTACAATCGGACTCGTCGCCGAGCCAGCCGTCGTTGTTGAATTCATTGCGCTATTTTCTTCAGGCATTAAGTTCCTTTCTGTTTAAATCTTAGCATAAGCATCGGAAAATTACAAGTATTTACCTCTTTACTTTTTTCAAAAAAAGGGGTATAATAGCTAAAAGTAATTAATTTTTAATCTATATAGGAAGAAAATGCCGATTATTAAATCTGCCAAAAAGGCTGCCCGACAAGCGCTCAAGCGCACCGAGCATAATAAAGAAATCAAAAAAGATATCAAAGCTGCTATGAAAGCTTTTAAGGCCAACCCGACCGTTAAAGCTCTTAGCAAGGCTCAATCCGAACTTGACAAAGCCGTCAAAAAGAACCTGCTCAAGAAGAACACTGCCGCTCGGCGCAAAGCGAATTTACACAAATTCGCTAAAGAAGCTGGCTTAAAGCTCGAAGCTGCTGAGAAAAAGACCGCAAAAGCCGTTTCCGAAACAGTCGCAACTGTCAAAAAAGCTACAACGAAGACAGCCGCAGTAAAAAAGACTGCACCAGCAAAGAAGACGACAAAGTAGACTCGCCTTTTAAATCCATGTCTAGCTTAGAGAGCTCCCGCAGGGCTCTCTTTTCTTTTGCCCCGGGTCGCGTCGCAAAGTCCCGAATTGCCTGCCCCGCCAATAACCCCACAAACTGCTGCGGCACAATCGTCGCCTCAAGCTCCCGATACATTTCCACCGCCCCCGCCCCGTCTCGCTTCGCCCGATTATAAATATCAAACACTTTTTTCGCATTCATATCCACCGGCATCGCAAATTCCCGAAACGCAATTTTATCTTTCAATTCATCATACCACGCCAACCGCTTATCCACCTTCATTTCCAAAAACACAATTTCATGCGGCGAATGTACATATTTCGCCACCGCCTCGGCCACTTCCGCCCTTTTTAGCCCATCTCGCACCAAAATCCTCCGTTTTTCCGCAAACAACGACTGCCCCAAAAACAAATTCGGCAAATCTTTCACTTCCAAATTCTCTCCCTCAATCGACTCATACCCCTCGCCCAAAATTTTCCGCGCCTCCTCCATCGCCGCCACCCGATTTTCACCATAAAACACTCTGATCATTTTTGACACCTCGGACAATAATGCGTCCCTCTCCCATTTACTTTAGTTTTCAAAATCGTCTCGCCGCAATTCACGCAACTTTTTCCCGTGCGATTATAAATTTTGGCAAACAAATCCAAATAATCCCCCCGCGACCCGTCCGCTTTCACATAATTTTTTAGCGTCGACCCGCCCGCCGCGAGCGATTTTTCCATCACTTCCCTTAGCGACTTTAATAATTTTTCGCTCTCCGCAAGGCTCAAACTTCCCGCCTTTCGTATCGGCAAAATCCCCGCGAGAAACAGCGCCTCGTCCGCATAAATATTCCCCGCCCCCGCAATCATGCTCTGGTCCAAAATCACCGCCTTCACCGCCAAATTTTTCCGCCGCTGCATTTTTTCAAACAACTCTTCCGCGCGCATCTCCCACGGCTCCTTACCTAATTTCGCAATAAACGGTTCTTTTTCTACCTCTGCCGTCTTCAAAACTTTAATAAACCCAAATTTCCTTTGGTCGTTAAAATATAGCTCCCCTCGATCAAACTCAAAAATCACCCGCGTCTGTTTATTGGGCAACTGCGCCACAAAATTTTCATTCGGATGCCCCGCCGCAAACCGCTCGCCACCATTTTTCACCCCCGCGTTAAGCCCAGTTTCCGACTTTTTCATCTCACCCATTTTTTTCTTGTCAAAAATCAACTGCCCCGTCATCCGAAGATGTATCATCAGGGAAAATCCATTATCAAAATCCACCACTAGCGCCTTCCCAAACCGCCTCAAACTCGCCACCCGCGCACCCACAACTTGCGTAAGATCCCCCTCCGCCGACCGTGCCGAAACCACCTCCACTTTTTCTAGTTGCGCACCCAAAATAAACCCCCTAAGCCCCCTGCGCACCGTCTCCACTTCCGGCAATTCTGGCATACTCCTATTTTACCACACTTTCCTCTCGCCAAAAAGTTTTCCACAGCAAAACACTACATATAGCGTATTTTTAGGCTTGACACCCCCACATATAGCGTCTATAATCAAAATAGGTAATACTTATAATTCATAAAACCGAAAGGAACAACATGCAGAGAATCATTTACAGAAGCCAAGACGATGCCGAAAATTTTGATTTAAAGCGCTTCGCTGACTCACTCAAAAAATACGCTAAAATTTCCGAAAAAGACGCTGAGGACGCTCTCACAGATTTCAAAAACTACGACATCCTGCATGTTTCCTGCCTTGTCGAGGCCGGTACAAAGCTTATCGCCGAAAAAGCCGACAAAGAAGCCGCCAAAGCCTACTTCGAGGCCCACGCCGAGCGCTTCGGCGAGAGTAAATTTGAACGCTTGCGCCGCATCACCGGCTACCTCGTCGGCACTTTGGACCGCTGGAACGACGCTAAAAAAGCCGAAGAAGCCGCTCGCGTCAAACATTCTGTTAATTCCGCCGTCGACGACGCCACTCGCCTAGTCATGCTCGAAACCCAAGCCATGGAACAAAACCTCGCTTACACTCGGTAGTTATAATTCTCCCCAATTTTTTCCAATAGTAATTTCCACCGCAAGCTTGATTTTAAGCTCCGGCGCAACGGATTCCATTTCTTGACGCAAAATTTCCGCCACTTCCGACGCAAGCCCCTCGTCGCATTCCACGATCAGCGAATCATGCACCTGCATCACTAGCTCCGCTCCCTCCGGCAATTTCCTATCCACTGCAATCATTGCCCGCTTCATCAAATCCGCTTCCGTCCCTTGAATCGGCATATTCATTGCCGCACGCTCCGCCGCCTGCCGAATCACAAAATTCGTCGATTTCACGTCCGGGCACGGTCGTCGTCGCCCAAAATAAGTTTCCACAAACCCCTCTTCTCGTGCCTGCCGCAAAGTTTTTTCTAAATACAACTTAATCGGCGCCCGCAATTTAAAATAGTTCTCGATAAATCGCTTTGCGTCAAAAAACGACATTTTCGCCGCCGCCGCTAACCCACTAACACTCATTCCATACAAAATTCCAAAATTAATCACCTTCGCCGCCCGCCGCTGCGCCTTCGTCACTTCCGCAATCGGCACCCCGAACGCCTCCGCCGCAGTTTTGGTATGAATATCAATCCCCGCATTAAAATCCGCTATCAGTTTTTCATCCCCAGCCAGCACCGCCGCAAGCCGCAGCTCGAACTGCGAATAATCCGCCGACACTAACACTCGTCCCTTCGGCGCCACAAACCCCGCCCGAATCCGCTTCCCTTCCTCCGTCCGCACCGGAATATTTTGTAAATTCGGATCTTTCGAACTCAGCCGTCCCGTCGCCGTCACATTTTGCGTGAAAGTCGTATGAATTCGCCCTTCCGCATCCGCCAAATCCGCCATCGGCACAATATAAGTCGTAAGCAATTTCGTCGCTTCGCGATATTCTTTAATTTTCGGCACTATCGCATGTTGTTCCATCAACTTTTCCAACTCTTTCGCACCCGTCGAATAGCCTCGTTGCGTCTTTTTGATTCCCTTCGTTGGCAGCCTCAGGTCTATAAACAACACTTCCGCCAGTTGCACCGGCGAATTAACGTTAAACTCCCGCCCTGCCAAGCCCCAAATTTCTCGCTCTCGCGCCTCAACCTCTTGCACATATTCCGTTTTTAGCCGCGCAAAATATTCTCGGTCAATCAACATCCCCTTCTTTTCCATTTTATATAACACCGGCACTAACGGCAAATCCAATTCTGTATAAACTTGGTACACTCTTGGCAATTTTTCAAACTCTTTTTTCTGCTCCAAATACTTTGCCTTTTCATCGCCTATGTCAAATAACGTTTTTTGTTCCCGTTTCAACGGGTTTAACAAAAACTCCGCCTGATCCAAGTCCCAAAACTTTCTTCCTGCCAAAATCTCCGCCGCTTTTTTCGCGTTCGTATGCATCAACTGCTTCACGTCCCAACTTAAAATCAAATCCTCCGGCATCTTTTCATTCACCTCGCTCGTCCCATTCGCCTGCACTTCATCTTCATTTTCCTCAACACCGCCACCCTCTCGCCCGCTTTTATTCACATTCTCGCCATCTTCTCGCTCATTTTCATCTACACCCTCGCCACTTTCTCGCCAAACCTCATTCGCGCCGCCATTGCCACTCCCTAACTTAAACTTCCGAATCAGCGAATTAAATTCTAATTTTTTCAGCCCCGCCACTGCTCGCTCCGCATCAAACTTAAACTCCGGAATTTCGCTAAGTTCCACCGGCGCATCAAACATAATTTTCGCAAGTTCCCGCGACATCAACGCCGACTCTTTCCCGACCGCCAACTTCTCCCGCACCGATTTTTTAGTAATTGCGTTTAAATTCCGATAAATCCCGTCCAAATCCCCGAACTCGTTCAACAGTCCCGCCGCCGTCTTCTCGCCAATCCCCAGCACCCCAGGAATATTGTCCGATGTATCGCCTTTCAGCGCTTTAAAATCCAAAAACTGCGACTTTTTAATCCCATATTTCGCCTCCACTTCCGCCACATTGATCTCTTCAATTTTCGAAAACCCTTTCAAAATCCTAAGCATCCGCGTATTCTCATCCACAATTTGTAACATATCCAGATCCGACGAAATAATAAACGTCTCCCACAAACATTTTCCGTCCGCGTTCAAATCCTCATCCGCCTGCAAAGACAATGTCCCGATAATATCATCCGCTTCATAATTTTCAACCTCGACAAACTCCCAGCCCAAATCTTTGATCAACTCTTTCAATAGCGGAATTTGCGCATAAAAATCTTCCCCGGGTTTCACCCGTCCGGCCTTATATTCCGGATAAATTTCTCGCCGCCGGCTCGTCGAAGTTTTCGAATCCCACGCCACCACAACTTTAGTCGGCTTTAATTTCGCAACAATCTCCATCGCAATCGCCGCAAATCCATACACTCCGCCCGTCGGCGTCCCGTCCGCGAGCCCCAGCGTCCCCATTGCATAATACCCCCGATAGAAAACCGATTTTCCGTCAATCAAAACCAACCGCTTCATTAAAATTCAATTTCCTTCAAAATTTCGCTCACCCGCTCCGTCGCATCTTCAACCGAACCATTATTCAAAACATAATAATCCGCCGCCACAATCGGCCCGCCTTTTTCCAAATTCTCAATTTCCGACCGATCGCGCTCGCGAATCGCCTTCGCGTCAAATGCTCGTCCCGGCCGTTTCGCCACCCGCCCGTAGCGCAAATTTTTATCCACCACCACCGCGACAAACACCAAACTCCCGGGAAATTCATGTTTCAAAGTCCGATATTCCGTCCACGAATAAACCCCATCTAAAACAATCCGTTTTTGTCCCGCACCAATTAAATCTTTCACTTCGCCAATCACTTGTCGCACCACCCAATCCTTCCCCTCCGTCTCGCGAATCATTTCCCGAAACTTTTTCTCGCTCTCGCCATCTTCCGTCCGCTCAATCCTGCGCTTTTCCATTTCCTTATAAATCATCCCCCCGAAATAAACTTTCGGATAACCTTTTGCGGTCAAATGATCAACCACCACCGATTTCCCACTTCCGCTCATCCCCACCACTGCTAAAATCTTTACATTCTCCATAAATCTAGTATATCATGATATAATAAGGTATGGCTAAGTTTTTTACAACCAAAGATGATTTGGAGAAAATTATTCACGAAACTCTTCCCGATCATGAAATTAAACATACCGAACATATTTTAACCGGTTGGACTAATATTGTTATCGAAGTCACGACCAACGAAAAAAGTTATTTTTTCCGTTTTCCGCGCAATCCTTTCTGGTCGAAAATGATCGTCAAAGACGCCGCGGTTTGTAATTTTGTCGACGGCAAAACCAGTTTTTACACTCCCCAAATGAAATTATGTTATGACGCTGCTCGGCGTCCTTTTTCGGTTCACGAAAAAATCGAAGGCTACACCCTCGGCGACCGAATTTATCATTTGTCGCACACCGCCCTCACCGGCGCAGCTTACGATGTGGCGAAATTTGTCAAAGAACTTTCCCGCATCGATTTAGAAAACGCGCCCGAAAAAGTCAAATACCCGCTTTCCGATTTTCTAAAAGAACTCGATTATGAGCATTACGAAAAGCATATCGATTCCGACCACGATTTCATCAAACAAACCGAAAAACAAAATCTCGTTCACGGCGATTTAAATCTTGGCAACATTCTGCTCGACGAAAATGATAAAGTTATCGGTGCGATCGATTTTTGTTTCGCCGGCACCGGCAATCCGAATATGGATGTCGCGCGCATTTTATCGCGTCCCGCGCCCAAAGAATTCACCGAAACTTTTCTCACCGAATTCGAAAATCCCGCCGAAATTAATCGCATGAAAAAAGCTTGGCAAAATATCGACAACGGCTACGCCGAACACATCCGCACGAACTTTCCGGAAATAAATCTCAACCAATTGTAAAGAACCCAAAAAATGATTTTGAGGGAAGCTAAAAAATTGTTTTTCGGAGAGCTAAAAAATGATTTTGAGGGGATCCGGAGCCTGGCAAGGCGAGGAAAAGCGCCACGACCCCTGTGGCGACAGGGGTCGTGGACGCGCCCCGAAAAACATTTTTTAGTTCTTACTCGTCAAATATTTTATTTTCGCGTTCTTTCGCTCGTCATCATCTTTTTTCGGCATCCGTTCATCGTTTGAGTATTTTTCAAAAATCGCGCCGGCATTTTTAACCGCGCCATCATAAACCGGTAGTAAATCATACACGCTCCAAATCACCGCTCGCATTTCCGGCATCGCCGTCGCATAAAATTTTAGCGCCTTAATCGTCGCGCGTATAAATTCTTGCTCGGTTTCTTTCGTATGGCGCCACGCTCGCCCCGCCAAAAACTTTTCCGTCACCGCCGGCGACACCGCGATCATCAGTAGCATCGCCCGATAATTATTTTCCAGCATCATCTTCGCCAAAATCCCCTCCATTTCCGGATCAAGCAAAGTTACGTCGAGCACAATATCATACCCCTCGCAAATTAATGCCGACAAAGTCAAAAACATCATAATCGTCGCAAATTCGTCCGTCATTTTCCGCACATTTTCTTCGCCGTAAAACTCCCGAATTCCCGCATAATGCGGATGGTATTCGACAAACCGCCGCGCCGCCACTAAAATCGGCTGTAAATTTTGCGCCTCAGTATACGCTTCCACCGCCGGCAAAATCTGCGTCGTTTTTCCCGATCCCGAAACCCCCGCAATCCGAATTAGCCGCCGATTTTTCGTCGCCGCCGGCGTAAAATCCGCCAGCACTTTTTTCAAAATCTCCGCATATTCTTCTAGCCCGACCTGCCACTCCGCCTTCACCGTCGACGGCCAATGCGCCTTCATATATTTTATAATTTTTGCTAATTCGTCACCACCTTCAGCCATTTCTCCGCCTTTCTAATTTCAATTTTTTTCACCTTCCGAAACACCCGATATTCCCCCTCCGCCTGAATTTCCACCGTCGCCGGCTTGACAAATTCCAACACATCGCCCTTCGTCTCCGCCCCCGGCACCCGCGAAAAAATACTCACACTCATCAGCCGAAACAACCGCCAAAAACTCGTCAACCGATCCGTTTCGCTCCGAAAAATCTTTGGTTTCAAAAAATCCTCCCCGCCCTTCATCACTCGCGCCATACTCCGCCCGTTCACCGCCGCATAATCCGAAATCCGCTTGTCCTGTGACTTCCCATTCAACGAAAATTCCGGCAAAAACTGTTTCCGGTGCCGATTTTTAAAATACCAACTCGCCAAACTCACATACGACCCGACTTTCCGCCCCAAACTTTTCTTCAACTTTTTCCGCACTTTCGGCTCGTCATAAATTTTCACCGCCTCCGCCGTCATCCCGATCGTTGTATAACAAGTCGCATACCGAAAAAACTTCCCGTCCACAATAATCTCCAGCGGGTACAATTTCCGCGTCGCATCTTTCGCCCCCCCCTTTTCAAAACTCGCGTCTTTCGCCCCAGCCTTTTTTAATTTTAATTTCTCCACCACTTCCTCAAAACTTCTCGTCCTCAAAGTCCGCGCGAGATCATTAAAATTCCCATACGGCAATGCCGCAAGACTCGCCTCCCGACCGGACAACAAAATCCCATTCGCCGCAATCGTCGCCGTCGCATCTCCCCCCGCCGCCAGCACCAAATCCCCGTCTTTTAGCAACTTCGCAAATTTCGCCGCATTTTTATCCACATCCGTCCGCTCAACTTCATATTTCCCCACCATAAAACCCGAAAGTCCCCGCGCCGGCGCCAACACTTCTTTTTTTACTTCCGCCGCCCGCGACGACCTTGGGTTATATACTATTAGTAGCCTACGCATGAGCCGTTCATGTTTTCACATTCAAAAATTTAATAATCGCCGCTAGCGCCACAAACAACGCCACCCCAATCACAATTTCCAGTATCCGCTGTTTCGCCTTGCGTGTTTTTTCTTCACTCCCGCCCGCAGTCAAGTATTGAATTCCGACAATCGTAATCCCAAGCACCCCAAGAATCCCCACCCCCATCGTCATAATATCCACCACCAAACTCAAAATATGATTGACCCCGTCCCCATCATCACACTCTAAGATCGCCGTCTCAACGCCATCACAGCTCGCCGCCATCACCGTCGGCGCGCTCACCACTAGCCCTACCCCCATCATTATCGCCACCAAACTCATCCACAACTTCTTCACTTCTCGCCTCCTACTTTAAATACTCATGCAATTTTTTAGTATCTTTATTCTTGCGCAGCTTCGACAATGCCTTCGCTTCAATCTGCCGAATACGTTCGCGCGTGACATCAAATTCATTGCCCACTTCTTCCAACGTATGCGGCCGCCCGCCCCCAATTCCGAACCTCAACCGAATAATCTTTTGTTCTCGATCGGTCAAAGTCGAAATAATCTCCGATAGTTGCTCTTTCAAAATCTGATTCGCCGCCGATTCTTCTGGAGACACGCGCTCTTCATCCTCAACAAAATCCCCAAGCACCGAATCATCATCATCCCCATCCCGCCCCACCGACGCATCCAGCGACGCAATATCTTGTTTAATTTTCATCACATAATCAATTTTATCCGGCTCCATATCAAGTGCCTTTGCAATCTCCTCGTTTGTCGGCTCACGATTCAGTTCCGCCGTCAGCTTTCGTGTCGTCCGCAATACTTTATTTATCGTCTCCACCATATGCACCGGAATCCGAATCGTTCGCGCCTGATCCGCAATCGCACGCGTAATCGCCTGCCTAACCCACCACGTCGCATAAGTCGAAAACTTAAAGCCCTTATCCGGATCAAATTTTTCGACCGCCCTTAGCAGCCCCGTATTGCCTTCTTGAATTAAATCCAAAAAATCTAGTCCTCGCCCGCCATATCGCTTCGCAATCGACACTACTAAGCGCATATTCGCTTCCACCATCTTATCTTTCGCCTTTTTGTCCCCCTTCACAATCCGCGCCGCGAGCTCCGCCTCTTCCTCAGCCGAAAGCAACGGAATCTTCCCGATTTCCCTCAGATACAATCTCACCGAATCATCCGCAAACGCATCCACATTCTCCGCCGTAATTGCCAGCTCCTCGCTCGACAGCTCTTCCTCATTCTCCAAATCCCCCGTCTCCGGTTCGTCAATAATATCCAAGTCTTTTGCG
Organism: Clostridiales bacterium; assembly: GCA_963619335.1. Taxonomy (GTDB): domain Bacteria; phylum Patescibacteriota; class Saccharimonadia; order Saccharimonadales; family Saccharimonadaceae; genus Nanosyncoccus. Next base: position 187,024 of record CAVEVP010000001.1, on the reverse strand, counting down.
CTCAAAATGTCATCTTTCTTACCGCTCATTATCCTCAATTATACCCCATTTCTTCAACTTCCGCAACCCACATGCGCTAAATCACTACATTGCATAATGCTATTTCTATTGCAACACAATATTCAGCGTCGCCTGCATAAAATACCCGTGATACGATGCTAGCGAACGTTTGTATTTTTCTGCATCATGCCTCGCCAAAATTTTCAATCTCGTCCGAATTCGTCGCACTGTCTTCGCCAAACAAAAAATCCTTAATCCTCCGCCAAGGATACAATATCGATAACCCAAAAACGGCACCCCCGTCGCCGAACTACAACAATATATTGTCGATTTCGGGTTTATCTTTAACTCTAGTCTTTTCAAACCCTGTTCAATTATTTTTTCCACTCTCGTCAGTTCTCTCTTGTCCCACCCCAAAATCAAAAAATCATCCATATATCTTATATAATATTTTTGTTTCAAATCTTCTTTGATATATCTGTCTAAATCCCCCAGATAATAAATCGCCAAAAATTGCGACACCACCGCCCCAATCGACAACCCCCTTCCATTCTCGTAATGCGGGATTTCAGTACTAAACCGGTCATTAAATTTATCTATCGTTTTATTAATATACGGCTTGTTTGTTTCTCCAATAATCCGCCCCAAAAGCTCAATCACATCCTTATCCTTTATCTGACGTTTTAATTTCTCGAACAAAATCCCATGGTCAATCGTATAAAAATACTTCGAAATATCCACCTTCAGTGCATAAATCTTTTCTCCCGGCCTTTTTGTCTCCATTTGTGAAAAATACCGCTTCAGCATCCTTTGTGCCTCGCTTGCCCCTTTCTTTTTTCGCGTCGCCACATTCGCATCAATCAACGTCCGCTCCAAAAACGGCATCAAATAGTGATTTGCTACAAAATGATTAACTACTTTATCTTTAATTGACTGGCTCATCACCAACCTCGGCTTCGGTTCAAAAATCATAAAACATCTAAACCGATTCGGATGATAATTTCGGCATTTTAACTCTATCAAAATTTTCATCACTCGCGCATGTGCGAACAGCCCAAACTCAAACACTCCCCGCCGATTCTGGCAGGTTTTAGATACTGTCTTCCACGCTGCAAACAAATTCTCAAATGTTAAAGCATCGTCATATATTCGCTTTGTTTTACGATGAGCCACTAATCCATCTCCTCTTTTTCAACCAGCCCCGCCGTTCCCGCAGATTTCGCCGCTTCCAGTGCCCTGTTTTCATTCTTAATCCACCCCCAAACAAAATTCATCACTATCAAATATTTTTTCGCACAAATCTCAAACCTACGCTCCGAGTTCTTGTCCAATTTTCGCTTTTCCTTTCCTCGATAACATACATCTCTAATCTCTTGCAAATAAACTTCAACTTTCGCCATATTCACCCTTAACGCCAACAGATGATTCTGCCTGGGTCGCTTCGTCGTCCCCGCAGCGAAAAACACTTCCGACCAAGCCGCATCCATTGCTCGCTTAATGTCTTCTCGCATATCCGCATGCCCCGCCGGAATCTGTGACAAAATATGAATTTTCAAATACTCGTCAAAATCAATCATCAAAGATTTTAACTTGAATTCTTTTACCGGTTCTTTTTTGTCATTCTGCTTTTGAATCATATTTCTCCTTTAATAGCTTGGGTAAGTTTCGGCGACAGCTACATCTTCACTAACGCTACTCGTCTCCGTCGCCTACCTCTTACTATTATCCAAGCATAAACTCCGCCCCAACTTATACTAAAGTCACTCGCCTATCTCACTATCTTCGGTCGTGCTCAGCGCTTAAGCCAAAACTTAAGATAAGCACGCTCCTCAACCCATAATCTTACATATGGGCAAATAGTTAGAATAACCTCCTCTCCAGACAGCACTCTGTCACGCAGTGACCGAAGTTTTGGTCATCCCACAAAGTCGAAGACTTGGTGAGATTGCCGGCCGAACCCCATACGCGTTGTTCACGTTGTTGTTGTTCAGATTCCCGTTCGAGTTCAGGTTGAACCCGTTCGCATTCCCGTTCGAGTTGCGGTTGTTAGGGGATAGCAACCAGAAATTGGAACCAGAACGCAAAACGGCAACGACAAAAGGATCTCGTCTTCGTATGGCAAGGAACTTCGAGGCTAACCGCCTCGCTTCTTGTGACAAATTATCTTTCTCGCGAGAAGTGAGAGTGCTAGGTGAACCTTACTTGTGGAAAACCCCGCCCGGTCCCAACTCCTCCCACTCGAGCAAAGCTCTTCGGGGCGGGTTGGGACACCCAAGGTGAAATTTTCAATTTCAGGATTGTGACGTTAAGGTGCAACGGTTTTATTACGGCGCGGTAACTACCCACGGGTCAGTCGCCGTTCCTGACCCACCTGAAGCATTCGTCCCAGGGCTTAGAGCGATTGCCGGCCGAACCCCATACGCGCTGAACACGCGGTAGTAGTCCAGATACCCGTTCGAGTACAGGGCGAACCCGCGCGCATACCCGAACGAGTAGCGGTTGTAAGGGGATAGCAACCAGAAAATAGAACCAGAACGCAAAAATGAATTCGAATTATACGCCCCCGTCGAACTACTCCAACCCGACCCCGCTATAGTAGCCTCGTCCACCGTCAGTAGTGCCACCGGATATTTTAGTTGCCCATTGCCATTCCCCGCATCGCCAGAATAAGAATACAGGTCTACCTTCCCCCGCGGACAAGTTAAAAGCGGGTTAAAGGTGCTGCTCTGCATATTTCTCGGATAAGCTCCAAAATAATATTCTGTCATGCCAGACGTCCCGTAAGGCACAACCGTATTTGAACTTTCACTCAGCGCCGACGTCCACGTCGTACTAGTATTTAGCCTTCTATCCTGACAATACCCGGCATCTCCCTCGAGAATGCTCGTATAGCTACTCAGTGTAGAACCATACCAATCCTCAATGTATTGTTTGATGATCGAAGATTTATCGTTCGTAGTAGTATCGTTCCCGCTCGCCCCAAACAACTGCGCCGGCGTCTTCGTACTAGTTGTGCTAGCCGCCACACTACTAGTGTAGGTATACCCCACCGCATGAATATTCTGATACTGCAAACCAGTATAGGATTTGCTCGCCACGGTAGCAGAAGAGGTATTGAACGCCGATGTTGTAGTCTGTGCCTTCGTCGTCGCATTTGCGCAAGACCCCGTAGTCGTCGCCCCATACAACCCATTATAAATCATCTTCACCCCTCCCGTGCTCGTCGTTCGTACAATTCTCCAACAAGTATCCGTTGTCGCTTTACTACTCCCCGATTGTAAAATCACATAATTCGGATAAGCCCCCGCGTCGCCGTCCGAGCCATATGACCCCGTGGTGTTATCCAAAATCCCCCGATAGAAATAAATCGCCTTGTCGCCCCCGTTGCTATCCGTGCCGTTCCCCGCAGTTTTCCCATCCCATTCATACACCCCTGAAGTTGCAGTTGTAATGCTGGTCCACGAAAACCCAGACGCGGAATCGGTGTTCTTGCCTTTTGACTGATTCGCCACTTTACAATAAACACTATTTTTATTAGCAGATTGCTGACAATACGACTGTTTCCACATCGCATACAATGTCAAGCTATTGCTACTCGCCGTCTGATCAATCTCGAACGTCCCGCCCTTGGCATAGCTCGTTCCAGTGCAACTCGCCCCGTCCGCGACCGCCACCGTGCACCACCCCTGGAATAGATAACCCTCCCGCGTTGGCTCATTACTAGATAGTGTTACATTCCCGCTGGTTGTCGAGTCCACATTGCTCGGCATATTGCTCACCGTGTCCGTAGTGTTCGCATTATAAGTGATTTTATACGGTGTCGGGTTAGCGGTGACAGTAAACACAAAAATGTTAGAATAATTATCAATCGCCGTATTAATATCTGCCCGTGCGCCAATGGAAACCGTATAATTATTGCTCGTCGCGTTAGATACGGAATCTATCGTGCTGCCCGTGGTTGTCGGGGCGGGAAGATAATTTGTGTTCGCCGTGCTGTTTAATTTACTCGGCTTGTATCCCCACTTGCCATTATACGCGCTTGTATCAAAAGTCTCCGCCGGAACCGCCGAGGAAATAGACGTAAACCCGGTCGTGCCGGAAGAGTTTTTTAGCCCGGTCGTGTCGCTGGCCTTCACCGTCAAAACATACCCCGCCGCGTGCGTCGTCACGACTCTAATTGTTTCGTCGCCCGAATCCGCAAACTTCCCCTCCGCGGACGGCGGTAAGTTAATCGTCGGGTTGCCGGAAATGGAAACCGTGAGCGACGAGGCGGTAGCAAACACCTCCTCCCCGCCAAGCATTGTTCCGCCAAACACCACTGCGCCAATAATCAGCCCGCTAAAAGTACCAGCAACTATTTTAGCATAAGTCTTTCGGCTCGCGGATTGGCTGCTATCTCCGACAGCCCTTTTTCGAGCCTCGCTACCGGTACTTTTGCCAAGCTGATTGAATATATTTGCTAGAAAAGACATCTATGACCTCCGTTATGTCGTTATCAACGGCACTCATCAAAAATGGTACCGCAAGGTGTAACAATCAAATATTTTCACAGGTAAGATGCCCGCAAAGACGAAAAGACTTCCTCACGGTGTCATTTTCGCATCTCACCAGCATCCAGGTTGAAAAACCGCCTACTTTAATGTGAAAACGTTTAATTGTTGCATTTTCATTATAATACGTTTTCATGAAAAACACAAGGTTTTTTATTTTTTCATCCCCACCCCTGTATTAGCACTCTTGACATTTGAGTGCTAATTTGCTACAATAGAGGTAGATTAGCACTCGGTATGAAAGAGTGCCAACGAAAGGAGATATAATATATGAGTAAAATAATTGGTATTGACCTTGGTACGACAAACTCTGCGTTTGCTTATATGGTCGCCGGGAAACCGGAAGTTATTACGAACAGCGAGGGCGATCGCACGACCCCGTCGGTTGTCGCCGTCACGAAAAAGGGCGAGCGTCTAGTCGGGAAAGTCGCCCAACGTCAGCGCGTCACTAACCCGAAAAATACGATTTATGGGATTAAGCGCCTGATCGGCCGCAAATTCACCGACAAGGAAGTCGAGCGCGACCGCGAAATTAGCCCCTATAAAATCGTGAAAAAAGGCAACGGCGTCGCGGTTGAGATGGACGGCAAAGAATACACGCCGGAAGAAATTTCCGCCATGGTGCTTTCGAAAATCAAAGCCGACGCCGAAGCCTTCCTCGGCGAGCCAGTCACCGAAGCGATTATTACCGTTCCGGCCTACTTCGACGATTCTCAACGTCAAGCAACTAAAGACGCCGGTAAAATCGCCGGTCTCGAAGTTAAGCGTATCATCAACGAGCCGACCGCCGCGGCTTTGGCCTATGGTCTTGAATCGAAAAAAGACGAAAAAATCGTCGTCTTCGACCTCGGGGGCGGTACTTTCGATGTTTCGATCTTGGAACTCGGCGACGGCGTGTTTGAAGTGATGTCGACTAACGGCGACACCCACCTCGGTGGTGAAGATTTCGACAACATTCTTGTCAACTTCCTCGTCGACGAATTCAAAAAAGAATCCGGCATCGACATCAAAAAAGATGCTGCGGCCATGCAACGAGTTAAAGACGAAGCCGAAAAAGCGAAAAAGGAACTCTCGAGCTCGACTTCGACCGATATTAACTTGCCGTTCTTGTCCGCCGATGCCGATGGTCCAAAGCATTTCGAATACACTTTAACGCGCGCCAAACTCGAAGATTTAGTGAAAGATTTGCTCGCGCGGCTCGAAAAACCGGTAGAAAAGGCCTTAAAAGACGCGAAGTTGACCACGAAAGATATCGATGAAGTCGTAATGGTCGGGGGTATGACCCGCATGCCGGCGGTCGTCGAAAAAGTCAAATCGATTTTCGGCAAAGACCCGATGCAGGGCGTAAATCCGGACGAAGTGGTCGCCATCGGCGCCGCGATTCAAGGTGGCGTGCTTCAAGGCGACGTCAAAGATATTCTCTTGCTCGATGTCACCCCGCTTACGCTCGGGATTGAAACCATGGGCGGCGTTCGCACTCCTCTAATCGACCGCAACACCACTATTCCGACTTCGAAATCCGAAACTTTCAGCACCGCTGCTGATAATCAGTCGCAGGTCGAAATCCACGTCCTCCAAGGCGAACGCGAATTTGCAAAAGACAATAAATCGCTCGGTCGCTTCATCCTCGACGGTATCGCGCCCGCACCGCGTGGCATCCCACAAATCGAAGTGACCTTTAACATCGACGCGAACGGCATTTTGAACGTTACCGCGAAGGACAAAGGCACCGGCAAGGAACAATCGATCACCATTCAAAACTCTGGCAACATGAGTAAAGATGCTATCGAAAAGGCAAAGAAGGAAGCCGAGGCGCACGCCGAAGAAGACAAGAAAAAACGCGATTCAATCGATGCCAAAAACCAACTCGAAAACGCCATTTACCACGCCGAAAAAATGCCGACCGAGTATAAAGACAAAATTTCCGACGACGACAAAGAGATTATTAAGCAAGCCGTCGAAGAAGCGAAAAAAGTCCTCGCTGACGAATCTGCCGACAAAGACAAATTCGAAGACGCGGCCAAAGAGCTCAACGAAAAAATCATGCCGATCGGCGCAAAGCTCTACCAATCCGCCAGCACAGACGACAAAAACGCGAAGGACGCGGACGATAGCAAATCCGACAAGTCCGACGACGAGCCCGTCGAAGGCGAAGTTGTCGACGAAAAGTAATTCGCTCTCGCGTATCCGGCGAAAAATGGTATAATACATCTATGAGGATTGTTATACCTGAGTTGGAAAGCCCAATCATCAGGGAAGCCATCACCGACTTCCCTGATATTGATTTTATCGGCGCCGAAAATCTTGATGTCGCTGTCGAACTCCTCATCCAAAACAAAGCCGACTCCATGCTCTCCGGCCTCGATTTTTCTTCGCGCGATGTTTTGCTTGCCTATAAAAACCGGATTCCCTTAAAATCCGACTTTTTTTCGAGTTGTTTTATTTGCCAAAAAGTCGACCAACTTTTCGCTCTCGCCGACGGCGGCGTAAATAAACTCCCGACCAAAGACCAATTTTATTGCCTCATTAAAGACACCGCCGAAACTTTCGCCGCTTTTTCCGGCGAAACTCCGCGCATCGCTCTGCTTTCCTATTCAACCAACGGCTCCGGCGGCAAAAATCCCGATCTCGAAAAAATTCATTACGCGATCGAAAAAATCCGCACCGAGTTTCCTGAATGGTTAATCGACGGCGAAATGCAACTCGACGCTGCCATCGATCCCGCGATTTCCGCCAAAAAATTCCCCACCTCGCAAATCGCTGGTCGCGCCAATGTTCTCATCACTCCCGACTTAAACTCCGGCAACATCCTTTATAAATCCCTCGAACGTTTCGGCGGTTTTACCGTCGCCGGCCCAATTATCCAAGGTTTCGATCGCCCGCTCGCCGACCTTTCCCGCGGCAGCACCGTTTCCGATGTTAAATTAACCCTAAATGTTATTATTAAACTTCTCGAAAGGAGCTAATATGCAAAATTTTGGTACTGACGGCATTCGCGGCAAAGCTGAACAATTCACGCCCGAATTTCTCGCGAAAATCGTCCGCGGACTTGTTGATTATGCCGGTCGCGACGATTTTAAAGTTTTTCTCGCTGGCGACACCCGCGAATCTTCGGAATGGATCATTCGCGACTTAGAAACCGCCTGCGAAACTTTCGGCGTTGAGTTTTCCTCCGCCGGTATTTTGCCGACCCCTGCGATTAACTTTTGTTTCGCCAAAATGGGTTTCGATTTCGCCATCGACGTCACCGCTTCGCACAACCCTTTCACCGACAACGGCATTAAAATTTTCGAACTTGACGCCGACGGTCGCGGACAAAAACTTGGGGCCGATGGTCGCGCCAAAATCGAAGCTTCCCTGCGCACCGACCTTGATTTTTCGCCCGTCGCGCCCGCCGATCGCGCCGACCTTTCCGCCAGCGCTCGCGAAATTTACATGGAACATTTAAAAGATTATCTCGGCGCCAATGTCGATTTCCATGGCCTTCATCTCGGTATGGACTGCGCGAACGGCGCCACCAGCGTCATCAACAAATCCGTTTTCGAAGCGCTCGGCGCCACAGTCGAATTGATCCACGTCAACGAAAATTATAATACCGAAATTAATCTCGATTGTGGCAGCACCCATCTCGAATCTCTCCAAAAACTCGTGCTCGATCAAAAACTCGATTTCGGCGTCGCCTTTGACGGCGATGGCGACCGTGCTTTGATGATTGACGAAACTGGCGCTGAAATTGACGGCGATCATCTCGTGGCGATTTTGACCGATTTTCTTAAACTCGATTCCCTCGCCGTGACCGTAATGGCGAATCAAGGTTTGTTGAACTGGGCCAAATCCGAAAACTTAAAACTCGAAATCACCCCTGTTGGCGACGCAAATATTGCCGCCGCCATGCTTGCCGGAAAAGCCAAAATCGGCAGCGAACAAAACGGGCATCTCATCCCGCCGGGACAAACTTCCGGCGACGGCATGCTGACCGCCCTGCTCGCAACTAAAGTTATAGCCGAAACTAAAAAGTCGCTCCACGAACTCGGCTCCATCATTAAAAAACTTCCCCAAATCACCATCAACATTCCCGCCGACTCAGCGCAAAAACAAAACTTAAATTCCGACGCGGTCAAACAACTTTTGTCCGCCTATGACGAAAAGCTCGCCGCCGAAAAAGGCCGTCTACTCGTCCGCCCTTCCGGCACCGAAAATCTAGTTCGCATCACCATGTGGGGCGAATCCGAAGAGTTTATCAAAAACTTAATCGCCGAATTAAAAACTAAATTAGGAGAAATTTTATGATTGTCAAAAAACTCGAAACTTACACCCCTGAAGTCGCCGCCCGCGTGCGTGAACTTTTAATCCAACTTTCGCGCAGCGGCAAAGACAAAGGCGAAATCCCGCGCGAATGGTTCGAAGACGTAATTAACTCGCCTTACCACGACCTACTCATCGCCGAAGAAGACGGCAAAATCCTCGGCATCGCGACTTTATCTGTCATCATGGGGTCCGGCATCCGCAAAAACGCCTACCTCGAAGATTTCGTCACCGACAGCACCGTCCGCGGCAAAGGCGTCGGCGGCGCGCTCTGGAACGCGATGCTCGAATGGGCAGCCGAAAAAAGCTGTAAAGAACTCGAATTCACTTGTGGCCACGGTCGCGAGTCCGCTCAAGAATTCTACAAACATCACGGCGCCGAAATTTACGACACCAACTTTTTCCGCAAACACATCGACTAATTTTTCTTTTCTCGCCGCGTTTGTTTCAATCCCATCACGAAAATCAGCCCCGTCAACAAATAAATATGTAGCGCATTCGGCAACCCCGAAAAGAATAATAGCGTGGCTCCATAAGCCACTATCAACGTCAAAACTAGCGGCGCGGTTTCGCTTTTCGTTAGCACCGTTTTCGTCGTCGCAATTTTAACTTTCGCCGTTTCGACTTTTTTCGCTGTCGAGATTTTTACGCCCTTTACCGCCGCTCGTAAAACTAAACCGAGCGTTAAAACTAATAACAAAATCCCCACCAACCCCGTTTCAAGCAAAATCGACGCATATTCATTTTGAATAATTTCTTTCGGCGCCGGCGACAAACCGTTTTCGTACAACGCCTCGCCCGCTCCGCCGAGCCCCACGCCAATCAAAATCGTCTGCGGATTTTTCGCCCAAATTTCCCCCGCCGCGTCCGAAAGTTTCAACCGCACGTTAGTCGATTCCGCCACATACCCATCAAACACCGCCGCATTTTCCGCCGCCTTATTTTCATCACCGTTTCCGCCATTCGCCTCGCCCGCCGTTTCCCCGCGCACCTCGATCACCCCGAGCGACAAATGATTCAAAACTTTCGCCACTCCGCTCCCGTAAGTATCATTCGTCGGACTGACCGCCGCCATAATTCCCTGCGCATTCAGCGTAAACAAAAACGCCGCTGCGATTACCGCCACCACTTTCCCCACTCCTCGCCAACTTCTCCGCTGAACCCCCACCCACACCAGCAAAAACACCGTCGCCACCCCGAACGCATAAATCGCCCCGCGCGAGAATGTTAGAAATAGTGCTGATATAATAATAAATGCTAATAATAAAAATTTAAAACTTAAAAAATCCGAACCGGAGGTATTTTTTACAACGGTCACGGCTCGAGCACGAAACTCCGTCCTCGGCGCAGAGCCGCCTGAGCCGTTGTAAAAAATACGACCGCGTGAGGATTCCTGTTTTAAATTTTTATTATTAGCATTTTTAAGTATTTCGTATATTATTACGATCGCCGGCGCGAGCAACAAGTTGCCCATAAATTGCGGCTCGACCGCAAACCCATTCGGATGCGGAAACCCAAACATTTCATACACGCACCCCGCGCACATCAAACTCCCCTCGCGCGAAACCCCCGCGAGATCCAAAATACATTGTAAAACGCACCACAAACACACCAACAACGTCGCTCCAAAAAACGCCCGCCCAAACTTTTTCCGAAAATCATCCGTAGTAAACAAATCCCGCAAATTAAAAAACGCATAAATCGCCAAATAAATCAGCCACAAAATCCCCGCCACCAAAATCCCCCGCAAAACATTTAACGACCAAGTCACCGAAATCGTCAAAAACACCGGAAACAACAACCACAACCATCTTCCGCGCTCAAAAAAAACCGCAAATAAAACTTTTCGCCGCGCCATTACATAAACCGCCAACGCGTCAAACACCACCAGCCACATAAGCGGCACCGACAACTCCAAATTCATCGACGCATTTTCCCCTAACGTAATAATCGGATAATACGAAAACATCAGCGCCAGCGGCAAAACATAAACCAAAAACCTCAGCCAGCTCTCAAGCTTTGAAAGTTTCATTTTTTCTTCTCACATTTTTTCACAAAATTTTTCAGCTCCGTATCAAACCGCGCCTCATCAAATTTCACCGCCGTCTTTGCCACCCGCTCTCGCCGAAAATTCATTTTCTCAAACTTCAAAATCGCCTCCGCCAGCGACGTCGCCGTCTGCTCCGCAAACAAAATCCCATTTTTCCCATCAATCACATAATCTCGCGCCCCGCCCTCACCATACGCAATCACCGGACAACCCGCCGCCAGCGCCTCCACCGGCGCAATCCCAAACGGCTCCATGCTCGGGAACAAATAACCTTTCGCCCGTCGCAAATATCCCGCCAATTCCTGCTTTTTCATCGTCGGCAAAAATTCCACCAACCCCGAACCTTTCGCCAACTTCACCAACTTTTTGTGCTCCGGCCCCTCGCCAATCACCACCAACTTCCGCTGCGTCATCATACACGCCTTCACCGCAAGATCCAGCCTCTTCCAATTCACCTGCCGACTCGTCACCACATAAAAGTTTTCCACCGGTTTTCCACAACCTGACCCCTGTTTCTTATCGCAACTTTTTTCTCCACCAGAACGCGCCTCGGCCTTAATTTTCTGTTCCACACAAAAATCCTTCAGCTCCACCGGCGGATGAACCACCACCGCCTCTCGCCCGTAATATTTCTTGACCGCCCCCTTCGCATACTCCGAAATCGTCACGAAATAATCCGGATTTTGCGCCGCTTTTAAGTCCGCCTTCCGCAAAGGCCGCACCAACAACTTGAAAAACAACCTTACCACCGGATTCAGCACCCCAAACCCAGGATTTTTTACATAATCATCATACATCTGCCAATAATATTGCGTCGGCACATGACAATATGAAATATGAATTCCCCGCGGATTTTCCCCCTCCTGCCCTTTTCCGCCATTTTTCACTTTTAGCGCGTGAAGTCGCCAACCCGACTTCACGGATTTCGCCTCCGCCCCTGTTACCGAAATGATCAAATCGTATTCCGACAAGTCTAAATGCGAAAAATACCATTGCCGTAACGGCCCCAAAATCCGCCGCATCGCAGACGGAAAAACCTGTAGCCACCCCGTCTTTACCTCCGCGTCCAAAAACCAATCAATCCCCGCCGGATCGTATTTCGAGGTATAAATCGGCGCCTCCGGAAACAACTTATGAATGCGCAGCAACACCTTTTCCGCCCCTCCGACCGTTGTCAGCCAATCACAAACAATCGCCACTTTCATCTCGGCATCATTTTTCGCCCCTTTCGCCTCAACCGCCTTCACCCCAGCCCCCGCAACCTTCGCCCCAGCCCTCGCAGCCCCGGCCCCCGCCGCCTTACCAGTTTTTTTCATCTTCTTTTTCCCCATCTACTTCGCTCCATCCCGTTTTAGCACCATCGCAATCGTCTTAAAGAAAATCTGAATGTCGAGCGCGAGCGACCAATTCCGCACATAATAAATATCCAGCGCCCGCCGCTCCTCAAACGGAATATCGCGCCGCCCCGAAACTTGCGCAAATCCCGTCAGCCCCGACTTCACCGTCAAAATCAGCGACCGATCGCCATAATCCCTCAGCTCTCCCGGGAGCAGCGCCCGCGGCCCAATCAGCGAAATATCGCCCTTCAAAATATTAAACAATTGCGGCAACTCATCCAACGAAGTCTTCCGAATAAAATGCCCAAACTTCGTAATCCGCGGATCGTTTTTCAAATAATCCCCGTCCTTCCGATACTTTTTCACCACCTCCGGCTTCCCCATTTTCAAAAACGCCTCCTCCGCCGTCATCCCCGAATATTCCGGCTTCATCGACCGAAACTTATAACACCGAAACCGCCGGTTATATTGCGTCAGCCGCTCATCCGCATAAATCGCCGGACTTTTCACATCCGTAATTTTCAGCACCAACCACACAATCAACATCGGAATCGCCGCAAGAATAATCGCAACCAGCGAAAACAAAATATCAAACGCCCGTTTGATCGCCGCATACCCCCCGACCAGCGGCGTTGTCATCACCAGCACCGCCGGCGTCGCCCCGACCAGCTCGAGTTCCCCAAAATGCGACGACAGCGCCGTCTCGCTCGGCACGAAATAATACAAAATGTGCCGCTCCACCGCCTGTTTATAAACGTATTTTGTCGATTTCTCATCCGTCTGAAAAATCACATCCGCCCGCGCCTTCCGGAGCGCCTCTTTTACGGACGAATATTGATGCGTTTTCAAATCTTTCGGAATGTATTTTTTATTCGCCACCACCCCCACCAGCCGATACCCCGCCTCCGGCGTTGAAGTCATAAAATCGGCAAGATATTCCGTGTTTTTCGAATTCCCCACAATCACCACTCGCTTCGCACCGTAATCGCTCTTGAAAATTTGCCTGACGATAAACCGCACAATCACCCGCTCGCACAACAAAAACACAAACGACAGTAAAACCGACGTCAGCGCCATAATCCGCACTGGGAATAGATTTTCACCCGCGAAAAAATCATAGACGATCAGCGCCGCCACTGACAGCACCGCCGCCAGCGCCAGCCGACTGCGCTCCGGCATTCGCGTCGCCCCAAGGAAAATACTTTTTCGGTATAGCCCCAGCGCCGCAAGAATAACTAACATCGCCGGCACCAACCACACTACCGTCCGCACAAAATCAAAAAACTGCGACTCAAACGTAAACGGCCGCGGATCAATCTTCACCCGAATAAAATACGCCATCGCAAACGACAACAGCAGCGCCAACGCATCCCCAACAATCAACAACAATCTCAAAATAGTATCGGACTTCTTCCGCATACCCCAATTATACCATATCTCCCCGCCAGCCCACATTATTATCTCTCTGGCTCTATCAAAAACATCTATTCTATGCTATAATTAAAGAGTCCAAATCTTTAATATATGCAACAGAACACAGAGATCATCTTTAGTGTTTGCGGTACTCCGGATTAATCGGGCACCGCAGCACGCGGAGTATCTCTGTTGTAAAGGATTTGGACATCTGCTGCGATGTCCGATTTTTGTTGTGCCGTCAAAGCGATGTCTAAAGCCAATCTCTGTTGCAGGAAAGCACAACAGAGATGCCAACTAGCTCAAAAACTAAGCTAAAAACCGAGCCAAAATCCAAGCAAATTAAATCCAAATCCCGCGTCCGCGATCGTGGCGAAGTTTTTACCAGCGAACGCGAAGTTAATAATATTCTCGCCTTAACACAAGCGACTTCAAATCGTTATTGGCGTTTTCTCGAACCCGCTTGCGGCAACGGTAATTTTCTTGAAGCGATTTTGCGCCAACGTCTCGACCATCTAAAACAAGATCGCGTCGAATGGCATTCTAAAAATCGCGAATTTTCCGTCCTAAAAATTTTATCTACCATTTACGGTGTCGACATCGCCGCCGACAATATCGCCGAATGTAAAAAACGCATGCGCGGCGTAATTTTTGATTATTTACCAAAGAAAACCACTCGAGAATTTTTGCTCGCTATGGAAAAAATCATGAACACTAATTTAATCGTCGGCGACATGTTGAACGGCACCGACAAAATCTTTTTCACCGAATATTCCACCCCCGCCAAAGGACTTTTCAAACGGCGCGTTTATGCGCTCACCGACATGGAACTTGGCATCGAATCCGTCATTAAAGAATATCCCACGGTATCCTATAAGGAGCTCGCCCATGAAAGATAACCAACCCCCCACAAATCTTTTCACTCGTTTAATCAAAGGCGGGCACGTCCCAGACATTTTAGATTGTATCGCCAATTTATCCAGCGACGAAGTTTTCACCCCTCCGGAACTGGTCGACAAAATTCTCGATCTTTTTCCCGAAGAAATTTGGCACGATTCTTCCCTGCGTTGGCTCGATCCCGCTTGTAAAACTGGAATTTTCTTACGTCAAATCGCTAAACGTCTAATGGTCGGATTACGCGACGAATTTCCGGACGAAAGCGCCCGTCGTGAACATATTTTTCATAACATGCTTTTCGGCATCGCCATTACGGATCTAACAGCTTTGATGAGCCGGCGCAGTCTTTATACTTCCAAAAACGCCAACAGCGAAAAATCTATCGCTCGATTCGACACGCCCGAAGGCAACATTTCTTACGACAACCGACCGCACACTTATAAAAACGGCGCCTGTATTTATTGTGGTAACAAGGAAGGCGGCGAACTCGACCGCACCGCCGATCGCGAACGCCACGCTTACAATTTTATTCACTTAACACCAGAGGAGGTAAAAACTATGAAATTTGATGTCATCGTCGGCAATCCACCGTATCAGCTCAGTGATGGAGGCGGCACCGGTTCTTCTGCTATGCCAATTTATCATTATTTTGTCAGACAAGCCAAAAAGCTAAACCCTCGCTACATGGCATTCATCATTCCTTCCCGTTGGTTCGCCGGCGGCAAAGGTCTCGATAGTTTTCGTGAAGAAATGTTGCACGACGAGCACATCAAAGAGCTCGTCGACTATCCAGACGCCAGCGATTGTTTTCCCGGTGTCGAAATTAAAGGAGGGGTTTGTTATTTTATTTGGCAAAATAACTATTCTGGAGATTGTAAAATTACCACAATCATTGGCGACGAAAAATGCATTCCCGTAAAACGAAAATTAGATGAATACGATATTTTTATTCGATGGAATGATGCTCTACCAATTTTAAGAAAAGTAAAAGCAATGAACGAAGAAACACTTGATTCTCACGTTTCAACGAGAAGACCTTTTAATTTTAACAGCAACTTTAGCGATTTTGACCAAATAAATAACCCCGACAAGGTAAAAATATATGCTTTAAATGGAAAAACAGGTTTTATCTTGAGGTCCAAAGTTCAACCGAATAATTCTCTTATCGATAAAAATAAAGTATTGTGCGCAAAAGCTGGAAGCATAAACGGAAATTTCCCCAATAACGTAATAGGTATACCGTTTGTCGCCGAAGCACCAAGCGTGTGTACTGAAACATTTTTAATACTTGATAGCTTCAGAACCGTAGATGAATGTAGAAATTTTGTAAATTACGCGAAAACAAGACTTTTTAGATTTCTTTTACTTCTTAGAACTCCAACTCAAAATATTACTAAAAATTGTTTCGGTTTTATTCCGGCTTTGCCCATGAGCCAAAAATGGACAGATGAAAAGTTATACGAACGCTATGAAATTACCGCCGAAGAACAAAATTTCATTAACTCATTAGTAAAGGAGATGTAGCATGGAACAATATAACAAAGAATTACAAAACATTATTTCTTTTATTGATACCAACGAAGAACTTGTTAATTCCGCGCTACATCTTACCGCCATTAGTATAATGAAAACCATAAACGAGTTCAATACATTCGAAAACAACCTCACCATATTGATTTCTAACTATTATAGAATATCTTACTCGCCAGAATTAGATTTTAGAATAGACGTATTAAATGCT
The DNA here is from genome assembly GCA_963619335.1 of Clostridiales bacterium. Taxonomy (GTDB): domain Bacteria; phylum Patescibacteriota; class Saccharimonadia; order Saccharimonadales; family Saccharimonadaceae; genus Nanosyncoccus. Next base: position 170,731 of record CAVEVP010000001.1, on the reverse strand, counting down.
GGTTTTTTGTCTTACGGGCAAAAATTAAAAATTCTAGAGATAATCTTGGACAAATGCGAATATTGCAAAAATATTAGTGAAGGACCAATCGCAAAATGTTTAGCTCCATTAAAAACTATTGGAGATCTAAGAAACGATATCGTCCACAGCATCTACGGTATTGACCCCGAAAAAGCTTTTGATGAATCACCTAAATTAATTATTTATACAAACGGAAGAAAAATCTCAAAAAAAGATCTTTTAAAGACATTTGATGATTTTGAAAAATACCTGAATGAATCCAATGTCGAGATAAATAATATCGTTAAATATTTAGATGGAACAGGAGCACGACATGCCTAAAGAACTCCCCTACCCACCCCGTCCCCAAATTTACGTCTACTCCGTCCCTAACCAACCGGGGCTAAAAGTTGGCTACACGGAGCGCGTCGTTAAATCCGGCAGTGATTTCGACGCCGTCAAAGCCCGCGTTGAAGAGGGCCTCGTCAAAACCCCAAACACTCAATACAAAATCGAACATTACGAACTCGCCATCACTAACTCCGGTGAATTTTTCACCGACCACACCGTCCACAAATGGTTAAAAAATCTCGGCATTAACCAAATCGCTGGCGAATGGTACGACACCGACGTCGACCACATCAAAGCCGTCATCAATGGCATCAAAACTGGCCATCCCGAATCTGGGACCAGCAAAGCTACTTTCAAAATGCGTCCCGAACAACAAAAATTCGTCAACGACACCGCCGAATATTTCCAAAAATACCAAAACGAAACCGACCCGCCCCGCTTTTTATGGAACGCTAAAATGCGTTTCGGTAAAACTTTTGCCTCTTACGAACTCGCGAAAAAAATGGGCTGGAATCGCATTCTTGTTTTGACTTACAAACCCGGCGTTGAAGTGGAGTGGAAAAAAGATTTATACGGGCACCAAGATTTCGACGGCTGGCAATTTATCGAAGGATTAAGTACTTGGAACGAAAACGAAATCGACGACAACCGCCCGGTCGTTTGGTTCGCAAGCTACCAAGATGTGCTCGGCAAAAATTTAAACGGCGAAATTAAAGCCCGACACAAAAAGATGCACGAAACTTTGTGGGATTGTATTTATGTCGACGAATATCATTTCGGCGCTTGGCGCGAATCAGCAAAAGAACTAACCATAGAAGACAGCAAAACCGATAACCCGCCGACCAACTACGACGAAACTGCCGAAATTGAAAAAACTTTACCTATTAAAACTCGTGGGTTTCTTTATCTTTCCGGCACTCCTTTTCGCGCTTTGACCGACGGCGAATTTTCCGAAGACCAAATCGCCAACTGGACTTACGCCGACGAGCAACGCGCCAAAGCCAATTGGAAGTCCGACAATAATCCGTATTTAGAACTCCCCCAAATCGTCATGCTCACCTATCAAATGCCGGAAAGTTTACGCGAAGTCGCCATGCAAGGTGAATTCAACGAATTCGATCTCAACAAATTTTTCTCTGTCGAGAAAAAAGACGGTGAATGGAAGTTTAAGTTAGAAAAAGAAGTTCAAAAATTCTTAAACATTCTTCATGGCGTGAATCTTGAAGTCGACATCGAAAATCGTTTCGATCATAAAGCCCCCGCCCTGCCATTTGAAGATGCCCGACTTTTGTCATCACTCCGCCACACCTTTTGGTTCTTACCAAGCGTCGGCGCCTGTAAAGCCATGGAAAAATTATTAAACAACGATCCATTTTTCAGTAATTACACTATCGTTCGTGCCGCAGGTGGCGATACTCCGGGCGGAAAATTCGCCAAAAAACCAATCCAAGACGCAATCAAAGACGGCCTGTCTACAAACACCATCACCCTTTCTTGCGGAAAATTAACTACCGGCGTAACCATTCCAGCTTGGAGCGGAGTTTTGTTTTTACGCAATACCGATAAACCCGAAACTTATTTCCAAACCGCTTTTCGCGCGCAAAGCCCTTGGACTCTCAAAGATTCTGAAGATCCGCTAAAGAAAAATGTACTGAAAACCGTTTGTTATGTTTTAGATTTCGCACCCTCGCGCGCTTTGAAACTTGTTGCTAATTATAGCAACGAACTCGGCGCTGTTGGCGATCGCCGACGACCAGAAGAACGGCTTGAAGAATTCATTCATTTTCTGCCAATTCTCTGCTACGACGGCCATCAAATGCAAAAATTAAACGCCAACGAAATTCTTGATATTTCTACTTACGGTACCGCCTCGACCATGTTAGCTCGTCGTTGGCAATCGGATAAATTGGTCGACACCACCACCGTTGTTCTGAAAAAAGTTTTAGATAATCCCGAATTAATGTCCGCCCTAGAAAAAATCGAAGGCTTCCGCAATTTACGCGGCGACCTATCTAAAACTATTTCTCGTGAAAAAGCTTTACAAGAAAAGAAACGCGAAATCGCTGACGAAGGTCGCGCCCCAACCGCCAAAGAAAAAGAAACAATTTCCGCTGAAGAAAAAAAGCAAAGAACTTTCAAGGCTAAACTCCGCGAAAAATTGTTAAAATTCATCACTCGCGTTCCAGTTTTCATGTATTTGACCGATTACCGCGAACAAGCACTCGTGGACGTCATCCGCAATATTGAGCCAGAATTATTCAATAAAGTCACCGGCCTCACAATTCATGAGTTTGATATGATGTGTGAAGTTGGCGCCTTTAATCAAACCGAACTCAACGCCGCCATCGCACAATTCCGTCGTTTCGAAGATGCTTCGCTTGAATACGCCGGCGGTCGCGCTGCCAATGAAAACCAAGCCATCGGCCTGTTTGATACCATTGTTTCTCGCAAAGAAGCCGACGAAATTGTCGAACGCGAGCTCTAGAAACTCGCAGGATTTGAGAGTTACCGTCCGTCTTCTACGACGACAGTAACTTTTTTATTTCCCTAAAAACTTGCAAAAATTCCCATATTTGTTATACTTAAATCATAGGATGAGCTCTAGAAACTCATCAGGATCAAAGTTAGTTACTGCTCGTCTTCTACGACGACAGTAACTTTTTTATTTTTGGATTTCCTTACGAATTTAAAATGAAAGTAACATTCTATTTCCACAATTGCCTCCTTTTCATGTTTGTCTTACATTCATCGGGGGTATTCATCCAGGCTATCTAGAATCACCGACTTGTTAAATCCCCCCGTACCACGGAAAACTCACCGCACTTGTCTTAATATTATTCAGCAGTTTCCCGTGGCGGGGAGAATCTAACCCAAGCAAAATAAAAATTTCTCCGACCCGCTGTCATTATATACACACCAAATCAAATTTTTCAACCCCCTACCTAAAAATTCCGATTTAATTCACTTTTTCCATCAACTTACCGTGAAAAATCCCCAAAAACCTTGACTTTTCACGCTTTCTTTGCTATAATTAAACTATGATCAATCAGGTTACCAAGGATAAAATCGCCAATCTGGCCGAGCAATATCGTAAACTTGCCTCGAAAAATCCTTCGGCCATCGCGAAATTTTCCCTCGCCGAGCTTCCGGAAATGGTTTACAACTCAAACGCTATCGAAAATTCTACTCTAACTCTCGAGGACACCGAAGACATTTTAATTCATAATCAAATCCGCACTGACCACGAAATCCGCGAAATTTACGAGGCCAAAAATCTCGCGAAAGCCATCACGTACCTTGATGATAATAAAAATCAACCTCTTTCCATTGAACTTATTCTAAATTTACACAAAATCCTCCTAACCGACATCAACGATAATTTCGCCGGACGTTTTCGTTCTGGAAACGAATGGGTTCGCGTCGGCACACACATCGGTGCCAATCCGAAATTTGTTGATGGCTTAATGTATGAGCTGGTCGAAAAATATAATCAGAAAAGCGATTCTCATTTTCTCGAAAAAATCGCCTTTTTTCACGCCGAATTTGAAAATTTTCACCCGTTTTGCGACGGAAACGGTCGAATTGGGCGCCTGCTGACCAATTATCAACTAAAGCTTTTGGGTCTGCCTCCGATTATCATCATGAACAAATCCAAAACCAGCGAATACTACCCCGCCTTAGACACTTATTCAAAAACCAATCGCTACGACGATTTAACCGAACTTTTTGCCAATCTCTTGGTCGAAGCACTTTACCGCCGAATCACCAAACTAACCGCTAAAAAAATCATCCCCCTCTCCGACTGGACAAAAACCAACAACTTTAGCCTTCAATCCGCTTCAAACAAAGCCTCCCGCGGCACCATCCCCGCCTTCCGCTCCCGCGACCACTGGATGATCGACGCCAACTTCAAACTACCTAAGAAATAACTCCCAAACAATCTACCCGACCACAAGGACCGGGTAAATTGTTCAACAATAGTAACAACGATACTATCATATCACACCACAAAATATTGTCAAGCCTACATCATCAAGCTCACTATCTTGCAAAAAATTTTATCTTTGTTATACTTAAATCATAGGATGAGCTCTAGAAACTCATCAGGGTGAAGTGTTACTGTCCGTCTTCTACGACGACAGTAACTTTTTTTGGCTTACGCTTGAATCTAAAGTAGGACTCATCCTTGCATAAGTTTTATACAGTTCCCAAAACAACCATACTTTAACCAAAACAATAGCCCACCGTGTCGGTGGGCTTCGCTATAATAAATAATAATTTGAAAGGTATCTCTATTTTACACTATATTGCTTAAATTCGCAAGTCCCAGTTCGATTAAGCGATTGTTTTACACGATTCTCAAACAATAGCAACAGGGGTAGAAAGATCGAAAATGTTCGATTAAGCGATTGTTTTACACGATTCTCAAACATTTATCACGTCAAACAGTTAGTTGCGCGGGTTCGATTAAGCGATTGTTTTACACGATTCTCAAACCTTTATTTTAAGGTTCCAACGAATTATTTGTTCGATTAAGCGATTGTTTTACACGATTCTCAAACCCAAGACAGAGAAAATATGGAAAACCAACAGTTCGATTAAGCGATTGTTTTACACGATTCTCAAACACGAACCGACTAGAAATCAAATGAACGAAAGTTCGATTAAGCGATTGTTTTACACGATTCTCAAACGGATAGAGAAAATATTGAAACGCAACAAACGTTCGATTAAGCGATTGTTTTACACGATTCTCAAACTTTGGCCCGTGAGGTTTGATAAAGCGTAAGTTCGATTAAGCGATTGTTTTACACGATTCTCAAACAGGATAATAATTCTTGTGCAAGTATTCCTAGTTCGATTAAGCGATTGTTTTACACGATTCTCAAACGCAATAAATCGATCAGCGCGGGCGGCATTAGTTCGATTAAGCGATTGTTTTACACGATTCTCAAACACCATCGAGTGGTCAAGTTTCATGAGCTTGGTTCGATTAAGCGATTGTTTTACACGATTCTCAAACTGTGCGATTTAATTATAGCACGGATCGGGAGTTCGATTAAGCGATTGTTTTACACGATTCTCAAACCTCAAATCCGAGTTTTGAGAACTCGAAACGGTCGATAACCCCGATAATCGCTTCGAACTATCTTAATTATACCCTATTTTTCCTAAAAAAGCTAGACCTTAAACCATACCGATATCCCGCTCCGGCACCATCACGTTAAACGCCTTGCAATTTTTTCCATATTTGTTATACTTAAATCATAGGATGAGCTCTAGAAACTCATCGTGATCGGTGTTACTGTCCGTCTTCTACGACGACAGTAACTTTTTTATTTTTGGATTTCCTTACGAATTTAAAATGAAAGTAACATTCTATTTCCATAATTGCCTCCTTTTCATGTTTGTTTTACATTCATCGGGGGCATTCATCCAGGCTATCTAGAATCACCAACTTGTTAAATCCCCCCTTGCCACGAAAAACTCACCGCACTCATCTTTATATTATTCAGCAGTTTCCCGTGGCGGGGAGAATCTAACCCAAGTAAAATAAAAATTTCTCCGACCCGCTGTTATTATATACATATAGATTCAAAAATCACAACCCCAAAACCGCCAAAAACAAAGCATAAGCGTTTTGATTTTTGCCACAATCATTTTACCTTCAAAAAACAAAACTCAAAAACCTAAATCTCGCACCCATCTTTATCTATAATAATTCTCTGCACCCCCTCACATTTCCCATAATCCTGATTCTCAATCAACAGTACATCAAACTGGTGATTTAAAATATTTCCTACTAGTCGCGAAAGTTCCTTCTCGCTTAAATACGATCGCAAATTCACAAACACAAACAACTTCGTCCCCGCCAGTTCCACCATCACTTCCATATAGTCCGTCAAAAATTCAACGTAATCGTCCTCATCCGAATCAACGTGAAAATTCACCGCTTTCGCAATGTTATTCAACGCAAAATCATCCGCCACCACATCAAAGTTAAAACCCTCCGCCTCAACCACTTCGTCCAGATATTTCAAAATTCGCGTCTTAAATTCATTAGTTTTTAAATAAAAATCTTCCGAATTCGAAGTTTTTACTAACATTTTAAAAAGCGTCGTCACCGCTCGCCGATTATTAAATTCTAATTTCATTGGATTAAAAACCACGTCAACATCCGTCCCGTATTTTAAGGCACTCGCTTCTCTAGTTAAACATAGTCCGACGTTATCGTCTCTTTCCTCGTTCAAATCTCTAGCTACCCCTCGAAAAAACGTCGGAGACTCAATCACGAACTCTCCAACATGGTGATTTTCGTTCCATTCAATTGTTTGCCGAAAATCTGTATGCGACAAGCGTATCATAAAATTACCATCCTTTCATCATTTTGAATTGTATTGCTGTTTTCTTCTCCCACCACATATTTAATATTCGCAAATTGTCGCTCCGTCACCACCATCAACTGTACAATTCCATGTAGTGGCTTGTTTCGGTCAACTCTCTGCTCAACTTTTTTCACCGCGTGCATGTTTATGCAAATCTTCGTGTAGATCGACTCCTGCATCATCACGAAACCTTCTTCAATCAGAAATTTCCGAAACCACCGATAATGCCTTCTATCCATCGAAGTTTCCGTCGGCAAATCAAACATTACAATCACTCGCATAAATCTATAACTCATACCAATCCAAAATTAACGACATATCTTTTTCTTCAATCGCATTAAAAACACTTTTCACATAAATCCCAATCGCATTATTCAAATATTGTTTCGAATCCACAATTCCAACTTTATCGTTCAATAGATCCACAACTTGCCTTTTTTCTTCACTTTCAAATTCTGCAAAATTCACCGAATATGCAAAATAATCTATGATCGGCCGGAAACTTTCCATCAAATCCGAACCAAGATTAAACGGATTTTCCGCATTATTATGCCAAATCCCAATTTGTGTTAAATATCCACAAGCCGCAATCTCCCGATTAAAACATGACAACAAAATTGTGTAACCATAATTCAAAATTGCATTTCTAATGTCCGCCGCATTCCGATAAAATTCTTCGCCAAACAAAGCATTGAAATACACTTTTGCCGCATGCCCCTCTCGGTTTGTTGGATCGCCGGGTTGAACTTCTTTTGCAAAATCCAGCAGTTGTTCTGTTTTTTCAAAATTCCCAACCTTCTTTAATACTCCCGCTTGATTTTGGATTTTTCGCACAATAATTTTTTGCCAAACCTCTGCCTTTATTTTTTCTTCCCATGCCATTTGTTTCCGAATTTTACCACTCGAATCATAAGACCCATGAATCGGCATCAATTCCGAAATTGGATTATGACTCGTGTCGCAAAAAATCACTTTTACTTTTTGTTTCACTAGCTCTGCCAAAAGATATGCCGTAATCGAAATCGCCGTCGTTTCACAAATTAATACCGAAATGTCCTCCAAATGAATTCGTTTTTCACCGTCATCATTACGTACCACCAAAAATCCCATCTTATAATCCAGCTTCGACCGGCTCGAAACCATCACCACCCGCCAAGACATCTATTCACTCTCCGGCGGACAAGTTTTCAAATCAATCACTTTTTCAAACAGTCCCGTTGGCGATTGTAAAATCAACAGTGCGGAATCACATTTTGAGATATCATTTGACATCGCACATTTTCCAATATTACCACCTTTCGGGTCGAACATCGATAAATCAGCCACTGTCGTATTGCAGCTAAACGCCATAATTAAATTTATAATCGCCTCGCATTGCCTTTCAACGCTCAACTCGTTATATGTCGTTCGACCTTTTCTCAACCTTTCCACGAAGCCCCCAAGATATGGCATTTTTTTAAACACATCAAGCCGCTCAATCAAATAATCTAAAAGCTTTTCATTCTCCTCGCTAGTCACTTTGTCCCATTTTTCATTTATCGAATATTTTTTATTTTTATTTATTTTTTGGACTACCTTTGAAACCCGTTTTAAGTATGCCAAAGTTTTAGTTGATATATATAGTTGTACCGCTGGCGCAAAATAATTCGTATTTTTACTTCGACCACTTATAGTCATCAACGCCCCGTCAACTTTCATTAACGAATTCACTGGTATTTTTTCTAAAATAATCGTCACATTCTTATATTGTTGTTTTAAATATTCTTTTGGCGCATCTTTCGCCAAAATTGGTACTTGCACTATTTTTCTGCATATCTCGCTTTTTCTATTTCGAACTTCAATCAACGCAAAATAAGCTCCTTGTATACCCGTGTAGCCGCCGTATTTTTCCGGATCAATATTTTGCTTAATTGGCAATATTCCGTCCGTATTTTCATTTTTTCCAATAATTGTCGCCTTTGAAATCGCACCACTTCGCGTATGTTCCAATAACATCCTCGTCCACAACACGTCATTCCGCTTCAGCGTATCGCTCACAATTTTAATCGTCTCCGCATAATCCCAACCCCTCATTCTAAACGACGATTTTGTCGACGGTTGATCTCGCCACAACACCCACGGATTCGTCGACCAATCTCGATTCCCCATAGCTTCCTGTCTCTTCACCCATTTTATCGGGTCCGACGTAAACGTCTCAAATAGCGCATTTCCTACCACAATATTAAGATACGCGTCTTTCGCATGATGCAAATCATTTATTGCTCGCACTTTAATAAACTCCGGCATCGCCTCATGTAACACGCGATTATTTTCGTATTTATCAATCGCTTTCTCGCTAAACCATTTTCGAAAATCGCTAGTCTGCGCCGCTCGGCTCATCACAATTTTTGTCGCTGGCTCCGGATACATTATTTTCAGCAAATCTCGCACCGCCTTCACCGACTGCGCCGTCTCGACCAGTTGCCGACTCACAAAACCGCCCAACTCTTCCGCCGTCAAAGGATTCCCCCGCGTTAAACGATTGAATTTCTCGCTCGTGATAAACCCACTATTCTTCCAGCTCCACCACATCCCCCGACACTTATTCCGAATATTTTCATCAATCGGATATTTATTCGTTTTTTCACGATTTTCATGTGCATGTACTAACACCAAATTTCGCGTTATGCTATCATCTTTTACTTTCGAACGCGGATAAATATGATCAATATCACAATAATCGTGATTATTCAATTCTTCAATATCGATCCGCTCCCCACAATACGCACATTTTCCTTGTTGCTCAAAATAAAGATAGAGTTTTCTTTGTTGCAAATCTCGCTCTTCATATCCCTCCAGTTTTTTCAAAAGCTCTTTACTTTCCGCATTTTTCGCAATCGTTTTATATTGCTCTACTAATCTTTTTTTACGCGATTCCGTATATTTTCCTTTTCTGTTCTTATCTTCCCCTCTCGTCACCTCGAGAAATATTCGCTCCGGCGCCTTTCCTTCAACTTTTTCAAGTTCTTTCAAAATTTTTATTGTCTGCCAAATCGTTCGTTTCACCGCCGGCGAACAATACAAATTTTTCACATCTTGATAAGTTATTCTCGTATTTTCGTTTTTTCTCGGCCGGTTAAACTCGTCCACCGCATCTCGAAACCCTGCCGCGAGCAGCTCCATTAAATTCATATTCGTTTCAAACAGCGCATCCAGAATCGTCATCTCGGTTCCGTTTATTCTCGCCCGAATTCCCAAAAGAAAAGCTTCCGAAAAATTACCCCAATCTTTCAACGATAATTTCGCAAGTTTTTTCGCTTGCCTCTCCTCGCAACCAAGCGTTTCTTCTATCTTCTCCACCAACATCTTTGGCTCATTATTCAAAATCGTAATCAAATTAACAACTTCTTCTAATTTTTGGTGTTGATATTTTTTAGCATAATCCTCACCTAAAATTTTCACAAATTGCAAATGTGTCGACATCTTCGGCAAAAACTTCGTTTCGCTCGTTCCCGATAAAATATCTTCCTTACCCAAAATCCCACAATTCTTCAAATATTGGCTCAGCGATTTCAAAGTAATATTTCCGTTCCCCAGCTCACTTTCAAGAAACACTTCTTTAAAAATTCGCTGTTTCAATTCTACGTCTTCAATTCTTTTGCCATTTATTTTCAAATTATTCAGTTCATTCAAAACCATAAACTTTTGATACGCAAGCGACGCTTTTGGCAACACTTCTTCACCAACCAAATACGAACATTCATTTGTCATCCGCCGAATAAAATTATCTGCTCTTTTGCTTAAATTCACCAATTTCTTATAATTCCAAGGATAGACCAACTCCGCAATTTCTTCATCCGCCCAAGAAAATTCACTTTTTCCGCCCTCAATCGTTCGGCCTTTTGCATCTGTTTTCCCTTTTACCAATGGTCCGCAATAATACGGAATTCTAAAATCATGTAATCGTTCAATTTTCAAAGCCACCGTGTTGCAAGTCTCGTCTTCCGCCGGATCAACCTTTCCAAACTCCGGATATTCTTTCACTAATCGTTCCAAAATTATTTTTAATTCATTGTGGTGTAATTGTTGTGGAATCGTTCCCTTAGCTTGTCCGCGCTGTTTCGGCAACAGTTCTCCCCGTTCCGCACGTTCTATCAAACTCTCCACCGTCTTTCCTTTTGCTTCCGGATGTTTTTCAACTAAAGTATTTAATGCTTTCAAAATTTCCTTATTTATCTCTTCTTGACCTAAGCTTCCACCAAAAGTTTTCCGACGCCCACTTTTATCTTCCGTATAAGCCTTCCGAATATAAGCATTATAGTTCACAGTATCATTTTTCGCTTTGAAAAACGGATCGAATAATTCTGGATACGGTCTCAAAACTTCTTTCAAGTCTTTCAAATCCTTTTTATGTTGTTCGTAATTTCTCACCATCGCCGCCGAAATTGTCGAAGAATTCCCAAGTAATGTCGACAAAATTCCATAATCGTACACTTTTTTCGCCGCTAGCACCAAATCGAACATCTCCGAATCATCTAACGCTTCCTCGATCTCCGACATTTTATCTTCAAAGTTCCCGTCGCCAAACGAATATTTAAAGTCGGCTTCTTTCGAAACTTCATCGCTAAAAATCCCCGGCAAACTAACTTTCGACCCCACTAAAAGTCCCGCAAAATTCAATCTTCGTTTCGCCAAATTCTTATCCCGTTCCTCGTCTTCCATAAAAATCAGCTCCGCCAACATCTTCTTCCGATCGGAAAGTCCTAACTTCTTGCCTTCGCTATCTCGCTTTTTGCCTTCAATAATTTCCTTCGCCGACTCCGGAGCATCATCAACCATCCCCAAATCAAAATTATCCGCAATATCTTTTAGCTCATCATAAAATTCATTAAAATCTCCACCGCCATTTTTCAGCTCCCCTTCGAGCAAAAAATGTCCACGATTTTTCAAAATATGGTGAATTGCCAAAAAGTATAACCTTAAATCGAAGTGCGCACCGTCCGACAACGCTGTTTTTGGCGCATTTTCTTCGATTATATTTTTTCTCAAATGCCAAATCGTTGGAAAAGCTTGATAAAAATCTTTATCCGTAAAATTCTTTTCATTGAATAACGTATATTTTTCCCGAATTCGTTCCGGTCGATCGGATGGCAAAAGCGACGATTTTCTCAATCGCAAATAAAAATCCGGATCGATTTTACTCATTTCCGGCGAAAATAACATTTCCAACAATTTCAAACGTGCATGTGTTCGGTGTAATCTTCTTCTTGCCGAACGACTAGTCCTTCTATCTGCTGCATTTTTTGCCTCTTCGAACAATCTCGCACCCCACAACGTTTTGCCTTTCGCTCTTTTTAGTCGATAGTTCGTGTCCGTCACCGCCCAACCTACCGAACTCGTCCCAAGGTCTAGTCCCACATAATATTTATTATCTTTATTTTCACTCATACACAGCCTTTCTTTTCTTGTATTATATCATGACCCGTGCTATAATTAAATTGTCCAATTAAGCGATTGGATTTACACGATAAGTTCAAATAAGCGCTAGCTTTGGCTAGTTTAGCGACATCATCTCTTATGAGACGCCCATTGTGGGCATAAAGACCTCGAATCGAGGCCTTTATTTTTTGCCCTCCCCTACTCCACCGTCACCGACTTCGCCAAATTCCGCGGCTGATCGACATCTAGTCCTTTTTCCAACGCCACATAATACGCGAACAATTGCGCCACGAGGTTCATCAAAAGCGGTGCAAAAATCGTCACCTTTGTTGTAATTTTTACAACACTTTCCGCCTCCAAATCAAAATCTTCCCGATTTGTAATCGCGATTACGTGCCCGCCTCGCGCCAAAACTTCCTGTACATTCGACGCCGCCTTACTGTATAATTCCCCCTCCGGCAACAACGCAAATTCAAAGAACCGATCGTCTACCAGCGCCAGCGGCCCGTGCTTCAACTCCCCGAACGCATACGCATTCGCATCAATATACGAAATTTCCTTCAGCTTCAGCGCCGCCTCCATCGCCACCGGATACGCCGTGTCTCGCCCGAGATAAATCGCGTGATCATAATTCTTATACTTTTTTGCCAACTCGCGCACCGGCTCCTTAAACTCCGTCAAAGTTTTCTCAATTTCCGTCGGCAACTTTGCAATTTCCTCAATATACTTTCGCAAAATCCCCGTTCGCACACCTTTCGCTTCCGCCACCGTCAGCCCAAACATTACCATCGCAATCGCCTGCGACGTGAAAGCCTTGGTCGAAGCCACCGAAATCTCCGGCCCCACGTGAACATACGTCCCGCCATCCACTTCGCGCGCAATCGTCGAGCCAATCGCATTCACAATCCCGACCGTCTTCACCCCCTGCTTTTTAATTTCGCGAAGACACGCTAGGGTATCCGCCGTCTCCCCCGACTGCGACACCACCAGCGCCACCGAATCTTTCGGAATATACGTCTGCCGATAACGATACTCGCTCGCAATCACCACCTCAACCGTAATTTCCGGCGTAAATTGCTCAATATAATACGCTGCTAAAAGTCCCGCATTATACGCCGTCCCACAACCCACAATCACCAAATGTTTAATCTTCCGAAGTTCTGCCTCGGACAACCCCGGTCCGCCCAGCCGCACTTCATTTCGTTTCAAATCAATCCGCCCCCGCAAAGTTTCTTTCAGCGACCGCGGTTGCTCCATAATTTCTTTTAGCAAAAAATGCTCGTAACCATTTTTCTGAATCGCCGCGAGATTTGTTTCAATTGCTTCCACTTTCGCCGACACCGGCTCCGCATTCAAAGTCTTAATCTCAACACTATTGTCCGTGACCACCGCCACTTCCCCATCATTCAAATAAATCGCCTGCTTCGTATGTCCGAGCAAAGCCGACGCGTCCGATGCAATCAAAGTTTCGTTATGCCCCACGCCGATCACTAGCGGCGACCCCGCTCGCGCCACCACAATCTCCTGCGGATTTTTGTCCGACATCACCGCAATCCCATAAGTCCCCTGAACTAATTTCAACGCCTGTACCACCGCATCCGCGAGCGGATACTTTCCGCCCTGATAAAACGAATCGATCAGCGCCGCCAAAACTTCCGAATCCGTCTCCGACTGAAATTCATATTTTTTTAACTCATTTTTTAACGCCTTATAATTTTCAATAATTCCGTTATGAACCAGATAGATGTCGCCCACGTGGTGCGGATGCGCGTTCGCCTCGGACGGCTCGCCGTGCGTCGCCCACCGCGTATGTCCAATCCCCGCCCGATCCGTTCGCCGATTTTTCGTTAACTTCGTTTCAAGATCCGCAATTTTCCCCTTCGTCTTCACCATCGTCGCCGTGCTGGATTCATCAAAAGTCACAATCCCCGCCGAATCATACCCCCGATATTCCAGCCGTTTCAGCCCCGACACCAAAAAATCCTGCGCATTTTTCTTACCAACATATCCCACAATTCCGCACATAACAAAATCTCCTGTTTATATCCCCTAATTATACCAAAAATCGCTCCATAACTAAACCCTCTATAAACCCCTCCACCAAAAAATCGTCTCCTCGGCGATTACTCACAAAACCTAGTTTGGTGAGCCGGGTGGGATTCGAACCCACGACACCAGGCTTAAGAGGCCCGTGCTCTAACCAACTGAGCTACCGGCCCAGCTCACCAACTACTTTATTATATCACAAAATCCTACTTTTGAAAACTCTAAAATTTTCAATCCCCACTCGCCAAATGCCAATGCTCCCCATATTCACACTTATAAACCGCGAGCCCCGAAATTCCGTGATCATATTCCGCCACTCGCGCGGCCATTTCCGCCTCTTCCTTAGTCGCATAACAAATTTTGTGCGTCTCCCCGACCCAGCATCTTTCCGGCTCATATCCCCCGCCCCGAAAAGTTTTCCTACTTCGCATACTCCACCGCCCGAGTTTCGCGGATCACATTAACTTTAATTACACCAGGATAGCTCATTGTCGCCTCAATTTTATTCGCAATATCGCGCGCCAATTTCAACGCCGACAAATCATCGATTTGTTTCGGTTCGACAATTACCCGAATTTCCCGTCCCGCCGAAATCGCATAAGCCTTATCGATCCCAGGGAACGACGTCGCAATATTTTCCAAATCTTTCATTCTTTCTGCAAAATTCTCCGCCGAAATGTTCCGCGCTCCCGGTCGCGCCGCGCTCATCGCATCACAAATCTTCACAATCACCGCTTCCGTCGTTGTCGGCTCAATATCATCATGGTGTGCCGCCATTGCATGCACCACCGGCTCTGGCATTCCGTACTTTTTCGCGAGCTCCGCCCCAATCTCCGCGTGCTTCCCCTCAATCTTATGCGTCACTGCCTTGCCAATATCATGCAGCAAAGTCGCCGTTTTCGCCACGCGCTTATCCGCCCCAATTTCTTCCGCAATCATCCCCGCAACATGTGCCATTTCAATCGAATGTAAAAGCACATTTTGCCCATACGAAGTCCTAAACTTCAACTCACCGAGGAGATGAATCAGCTCTCGCGGAATTCCCACCACCCCCACTTCTCGCACCGCATCTTCCCCCGCGCGCACCACTTCTTTTTCAATCTCACGCTCCGCCTTCGCCACCGCGTCTTCGATCGACGCTGGATTGATCCGTCCGTCTTTCATCAATCGTTCCAAAGCATACCGCGCCACTTGTCGCCGAATCGGATCAAACGATGATAACACCACCATTCCCGGCGTATCGTCCACCATCACATCCACCCCAGTCGCTCGTTGCAAAGCCTGAATATTTCGCCCCTCTTTACCAATAATCCGCCCTTTCATATCATCATCCGGTAGCTTCAACGCCGTCACCGTCCGGTCCGCCGTCACCTCCGACGACATCCGCTCCATCGCCGTCACCAAAATCGCCTGCGCCGTCTCGTCAATATCGTGCTTAATTTCACGTTGTTCTTTCACTACCAGCCCCGCCAAATCCTGCCGAATATCGTGCTCGGTCATTGTCATTAGTTTTTCTCGCGCATCTGCTTTTGAGAGCCCAGCAATTTTCTCCAGCTTTTCGTGCTGTTTTGCCCGAATATCTTTAATTTCATTCTTTAAATCTTCAATTTCTCGCGTTTCTTTATTCAACTTGTCCGACTTCTTTTCCAATTGGTCCAGTTTCGCATCCAGCGTCCCCTCGCGCTCCGCCAACCGATTTTCCGTCTTCTTCCACTCTTTCCGGCGCTCATTTTCTTCCTTTTGATTTTTTTCGGTCACTTCCGCCGCTTCTTTTTTCGCCGCCAGCACAATATCCGACGCTTCCCGCTTCGCCTTGCGCACCAAATCCTCGGCCTTGTCTTTCCCCCCATTTTCATTACGTTTGTTATATGCAAAAATTCCGCCCGCCCCAGCCGCGACACCGACCACAGCAGCGATAATTGGAACTATAATTTCCATAGATCACCTTTCTAATTGTTTCTGTCAATATTTTTCTTATATCAACGGGTTAACAAATAACATCAAATTTATAATTTTCCTTTTCTATTATATCACAAAAAATCGACTACCGAAAAATTCCGCGTTTTTTTGCACTTTTGAATTCTTCTAACAAATCTTTTTGCTTTTTAGTCAGGTTTCGTGGCGTCTCTACCACAATTGTTACAATATGCGGTCCCCGATCACCGTCCGCCCGAAATGGCACCCCATGTCCCGACAACTTAAACGGCGTTCCGCTCTGCGTCCCCGCCGGCACCTTCATTCTCACCGTTCCGTCCACTGTTTCCACTTCAATCTCGCATCCGAGCGCAGCATCCACCATATCAATTTTCTCTTCCGACAATATAATCGCCCCCTCTCGCGTCAAGTGTTTATGCGGTTTCACTTTCACTCGCACATACAAATCGCCGTCTTCGCCATCTTTCGTCGGCGCTTTTCCGCCCTTGCCCCGCAACCGAATCGACATCCCGTCATCGATCCCCGCCGGAATTTTCACCTTCAAATCTTTTCCATTCAAATCCACCGTCTTAGTCGTCCCAAAAATCGCTTCTTCAAAAGTCAGCACCACCGACGCCTGATAATCCGCCCCTCGCCGCGGCCGCCGCGGCCCAGCATTGCCAAACCCAAACAAACTCCCCAAAATATCATCCAAACCGCCCCCGCCGCCAAAGTCAAAATTAAACGTCTGCCCATTAAAATCAAAACCGCCAAATGAATTACCACTCGCGCCCCCGCCCGAAAACGGATTTCCGCCCGCACCGCCAACCCCCGCGTGTCCGAATTGATCATATCGCGCGCGCTTTTGTTTATCACTTAAAACATCGTGCGCTTCGTTAATTTCCTTAAACTTTTTCTCGGCTTCCTTATCGTCCGGATTTTTGTCCGGATGGTATTTTACCGCCAGCTTCCGATAAGCCTTCTTAATTTCATCGTCCGACGCGTTTTTGCTCACGCCTAAAACTTCATAATAATCCCGTTTACTTGCCATACTCCCTATTATAACTCATTAGCACTCCAAATGCAAGAGTGCTAAACTATGTTTTCGCCTCTCTTTTCGCGTCGCAACATCCAACCCCAAAATGTCTAGACCACCCCACCTTTAAAATCCTACTCCGCTCTCCCCCATCCGCCAGTCCCCGACAAATCCTCATACCGAATTTCATAATCTTCCAATTTCGCCCCGCGCGCCGTCAGTTTTTCTAGCGCCGCCTCGTAGTTCCCGCCCGTATAATCCGAAATCACAATAGAAAACCCGTCATTTCCATCTTTTAGCTGATAAGTAATCGTATATTTCACTCGTTTTGAATAATCATTAGTATAAAAATCAATTTTAATCGGCAATTTTTCCAAAATCGGATATTCTTTTTTTAGCTCATCCACTTTTTGTTGCGTCTCCGCCGCTTTTAAATCCCCCAAAATCGTCGCATCTTTTGCGTTCTCGCTATAATAATTATTCCCCTCTTCCGCCTCAAGATACAACTTTATTTCCGCCGCCTCTCCCGCCATCGTCTTAATTTCCGTTTGTTTCGTCAAAAATCCCTCCGCCGAAACTTCCACTGCATATTCCCCAGGCCGAATCTTAAACTCTCCATAAGCTGCAAACTTTTCTTCACCGATTTTCACCGTCGCCGTACTCGGCGCCACAATAATTTTCACTTTCGCCGTCTTCGCTAAATCATCCATTATAAAATACACCGAAATCGCAATTATCGCCACCAAAGCCACTATGACACCGACAATCGTCGCCTTTTTATGCTTCGCCAAAAAATCAAGCCACATTAGAAATTGATCCTCCTATACACATCATACACTCGCGAACCCCCACTATCCGAAAAATACACACCCGCAAAATGCTCGCCCGTCCGGTCGCCCCAAGACGCCGACGCCTGCGACGGCTCGCCATCAATCTCTCCAATATATAGATAAATATGGTTCCCGTTCGCATAAGTAATAAAGATGTCTCCCGGCTCCAAATTCGCCACATCATTATTATGGTCTACTTTCATATACATCTCCGTATGTGACTCCAAATACTCCACCAATCCATAGCCAAAGAATATTGGAAAATTCGGGTCCGCCCCCGAATACCGCATCACCGTCCCCACAAACTGATCACAGCTCGCCCCATAATACGGGCACTCCCCGTTCGAACCACACGGCAAAATCCACGCCCCCACTTCTTTCATCGCCGCCTCATATTCCGGTTTCGGGTCAGTAATCGCATGCCCATGCCCCTCCCACGATAGATAAATCGCTGTTTCCGCAATCGTCCCCCCGCCCCAAGAACAATACGAACTTCCCGCAATCGCTTCATATAACACAAACGCCCCAAAAATCTCCGACACCGAACTTGAATCATACACCCCGTCCCCCACAAACCGTCCTGGCCAATACGGACTCATCGCCGAGCTCGTCGGGTCGCGCTGTGCATCATACCGATTCATTACATACGCCGACCCCTCCCCATTTTTCGCTTCCTCCTCCGAAAAGCCCATATTGATCGCCTTTTGCACATACACACTCGCCGTTCCGTTATACATAAAGAACAACTTTTTCACGTTATCATCATCATTCAAATCCCCCGCCATCTGGCTCACCAGCTCCGCCGCAATTAAAGTCTGTCGCCGAAATTCCTCTTCCGAAATCGAATCCGCCGGCGTAAACCGATTTGCATTCGTCCCGCCCGCCGTATAAGTATATAACTGATACACCCCCTGCCCATTAGACGGGTTATATCGCCTAAGACTCGTCTCTTGATGATGCAATACCGCCATCACCTGCCACGGAAAATTATATTTATCCGCCGCTTCCTTATAAATTTCCTTGTTCTCCTCAATCGCCTGCAACTCCGCCGCACTCCACACTTCCACCCCTGCATAATTTTTATTACTCCCTGTCCCAGTAATCGAATTTTCTGTAAAATCTGCTAGCGCCTGCTTAATTAAACTCACAAATTCCTTCGAACCCTCCGCATTCGGATGCACATAAGCATCACCAATCAAACTCGGTTTTTCTTTCGCCACGCTCGCCCAGTCCGCCACCGCAATTTTCCCATCATATTTTTCTTTCGCCGCCAAAATCGCTGCATTGTTTCCGCTATAATCCAGCTGATTTTCGTACGCATAATTGGTTGTTAGCACTACCTTATGATTCGTCCCAATCGCATCCATCAGCTCATCAATTTTCGCCGCCGTTACCGCCCCAGGGTCATTCGTCCCCAGCGCAAACACCACATAAGCCCTCAAATCCCCCTGCTTTTCCATCTCTTTCGCAATTGTCAGCCCCGAATAATTCCCGCTCGCGTCCGCCGCAAAATGTTTCGACACTTGTATAATTTCATAAGTTGTGCCATTATAAGTTTTGTCTTCCAAATCCACGCCCGAAAGTTGCGACTCATACTCACTTTTCGCCCCCACCGAAATCGAATCCCCAATCACCGTTACTTCCGACCCCTTAATCGCCGCCGATTCGCACGACGTTTCCGACGGATCGTAATGTAAAATATTATTTTGCGCAAAAAAGTCCAAAAATGACGCATCCAGCGCATAAGTCGACGCCGGCAACAATACCACCAACATCGCCGAAATCAAGCTCGCGAAAAACCGCTTCATATCATTATTATAACATAAAAAAGCATTTAGCCTTTTGGATTTGTAGTAATCAGTCCTTCCTCGGTTTCCGAAGCAATAATCTGAATATGCACGTGATTAGACCCCGCGAAAAACAGCCCTTGCCCCACCGGAAAGTTCGACAACCGTCGCTTTTCTTCCTCCGTCAATTTAAACACATCCGACAACACATCCACCGCCGACACCGACTGTTTTAATAGTAGTTGCATCGACGAGTTCCCTACAATCGCCCGTCCCATTTTCGTCCCCATGAAATCTTCCACGTCTTGAGTAATTGTCGTCAGCCCAAGATAATATTTCCGTGCCCGCTTCGCCAACGAGAACAAAAAGTTTGCCGAATCTTCATATTGCATCAGTTGCCACGCCTCATCTACGATAAGCAGCCGTTTCTTCTGCTCCGCCCGCACAATGTTCCAAATATGTGACAACACAATATACATCGCCACCGGCCTGAGCTCATCCTCAAGATCCCGAATATTAAACACCACCATCTGGTTATTAATATCAATATTCGATTGTTGCGAGAAAATCCCCGCAAATGTCCCAGTCGTGTATTTTCTCAGCCTCTGTGCCAACGACGGCCCGTTCCCGCCCATATGTAGCAAAGTATCATACAAATTCGCAATCGTCGGCGGTGTCGACTGATGCGTCAGCGGGTCCGAAGTAATCCCCACTCGCGCATAAGTATCAATCAGCGCCTGATCTAAATCAGCTTCTTCGCTCGCCGACAGCCCCACCGCTCCGCTCCCCACCGAAGTACTCCCCCCCAGCATCAACCGAAACAGCCCATGCAGAGTTACCAAATTCGCCCGCAAGGCATCATTTGCATCCTCCCCGTCCACCACTTTCGGCAAATCGAACGGGTTAATCCTCACATCCGAATTTAAAGACAGCCGGATATACGACCCGCCCACCGCATCACACAACTTCTGATATTCATTCTCCGGATCAATAATCAAAATCTCCGCCCCCACCATCATTGACCGCAGCGCTTCAAGCTTCACCGTAAACGACTTCCCCGCGCCCGACTTCGCAAATACCACCATATTCGCATTCTCCAGCGAAAATCTATCAAAAATCACCAACCCGTTATTGTGCATATTGATGCCATATAAAATACCTTTATCCTGCGTCAAATCCGCGCTCGTAAACGGAAACGACGTCGAAATCGCGCCCGTATTCATATTCCGCCGAATTTGCAACTGGTCCATGCATTGTGGCATCACCGAATTCAGCCCCTGTTCCTGTTGCGTGTTCGCCACTTTTGAAAACACCATCTGTTGCCCAAAAATCGTCTCGATTTTTTGTTGCACGAATTTCATTTCATCCAACGAATCCGCCCACAGCGTAATATACAGCCCAAACCGGAAAAATTTCTCCGCCCCGACCTGCAATTGGTCTCGCAATTCTTCCGTATCCGCCAGCGCCGCCTCGAGTTCCGGATCCCGCACCTTACCCTTTTCGATATTCAAATTCATCGATGCCTCAAGTTGAGTCGCCTTGGTGCGCAAATTTTTCATCACTACCGCCGACTCCACCGGATAAATATACATCGACACATCAATCACTTCATCAATATTAATAATCGGCGACAGCCACCCCGTATAAATCGACCGCGGATAACCATAAACATACAACGTCCGCCCATATTTATTCCCCAACCGAAAGTAATCCGAATGAATCTCAATCGCACTCGGCGAAATCAAATCCCTTAGCGTATTCGTCCCCTGTTCAAACGCGCGCTGAATTTCCGCGCTTTCCATTGCCTCATTTTGCGCTGCAATTTCCGCCGCTGTCAATTTCTTTTTCTTAGCCATTTTGCGCTCCTTTGTTTGGATTTTCACCTTTTTTCACATACATTGTCGCTAGTCTCGAAAAATCTACCAACGGCTCTCGCACCGCCGTGTCCGGATTATTAAAGTTATAATATAGCTCCGCCAATTCTTTCGTATTCAATCTCACCGACTGAATTCCAATCTGGAACAGCCCCGACATCACTGAATCCACTCGGTTCGTTAGCTCCGACAGCGCCTTATCATACGTCGCTCGGTCAATTCTCGTCACCTCCATAGCCTTGGATCGCGAAAAAGTTTTAAAGAAATTCTTTGTCGCCTGCAAATCTTTCTCCACTTCCGCCGAAGAATAATACGGAATCACAATAAAGAACGACTTATCCATAATATTCGCTTCTTGCGACAAAATATCAATAAAGTTGATATAATCATCCATCAGCACCCCGAGCAACATATTATCATTATTCCGCCGAATTTCAGAAAGTCTCTCAATATACGGCCCAATATCCACCCTTTGGCTCCGAATTAAAATCTGCGTCGTGAATTTCAGCGAATTCAAAAAATTCTGATACGAATATTCCACGCCCTCGCGCTCCATCTCGCTCATCAAATCAAAGTTCACCGATTTGCACGCCACCACTGCCCGAAACGACCCGTCTCGCATAATTACCACATTGTCCCGCAACTCCGAGATGAGCAACGTTGCCTGCGTAGATTGCGGATTTTCTTTGTTTGGCGAAACTGGCGCCACTTGTTGCGCCTGCATCGCCGCCGCTCCCAGTGGCTGCGCTTGCACCGCCGGAATCTGCCCCATCACTGACCCCGACTGTCCCGTCTGTCCAACTTGTCCCATCGGCTGCGCCACCTGCTGTCCAGGCAAAATCTGCACCGGCTGCGCCGCCGGCTGGCTCATTGGTTGTCCCGCCGGCTGTTGCCCAGGTATAATCATTTGTGGTTGGTTATATTGTTGTGGATTCATCTTTTAATGTAGCGAAATAAACACTTCGCCTTGTTCCCTTTCCTTTATTCGGTTAGCCTCTTTCGCAATCGTCGCCACAGAATATTCAGGATTATTTGCTAATTCTATTATACTAGGACTCGCCGGTTTTGTCTCGTTTTTCGCTGATTTTGTTTTATTGCTCGGCGACTTTTCCACAACTTTTTCCACCGGATTTTTCGGCACCGCCCGCTCCAAAACCTTTGCCGCCGGCTCTGCCGAAACCTCCGAACCCGTTCTCGCCAGCACCTCCGGTTTTGCCACAGGCACCTCCGGTTTTACCGCCGCCTCCGTTCCCATTACCGCCGCCTCCGGTTTCACCACCGTCGCCGCGCCAATATTCTCCGCTTTTGCAATTTCTGTTTTCATTTTTTCAATCACTTCGCTATGTCTCGCATTTTCATCCCGTGAAATCGCCCGCCCAATCGCCGACGAGCCTATCTCAAACATATCCTCTGCCGTCGTCGCCTCCGCCGCGAGCTCCGCATTCACATGATTTTGCATCATCCCCCCACTTTTAATCGCATACCCCCCAGTATCCATAATGTCCGCAAGAAACGATAGCCGGTGCGTCGCTTCCTCGCCAGTAATATCCCGCGTCCGATTTTCTTCCACCGTCTTCGGAGCCATAATCTCAATCGTCGTGCCTTTTTGCCCCGTCATCCACACCCGATTTCTCGGCTTCAAATAATACGACGCTACCGCCGCAAGATAAGTCTCCATCGGCTGGTCCTTTTTCAACGGCAGCGCCAACGCTGCAAACAACAGAATCGGCGGCACCGGAATTATTGCAAGCAACGGGAACAACTGAAACAACCCCACCGCAATCGCAATCAAAACCCCCGCCACCAACAAATAAATAAATTGCCGAAAGCTAAACGGGCCTAAGAGTTTATCATCGGCCTCAACGTCCTGTGGGACCTTATACTGCGCCATATTCTTTTATTATAGCATAATTATTTCTGAAAATCCCCTTATTTTAGGCGACTACTTCCTGTCCCTATTCCCAGGATATTCGTCCAAATCATTCAGCATTTCCTGTATCCACTCATACAAATCGCTATTACTCAAATATTCTTCATTATCTTCATAGTATTGTTTGTAAGCTTCTACAAAATAATCGCCAGGAAACCACTCTTCAAGCTTTGCTCTAGTTACATCAAAGAAATCTTCGAGTTCATCATTTTTATGCTCATTCAAAACCTTATTCATCTCAGCTTGGTAAACCTCCCTATCGCTCTCCGTGTAAATTCTCCCCGCCCCGCTATCTCCGAGCTCTGTCTCGCTACTCTGTTTTTTTAATCTATCTTCCTCTCTTTGTTCCCGTTTTTGCTCAGCCTTTAGTTTTCCCAAATACCTACTAATCTTAGCTTCATTATCCAGCTCAAGCCATCCACGCACCCAGTGCTTCGCACCGTTCGCCGCACCAGACCGGCGAGTTCTGTAAATCTGCTCCAAGATACCCTTCTCTTTAAGCATTTTTCTAAATTGCACCCCCGCAATTTTTTCTCGCGCCGCCCGCATCTCCGCATCGCGCTTCTCTTTTGCCTCGTCAATTGGCTCGTCGCCATATTGTGTCTGAATTCGCGAAACTTCTTTTTCATATTCACGCCGTACCTCTAGCTCCTCCTCGGACAAGTCCGCATCCTTATTCAAATTAAATGCATCAGCCAAATGCTCCCTCAAGCCATCATGATAATCCGACCTTAATCCTAAAATTTGTACCGGAGTTTGATTTTTCAAATACTCTATCGTCTTCCGCCGGAAATACGCTTCCGCCTCTTCACTACCATACAGCGGGTTTTTCTCATCTTCCCATTTCGGAGTATTGCCATCATACCCAGTCAGAAACGACACGGCATTTTTTAATTGTTCACTACCAGAAGGATATTTTAAGCTAGCCGAAATAAACGCCGGCGCAATCGCTTGTTCCAATTTTTCCCGCCTTGTCAAATATTTGTGCACATCCAGCTTACCATTAGTAGTATAAGCATTTCTCAGCATTTCGTCCACGTTAGCAAACGCCGTCCGCTCAAGATTATCAAGTGGCGTACCTTCCATCAATGTCATCATATCCTTTTTTGACTTTCCGGCCACTTTATTGTGCCCAGCATCCCAATCCTCATATTCGCCCGTCACATATTCCTCAAGCGACAATCTTGCATTTTGTCGTTTATTCTTATTATATACTTGCGCAGTTTCCAAATTAATATATTTACCAAATCGTCGCAAAAACGGATCGCTATCTTTTACATCAAACATCAAGAACGACGCCAGCGACTGCGATGCATGTGTCCCCAATTGAATGCCGTTGCCACTACTCAATATATTCTCAATTTGCCTTCGCACTTCATCTGTATCACCTCGCTGATTCATAATCTTAAGCCCGGGCAAAATCGAATCTATCTGCGCCGCCGCATTCGCCGATTTTGTCATCTCCGTCAACCTATATTCCAGATCCTTCGACGGTGGTGTCATGTCAAAGTACTTTTGCATCTTAGTTTCAATAATCTTCTTCTGTGTGTCATACCCATGCGCCGCATTCGCCGCCGCAAATTGAATATCCGCCAAATTTCCCTCCATAATTCGGTTCGCCGCTGCATACCTCGCCCGCGCACTCACTCGGTCCGTCTCGCTCATCTCGTGCTGGCGATAAGTTTTCTCTCCAGCGTGCAAATCATCAAAATGCGAATTAATCGCCGCGTCCATCCTACTATGAAAACCTTCCGCATTTTCATAAGTAATCTTCTCCCCTCGCGCCTGCTCAATTTTCAAATTATCCGACGCTCGCACAATCCGGTTGTCCAGTTGGTCTAGTCGCGCCCGCTTGGCAGCGCTTCCATGCGCCTTCACCGCCGCAAGTTGCCCCAGCCCCTTGTCCATATTATTTTTATCCCGCTCAATCACCTGCTGATATTCCAATGACCTTGCCTGATTTCGGTATGTCCGCTCCCCGCGCCTTGTCGGCACGCCATTTTTATCATAATTTCGCCCCGCCCGATACGCCAAACCTCTGTTCTTCGCAAGCTCCGCGTGTTCCGCCGTGTCCGCCTCTCGCGCCACTTTCCGGTTAGCCACAAATTGCATTAGCCTTAGCGAAGGCGTCGTCGCCCGCCCCGAAGCCAGCATTCTCGCCCGCGTATTATCTCGGTGCGAACTCGCCCACGCCCGATTTCTCGCCAACGGCCCCGCCGCCAAAGCGTGCATCCGCGTGTTGATATCACCAAGGAACGTCCCCGACATCTTCATCATCTTCCACGAGAAAAACAACGGAAAGATTTGCACCGCCGTCCCGAGCAGCACCCCAAATCCGTCCGTTGCGCTCGCAATAATCGCAAACCCTGCCAAAGAGGACGCCCCGAACAGCAGCGAAAACATCGGATAAAACACCAACATCTGTTGTAGCAACTTTTTCCACTTTTGAAACAATTTTTCCGTATTTGGTAGCATATACGCTACCATCGCCAGCGGCGAAACCATCACGAGCAGCGCCACCACCGCCTGCCGCAGCGCAATCGTAATCAAACCCGTCACCACCGCCACAAGTGCCCCTAGCGCCATCGGAATTAACATCCAAATCGCCCCCGCTTCAAACGCTATCACCCCGCCCAGCACCGTCAACGTCGAACCCGTTACAATCGCCGAATACATGTCCGACTCTGCAATCGCCGCCTCTGTCGCGCTCACTGTCGAATCGCCATTTGCCGCCGTAATCGCCGCCTGCTCCACCGTCGTAAATACTTCTCTAAGGCTCGTCCCAATTATATTCGACGTATCCACTAGTACCTGACAAATCAAAAAGCTCAAATTCACCAAAATCGCCACCACGATCATCTTTGGTAGTACCTTTTTAATCCCGTAGTTCGAAATCCCTACCCCCGTAATCTGCGAATAAATCACCACCAGCAAGAATATGATAAAGACAATATTCGTCAGCCCCCGACAATAATCCCAAATCGTATGAATTGGCGAATTCGCCTCAATCGGATCCACCACCAAAATCCCCTGAATTTTCTCATACAGCCAATCCGTCGCCTCTGTTACCTTCTTCGTAATCGGACACGCATGCCAACCAATCTCCCCCAAGCTCGATTTACACCCGTCCGTCGTCAAATCACTAATGCTTGTCGACGTCTCAGTTGTCGTCGTCTCAGTTGTAGCGTCGGTCGTATCCACCGGGTCCGCGTACGCCTCCCCCGCCGTCATCACCGCCCCCACCCCCGTTATCATCACCAAAAACAAACCAACTAGGGCCTTTTTCAAACTCATTTTTAGCTTATTTTTGCTGACCATACACATAAAAACGCCTCCCTTTGGGCGTAATTCGATTATAGCACACATAAGCTTTTTTGTCAATAGTTTTAATACCCTTTTTGCTTATGTCAAAAACCATCCTATCAATAACTCAGATTTTCTTGGCTTTTCCCGCCTTGTATGTTATTATAATATATAAGTTAAAGAAAATATCCAATATGAAAACTCTATTTAAAAAACTTTTAGCTATTATTACAATCATTTCCGCACTCACTCTCATTCCTATGACCTCGGTCTCCGCTGCCGACGGCGATACTGGCGATACTACCAAAAATTCTATTTTTGACAGCAGTAGTGATTGCACTGCTAGTCCTTTCCTCGGATTCGTCCCCTGGTGTAATGGTCTTAATATCGAAGATGAAGAATCTCTAAAAAACGGCATCTGGACCATCGTCGCCAACGTCCTCACCGACGTCACTATTCTCGCCGCCTACCTCGTCATCGGCTACGTTATCTATGGTGGCTATCTATATATCTTCTCCGGCGGGGATTCTAGCAAGGTCGCCACTGGCAAAAAAACCTTGATCCGCGCCTTTATCGGCCTTGCCATCGTCATGTCCGCCAGCGTCATCATGGGCGCTATCCGTATCGCTCTCGTCGGCGGCTCCGGTGATATTAGCGATTGTACCTACGATCAGGACTGTCTCAGCAGCAACGATATCGATATGGTCGTCAACCTTATCCAATGGGTCATCGGTATCGCCGGCGCTGTCTCCGCCATTTTCGTCGTTTACGGCGGCATCGCCTATATCACCTCCTCTGGCGACTCCGGCAAGCTCCAAAAAGCCAAAAACACCATTATCTACGCCCTCATCGGCCTCGCCATCGTCGCTCTCGCCGAAGTCATCACCGCTTTCGTCTCCAACATCATCCGCGATGCCAACACCAAAGCCGAAAGCAGTGCTTATCTTATCGAAAGTATCAACGAAACAACTTTAACAAAGGAGATTCATGAAATTATCTAAAGCCATTTTATTAACCTTGCCCCTTATCGCCGGCGTATTTGGTCTCGGCACGGCCACTTCTGTCTTTGCCGACAGTACTACTACTAACATTTGCAACAGTGAGGCCAACGAGGCCGTCAAAAAAGCCGCCGGCTGTCCCAAAACCCCCTCCGGCAATTTCCAAACTCTTCTAACCACTATTCTAAATTCCATTATCGCCGTCGTCGGGCTAGTCGCTGTCGTCTTTATCATCATCGGCGGCATTAATTACATCACTTCCGGCGGGGATGTCGGCAAAGTTAAAAAAGCCAAAGACACCATCATCTACGCCGCCATCGGTATTGCCATTTGCGCCCTCGCCTTCGCTATTGTCAACTGGGTCATCTCTATCATCCCCTCCTAAACTTCAGTATTGCTTTTTCTAAAAAAACGTTATACAATAAAACTAAATTAACCAAAAGGAAAAAATATGAAAGATCTCATCACCAAATTTGCCATTGGCGAACCCGGAAAATATATTGATAACGGCGAAGAAACTCTCGACCAATCCATCACCACCATCTTAAACGGTATCGTTGGCGTACTTGGTATCGTCTGTGTCGTCGTGATGATTATCGGTGGCGTAAATTACATGACTTCCGCCGGCGATTCTGGCAAGGTTAAAAAAGCCAAAGACACTATTCTCTACGGCTTAATTGGCCTCGCGGTCTGCATTTTGTCTTTCGCTATCGTCAACTTCGTTATCGCGAACATTATCTCGGGCAATTAATCGGAAAGGGTAATTAACTTGAAAACTCTTACTACTTTTGCTGCTACGGTTAATCAAGTCGGTACCGACACCGATCTAACCGGTAGCGTTATCACCATTCTCGAAAACATTATCGCCGTACTCGGTATCGTCTGTGTCGTCGTGATGATTATCGGTGGCGTAAACTACATGACTTCAAACGGCGATTCCAGCAAGGTTGAAAAGGGCAAAAAAACCATCCTTTATGGTCTAATCGGCCTCGCGGTCTGCGTTTTGTCCTTTGCCATCGTCAACTTCGTTATCGCGAACATTATCGGCCAATAGCCCGCACCGTCAACATAGCCGGTTCAAAGAACCCTAGCCTAAAAACGCCCCCCTAACAGGGGTGTTTTTATTGCGCCCTCCGCTAGCAAACTCCCTTCCACAAAAAACACCCCCTCTAGAGGTGTTTTCTTATATTTTTCAAAATCCTATTGAATATTGATTTTCTTTGGTGCTTCCGTCTTTTCCTTCTCAAAAGTAATCGTCAGCACGCCGTCTTTTAGCTCTGCCTTTACGCTATTATCGTCTTCGCGCACCTGTACCGGCAATGCAATCGTTCGCGAAAATTCGCCCCAATAACATTCCTGAATGTGCCATCTTGTTGTTTGCTCATCTTCGCCTCCCGACAACACCCCCGAAATCGTCAAAATATTGTCAGAAATGCTCACATCTAGGTCGGATTTCGAAATCCCCGCAGTTCGCGCCTTTACCACTAATTTATCGGCGGTTTCATAGACATCTACAGCGAGTTGCCCAGGAAAGTCGTCGGTATTATCCCACTCATCTTCGGTCGGTTCGCTAATTTCATCCTCAGTTATATTCTCAGAAGCCATTGGTTCTTCCGTAGTCACCGGCGCGGTGAGTTCATCGTCTCCACCCAAGAACGCAGCAGCGAGATCGTCTTCCATCAGCAAATCGTCACTGTTTGTACGAGCCATTATTACCTCCACACTTATATTGTTATGCTTGTATTTTACACCTCTTCCGTGATAAAATCAAGAGGATTATGGCTAGTATTGTAAAAAATACAACATTTCCAAGCCTCCTAGACCTCCTCGCACCCCACTCTTGTCGGGGGTGTGGCGCGCTGGGAACTGTTTTATGTGATTGTTGTAAAAAAAACATTATTGCCAGCCATTCCAACATCTGTCCTATTTGCAAAACCAAAAAATCCACCCCCGCCTGCCCGCATTGCCCCGACACTCCCACCACTTTCATCATCGGCTCCCGCCAAGAGCTAATCGGCCGGCTCATTAACGACCTTAAATTCCATTCCGTCCGTGCGCTCGCCAGTCCTCTCGCCGAAATTTTAAACACCATTCTTTCCGACGAACTCCCTAATGACAGCCAAAAACTCGTTCTCGTCCCCCTCCCCACCATCAAAAAACACGTCCGCGCTCGTGGTCTCGACCACACTCTCTTGATTACAAAACATCTTGCCCGCCTTCGCCCCAATTGCACGGTCGAAAAGCTTCTCATCCGTCGCCAAAACACCGTCCAAGTCGGCGCCGACGCCGCCACGCGTCGCTCTCAAGCCACTTCCGCCTACACTCTAAACCCTAAGCTCAAAATTGACCAAACGGCTACCTATCTTCTTCTCGACGATGTCTGGACCACCGGCGCTTCCATGCTCGCTGCCGCTAAAATCGCCCAACAAGTCGGCATTAAGCTAAACAACCTTAATCTCGCTATCTTAGCCGTCAATTCGCTCAACTAACGACTGTTCCGTCGCCTTATTGTCCGAAGACGGCAACGCCGAAATCACAAAATTCACAATCGCAAACGCGAGAAACGCAATAATCAACCCAATAATCGCATACAGCACTGTATTTTTCGCGTCTGTCACCTTTTTCGCATCACCCCCCGAAGTTACATACTTAATCCCCCCAATAATCAGCATAATCACCGCCACGACACCCACAATATATAACACGGTATTAGTGATCGTCTTGAACACCCCCGTATCACCAAACAAATTCTCCGGACAACCGTCGCACCGCGCCGCTTCCGCGCCCTCCTGCAGGGTTAACGCCGAAACCTGCCCCGTAAAGAGCAACGTCCCCAAAATCGCCACCACTCCTAAAATTAATACCGGTAGTAAATATTTTGCAAACTTTTTCATACCTAAATTATACCATATTTTTAAAAATTGGCGGAGGGTGGGAGATTCGAACTCCCGCGCCAGGTCGCCCCAGCCTAACGATTTAGCAAACCGTCCCCTTCAGCCACTTGGGTAACCCTCCGTTATTCTTATTTTACCATATTTCTCGCCACTTAGGCGAAAATTGTGCTATAATGAATTCATGACACAAGCAGTTCAAGACGTCTCTTGGCAAGCCGAGGAATATATCGTCCCCGGTCGCAACACTTGGTGGTATATTGGCCTCATCCTCGTCAGCCTCGCGCTCTGCGCTGTTGCTATCTGGCAAAACTGGTGGACTTTTCTTATCGTGGTTATTCTTTGTGATATCACTCTTTTAACCTCCAATCTCCGCCCCCCGCGCAAAATCGACTACCAACTCACCAAAGACGGTCTTATCGAAGGCCAAAAACTCCACAACTACACCGATTTTCGCGCTTTCGGCATCCTAAAAGAAGCTAACCACTTCTCCGCAGTCTTAATCCCTAAAAAACGCCTCAGTTTCAGCGTCAAAGTCTATTTCCCGGGCGGCAGCGGCGAAGCCATTGTCGACGCGCTCGGCGCCCACCTTCCCATGGAAGAAGTCAAACTCGATTTTCTCGATAAACTCATAAACTTCTTGCGAATTTAGCCGACTCGTGCTATTATAGACATAAGTATTAACTATGAATAGGTGGGCAAAAATGGACCAGAATCAAAGTTTTGATCAAAATTTCGACAACGATTTGCAGCGTGCAATCGACAATATCACTAACACAACTAACACCGATCCGGTTTTTTCTGATCCAGTTGCCGCTCCGTCCTCTGTTCCGGAAGGCGACACCGGCGAACTTGGCGAACCAGTCGGTCCTTTCCCAACTCCCGCCCCAATTCCTACTCCCATGCCTGAGGCTCATGTCGAAATGGTCCCGCCGGCAACCGAACCTATCGCGCCTATTGACCCCGTAGCCATTCCTGATTTAGGTATCACCGAACCGACCCCGTTCCAGGTCAAACCAACCGAAAATCCCACCCCCGCCGCTCAGGCCGCCTCGTCCGAACAGCCCGAACAAACCGCCTTGTCCGACCAACCCGCCCCAACAAACCAAGACGCCCCAACCTCCCCGACCCAACCCGAAATCGCGCCCCAGAATAACCACTCGGACGTTGCTCCTGACTCTAGCGAAATCGCCGACGCAGCCCAGGTCAAAACCGCCGCCCTACGCGACCTCGCTCCTTTGTTGGACCGTGTCGACCTCGACCCAGCCCAAAAATTCGCCATTTACCGCGATATTTTCGAAGATTTAAAAGATTATTCTGCCCTTAGCGACGCTTATCAAAGCGCGTCGAAAATTGCCGACGAAACCGAGCGCGCCAACGCTCTTCTCTATCTCGTCCAATCTATCGACAAAATGTAAACTCCCTCATTTTTTCCTAATTTTACCGCCTTTAAATCTCCAAAACCTCTCCTCCTAAAAATCCCCCTTCAAAGGGGGATTTTTGGTGTCAGGAGTTCCTAAACCTAAGCAAGTCAAGCTTTAATACATACCTCCCATATCTCCGCCTTGTGCCGCCTTTTCTTCCGGAATTTCGCAAATCAGCGCCCCCATCGTCATCGCCGTCGCCGCAATCGACGTCGCATTCTTCACCGCCTCTTTCGTCACTTTCGCCGGGTCAATCACTCCTGCTTTCTTGAGGTCGACCACGCCTTTTTCCGGCTCCATCACATTCACTCCAAACCCAGGTTTCGCCGCTTCCACCTCTGCCAGCAAGGCCTGCGCATTCAGCCCCGCATTTTCCATGATATGCACAAACGGTGCCTTAAGTGCCTGCTTTACAATTCGCGCACCAGCGTCCGCATCCGAAAGACCCGCCGCGAGATTTACCAGCGTCACGCCGCCCCCAGTCACAATCCCCTCCGCGAGCGCCGCTTTCGTCGCCGCCACTGCATCGTCAACTCGGAACTTTTTCTCATCAATTTCCGTTTCCGTTGCGCCCCCGACCTTAATCACCGCAACCTTCCCCGACAATGCCGCCGCTCGCTTCTCAAACTCCTCGCGCTCGTAATCGCTCTTCGCATTCTTCGCCTGATTCATAATCAGCTCAATCCGATTGCTAATTGCCTTCGCATCGCCCGACCCCTTAATAATCGTCGTCGAATCCTTCTCCGCAATCACCTTCGCCGCCGAGCCGAGCACCTCAAGCCCAACCTCCTCAAGCTTCAAACCCTTTTCTTCCGACACCACCGTCGCATCTGTCAAAATCGCCATATCTTCCATAATTTCCTTTCGCCGATCCCCAAACGACGGCGCCTTCAGAACTAGCGAATTAAACACGCCTTTTAGCTTATTCAAAACCAGTAGCGACAGCGCCTCCCCTGATACTTCTTCCGCCACAATCACCAAATCCTTCTTTCCACTCTGCGCCACTTTCTCGAGCAACGGCAAAATATCGCTCGCCGCCGAAATCTTCCGCTCAGTGATGAGTACCAACGGCTTCTCAAAAACCGCCTCTTGCCGGTTGACATCCGTCACGAAAAATGGCGACGCATAACCCTTATCATACGAAAATCCTTCGACGATCTCCTCTTCCATCTCGAGTCCTTGCCCCGCCTCGACCGTAACTACGCCATCTTTTCCAATTTTTGCAATCACTTCCGCAATCAACTTCCCAATTTCCGCATCCCCCGCCGAAATCGTCGCGACTTCCGCCACCTTATCCGACGACCCCTCGATCTTTTCCGCCGATTTCTCAATCCCCGCGACAATTTCCGCCCCCGCTTTCTCAATTCCCTTACGCAATTCCATCGGATTCACCCCCGCCGCGATCAATTTATTCGCCTCCGCCAAAATATTATAAGTCAAAACCGTCACCGTCGTCGTTCCGTCCCCCGCGACCTTATTCAACTTCTGCGCCGCCGTTTTAATCAGCTTCGCCCCCACCGCTTCCCCGAGTGTCTCGTCCTTAGACGGCAAATCCACCGCCTCCGCCACCGTCACTCCGTCGTGCGTAATCACCGGCGCGCCATATTCTTTCTCAATAATCACATTCTTCCCCTTCGGTCCAAACGTCACCTTTACCGCATCATATAGTTGTTTCGCCCCCGACAGCACTTTCTCTCGCGCCTCTGTTTCGTAATAAATTTTCTTTGCCATAATTTCTCCTTTTAACTTTAACTTTTCTTTAATTTCTAGGCTTTAGTTATGAGTTTTCCACAGGTTTTCCACCGTCCGACCCCTATAAAGTCGCCAAAACGTCCTCTTCCTTCAAGATGATATATTTCGTCTCGTCCACCTTAATTTCCGTGGTCGAATACTCCTTATACACAATTTTATCCCCTTTTTTCACGGCTTCTACCTCCGGCCCCACCGACTCTACCACCGCATACGCCGGCTTCTCTTTCGCCTCCCCAAGCAAAATCCCTGCCGCCGTTTTCTCCGCTGGCTTCTCAATTTTCGCAACAATTCGATCTTTTAATGGTTTAAGTGTCATAATTTTCTCCTTTTCTATCTCTATTATAGCGCAAAAATTAGCACTGTCAACCCCCGAGTGCCAATTTACCCCAACTCTCCTAATCTCACCCCTACCGTATTCGTCAAATACATAATTTCTTGAAACACCCGCTCCACCTCAGTTTCCGCAAATTCCACCCGCCCCCACATCTCAAACACCCCTGCCACCTCTTTCATATAAATTTTCATCATCTTTTCCGAAAACCTCGGCGACTGGCAAATCCGCTCAATCCGCGTCTTCGACACTAAAATCATCTGTTCCACTATTTTCGTCCCCTCATATTTAAACAAAGTCCCAAACACCAGCTTATTTTTTAACACAAACAGCATCATCCCAAGATACAGCCCCCTCACCCCCGTTTCCCGACGCAGTCTTTCCAACCTCCTCATATCTCGCCGATACACCCGCATAATCACCCGATTATAATCCACAATTATCTCCGGCATCGTATGGTGGTGCCGATAAAAAGACGAGCGCGAAATCCGCGCTCGTCTTGCTAATTCTCCCGCTCTAGGCAACGCCCCCCGCTTCCTTTCCCCTATAATTCCCCGCGTTGTCACCTCCTCCCCCATCAGCACCCCGATTATTGCTCTCTCTGTTTTCGCCCACCTTTTATTTTTATTTTTTCCCACCGCATCCATATTTTTATTATATCACAATGTTATAATAGTAAATATGAAAATCGCTTTCTTCTCCGATTGTTATCTCGACCTCACCGGTGGCATCGTGAGCTCTATCAACGCTCAAAAATCCGCTCTCGAAGCTATAGGCCACACAGTCTACCTTTTCAGCACCGGCTTTCCCCGCTCTAAAACCGAACTTACAAAACTCGCCGAAAAAAACATTTTTCTCGTCCCCAGTTGCAAACTCTTTTTCCGCGGTCTCACCCCTGTTTCTCGCCGCCCCCAGATTATCGAACGTTGGCTCCTCAAAAACCACCCCGAACTGAAAAATTTTGACATTTTTTACGTTCATTACGAAGCTGGCTGTTCTATTGCCGCTCTCCGCCTTGCAAAAACCCTCAAAATCCCCTCCGTCCAAGTCATGCACGGCCGCGAAGATATGGGCGAAACCAATCTCATCCCCTTTGGTCTGCGCACCCTTGTCGCCTACGCCTTAAATTTCATCCATTCTTGGTATCTGCCCCACAAAATCACTGTCTCCCGCGACCACTATCTCGCCAACAACCTCGCCAAAGCCAAAATGTGGACTTTAATGGTCGATCACGCCAATTTCGCCGACCTCGTCCTCTCCCCCTCCGCCCATTTCAAAGACAAACTCACCCATTACGGCGTCAAAACCGAAATTAAGGTCCTACCTAACGCCTATCCCGACGCCGAATTCCCCGCCGACCTGCCCGAAAAAACCTTAAAACCGGGCCAAATCCTCCGCATTATCTGGCATTCTCGCGTTTCCGCCGAAAAACGCATCATGCCCTTTCTTCGCGCCCTAAATCTCCTTAATCAAACCAATTCCAACTTTTCTCTCGACGTTTATGGCGGTGGCGGCGACTTTTTCCGCGCCAAACGCTTTGCCCGGCGTCATCATCTCCCTGTTAATTTCCACGGCAACGCCCCTTTCGCAACCATCCAAAAATCCCTACAATCCGCCCATCTCGACGTGCTCGTCTCTTATAATTTCGACACTTTCGGCATGACCTTAATCGAAGCCGAAGCCTATAACACCCCTGTTTTCATCTGTGATCCCGACATGCAAGAAGTCATCCCGAAAGGCAGTTTCATCCTTGCCCCAGGTCCCGCCCCCGAGCAAATGGCTGCCGCTCTTGCCCGCCTCTTAAATTCCCCGGAAAATATCGCCAAAATGTCCAAAATCATGCACGCCCACCGCTCCGAAATCCTCGCCTCCGCCCGCATTAAGAAGCTCGAACAAATTTTTAATGATATAATTAAATCATGAGATATTTAGCTGACCTCTTAACCCTTTCTCGCTTCATTTTAGCGAGCATTCTCCTAATTTTGGCTTTCATCGGCTCTCCCGCCGAAAACGCCTTCATTATTTTCCTTATCGCCGAGCTCACCGACACTTTCGACGGCACCTGCGCCCGTAAATGGCCTTTTCCTAAGGATAAAACCCCTAAATACCGCCGCTTTGCCGTCCAATTTGACATGATTTCCGACGTTCTCCTCGCCGCCGCCCAAGTCGCCTTCCTCACTTTTCAGGTCAATCTCGTCGCCGGCCTCATTATCATCATTTTCTACACTCTCATCTGTGGCGCTATCGAACTTCTCGTCTACGGCAAATTCCTCGGCCACCCCGACAATTGCACTAAAAACTCCCTCGCCCGCCGCAATTTTTCTCTCGCCAAAAAAATCATCCTCGTCCGCCGCTACCTTTACACTGTCGCTCTTGGCATCACCAACGCTTTCATTCTCTTCGCCACCTCTTGGCCCGCCCCTGTAAAGATCGCTCTCTTCGCCTTCGGCTGTTCGATTTTCCTGTTCATCTGGTTTTTCCTCCGCCAACGCCGAAACAACATTTCTCGCGACGCCGTCGAACTCGAACATCAACTTTCCACTCAAAAATCCCCAGAAGCCGCCCCGAAAGCCCCCAAAAACTCCAATTCTACCCCAAAATCGCCGTCAAAGTAGCGCCTACAAAATTGCCGGGATTATAGAGGTTTAGCGCCCCAATTTTCGCCGCCAGCTCCCCGTTCCATATCGTTATCGGCATCAGCCCCGTCTTTTCAATCGGCACCGCTTTCACCGCGCCCCCATCTGTCACCAAAATCTGCCCGCTATGCAAAGTTATAATTTTCACCGGATAACTCAGCGTAAATTTATGCAAAATCTCCGCCACCACAACCAGCGACTGCGACAAAGTCAGCATTTTCGGATAAAACACGCTCCTAAGTAGTTTTTGCACCTGCACCAGCGACGCCAAAATCACTATTTTTTCATTCATCAACATCCCCTCCGCCCCTGTTTCCGCCGCCAAATCCACCGCATCTCGCGTAATTAACGTCGGTGCGCTCGTTTCTGCCAAAATTTTTGCTAAAATCTGCCCCGTTTTCGCATTTTTAGACAAATCCCCGACCACTAAATTATACCTCTCGGTACAAAACGCCGCCGCGAGCTCCTTTTCCTCCCCAAAACTCCCCGATTCCGTCGCCCCCACAAATTTCACGTTCGAAAGCTCCGGCACCACTCCCCTCAAACTCTCCGGTACCACAATTCTCACCTCTTCCACCGGATATTTTGCCATTAAAAACTCCGCCGTCTTTACCACCGCCCGAAAATTCCCCTTACTCCCCCCAATCACCCCCATTTTCCCCATTTTCTGCTCCGGAATATTCCAGCCGAGATCCTCCCCTAACTTCTCTACTTTTTCAAAAAACTCCATTTTCTCTCCTTTTTCCCATTTTTAGTCCTAAATCCTAAATCCTAAATTTTAACTCCTAAACCCATATCTCCTTAAAACTCACATCTCAAACTCAATCCCCACCGGACAGTGGTCCGACCCCTGATATTTCTCATAAATCTCAGCCCCAGCGAGCCTTTCTAACAGCCCTGCCGACACAAAAAAGTAATCAATCCGCCACCCCACATTCCGCTCTCGCGCCTTCCCCCAATGGCTCCACCACGAATACCTCCGTTCCTCCGGATGTAAATACCGAAAAGTATCCACCAGCCCGCTCTTAATCAAATTATCCACCCCCTGTCGCTCCTCTTTCGTAAATCCCGCATTTTTCACATTTTCCTTCGGTCGCGCCAAATCTATCTCTGTATGTGCTGCGTTAAAATCCCCACAAACCACCACCGGTTTTTCCTGCTCCAGCCTCTTTAACATCTGCAAAAACTCTGGGTCCCACTCTTTTTCCCGAAGTTCCAGCCTCGACAAATCCGGCTTCGCATTCGGCGTATATACATCCACCAAAAAGAACTGCTCAAACTCCAAAATCAGCGTCCGCCCCTCTTGCACCGCCAATTTGTTCTCCCATTTGCGCCTTTGCACCACTTGCACCTCGGCCGCGCTCCCTTTTGCCACCAAAATCGCCGTCCCCGAATACCCCGCCCGCTCCGCTGGGTTCCAAAACACCTTATATCCCACAAAATCGTCTTCCACCTGCTCCGGTTTGGCCTTAATTTCCTGCAAACACACCACTTCCGGCTGTTCTGCCGCCAGAAACTCCTGCAACGCTCCTTTCCGAAGCACCGCCCTAATTCCATTCACATTCCACGAAAAAATCCGCATCAAACCCTCTTCCCCGACATATTCGCCCATTTATTTCTAAACCTCATCAAAAAATTAAAACCTCCCTCGCTCAATGTCTCGCCGTTTTATCGTTTCTCGCTTATCATACTTCTTTTTCCCCTTGCCCACCGCAATAACCAGCTTAATAAACCGCTTCCCGCCCAGCAATTTCACCGGCACAATTGTCGAACCGGCCACTTTTTCCCGCACCAACCCCGCAATTTGCTTTTTCGTCGCGAGTAATTTCACATTTTTCGCCGTTTCCGCCCCAAGCGTCATGTTATTCAGCCACAATTCCCCATCTTTCACCGTCACAAACGACCCCTTAAGTTGCACATGATGGTCCCGAATTGACCTTACCTCGTCCCCTGACAGCACCATCCCAACCTCTAGCTCATCCCCGAGCGTATAATCATACCGCGCCCGCCGGTTTACTGTCGTCATTTCTCCCGTTTTCTGCCGTTTCATATCTCTATTATACCACTACATCCGAATCACCGCCAAGCTTTCAGCCACCTCCACCCCTGAAAACACTTCTTCCACCGCCTTTTTCACCCCAGGCAACGCCGGATTTTGAAAGTCATGCACCAAAATCACCCCACCCTCCGCCATTTTCGGCACCACAAGCTTAAGACAATCCCGAATCGACTCATACAAATCCCCATCTAAAAACGAAAAACTGATCTTCTCTGGCAGATCCGCCTCTGTTAAACCCGCAAACCACGCCTTTTTTATCACCGGCACCGGCAAATTCGCCTTTAAAAACCGCTCTTTCACCTCCCTTTTGGTCGCGAGTAGCTCCCCCCGCCGAAAATCCACCCCTAACGCCGACTCATCCGCCTCTGTTTTCTCCGGTAGCCCTTCAAACGAATCGTAAATCCATAACTTTTTCTCCGCAAAGTTTTCCACAAGTTTTCCACAACCCTCACCCCTGTTATATTCTCTCAGCACCTCAGCCAGAAGCAAAGACGTATCCCCCTTATAACACCCCATTTCCACCACATCGCCAGAAACGTTCAGAACTCCTCTGAGTAGCCTTAAAATCTGCTCCGTTTCTCCCTTACTCACTTGGTCATTTTTCCAAACCACTATTTTTCTCCCTAAAATCCATATTTTTCACCATCAGCCGTAGCGACTAAACCACTACAAATACTTCTTCAAATACTCCCCCGTCGGCGTCTGCGCTTTCTTCGCCAGCTCCTCCGGCGTCCCCTCCGCGACTACCATTCCGCCTTTCAATCCCCCCTCCGGCCCCATATCAATCACCCAATCCGCCGATTTTATCACCTGTAAATTATGCTCAATTATAATCATCGAATTCCCATGATCCACCAGCCGCCCCAAAATCGCCAAAAGCCTCTTCACATCATCCGTATGTAGCCCCGTCGTCGGCTCATCTAAAATATACAAAGTTTTTCCAGTCGAACGCCGCGCCAGCTCCGTCGCGAGCTTAATCCGTTGCGCCTCCCCGCCACTAAACGTCGTCGCCGGCTGCCCGAGTTTAATATACCCCAACCCCACCTCTTGAATCGTCTTTAGTTTTGGCGCAATCGCCGGAATATTCCCGAAAAACTCCACCGCCTCATCAATCGTCATCTCGAGCACTTGCGAAATATCTTTCCCCTTATACTTAATCTCGAGCGCCTCCCGATTATATCGCCGCCCCTGACACGCCGGACATTTCACATACACATCTGGCAAAAAATGCATCTCAATTTTATTCACCCCGTCGCCCTGACAATTCTCACACCGCCCGCCCTTCACATTAAACGAAAACCGCCCCGCCTTATATCCGCGCACCTCCGCCTCCGGTTGCGCCGCGAACAGTTCCCGAATTTGCGTAAACACGCCGGTATAAGTTGCCGGATTGCTCCGCGGCGTTCGCCCAATCGGCGACTGATCAATCACAATCGCCTTATTGATATTCTCAATCCCCTCGATTTTCTCGTGCGCCCCCGCCACCGTCTGCGCCCGATGTAACCGCGCTAAAAGTTCATTCGCCAAAATATTATTCACTAGCGTCGATTTCCCCGACCCCGAAACTCCCGACACCACCGTCATCACCCCCAGCGGAAAATGAACATCAATATTTTTCAAATTATTTTCTCGCGCCCCCCGCACCACCAACTCATAACCCTTCCGAATTTTCCGCCGTTTTTTCGGCGTCGGGATCGACAGCTCCCCCGACAAATATTTCCCCGTCAACGAATTCGGATTTTTCATCACTTCTTCCGGCGTTCCCGCTGCCACCAATTTTCCGCCCGCCAGCCCCGCCCCAGGCCCAATATCAATAATATAATCCGCCGAGAGCATCGTATCCTCATCATGCTCCACCACCAAAACCGTATTTTTCAAATCCCTCAAATGTTTCAAAGTTTTAATCAGCTTATCATTATCACGCTGATGAAGCCCAATCGACGGCTCGTCCAGCACATACAACACTCCCTGTAATCCCGACCCAATCTGTGTCGCCAACCGAATTCTTTGCGCCTCCCCGCCCGACAGCGTGTTCGCCGCCCGCCCGAGCTCCAAATATCCCAGCCCCACATCTTGCATAAACTTCACCCGCTCCCGAATTTCCTTCAAAATCGGCTCCGCGATCACCTTTTCCTCGTCCGAAAAGCCCAAATCTTGCGACAAAACTTCCAGCGTCGCATCCACGTCCAAATTACACATATCCACAATATTCAAATCATGAATTGTCACCGCGAGCACCGCCGGCTTCA
This sequence comes from Clostridiales bacterium, assembly GCA_963619335.1. Classification (GTDB taxonomy): domain Bacteria; phylum Patescibacteriota; class Saccharimonadia; order Saccharimonadales; family Saccharimonadaceae; genus Nanosyncoccus. The sequence goes on along the minus strand of CAVEVP010000001.1, from coordinate 129,516 downwards.
ACCTCGCCCCCTGACAAGTCTGACATTTTCGCACCCGCATAAACCGCTCAATATCACGCTTCATAAAATCCGAAGTTTTCGGATCATTATGCCGCCGCTCCAAAGTCGGAATTACTCCCTCATAAGTCGTCTGATAAACCGTCCCCGCCGCAAACTTCCCCGACCCCGAAATTTTCATCTCATACTTTTCATCCCCCGTCCCGTATAAAATCAAATGTTTGACTTCTTCCGACAACTCCCCAATCGGCGTCTGTAAAATAAATCCGTGCCTCGCCCCCACTCCCGCCAATCTTTTCAGCCACCACGAATCCTGCCCAATCCGATTAAACGGCCGAATTCCCCCCTCCGCAATCGTCAAATTATTATTAAACACTAGCTCCGGATCAATTTCCATTCGCGTCCCCAGCCCCGTACAAGTCGGACACGCTCCCTCCGGCGCATTAAAACTAAACAGCCGCGGCGTCAGTTCCGGAATTAACTCATCCGGATGGTCCGGACAAGCGTAGCGTTGCGAATAAGTCAAAACTTCCGTATTCTCCGCCTTAATCCGCGCGCCGCCCACCGCCGTCGTATTATCCGTCACCCGAAGAAGCTGAATTATCCCCTGCCCCATCTCCAGCGCCTGCTCGATCGAACTCGCAATCCGCGCCCGCATCTCCGGATTTAACACAAACCGATCTACCACAATCTCAATATCATGTCGCTCATTTTTATTCAACTCCGGAAATTCATCCAGCGCATAAATAATCCCATCCACCCGCACCCGCGAAAAACCTTTCGCCGTGTATTGTTCTGGAATATGTAAAAACTCGCCTTTTTTCGCCGACACAATTGGCGCGAGCAGCATCAACTTCGCCCCCAACGGTAATTTCATCACTTCATTCACAATATCTTCCGCCGTTCGCCGCGAAACTTCCTTGTGGCAAATCGGACAATGCGGCACCCCCACTCGCGCAAATAACAACCGCAAATAATCATAAACTTCCGTCACTGTCGCCACCGTCGAACGGGGATTGCGCGAAGTCGATTTCTGATCGATCGAAATCGCTGGACTAAGTCCCGTGATCGCATCCACCTCCGGCTTGTCCATCACCCCAAGAAACATCCGCGCATACGACGACAACGACTCGACATACCGCCGCTGCCCCTCGGCATAAATCGTATCGAACGCCAGCGACGACTTCCCCGACCCCGACAGCCCCGTAATAATCACCAACTTATCCCGCGGAATATCCACATCGAGGTTCTGCAAATTATTCTGCCGCGCCCCCCGCACCCGAATCATATTATCATTCCCAAAAATCTCTGCCATCATAAATCCTTTTTGATCTCAAATCCCCCTAAACGCATATATTATACCCCAAATCCCCCCTTTTGTCCATATGTTATAATTGTTTTATGATCAAAAACCGCGTCAGCAAATTTTTCTTCGTCGGCCTCACCTTGGCCATTTTCAACTATCTCCTCTACACTTTTTTCGCCCTCGTCATCATCAACAACAGTAACCTCCTCTGGCTCTCCTCCCTCATTTCCACCTCCGTCACCACCGTCCTCGCCTACCTCCTCCATTCTCGAATCACTTGGCAAGAACGCCGCCCGACCAAAACCGGCGTCATCAACTTCTTCGTCTGGAACGCCCTTCTCGCCGTCGTCATTTCGCCTTTTTTCACTTGGTTTTTTGGACTTTTCACCCCGCTCTACGAATTCGCGCTCCAAATCTCCGAAAGCCTCCACCTCCCCTTTAACTTCGATTTCGTCGAAAGCACCGGCATCTTCATTCTCGTCAACATCGTCGTGATGTTTTTAAACTATTTTTTCTACGACCGCCTCGTTTTCGGTCAAAAAGCCAACCCAAAGGAGGACAAAAACCATGCCAGCAAAAACTAAAGCCAAAACTAAAGTTTCCGTCATCATCCCCGTCTACAACACCGCCGAATATCTTCCAAAATGTCTCAATTCCGTCATTAACCAAACTTATCCCCATCTCGAAATCATCGCCATCAACGACGGCTCGACCGACAACTCTAAACCCCTTCTCGAAAACTACGCCCAAAAAGATCCCCGTCTAAAAATCATCAACCAAAAAAACCAAGGTCTCTCGGCCGCTCGTAACGCCGGTCTTAAAATCGCTTCCGGTGATTTTATTACTTTTGTCGATAGCGACGACTTGATCGAACCGCAAATGATTGAAAAAATGCTCGCCGCTATCGAAAAAACTCACGCCGATCTCGCCGTCTGCTCTTTTAAAGAACTTTTTCCAAACAACACCATCAAAAATTTCAACAACCATCGTTACCCTCAAAAAGTTTTCTCGACCGAAGCCGCCCTTAAAGCCATGCTCGAAGAAAAAGGTTTTATGGTCTCCGCTACCATGAAACTTTTTCCGCGCCACTTTTTCGACCACCTAAAATTCCCCGTCGGCAAACTCCACGAAGATGTCGGCACAACTTACAAACTTCTCCAAAAAGCCGCCAAAATCGTTTTTCTCCCCGACGAATTTTATCTCTACGTCCATCACGAAAATTCCATCATCAACCAAACTTTCGACGATCGTAAATTCGATTTAATCGAACTCACCGACAAAATGTGCGATGATCTCGACCAGCATTTCCCCAACCTAAAAAACACCACCAATGAACGTCGAATGCGCACCCGCTTTTCTCTCCTCCGCCAAATCCCCCAAAATCACCCACGCACCAAAGAACTCACTTCTTACTTAAAAACTCATCAAACTTATATCACCAAAAACCCCGTCGCCACCAAAGCCGACAAAATCGCTCTTAAACTCGCCCTCATCAGCCCCCGCCTTTTCAAACTAGCTTACAAATTATTCAAATAAGTCATTGTATCGCGCATCGCATCCTCGATCGTCAGCTCCGCCTTCCAACCCAATTCCTTCTCCGCTTTCGCTGGATCGGCATAAATCTCCGCCAAATCCCCCGCGCGTCGCCCCACGACTTTATACGGCAACTTCTTTCCGCTCGCCTTCTCAAACGCCTTAATCATCTCGAACACCGATGTGCCTTTTCCCGTTCCCAAATTATAAATCACCACTCCAGGTTTCATCGCTTCCATCACCGCCACATGACCTTTCGCCAAATCCACTACGTGAATATAATCTCGCACTCCGCTACCATCCGGCGTCGGATAATCATCACCATAAACCGACAACTCCGCAATCTCCCCGCGCGAAACTTTCATAATAATCGGCATCAAATTATTCGGAATATCATTTGGATCTTCGCCCAAAAGCCCCGACGGATGATTCCCCACCGGATTAAAATAGCGCAAAATCGCCACCTCAAACTCCGCGTCCGCCACCGCCACATCTTTCAAAATCTCCTCGATCATAAACTTCGTTTCACCGTACGGATTCGTAATCCCCGTTCCCGTCGTCAGCGTTTCGTCCAATTTCGTCACCGGCTGCTCGCCATAAACCGTCGCCGAAGATGAGAAAATAATTTTCTTCACCCCGTGATTTTTCATACATTTTAACAAATTAATCGTCCCACCAACATTATTTTCATAATATTTCAGCGGTTTCTCCACCGACTCCCCCACCGCCTTCAATCCCGCAAAATGAATCACCAAATCATAATCATTTTCCGCAAACAACTTATCCATTTTCTCATAATCAAGCAAATCAATCTCATAAAAATTCGGCCGCTTCCCCGCGATTTCCTCAATTTTATCTAAAACCGTGATTTTTGAATTAAACAAATTGTCTAAAACGTCAATCTCGCACCCCTTTTTAAAAAGTTCAATAATTGTATGCGAACCGATATATCCGGTTCCCCCCGTTACTAAAATCTTTCCCATATAGTATATTATACCATTTTGTGCTAAAATATACTACATGAACATTCCACATGTTTTAAATAAAAAAAATCGTGTCCTTCTTGCTGAATTGACCCGCACCGATTTCAAATTAAGATACCAAGGTTCCATTCTCGGTTATCTCTGGGCCCTCTTACGTCCGTTAATGATGTTCGCGATTTTATACGTCGTCTTCGGCCAACTTTTAAAATTCAGCAGCGACATTCCGCATTATGCCGTTTACTTGCTCGCCGGAACGACAATTTGGAGTTTCTTCACCGAATGTACTTCTCAAGGCATTCAAGCCATGGTCAACCGCGGCGACCTCATCCGTAAAATCTCTTTCCCGAAATACATCGTCGTCGTTTCCGCGACTTTAACCGCTGTTATTAACATGTTAATCAACTTAGTCGTCGTCGCAATTTTCGCGCTCATCAACGGCGTCGAAGTTAGCTGGAGCTGGCTCTTAGTTCCGTTGTCGCTATTCGAAATCTATCTTTTGTCTCTCGGCATCTCTTTCCTTCTCGGCGCCATCAACGTCCGTTATCGCGACATCACTTCGATCTGGGACATTCTCACCCAAGCCCTCTTCTATGCCACCCCGATCATCTACCCGATTTCCATGATCGCCGAAACTTCCACCGTCGCCGCTAAAGTACTTTTAATTTGCCCGATCGCCCAAGCCATTCAAGACATTCGCCACAACCTCATCACTTCCGAAACCGTCACGACTTGGAATTATATTAGCAACCCTTGGTTTCAATTTTTCCCCTTCGTTCTCATCATCGTCATTTTCATCATCTCGATTTTCTATTTCCGCAAAAAATCTAAATTCTTCGCGGAGGACATTTAAATGCGCAAAGAAAATTCTAATCACCAACCTAAATTCAACCGTCGTAAAATCGGCACGCGTCTAGAAGTCAACGACCCCGAAAACGACATCGCGATTCATGTTGCGAATCTTCACAAAAGTTTTCGTCTCCCGACCGAACGTTCGCTCAGTTTAAAACAAGCCTTCTTTAATCGTCTGCGCGGCATTAAAGGTTTCAAAGACCAAAAAGTTTTAAACGGTCTAAATTTTGATATCAAAAAAGGCGAATTTATCGGCATCGTCGGGCGTAACGGTTCCGGAAAATCCACTTTGCTTAAAACTCTCGGCGGCATTTATTATCCCGAAAAAGGCGAAATTATCATTAACGGTAATCTCATTCCGTTTATCGAACTCGGCGTCGGTTTTAATCCCGACCTGACCGGCCGCGAAAATGTTTATTTAAACGGCGCCCTGCTCGGTTTTTCGCGCAAAGAAGTCGAAGATATGTATGATGAAATCTGGAAATTTGCCGAACTCGAAGAGTTCCAAGACCAAAAATTAAAAAATTATTCCTCCGGCATGCAAGTCCGTCTCGCCTTCTCGATCGCCATCCGCGCCAAAGGCGACATTCTCCTGCTCGACGAAGTTCTCGCCGTCGGCGACGCCGCCTTCCAACAAAAATGCGAAGATTATTTTAAATCTCTCCACGGCAACCAAACCGTCATTCTCGTCACCCACTCCATGGAAAACATCACCAAATTCTGCGACCGCGCCATCCTAATCGAAAACGGCAAAATCAAACTCAGCGGCGCCCCCAAAACCGTCGCCGAAGCCTACAAAGATCTCTGGAGCTAACTTCTTTTGAATTTAGCTGGCAAACGCGTAATAGCCTTTCCAATTTTCCAAGCTTCCGAATTTAAAACATCATTATAACTTTTATTTAAAGTTCTCTTTTCCTCTTCTAAAATCGCAATTTTATTTTTTAATTCTTTTTTATCTTTCAATAGCTCCTCTTTTATTGACAATGCCTGAAAACACCTTGCCGCAAAATTCTGACAAAGCAAAACCGATTCTAAATATTCTTTCGAAAATGCCCTAACTTCAATTAGCTCTGTTGCTTCAAATACTTTTGGAAATACATTTTTAGCCAAAAACTCTTTTTTAAATTTTTCCCGATAATTATTGTAAAAAGCACCAGCCTTTTCATAATTCTTTACTATTTCCATTGCTATCGTTTTAGCATCCTTTTTCGTCGCATCTCTACCAGAAAAATTATGCTTTTTCGCATTTTGATAATTCTTTTCGTTCAGAAATCCACCGCCGCCAAAATGATCATAAACATAAACTGGAGTTCCCGACACTAAACAATATTGAACCGTTTTTCCTATAGTTATCACAACATCACTTTTTCTTAGTAAATCACAATCAATAAGCTTCGGCTTTTTATTTGATTCTCCCACCATTTCTACTTCAATATTTTCTTTTTCTAATATCTTTTTCGCCTCAATCACTTCTTCTGGTGGGTGATTTGAAACTATTGAAACTTTTTCTGGTTTTATTTTACTAGTTCGCGTTGGTATATCCCCCAAAAAATCTGGAGCCGGATTGGCAAAAATCATAGACTTTGTCCCCGCATCCATAAAAACATTGTTTGCCTTTTTTGTGTTTTCTGACACAAACAACCTAAGGCTACAAACTCTTTTTTCAAAATCAACAATCCACGGTTTTTCATCCGGAATAACATCCAACCCCGACATATGACAAAAAATTGTTCGTATGGTTTGATTATTTCTAAAATCTTTCACCATACTTTTTGGCATTATTTGCGAATTAACCCAAACATAATCAAAATCTGCGATATGTAGTTCCGGATCATCATCAAAACAAACTACTTTTATCTTTTTATTTTCAAAAAATCTTCGCATTGGATCGCCATAAAATAGAGTATACACTTCGACCTTAGCCCCTTTTTCTACCAAAAAATTGACTAATTCAAGCACTACCACTGTCGAGCCAGTAATCCCCGCAATCATCGGTTGGCAAATTAAAATTCGTTTGCCTCTAAAATTAAAGCTCATCTCCTAACAGCCCTTCCGCCATCTCCAACGCATTCAAAATCGCCTTATCCATATCCCAATACTGATACGCCCCCAACCGTCCGCCTAAAATCATTTCCGGATATCGCTCCCGACAAAGCTCAACATACTTCCGATATAACTCCCGCGACTCCTCCGTATCCACCGGATAATACGCATCCCCGCCTTTCTCAAAGTCCGCCGGATATTCGCGCGCCACGATCGAAAGCTCCTGCTCGATCACCTCCGGTTGATGAATTTGATAATATTTATAATCGTGCGACCGCGTATACGACACCTCCGCATCCGCCTCATTAATCACCGCCTCGCCGAGCCCCGCCTTCGTCTTCTCTTCCTCGAACCGAAGCGATCGCCACGGCAAAACCCCCAGCTCATAATCAAACAACTCATCCACCTGCCCGCAATAAACAATTTTCGTACCGCTCTCAAGCTCATCTTTCACTTCCCGAAATTCCGTCCCGACCCTCACTTCAATATTTTCATTCTCCAACATCTTCTCCACCATCTTCGTATATCCTTCGCAAGGAATCCCCTGATGCTTCGCAGTCATAAAATACCGATTATCGTGCGAAAAACGCACCGGAATCCGTTTCAAAATTTCCGCCGACAAATTTTTCGCCGAAGTATGCCATTGTTTTTCCGTGTAATTTTTCAAAAACGCCGTATACAATTTTTCGCCGACCAAACTAATCCCTTTTTCCTCAAAATTTTTCGGCTCCTTAATCCCTAATCGTTCCGCATCACGCTTCGCTTCCGCCTTCACGAACTCCTCCGCCTCTTCCGCCGACATCTCCGTCCCATACAATAAATTCACCGTGTCCAAATTAATCGGCATCGGATACAACTTCCCTTCGTGCCGCGTATTCACCGTGTGCGTATAATCATTAAAGTCCGTAAATTTCGTAACATAATCCCAAACCTCATCCGATTCCGTATGGAAAATATGCGAACCATATTTATGAACCTCAATCCCCGTTTCCGCATCCGTATAAGAATAAATATTCCCCGCTAAATGTTCGCGCCGTTCGATCACCAAAACTTTTTTTCCAGCCTCCGCCAGCCGCTCCGCCACCGTCGCTCCGAACACCCCCGCCCCGACAATTAAATAATCTACCTTCATTTTTCCTCCTCTTCTATTTTCTTAATCCGCTCCACCATCTCATCATACTTTCCCAACATCCCCTCAAGCTCCGAATTAATATACCGCTGTTGCCGATGTTTAATATTCACTTTCCTGTACGCTCGCGCCGCCACGCTCCGTGTCCTACGCATCGCTCTGCGCATCAAACTATTTTTCAAAATCCAAATCACTTCATTTTTCGCTTTCGGATTTTCCGGCAAATATTTCTCAAAATTTTCCGTCAAAAACTTTTTCGCCTCATCGTGAATTTGTTTCTTGAACTTTTTCGAAGAATGTTCAACCGAAAACCAATAACTCACCACCCATTGCTTCCAAAACAAATCCGCATGCTCTTTGATAAAATCCGTTTTCTCGTAAAAATCTAACAATTTCTGCGCCACCAACAAATGGTCCATCGATAATTTTTCCGCCTCAAAATTTTGCGACATAATCGAATTCTCTCTTCGCACATAATTATAAAGCGGCTGCCTTAAGAAAAATGCCGTTTTGCTCACGCTCATATAAGCATTATAAAAATAGAAATCTTCGTTATTTAAACCTTCCGGAAATTCCAGCTGATGTTCTCGAATAATTTTCATCCGAAAAATTTTATTCAACATCGACACATCCGTCTTCAAAATCAACTCATCATCAATCCGATTTTTCCCCCGATATTTCAACTTATAATAATTCTCATCGCTCTCCCGCATCTCGGAATGTGCTTCGTATACAACCCGCGTTTCGCAAATCGCAATATCGCTTTCACTTTTCTCGATCGCTTCCAACATTTTTTCACACATTTTTGAGTCACAATAATCGTCGCTATCACAAAACATTACAAAATCCGTTTTACATTCTTTAAGCCCCGCATTTCGCGCCGAGGATAAACCACCATTTTTCTTCGTAATCACCGAAATCCGCGCGTCTTTTTTCGCGTAATCCGCCAAAATCTTCCCCGAATTATCCGTCGCGCCATCATTCACACAAATAATCTTAAAATCTTTCAGCGTCTGCCCAATAATACTATCTAGACATCGCGGCAAATATTTTTCCACATTATAAACCGGCACAATCACCGTTAATTTACTTTTTGCCATTCTTCTCCTCCGCCTGTGCTAATTTTTCTTCCAATTCGTCAATCTTCCCCTCCAACTCTCGCTGCGTCGCCTTCATTTCCTTCACCAAATTTATCGTCTGAATTCGCTGTTTATACCCAGGAAAAACCGTTTTCGCCGTTTTCGCCAACGCCGAACGTGCCTTATTCTTCGCCTCGTGTAGCGGCCGTACATTCACATACAAATACGGATGCCTAGTCACGATCATCTTCGCATTATTCTTCCCAATCCGATCCAACTTATCCGCGTCCAAAAACCCTTCCTTTTCTAGCCTCTCATAATCCGCTTTTACTACTTTCGCAAATTCGAGTGCTTGTTTTCTCGCCAAACGCTTCATATTCCAAATATAACTCGAAAGCCGCATCGTCGCGAGTACCGAACCGTATTTTTCTAAAGTCCCCTTCTCCTTCAAAAATCGTTCCGCCTCATCATACTCGTCTTTCACACAATAAACCTTCCCCGAATCTTTCACCGAGGAATTCGGGTTGTCTTGACGATAATGTAGAAACGCCTCGTCGACCAAATACGCCCGACTGGTCGAAGCCCAAACCTTAAAATTAAAGCCCGCATCTTGATAAGACGCCCCAGGTGACGGCAAAAAATCAATTTTATTTTCTTTCAAAAACGCCTTCCGATAAATCGCACTCCAAATACTCGGCTTTTGATAAAAAATATGCGGGTGTTCACTCGGATCGAACAATACTCCCGTATCTTCCGGCAAAAACATCTCACTCTTCGCCACATCTTTTTTCTTGTCGGTGAAATATTCGTAAAAGTTCGCCTTCACAACGTCCGCTTTTTCCCGTTTCGCAATTTTATATAATTTTTCGAACGCATTCAAATCAATAAAATCATCCGATTCCACAATCCCGATATATTCCCCAGTCGCCTTCTTCAAACCTTGGTTCATCGAATCCCCATAGCCCGAATTTTTCTTATCGATCATCTTCACCCGCTTATCTTTCGCCATATATTTCTTGATAATCTTCGGCGAACCATCCGTCGAACCGTCGTTAATACAAATAATTTCAATTTCTTTCAGCGTTTGTTTCACCAGACTCTCCAAACACTCCGGTAAAAATTTCTCCACATTGTAAATCGGCACCAACACCGAAACTTTCACTCTATCACTCATATCTCCATTATAACATATTCTTATTTCTTTTGTATCTGTTCTAAATAATTCCCCCGATTTACGCATAATTGTTCCGCAGGCTGATAGTTTTCCAAAAAAGCTTTTGCTAAAGTCGTCTCCTTACTCCATTTTATTTCTACCGCGGAAATCTCAGTATTTTTCTCAATCAAGAGATCCACTTCCTGCCCGTCATAATTCCGCCAAAAATACAAATTACCTATATTTTGTTTTTTATATTCCGCAATTACATAATTCTCAAACAGCCCTCCGATATCTTGGCGCGAAGCCGTCGGCCGAAAATCTCCAATCAAACCATTTCGTATCCCCACATCATAAAAATAAATTTTTTGTGATGTTTTCAGCTCATTTCGAAGATTTTTCCCGAAAGACGGCAACCTAAAAACGATAAACGCCTGTTCCAATAATGAAATATATTTATCTACAGTCTTATTATCTAGTCCCACTAAATTCGCAATTTCATTCACGCTCACCTGCGAACCTATCTGAAAAGCCAAAGCCTTTAAAATCTTCCCGAGATAATCTACTTTTATAATTTCCGAAAAATTCAAAGCGTCCTTATACAAATTTTCTTGCGACAGCATCGTTATAATTTCGGAAGCATCTTTCGGGTGATTCACAACATCCGGATATGAGCCATAGATCAACCGGTTTTCTAAAGCCCCCTTTTCTCTAGCCGCACCAAAAGCTTTCGTCAATTCCGAAATCGTAAACGGAAAAAGCTTAAAAATCCAAACCCGCCCCGTCATCGGTTCATTAATTTTATTAGCCAAATCAAAAGACGAACTCCCAGTCGCTACAAACTGAACCTTGTCCCCGAAATTATCTTGTAAAATTTTTAATTTCAGTCCAATATCTTCAATTCGTTGCGCCTCGTCAATAATCACAATTTTATGATCACCAATCAAAGTTTGCGCAGTGTCCAGCGAAAGCCCATCAAATTGCTCTCGAGTCGCCGCAATATCCCCATTTAACCATAAAACGCCCTCTTCTTCATCAAAAAGCTGGTGTAAAAGCGTCGTTTTCCCGACCTGCCTTGCCCCATAAATGATAATCGTCTTCCCGCCATTTAACTTTTGGCGAATTTTATCTTCAATCTCACGTTTTATCATATTTTCATTCTAGCATAGACGTTTTCATTTGTCAAGAGGAAAATCCAAATTTTCAGCCGAATTCTTGGATTTCATTCCAAATTTTCAGCCGAATTCTTGGATTTCACCTCCCTACTTAGCGCCGTTTTTCTTGTTCGATCCGCACTAAATTCATCTCAAAATCCTGCCGATCTTTCTGCCTTAAAGTATGTAAAATCAGTCCCGCGAATAAAGCCTGTAGCGCCGCTAAATAAACAAAACCACAAACAATCAGCGTCGGAAAATTCGGCACCAACCCCGTATTCGCATACTCAACCAAAATTGGCACGAAAAATCCCGTCGCGATCAACGCCAAAATCAGCGCCGCAATCCCGAAAAACGCCATTGGCCGATAAGTCCTAAACAACCGCACAATCGTCATAATCACCTTAAGCCCGTCCGAATAAGTATTCAATTTCGAATCGCTCCCCTCCGGCCGATCCTTATAATTTATCGGCACATTTTTCACCAACATATTTTTATCAATCGCCCAAATACTCATCTCCGTCTCAACCTCAAACCCGCGCGACAAAACCGGAAAACTTTTCACAAACTGATAACTAAACGCCCGACAACCCGTCATAATATCCTTAATGTCGCTCTTAAAGAAAGTATTAATCGCCCACCGCACCGACGAATTTCCGATATTATGAAACGGCCGCTTATTTTCCGAAAAATAGGTCGAAGACAACCGGTCCCCAACCACCATATCCGCCCCATCTTTTAGTATCGCGTCCGCCAATTCTTTCGCCGAATCCGCCGGATAAGTATCATCGCCATCAATCATAATATAACATTTCGCATCAATCTCGCGAAACATATTCCGAATTACATTTCCCTTGCCTTGCTGCCGCGCATATCGCACAGTCGCCCCCGCCGCCTTCGCAATCTTATCGCTCCCGTCCGAAGAATTATTATCGTAAACATAAATCTTCGCCTCCGGCAAAGCCTTCTTCCAATCCGTCACCACCTTTTTTATCGTCTTCGCCTCGTTATAACAAGGTATCAACACCGCAATCTTATCCATTTTTTCGCTTCCTCTTCATTAATTTTTTCGATTTTTCTGATTTTTCCAACACACTTATTATATAACACCCCACCGCAAAAACCAAAATCATCATCGTCCGATAAGTAAAGAACATATGCCAATACGAATGATTCGCTAACGAGAAATACCAAATTAGCGGGATCAACGCAATCACAAACATCCATAAATTATTTTTTGCGCTCTGTTTATTAAATCTTATTTTTTTAGCCACTAGCAAAACAACAAGTACTATCAAAAACAATATTAAGACAAACCCCACCGGACCAGTAAAAACATTTTCAAAAGCTTTCGAAATTGGGTCCCATCGTGAGATTTCTTCTAATTCTGTAGTAGAAGAAGTTCTAAATCCTGCTTGTGCTAAAGCTGTAGATATCAGATTTTTTCCGGTAATCATACTTCCTAACACCCATTTTCCAAACCATAGCCCAAAATAGCCAATCCCCCAACCTATCGCCCCTAAAGTTATTTGCCTAATATTTTTCTTAAACGACAAAACCTTATCTCTATTTAACAAAACTAACCATATTAGTAACGGTATTCCTAAAGTTACTACTGGATAAGTTAGAAGATCAAAATAACTTGTCAGCATTCCAATTATCAAAAACAGATAGAAAAAGTTTTTAGTTTTTAAAATTTTATCGAAAAACAACAATATTATCACCATTGCTAAATTAAAAATCGCAAATACTATAAAATATTGTATCGATATCATAATCGCCGCCGGAAACATTAACGCCACCGTTACGGTATAGGGGATTATATATTTATTGAAATTCTTTTTCTGTAACAAATAAATCACCGCTACGATCAAAGCCAACACCGCAAATGATATTAAAATTTGTATTTGTTGATAATTAAAAATCATTAGAAGCGGTTTCAAAAATACTAAATACCCGTGCCAATAACGATTATAGGAACTTTCCTCATATTCCGTATTATTCATATCTGTTATTACTACATTCGGATTGTCTCCGATATTTTCGCCGCTAAGATGGTAAGCATAAATCGCGCTCGTAAACGGATTCCTGTCAGTATTATCTTTCGCCGTCAATAACATCAAAGCGTCTGTATAATCATCGGTTTTCGTCGTAATATTATCTTTTACTAGAGTTGTATATTCTCCATTAAAAGACGCTGCCGATTCTAAAACATTATTATTAATCCTCCCAAGCGGCAAACAAAAGACCATCACCAATAACAGATATCCACCAACTATCCCTTCCGCTAAAAACGCTAGCGTCTTTAATACTTGTTTCATTTTTTTATTATATCATTCTTTTTTGATTTTTCATCCCTAAAAAATGGGCAAAAAATCAAAATCGGCACAACAAGCGTTAATACGAAAACATATCGCAAACTAAACGCTACCGGTGTTGAAATCATCACCAATCCCCAACAAATCATACCCGTTAAATATAATAGAAGTATTCGTTTTTTCTGGAAATCTAGACTTAATATTAAAGAAAAAAGCATAATGATCGCTAATAGACCCGAGCCAATCATCATAAAACCAGAATATTCTAGTTTCTCTTTAATCGAAAAACCGGTTATTTTCTTTATTAAATCTATTTCATGGACTCCGTAATTATTTTCAGTAATATATTGATCAATATAACCATAAGAATTCTGATAATACGGATGCCAAAAACCTAACGTCTCAAGTAAATACGCTTTCACATATCCGCCAAAATTACTTGGTATTTTCAGCGCCCAAATTTTCAAAAATTCCTTCAAATGACTTTCAAAAAAACTCCGTATTAAAATCTTCATCCCATTTTATATTATCCACGATCAGTGGCGTATAAGCTCTTTTCCAAGATTCCCACGGCATAATCTCACCGAAAAATTCTTTTTCTTCTTCCGTAAAGGAGTCTTCGTTTGTTGAGATCGCATACGCCATTTGTTGTAATGGCACGCCAAAAGCTTCCACCGAAGGTTTATGAATATTCAACGCCGAATAAATCGGTCCCTGAATAATCAATGCCACCACTAACGCTCCTAATATCGTAAGCGTTGTTTTTAGAGCCGGTTTCCGAAAGAGTAAATAGAAAACCGGAATCAATAATATTAAAATATAAACCCCGTTATTTCTAAAGAACGCTACCGCCAGAGTACACAACGCTAAAAGCGTATAATGATACCACTTCAACCCCTGAAAATTATTTTTCGCAAACCCAAACAACATCATCCCCAAAAACAAAAGTGCCATCGAAAAAATCGGGTCTTTCCACATAATAATCGCGTATGACGGAAAAATTGGGCAAAGCGCAAAGAAGGCCGTTATAATTCCTAGCGCAATTTTATTAACTTTCTGCCTAGCCAAAAACGTCACTACATATCCTAACGTCATCGCTAATAAGCAACACTGAAAACACGAATAAAGAAAAATTCCAACATTGATATTTCCTACTAAATCTCCAATTTTTAAGAAAAATCCTACCAGTAATGTATAAAACACTGGGTGATGATTATTATATTCTCCAGTATAATGTTGTTCAATCGACGAAAAAGAATCCCCTAAAACCGCCCCCGGCGCAAACGACAATAAATACGGCAACCACGCCACCATTAAAATCGCCGTCACTATTAGCCAAATATACAGCGGCTTCATTTTATAATCTTTTTTCGTAATCAAAAAATCTTGAATATTTTTGTAATATCGCTTTATTAAAAGATATGCTCCCCCTAATAAACTAAAAGCAACTATGAAAACTAGAATGTCTGTAAAACAAAACGGGTCAATATAATCCACCGCTAAAGTTCCGCTCACGGTATTATCATAATGTACTTTCAACCCCATCGTCACAAAAAAGCTCAACATCATCAAAATCAGAATCTGTAGAGCTATTTTTGCCTTTTTCTTTACTTCACAAACGACCATTTTTGCGCGTTAGTTCCGTTTTTCTCGTAAAGCTGGATATTCGCGCCGTTTGCCGTACTCCCCGCCGAAACATCCAACACCAATTCCGAACAACTTGAAGCTAACTCATATTTCCCACCCGTCTTATAAATCGTCCACTTCTGCGCACAAGTTCCGTTTCTATCGTAAAGTTGAACATTGGTCCCGTTCCACGTCCCCGCCGCCGCGACGTCCAAAGCTTTACCCGAACCAGGATTCGTAATCGTGTAAAAATCCGTATTCTTATCGTAAGTAACTTTCCACTTCTGCGCGTTAGTTCCGTTCTTATCGTAAAGTTGAATATTCGTTCCGTTCAAATGCGAATTCGCATTAATATCAACCACTTTATTGTTCGACAGCGCCGAAACGATATTATACACATTGTTTTCCACCGTCTCGATTTTATTCACCGTCCACTTTTGCGCGTTCGAATTATTGGCGCTGTAAATCTGGACGTTCGAACCGTTCCTCGTGTTCCCAGCCTGAAGATCCAACGTCTTATTCCCGCACGCCGACATAAAGGTATACGAACCGTCACCATTCTTCAAAACTTTCCACTTTTGTGCGTTCGAACCATTCCAGTCATAAAGTTGAACATTCGTCGTATCATCTGAATTTGCCGCCGCGACATCAACTACTTTTCCGCTCTGCGGATTTTTAATCACAAAATATCCGTCCGAAGTTTTCTCGATCCGCCAGCGTTGCGCGCCAGTATTATTATTTTCATACAACTGAACATTCGTCCCCAGCGTCGCGTTCCGCACCCCTCCGCTAACATCTAACACTTTATTGCTATCCGATTTTATCCGAATCGTATATAGTCCCTCTTCGATCGTGTTCACCGGCGTCAAAGTCCACCCCTGCGCCACAGAATTATTCACCGTCCAAAGATGAACATTCGTTCCGCTCTTAATCTCCGCGTTCGCCATGTCTAGCGCCTTCGAAGAACACGCCGAAAGTACTTTTATTCCACTTCCGCCCGTACTAATAATTTTCCATCGCTGCGCACAACTGCCATTCGCGTCCCAAATCTGAATATTCGTTCCATCACTCGTCCCCGCCGCGTCAACATCTAACGCCTTCCCCGTCGCCGCATTTTTAATATTATAATCATCCGTCGCCGAATTATAAGTAATATTCCATTGTTGCGCACCCGAATAATTCAAATTATACAGCCCCACATTCGCGCCATTCGCGTTCGATCCCCCCGCCACATCTAACGCGATCCTGCCATTGCTGCTAGGCTGTAAATAATACGTTCCGTCCGGAATTTTCGAACTTCTTTGTGTGTCCGTAATCCCCCCAAACCAATCTTGGAAATAAAGATAGAAATTTCGGTTCCCATACGCGCCACAACTCGCGGTGCCATAGCCCGCCGCCAGCGCTCCCGCGTTCGGCTGATATGGCGTATAACGATACAGCGCCGAAGTCGCGAGCGACCGAATATTCACCCACGAACCGCCACAAGCCGAATTTGGATTGTATTGAATATAGTTGTTCCCCAACGGATAATTCGTCCAGCCCCCATTCAACACCGTCCGGAACAACGACGCCGCATTTCGCACTTGATTCTTAAACCCATAATATTTCGACGAACACGCCGCCGTATCCGGACAACCATACCCCGTCGCCTTCCGATAATCGCCATTATTCGGAATCGGATCGGTAATCAGCCCCGTCTCTTTCTGCAATAACACAATTATCACTTTCGGATTAATCCGATAATCTTGCGCCGCCTGCCAAATTATATGCGCCGCCGAATCTCCCGACCCGATCGTTTCACCGTCGCCGAACCGCTCTTCCGAAAGACAAACAAAATGTCCATTCGCCCAATGCCACGTATAATTCGTATTCCGCGACAACGACACGTAATAATTATAATTTGTGTTCGAACAAGAATTTTTCGACGTCAAAAACGCCTGAATATCCGCCTCCGACATCGAATTATAATCGCTCATCTGATAATCAGAAATAATATAACCCGCATCAAAATTCGCCAGCGACGCCGCCTCTACCTCTGTTTTTTCATTAAATCTCTGCGCCAAAAAAGTAAACAAAAACACCGCCACAAACACCCCCAGCGCCACAAACCAGATTCGCTTACTATGTCTTACCCTCATCAGATTTCCGCCTCCCCTCGAATTACCCCGCTCTTTCCTCCCGCACTTATCTTAATTTCCATCTCAATCTTCCCCATCCCCGTCGTCCCATTCGCGCCCAAACTACTAACCGGAATATCAAACCCCTCGCACGTCGACGTCGCTGCACTCCCAATAATCCCCGCCGTGTCGCTATAAATCACCGCCCCATCTTTTTTCAGGCTCAGCTCGCACGTCCCCGCCGTCAAATACTGGTCAATGCTCACCCTCACCATCAACTTCTCCCCACTCACCCCCGCATAGGTCATCACTCCCGATAGTCCCACCTCCGTATTCGGGTCCTCCCCCTCGTATTGCACTATTTTTTCTTTTTCCACTCCAGTGCTCGTCGTTTCCGCCGGCTCCGCTTCTTTTTCCGGCTCCGTCGTTTCGTTTTTTTCTACCGCCGTCGTCTCTTCAACTTTTTCACTTTCAGGATTGTTTTTTTTCCAAATCAGCATCCCCCCGCCAATAATCACCACCAAAATCAAAATCCCCACCCCCCACCATAACCATTTTTTATTATTTTTACGTTTTTGTGCTGCCATAATAGCCCTCCTTAACCCATTATACCATAAGCATAAAATTATTCCAAATCTAACCCCAAAATCTCCGCCGCTTTTTCCAAAATTTTCTTATCTTCCTCGCTCGCCCCCGTCATCCTCTCCCGAAATAACTCCACCGTCTCCTCATGTTTATAATCCAAAATTTCCAACGACCGCGCCGCCCCAGAAACTTTTCTCAAAATTCCCTTATTTACTAAATTATCTACATGCTCAGCCACCGCCGACACCGACGTCAGCCCCAGCCCAGTCATAATTTCCCGATATGACGGCGAAAATCCCCGTTCTTCCGTATAATTTTCAACAAATTCCAAAACCACCAACTGCTTTTTTGTTAACTTAACCGTCATTATGTTATAATTATAAACAATGGACAAAAATAAATCAATTGATGGACTCGAACCGCGTCGCGCAAAAAAAACGACGACCGCTAAGGTTTCTAAGTCTACCAAATCAATAAAATCTGCCAAAACTGCCAAATCTGCCAAAACTATAAAATCCACGGAATCCTCCCCGAAGCTAGCTCAATCTATTAAAACCGCTAAACCTATAAAATCCACCCCGCCCGCCAAACCTCTCGAGCCTGACGCTAAAGCCCCTCTCGCTAATGTTGAAGACTTTCTCAAACCCGTCCAAGCCTTCAATTTCGATGAGCAAAGTGGCGAGCTAACCGCCGCTACCGAACCCATTTTAACTACCAATCATAAAAGTAAATCTATGCATAAACTCAAACAACCCATCAGTAAAAAACGCAAAATCATTATTGGCATTATTATTACTTTACTTAGTTTAATCCTAATCGCCGGCACTATTTTTATTCTCTGGGGCAACGACATTATCGCCAAAATTACCGGCGGTCAAGGCAATGTCTTCGATCTCATCTTCGCCGACGAAAAATATGAACCCTTAAAAACCGACGCTAATGGTCGCACTAATATCCTCGCTCTCGGCACTAGCGGTTATAATATGGCAGGCGACGAAGGCGACGGTACCCACGACGGCGCCCAGCTCACCGATTCTATTATGGTTATCAGTTTAAATCAAGACACCGGCGATATCGCCATGCTTTCCCTCCCGCGCGATCTAAAAGCTTCCCCGACCTGCACTGCCACCGGCAAAATCAACGAAGTTTATTGGTGTAATAATATTAACGGCGACAACGAAGCTGCCGGCGCCACTGCCCTCATGACCAAAGTCGGCAACATTCTCGGTATGAATTTTCAATATTACGCCCACTTAAACTGGGGCTCGCTCGTCTCCATTGTTGACACCCTCGGCGGTATCACCATCACCCTTGACGAAGATATTGAAGACTATTATTATACTAAGGCCGTTTATCAAGCTGGCATTGAATACACGCTTAACGGCGAACAAGCTCTCGGTCTTGCCCGTGCTCGCCACGGCACCACTAGCGGCGACTTTTCACGTGGCGCCTCGCAGCAAAAAATTCTTATCGGTATTAAAAATAAAGTTTTTGAAAAAGATTTATCTATCACCGATTTGCTCAGCCTCGCTGGCACTCTTGGTGATAATCTCCGCACCAACTTTTCTATCGACGAAATGAAAACCCTTGCCCACCTTACTTCCGAATTTGATTTCGATTCCATGCGTCAAATTTCCCTCCTCGAACCCGAACGTTTAATGACTACCGGCATGATTAACGGTATTTCCTACGTTCTGCCTTCCGCCGGCGTCGGCAACTACACCGCCATCCAAAATTACGTCGCCAAAATGTTATCAAACGACCCGAAAGTTTACGAAGACGCCTCTATCCTTGTCTTAAACGGTACCGACACCGCCGGCCTCGCCTCCACTGAACGCACTTCGCTCGAAGAAGACAACTACCTAAACATTTCTATCGGCGACGCCCCCGCCGGCTCCTACACCGCAGAATACACTCTCTACACTCTAACCGACGGCAAACTCAGCACCAAAAAATCTCTCGAAGAAAAATATCACCTTACGGCGAAATCTGCCGACGAGCTCCCCGCCGGCATCTCCACCGATTATGATTTCGTCTTAATTCTCGGCACTAAAACTGAAAATTAATTTGCCCTCTCCTCAAATTCTTAAAAATCTGTTATACTATTTTTAATAACCATAAGAATTATAGCGAGTAATATTCTTATGGAAAAGAGAAGGGAGTACAAAAATGCCTATTAACCGATTAGTACGCTTATCAGGCTTCTTGTTAATACCGATATTAGCCTTCACTCTTTTATCTTCTCCAGTTTTCGCCGAAGACAATTCCATTAGTTCAATCTCTCTCGGCACTAACGGCGTCAGCTCTTATCTACAAACTTCCAGCTATGATTACCTTTATTATGGTACTTGGAATGATAACCCTATCAAATGGCGAGTATTAGACACAAATACCAACGTAAATACTCCCGGCTTATTTCTCCTTTCTGAAGAACTTCTCGCTAACGACCTTGAAGTTTCCTATTATTGGCAAGGCGGCAAAACCCAAGCTTGGTGTAAAGATTTTGCCGGCGAGGCGGGCGCCGCTAAAAATATTCCTGATGCTTTTTCTACTTTAGAACTCGCAGCTATTATGCCAACCACCAAAAGTGATGCTCAATATAATTATACTGAGAAATATGGATACTTAAATGAAACTACTTTAGAACAAGAAAATATCCTAAATGGCGACAAAATTTTCTTCTTATCTTCCGAAGAAATGGGTAATAAAACTTATGGTTTTGAAAGCTATAGGTCCGATCATTATCAAAATAATCGTAATCGGATTGGCTACTATAACGGCGAAGCTAAGACCTATTGGCTTCGCTCCGCTTATTATGGAAATTCTGGTCTAGTTATGAATATTGACGAAGAGGGCTGGCGATCCGCTTCGGGTATTCTTAGCAATTATTATAAAACCTTTTGGGCTACCACCCACGCCGCCCGTCCTGCCTTTAATATTGCCTCGGATTCCATTTTACTCACTTCTATGGTTGATAGCGGTAAATCCGCCGACGGCACAGAGACCGGTCTCACCGCAGTAGAAAAACAAACTGCCGACGTCCAAAAACTCACCGTCATTGACCAAGACCGTAATTTTAACGCCAACCTTAACTTTATTTCTTTATCCACAACTTACGGCGGCAATATTTCACTTAATTATTCCGGAGCTTATACTGGCGAAAATGAATATCTTTCTGCCGTGCTCACCGAAGAAAATAATAATGTTCTTTATTACGGTCGCTTAAAAAATCTCACCAGCCAAGACGACACCACCGGCAAAATCACCATTTCCCTACCCTCTGGCCTCTCTGATGGAAAATATACCCTTAAAATCTTTAATGAACAATATCACGCTGATTACACTACCGATTATGCCAGCAATCCGATTGATTTAACTGTATCTATAGTTAATGGCGTTGGTATTTTAAATAGTTTTAAAGATATTTTTATTATCGTTCCAATTCTAAAAATCGACGACAATAACTATTGGTGCGTTTCTTACGATAATGGCACGACTTGGATTTCTCTTAACGTTAAGGCTACCGGCGCAAAAGGCGAAAAGGGTGAAAAAGGCGATCAAGGCGAGAAAGGTGAAACCGGTAGTCAGGGTGAAAAAGGAGAAAAAGGCGATCGCGGAGAGACTGGCGCTACTGGCGAAAAAGGAGAACGCGGCGAAAAAGGCGAGCAAGGAGAAAAAGGCGATCGGGGCGAAGCCGGTCTTAACGGTCTTAATGGCCTTACTCCATTCATTGGCGACAACGGCAACTGGTGGGTCGGCGAAACCGATACCGGAGTTAAGGCTACCGCCGAAGTTCCAGTTTCAGATACCAGCACCATCCCCGCTATCGCCACTATCGGCACAGTCGCCGGCATTAGTTTACTTAGCAATCTCGGACTCCTCGCTTTTATTGTTAAACATAAAAAATTGTTTGTTTCTAAACACTAATCAAAATCCCCCAGCTCATTCTGGGGGATGAATTATTATTCTATTAATATTTTATTCGGCAATTTTCGTAATAATCAACTTCCGCTCTCGCCCCTCCCCCTCGGAATGCGTCTCAATATCCGAATAATCCGCCGCGATCTTGTGTACCACCCGCCGGTCCGCCGCGTTTAAGTCCACCGTCATCGGCTCGCCACTCTCGCGCACCTTCGCAATCCAATCCTCAGCCTTCTCCGCAATCCGGTCCGCACGTTGCCGTTTATAATTTGCTATATCCACATTTACTCGCGTAATTTCCCCGCCTTTCGCCACCAGCGCCATCGACACAATATGTTGCAAAGCTCTTAAATTATCCGCATTTCGCCCGATTAATAGCGAATTTAACGACGTCGACGGCACCGAAAGCTGTATCACCTCGTCATCAATCGTCGAGGTTACCGCCACGTTAATCCCAAAAAAGCTCAGCAGGTCTTCCAAATACCGCGCTGCAAACCTTACGGATTCGTCTTTATTCATATTTTATCTCCTTTTCTTTTTAATATCCTTTGCGGAGATGCGCGTAATTTTAGTTCCTGTTTTTTTATTTTCCACCACTTCAGCCTCTTTAATTCCCCTTAATTCTTTCAGTACTGCCCTATCCGTCGTTTTATCAATCTCATCATTCACTTTATTTAACACAATTTTTTGTTGCACCACCGTAATAATATTACTTAAGAAATAATAAAACGACAACGCCCCATTCAAATTAAACATAATCATAAACATCATAAACGGCATCATCCACGACATCTGCCTTGTCGTCATTTGGCTCACATCCGCCTCATCCAGCTCCCGCCCCGCCTTCGCCTCATTTACCAATTCTCTAAACGATTTTTTCTTTTCCGACTTCCCCGACGCCATTTGTTGTTTTGTCGAGAAATATTGTACCAGCGACGCCGCTATCGTACATACCAAAATGAATAGCGCCGACCACGAAAACTTTCCACTCAGTGCATCACTCGCTTTTACGTCCAAATTTATTGTCCAAAACAGTTGCGGATGAAAATCATACGCCGTTTTTTCTTCCACCGGAATTTCTTCGTTCGTCAAATCCGCCAAATAAACCTTTTGCTTCTCTTTAATTTCACTAATTTCGCTCCCCTCCCACGCCACAATCTCATACGCCCGATTTTCCAAATTATCTTGCACTAGCGGCGTCGCCACCACCCGAATTGCCGAAAACACCGCAATAAACACCGGCAATTGTATAATCAACGTCAAAATCGACGCAAACGGCTTCACATTATATCGTTTATATAAATCCATTGTCTGCAACGACTCTAGTTGCTTATTCCCCTTACAATTTTTCTTAATTTCCGTCAGTTTCGGCTGCAATTTCCGAATTAACCGCGTCTGGTTCAGCTGTTTTTTCATTAGTGGCCACATCAGTAGCTTCACTAAAATCGTCAGAATAATAATCGCCAACCCAAAATCATGCACCAAATTAAAAATCAAAAACAGAATATTTACAATCGGCCGTACGATAATAATATCAATAAATTGAAACGGCCCGCCCGCAAAAATCGAACCGACCACAAAAATTCCAAAAATCCCCCAATAAATCCACTTTTTAATCCTCTTTGTGTCCATTCTTTTCATTATATCATATTTCTACTCTCTGCGACTAGCTCCCCCAACATTTTTTCCAGCTCCGCAAATTTCATCTTCCCTACTTTTTTATCATACACTACAAAAATATAATCTCGTTTCAAAGGCACATGTTCCCAATTCATCCGAATTGCCTCATAAATCCGCCGCCGAATTAAATTTCGCCCCACCGCCGTTTTTTCCACTTTTTTAGACACCACCACCGCCACCCGTGTAAATCCTTTTGTATTATCACAAAAAACCAACGACATCTTCGGCCGGCGAATTGTCTTCCCTTTTTTATACACATATTTCACCCCGCCTCGGGAATGAAACCGAAATTTCTTATTCAACATTCTCTTATTATACCAAATAAGCCCCGTTAGGGGCCTATTTTACTTTTAAGCCGTTAATTTTGCCCGCCCTTTAAGTCGGCGCAATTTCAAAACCTTGCGCCCAGATTTATTTCCATTTCGTTTCATAAATCCGTGTTCAGCTTTGCGGTGCAACTTGTGTGGCTGATATGTTCGCTTTGGCATATTATTCCTTAATTTTTAGTTATTTTCAAATTCTTTATATAGTATACCTCATTTTTCCACATTTTTCAAGAAGTTTTCCACATCTTTTTATGGGGTTTTTATTTTTATGTGTAAAACTCTTTCTCTGTATTTCCCCTTCCATTTTACGACATATTTTTTTATTTCCACAACCTGTGGAAAACTTTCCTGTTTCGTGCTATAATCTCTTTAAGAAGGAGGTCAAACCCAACATGTACGACGTATGGAAAAACGCTCTAGCAAAGATTGAGCAGCAACTTTCCCCTGCTAATTTTTCCACTTGGTTTCAAGATACTTCCCTTTTGTCCATTAAAGACGGCCGCGTTAAAATCGGCGTCAAAAATACTTTCTATGTCAAACAACTCCGCAACCGCTACTACGACCTCATCTTATCCGCCCTAAAAGACAGTCAGCTCGACGCCACTGAAATTGAATTTGAAGTTAAAGCTCCCGCCAAAACCAAAGTCCGCCCGCGCGAAATCACCGCCGACGTCTCTAAACTCTCTACCCACGCCCCCCGTACCCCGCACACCACCATGAGTCGCACCAACCCTACTCTCTCGACCGGCCTGAACCAAAAATATACTCTCGATAGTTTTATCGTCGGCTCTAACAACGATCTCGCCGCCTCGGCCGCTCGCAGTATTATCGACTCTCCAGGCGACCGTTATAATCCCTTCTTCCTCTACGGCGGTCCGGGACTGGGCAAAACTCACCTCGTCCAAGCTATTGGTAACGAACTTTTTCGTCGCAACCCCAATTATAAAATCCTCTATACTCCCATTTCCGACTTTTATTCCGATTTTATCGACGCCGTCCGCAACGGCAAGGGTAAAGATTTTAACCAAAAATTCCGCACTCTGGACTGTCTCATTATCGACGATTTTCAATTTATCGTCGGCAAGGAAAAGTCCCAAGAAGAATTTTTTAACATCTTCAACGCCCTTTATCAGTTAAATAAACAAATTATCGTTACCAGCGACCGTCTCCCATCTCAAATTAAATCCGTTGATGAACGCCTAGCTTCTCGTCTCGCCCAGGCCGGCGCTTTTGATCTTCAACTCCCCAAATTTGAAGACAAATGTGCTATTCTTCGTGCCAAAGCCGACTTCATGGGCGCCGAAATTGAACCCGAAGCCATCGAATATATCGCCGAAAACGTCAATACCAACATCCGCGACCTTGAAGGTGAATTTTCCACCATTCTTTTAATGTCCGAAGTTCGTGGCATGACTCCTCTCGAACTTATCCAAAACGGCGCCGTTTCCGTAAGCCGTTCTTCTAAACTCCGCCCCGCCACCCCTAAACAAGTCGTTGAAAAAGTCGCCAAATATTATAATCTTTCTACTAAAGAACTTTGCAGTAAATCTCGCGTCGCTAACATTAAAAACGCCCGCCAGGTCGCCATGTTTATTTTAAACAAAGAACTCGGCTCCTCCACCAATAAAATCGCCCTTGAAGTCGGCGTCAAAGACCATACCACTGTTATGCATGGCATTAAAAAAATTGAACAGGACTTAAAACTTAATTTTGTCCTCCGCGACCAAATCGAAGAAATCAAGGAAAAAATTTATGGCCTCTAATCAGTATCCTCATCAGTGCAAAACTATGTGCAAATCTTCGTGTAAATCCACCCCAAAACTCCGTGCAAATTTCCGTGCAAAACTCGTTTTCCTCAAAAACCAGTGTATAAAAATTTTATTCTTCACATTATTTCCCCTACTTTCTCACCGACTTATTAACAGTCTCCCCGTATCTGTAAAACCCCCTACTTTTCCACTTTTGCACAACCCCTACTATCACAACTACAAAATTAATTTAATAGAAAGGAACTAAATGAAAATCCAAGTAAGCCAAGAAAAACTTGCTAAAGCATTAAATAATGTTAGTCGAGTAGCAATCGGTAAAACCTCCCTACCTATTTTAAATAACGTTTTAATCCGAGTGGATCAAGGTAAAGTTTCATTAATCACCACCAACCTAGACATGGCAGTAATTGATTTCCTACCAGTCTCAAATTCCGAAGACGGAGTCGTTACCGTCCCCGCCAAACTCTTAGCCGAATTCATTTCTAACCTCCCTCGTGGCGAACAAGTCGAACTTTCTAGTAAAGATACCAAAGTTACCATTTCTGCCGGCAAATATTCTTCCACCATTAATGGTACTATCGCCGACGATTTTCCGGAGCTTCCCGAAATCGACGAAACCAAAGCTGTCACTTACCAACTCGGCGTTGATGAATTTAAAACCGGTATTGGGCAAGTCATAATTGCAAGCTCTAACGACCTAACTCGCCCTGCTCTGACCGGTGTCTTTTTTAACACCGACGGCGACAAACTCGTTATCGCTGCTACTGATGGTTATCGTCTCGCTACTCGCCAACTTATCGATAAAGTCGAAAGCGAAATCAAGGCCATCGTTCCATCGAACTCGCTCCAAGAAGTCTTGCGCTCAATCCCAGATGATATTGAAGTTGTTGAAATCACTTTTAACGAAGACCTTGTCCGTTTCCGCCTTGGTGAAATCGAAATTATTTCTAAACTCATTGACGCGAGCTACCCCGAATATCAAAAACTCATCCCTAAAGATTCCAAAATTCACTTAAATATTAAGCGCGACGAAATCATCCGTGTCGCCAAGCTCGCCGCTCTCTTTGCTCGCTCTTCCAACGGTACTATTGTTTGCGAAACCGTCTCGCCTGACACTTTCTCCGTTCATTCCGTTGCTAACGAATTTGGCGAAAATAACTCCAATATCGAAGTCGAAGTTAATGAGGATCAAAAAGTCGGTGTTAATTCCCGTTTCTTTTTGGATGCACTTAACTCTTTTGATACCAGTGAAATTATCTTTGAATTCACTAATCGAGACCTCCCTGTAATACTTAGGAACAAAAAAGATAACAAATACGTTCATCTCATAATGCAAATCAATATTAAATGATTATTAAAAATATTCAGCTTACCAATTTTCGCAATCATTCTAGTTATTTTTTGGAATGTAAAGACGAAACTTCGCTCATTCTCGGCGAGAATGGTTGCGGTAAAACCTCGGTGCTTGAAGCAATCTATATCTTAACTCGCGGCAAAAGTTTTCGTGCTACCGACGCTGAAATTTTGAAACGCGGCAAGGCTTTTTATCGGATTGAGCTAAATTATTTTAACGGCGACCGAGTTATTGCAACTTTTGACGGCGCGGATAAATTTTTTCACATTGCTGATAAAAAAACTAAACGCCTACCTAAAAAACAAAAATACCCCGTTATTTTGTTCCTCCCCTCTGATTTAAATTTAATTAGTCATTCGCCTAGTCGCCGGCGTGATTATTTTGATAATCTGTTTTCCGATCTCGACGAAACCTATGCCGAGAGCTTATCTAAATACAAAAAAACTTTAAAACAGAGAAACGAAACTTTAAAAAAAGAACATATTACTCCCGCCGAACTCTTTTCTTGGAATATACTTTTATCTCGGTTTGGTTCTAAACTCTCCAGTCTCCGCGCCGAGTACATTAACAAAATCAATTCCCTTTTCTCTGAAACTTACTATTCTATTGCAAAAAATGACGACGAAGTTGCAATTATTTATCAGAGCGAAGCAAAAAAACTAACCGAAAATAAATATTTTAACCAACTTGAACAAAATTTTCAAAAAGATTTGTATCTTGGGCATACTTCTTTTGGTATTCATCGTGATGAATATTTGTTTGAATTTAATCATAAGCCCGCCGACGGCTCCGCCTCGCGTGGCGAAACTCGTTCAATTATTTTAGCTCTCAAATTTATTGAGGCGAGGCTGATCGAAGAAATGTTAAGTCGAAAGCCTCTAATTTTACTCGACGACGTCTTTTCCGAACTCGACGAAACTCGTCGTGAGTGTCTCGTCCAAAATTTTAAACACCACCAAGTTATCATTACTAGCGTTGAGCGGTTTGATTATAACTCTCAATAAACGCCACTACCGGATTTTCCGCCCCTTCAAATCCGAAAATATTATTATACGCCGTTTTCGTATCTGCGTATTGCCTAAGCGACTCCGTTGCCCGGGCTAGCGACACATATCTCTGGGCATATTTATATTTTGACCAACTCGCATTATTACTCGAATTTACATATTCCGCCCCCGAAGCAATCCGTTTTTCAGTTTCGTTCGCCCCAAGAAAACTTTTTATCATCCCTACAAAATCCGACAAAAATCCCACTGACGACGAACCACTCTCGAGCGAGCTCAAAATCCCGCCATCAGTTATTCCAATCGGCGTCGTCCGCTCATTATTATATAGAATAAACTCCGCTAATACCGAATCCGAATTCACCGTCCTCGTTCCTGATGACGACAAAGTAGTATTTTTATTTACAAAATCAATGAATCCCGCGTCGTTAAACGTATCGTTCAGCGTCGAAGTATCGAACGTCGCAATTTCCGAACAATGCGTCGTCCCTACCGCGCCGAGTGTTGTTTGATAAGTCTCGCAATCACCAAATTCTGTCAAAAATCCTTCTGTTTCGTCCGCAAAAGTTGTCGGCAATAAAC
Source organism: Clostridiales bacterium (assembly GCA_963619335.1). Lineage (GTDB taxonomy): Bacteria > Patescibacteriota > Saccharimonadia > Saccharimonadales > Saccharimonadaceae > Nanosyncoccus. The sequence continues at coordinate 101,008 of CAVEVP010000001.1, read as the reverse complement.
TCATTATTGCTGAAGTTGTTAGACTAGACATCACCGTCGCGTTTTTTAATAGCGAATTTTTCATCCCCATACTCGCCACCGCCATTTTATAAACAATCGAACCTAGAAACGTATTTTTTGAAGTAATATCAAACGGACTGCGTACCATTCGGTCGGTCTCCGCGTCCATCGCCAGTACCGTCGAAGTTAATCTCGCATAACTCGCCACCGCCGCCGCGTCCCCCGCCGTCGCTCCGCTCGCCTTTGCTAATTTTTTGCCTACATTTACTGCTCCCTCCACCAAAAATTCGCCTGCGCTCACTCCCGAAATCGTGCTATAAGAATTATTTACTAGCGAACTATCCACGGTTTTATTCACTGAATTTAATACTTCTGTCGACGACCCTGCCGTGTTCAAATTTAAAAATCGCCCAATCGAGCCCTTCACTCCTGTGCTCGTCGACGCCACCGTCCCCGTGATTGAACTGCTCGCCCCGGAAGTTCCCAACTTATTTTCCACCGTTTTCAAGATCCGTTCCGACGAATAATTTTGAGTAATATCGGTATCCACTTCCCCGCCAGCCAAAATTGAATACAAACTTGGCGATTCTAGCGCCGTCCCCTTAATTTTAATCGTTTCACCAGTTTTTACATCCACTACTTCCGACTCGCTCTCCTCATACAAATAATTCATTGCTTCGTTTATTCTCGATTCGTTCCCCTCGCCGGCCTTCATCTTACTAATATTTTCCATAAAGGTTAAGAAAAATAGCGACGACCGTTGCTCTTTTGAAATCGTATCCGCCACCTTTAACGTATCCGCCGAGTTTAAAGTCGCCTCCGTTGCTGACCCCGCCTTATTTACTGCACTCACCCCACTAATAAACTCACTCGCGCTTGTGCCGGACTTGCTCGTTTGCCCCGCATCAACATATTGAATATTATCCTCTTCGTCTTTTTCTGTCCCTACATTATTTACACTAATACTACTTCCGCTCCCTACCAAAGATTCCATCGTCTCATCAAACTCCACATCATCCGTATAATTATTCCGTGTCGTGCCAATTTTTTTGAACACTTTTTTTGCCGAATCGTCATAATAGTACGCCGCCCGCGAATAAGTCGCCCGATTAAATGCGTTATACAGATTAGCATCTGTACTCACTTCTGTAATAAAATTGTTCGCCGTAATCGTTTTATTATTTCCCACTAGCACAATGCTCCCGTCTTCGGTTTTTTCCGTTTCATAACCATTTTGTTTTAACATCGCCACCGTATTTTCCGGCAACTCGCCGTTTTGCATCGCCTGCTGGAACACTAACTTTTTACTTTCCACCGCGTCCGCATATTGTACATCCGTTTCTTCAATCAATCTCTCTGAAATCGCCGATGGGATCATATTCCCCGAGCTAAAAAACACCGCCACCACGACTAGCGCCAGCGTCAAAAACCCCACCGCCCCAGAAGATTTCGCCTTATTTTTTAATTTAGCCTTCTGTTTTTTGCCAGTTACATGCGAAATAATTTGAGTGTTTTCCAGCGCCGAGCTTTCACTCGCCTGCAAGATTTTTTCGGCCTTCATAATAGTTAAATTATAACATATTCTATGGTATAATCAAAGAGTGATTACTATTGAAAAACTTATTCCAGGGGGTATGAGCCTCGGTACCGCCGAAGACGGGCGTAAAGTTTTCTTTTGGAATGCTTTGCCGGGCGAAAATGTTCTAAATTATCAAATCACTAAACAAAAATCCCACTATTCCGAAGCTATCGCCACCGAAATTGATAATTATTCTCCTTATCGCGTCGATCCTAAAGACGCTTGCTTTCTTGCGACTTCTCCGTGGCAAATTTTAGATTTTAATTATGAACTCGAACAAAAACAACAGCTCATAGTTGAACTCTTCCGCGAGCATGAAATCAAAATTAACACCCCCGAAATTATTACCGACTATCGCGATTATTTTTATCGCAACAAAATGGAATATTCTCTCTATTATAACCACGCGCTCGAAACTATCCAACTTGCCTTTCATGAGCGCGGTTCTCATCAAAAATTTCCTATCACGAGCTCTTCTATCGAACGCCACGAAATTTTTCAGCGCGCCACCGAAATTGTCGACGAACTAAATCAAAACGGCGACGAAGCTCGCAAATATCAATCTCTTTTACTTCGTTGCAATCAAGCCGGCGAAGTTTCGGGCGGACTTTTTGAAAAGAAAAAACCACACCCCACGTTTGAACCTTTAACCGACGTGATTTTAGGACAGACTTATTCCTATTCCCCGAATGGTTTTTTTCAAATTAACCTTCCCGTCTATGAACTGGCACTTGCGGAAATTAAAAAACATATCACTTCCGACAATGTTTTGGACTTATATGCCGGCGTGGGTACTATTGGACTTTCCGTGGCCCACGATAAACAGCTTACGCTTATTGAGGTCGACCAGTCGGCCTTTAATGAGCTGATTAATAATGCCTGCGGTCTCAAAAACGTTTTTTCAGTTTTATCTAAGTCGGAGGAAACCTTGAGCCATATTCGCGAAAACCAAACCGTAATTTTGGATCCGCCTCGCGCCGGCTGTGATATTAAACTTATTCAAAAACTTCTAGATATTAAACCTATCAAAATAATTTATTTATCTTGTAATCCCGCCACTCAGGCTCGCGACGTGAAACTTTTGCTTGAGCAATATCAAATCGAAACGATTAAAACCTTTAATTTCTTTCCCCGCACTCCGCATATTGAAAATCTTATCGTTTTATCATTAAAATCCCCTTTAATTTCTCTTTAGTTCGTGCTAAACTTAAACTATTGGAAAGGTGGCCGAGTGGTTGAAGGCGCACGCTTGGAAAGCGTGTAATGGGGCAACCCATTCGCAGGTTCGAATCCTGTCCTTTCCGCCAAATTAGACTCAGAAGAGCTTGCTCTTCTGGGGCTAATTTGAAGGAAAGGCCTAGGATGACTAATCCTGTCCTTTCCGCCAGGGCAATTTTATGAGCGAAAACACATTGATTGAATTAAAAGGAATTTCTAAACGGTATGGCTTCGGTGATGCCGAAACTTTTGCGCTCAAAGATTTTGACCTAACCATTAAACGCGGCGAATTTATCATGATTATGGGGCCGTCCGGCTGTGGTAAATCCACTCTGCTCGACGTTATTGGGCTTCTAGACCATGCCACTCGGGGGGAATATTTTTTAGATGGCGAAAACGTCGCCAGAATTTCTCCCCTGCGCCAAGCCAAACTTCGTGCCGAAAAAATCGGCTTTATTTTTCAGGACTTTAATCTTATCGAAAATCTCACCGTTATCGATAATGTCGCCCTGCCACTAGTTTACACCGGTCGCTGCCGCACCGCTTGTTTAAAACAAGCCTCGGACATTCTTAGCCGGTTTAATCTCCACGAGCGCGAATATTTTTTTCCGTACCAACTTTCCGGCGGCCAAAAACAACGCGTTGCCACCGCTCGCGCTATCGTTAATCGCCCCGAAATTATTCTTGCTGACGAGCCGACCGGTAGCCTCGATTCCCGTTCTTCGCGCCTAGTTATGGAAGAGTTAAAAACCATTCACGACGAAGGCAACACGATTATTATGGTAACCCATAACCCGACGCTCACTTCTTACGCTACTCGCGTCATTCATATGCTCGACGGTCATATTGACACCGACGTCAAAACCGTTGCCGACCAAAATCTCCCTCAACCAATCGAAATCAAAGTCAAACGCCGTAAAAAATCCGATTTTGCTTTCCTAGAAACCCCAGCCCCCAAAAAGTCTAAACGCAAAAAATCCAAAAAATCCAAATCCCAAAGGAGAAAAAAATAATGGCCCTACTTCTTCGCACTCACTACAAACTCGCGCGCACGGCCTTAAAAGCTAACCGTACCCGCTCATTTTTAACCTGCCTCGGTATCGCTATTGGAACGGCCAGCATTATTCTTATTTTTTCACTCATGGGTAGTATCTCCAATCTCATCAAAACTGAAACTTCTGCCCTCGGCGACGAACTTATTGTCGTTCGTCCAACTTCCGAAAAAAGTGCTATTACAAATATTGTTGAAGAATTCACTTCGGCCAATGCTTTTCAAAATTCCAGCCTTAATTTAAATGATGTTAAAACTATCTCTAGCATCAATAACATCACCGCTATCGCCCCTATTGCCGTCTCAACCAACACCGTCTCTTCTGACAAAAACACCTTCGCTTCCGTTCCTATTCTCGGCACCAACGCTGATTTTATCAATATTGAACCTCTGACTCTACGTTTTGGTTCCTTTTTGTCCGACCAAACCACCGCCGAAAAATCCACAACCGAAATCGCTGAAAAATCAAGCTTAGCTATCACTCGTTCTGTCATTCTCGGCCGCACGCTATCGCTCAGTCTTTTTAACACCATTAGTAGTACCGTCGGTCAAAATGTCGAGATTCTCGGCGAAAAATTTATCGTCTCAGGCGTGCTTGACGAAGTTAATCAATCTATTAATTTTAACAATATCGACCTAGATAATGCCGTTATCATGGACGCTAGCACCCTCGCTAGCCTCACCGGCGGAGTGCAAGTCCAACAAATTAACATCAAAGCCGCGAACATTGATGTTCTGCCCGAAGTTTCCGCCGAAATTAAGTCCGCTCTCTCCGCCGCAAAATCCGGCGACCAAAACTTTTCCGTTGCCTACGGCGACGACATTACACATCCTTCCAGCACACTATTTTATATCATATCTGGTATATTAACTCTTATCGGCAGTATTTCGCTTCTGGTCGGGGGTATCGGTATTATGAATATTATGCTCGTTTCCGTCTCTGAACGTACTCACGAAATCGGCGTGCGCAAAGCCGTCGGCGCCTCAAGTCAAAACATCCTCGTGCAATTTCTGTTGGAGGCACTCCTACTTTCTTTTTCCGGTGGTGTGCTTGGATTTTTGCTGGCCTACTTTTTAGCCTTTCTCATCTCCTCTATCACGCCTTTTGCCCCTTTTATCAGCTGGGAAATTATTCTCATCACTCTCCTCACTACTTTTGCCATTGGTATTATTTTTGGTATCTATCCCGCCCTTAAAGCCGCCGCAAAAAACCCAATCGACTCCCTCAAACACTACCGCTAGTGATATAATAGTCTCATGAAACAATTACTTGAAAAACTTCCCTTCTACAACGAGGCAGTCTTGCCTTATCATTTTTTAAAATCCGTTGTCGCTGGTACTAAATATCATTTCCCCGCAAAACATCTCCGCGTTATTGCTATCACCGGCACTAACGGCAAGACCACTACTTGTTTCATGCTCTGGAAAATGTTGAATTCCGCCGGTCATAAAGCCGGGCTGATTACCACTGTCGCTTGGGGTGGCGTCGGCGAAAATCCTAAAACCGACACTTCCGACACTAGTCTCAACCCTAAAATCTTGCATTATACTTCCGCCCATATGACCACTCCCGACGTTTTCACTCTAAACCAACGTATTTCCGAAATCAAAAATAGTGGCGCCGAGTTTTTAGTTCTTGAAGTTACCTCTCATGCCCTCGCCGAGTTCCGCATTCTCGGCGTTCCGGTCGAAATCGCCGTCTTCACTAATCTTACCCACGAGCATCTCGACTACCACAAAACTTTCGCTCGCTACCGCGCCGCCAAAGGTAAATTATTTAAAAAAGCTAGGTTTAGTGTTCTAAACGCCGATGACCCAGCCTTTAAATTTTATAAAACCCTTACGTCTAATTATTCGTCCTATGGTATAAAAAATGGTCAAAATCGCCCCGAAAATATTGAATTACAGGTCTCGGGCGTCAAATATTTATACCATGGCATGAATATTGAAACCAAAATTCCTGGCGAGTTCAATGTTTATAATTCCCTTGCCGCGGCCGTAGTGGGCGAAAAAGTCGGGCTCACCCCGACCGAGATTGCCCAAGGCTTAAAATCCTTGGACAGTGTCGAAGGCCGGATGAACATTATCGACGAAGGCCAGCCTTTTGCCGTCATTGTCGATTATGCTCACGCCCCCGACGCCCTTGAAAAAGTTTTTGAAAGCGTCAAAAATCACAAGGGTCGGATTATCTCCGTTCATGGTGGCGCCGGCCGTCGCGATCCCTCGACCCGCCCCATTCGCGGTCGCATTCTCGCCAAATATTCCGATATCGTCATTATCACCGAAGACGATTCTCGAGACGAAGACCCCGAAGCTATCGCCGCGGCCTTTATCGAAGGCGCTAAAAAAGAAGGTAAAACCCTCGGCAAAGATTTATTTAAAGAACTAAATCGTAAGAAAGCTATTGCTCTGGCTCTAGACACCGCTAAAAAAGGCGACCTCGTTTTAATTCTCGGCAAAGGCCACGAAAAAACCATTCTCCGCGCCGACGGCCCGCACGCTTTTGAAGATATTAAAGTCGCTCGTGAACTCTTGAAAGCAAAATTCAGAAATTAGGCACGTGCCCAAAAATCTTTTTCTACCTAGCCAACCTAAACTCTACACCAAATTCAAACCCCAAAAACCTATCCTACGCCGGCTCGTAATCCGCAATCCCGTCCGCAATCTTCTCGTTCGAGATTTTTAACCCGTGCGCAATTGCCGCCGCGCAAGCCATATACGACACCGCCGTCTCCCCAGGTACAAACGTCGCGAGCGTCATAATCTCCGACGCAATGGACACCGTCGCCTCCGTCCCCTTGCTATATAACTTCGAATTTAAAATCTTCACATCCGCCGAGCTCTGCCCGAACGTTAATGTCTCGCTTGTTCCCTTGAATTCCGCAAAAGTGTCATAATTTAAATCATCATGATTTAATACTACAATCTCTGGTTTCATATCAAACAAAGTTTTCTCGTCCGTCAAATATTCGTCTGGTGATATATCGTTCAGCCCCGCCGTCACGAAATTTGTCATTGCCGCCACCGTTACCGGCAGTCCATAAAACACATTATCGCGTAGCCCCTCCGCCGGCACTGTTATCACTACATAGTTCGCCCCCGCTTTCCACGCGTCCGACAAAAATTTATGCAACATCCCAATCTTAAACGGTTGGTCGCTCGCCAGTACCGCCACTTGCTCCCCCGCCGCTTTTAAAATCCCATGTACATAATGCGCCACCGTCGTTTTCCCGGTCGTCCCCGTAATCGCAATTAATTTCATATCTTTCATCGGGTTGCCGTAGTAAGACTTCAAAATCTTCGCCTTCAACTTTTGCGACCCAGCTTTAAACCCACCGTTTTTAGTTTTTTCTTGGTTAGATTTTTCCCGTTTCGCCATCATGTCTTTATTATACCACCTACTCTAGCAACTTACAAACCAAACTCACAATCAGTTGTTTTTCTTTCGGCTCACTCTCGGCAATTAAAAGCGCAATCGCCGTCAGCGCTCGGTCGGAAATTTTCGTTTCGCCTTTTTCGGTCAGATGGCAGTCATTCAAAGTTAAAAACAGCACAAACAACAGCGCCCCAATCCGCTTATTTCCATCATAAAACGGATGGTCTTTAATCACAAAATATAATAAATTCGCTGCTTTCTCCGGTACGCTTGGATATAATTCCCGCCCGTCAAAACTCTGAAAAATCGCCGTCAGGCTCCCCTCAAACATCTCACCCCGTTTTTTACCAAACAGCTCATTCCCCGCCACATTTTGTTTTAGCTGCGCCACCGCCCGCTCGCACATCTCGACCGTCAGCTCTTTCTGCCCCTGTTTTTTATTTAAAAACCTCAGGTCAATATGCCCATCATCATATTCCTGCAAAGTTTTAAAACTTCCGGCGTATTTCGAAATCACCTCAAGCACTCCGTTCGCCTCGCTCGCATCCAACATTTTCGTTGTCGTCAGCCGCCGCACCAAATTCATCATCTCCTCGACCTCATGTAATCTTTTTGTGTCTTTTTTCGCCTGCAAACTCTCGAGCCGCCGCGCATTCACCGCAATGCCATTAGTCGCATACTGCTTCAACACCGAAGTCGCCCAAATCCGAAACTGCGTCGCCTTTTTCGAACTCACCCGATACCCAACCGAAATAATCATATCGAGATTATAAACTTTCACTTTCCGCGTTATTTTCCGCCCACCCTCAATTTGAACCTGCGAAACTTCTTTACAAGTCTGATTTTGAACTCGTGCATTTTTTGCACCAGTTGGATTTTCAACTAGTTCCCCCTCTCTGTAAATATTTCGAATATGTCTCCCGATAACGGTCCTATCCACCCCGAACACCTGCGCCATCTGCGCCTGCGTCGCCCACAAAGTCTCCCCGTCCACATCTACGTCAAAAACCACCTCCCCTTTCAGCCCCTCATAAATCTCAATCCGTTTTTCCTCTTCATCCATACCGCTGACCTCCGTTTATCTTATTATAACACAAAAAATCCCCCACCTAAGGGGACGTTTACCAAAATGGCGGAAGCGAGAGGATTCGATTCAAAGAACGAATCCGAAAGAAACGCTTTCTTGAATCAATGGCGGAAGCGAGAGGATTCGAACCTCCGAGACCCGCAAGGGCCCACACGATTTCGAGTCGTGCGCCTTCAACCACTCGGCCACGCTTCCACTTTCTATCTTATCATAAAACCCACATATTTTCAACTAGCTCGCCTAAGCCAGCTCTAAATTCTAAACTCCAGAAAAAAGCGCCGAAATCATTCGGCGCGAGGACGGTTATTCGCCCCAAGGGATGATAGACCCTGTCTTTGGCGACAAAAATCGCCTATCATCTTCGGCGACCAAACAAATTTTTTTGCAACCTTGGAGCTCATTACGGATCCACAGCGGCAACACCAGCCGATTTTTCTCGTCAATCTTCTGAATCACCCCAAAAACAGGTTTTTCATCAGCTGAGACCGGAATGACCTCAATTTGTTCGGTCTCGACGTCGACAGCCAGGACTACGTTTTCCACTTTTTCGGCCCCAAAGAGCCCATTTACGTTCACGCGCCCAGCCTTGTCGAGGTTGTTTACAGAGATAATGTACATAGTTTCCCCTCCTTGGTAGAATTAGTAGAAATAAACAGACTACTGTTTTTATTGTATCACATTATGCGCAAAATGTCAATGGTCACTCGAAAAAGCCCAAAAAACACAAAAAAGCCCCTGCGGTAAGGGACTATCACCCCGCGCAAGAACTTCTATTGTTATCAATGGTATGCCCGACAGGATTCGAACCTACGACCTTTTGCTCCGCAAGCAAACGCTCTATCCAGCTGAGCTACGGGCACACATGTGGATGTTTCGAAAAATCTCACATCCACCTAGAAATTAAATGAGCATCACCCGAAGGCGACATCTTTATTATACCATATTTTTCCAAGATGTGGCAAAAATTATGCTATAATAAAATTATGCAATGGGATCTCGCCACGAATATTATCCTCGTCGCCTCGCTCGCGGCTCTCGCAATCTTCGCCGTGCTCGCGCTCTACCAATGGCTAAAACGCGGATCCCTGAAAAAAGTCGACCGCCCGCTTCTACTTATGCTTATTCCTCTAGCGCTTATGGTTATAACTTACTTCATTTTCGACAAATTCCTCATCTTAAACACCCGTCCTGACGGTTCCGGCGAACCAAGCTTCCCCTCGACCCATGTCATGGTCGTCGCCACGATTTTCGCCCTTATCGCCATCATTCTTCCCCGTTATATTAAGTCCAAAACCACCTGTGCCGTGCTTGACATTCTGATGATCATACTTGCCATTCTCGTCTCAGTCGGCCGCGTCGCCGCGAACAAACATTGGCTTTCCGATGTTCTCGGCGCCCTGATTTTTGCCGCCATTTTCGCGCTAATTTATTATTTAACCATAAGGAGAACTAAAAATGAGTAGCATTTTCACCAAAATTATCAACGGCGAAATCCCCTCTTATAAAATCTACGAGGACGACAAAACTTTCGCCTTTCTCGACATCAACCCCGAAACCAAAGGCCACACCCTCGTCGTCCCCAAAACCGAAGTCGACAAAATCTACGATCTAACAGATGAGGATTACGATGCTCTGATGAAAACCGTGAAAAAACTTTCGCAGCACATGGAACAAGTCCTCGGCACCCGCATCCTCTGGAAAGTCGTCGGCACCGACGTCCCGCACGCCCACGTTCATCTCGAACCGCTCGACGAAACTTGGTATCACGGCCGCCATCTCGAACTGACCGAAGATGAGTTCAAACAAATCCAGCAAACCCTCAAACTCGAAGTTTAGATAGCAATCTTCCCTATTTCCCTCATTTATGTTAAAATAAAACTATGAAATTCTCGAGTAGTTATGAACCGGGGGAGTATGAAAGCGATATTTACGCCGCTTGGGAGGCCAGCGGCGTGTTTAACCCGAAAGTCCCGACTTTTCCTGTTGATGACGACGACAATGGCACCGACGACCGCGAAAATGACAAGCAACACACTTTTTCTATCGTTATGCCGCCTCCGAACGCCAACGGTAATCTTCATATCGGCCACGGCCTCACCATCGCGCTCGAGGACTCTTTAACCCGTTATTACCGCTTAAAAGGCTTGTCCGCTTGGTATGTTCCGGGTGCCGATCACGCCGGCTTTGAAACTTGGGTCGTTTACGAGCGCGAACTCGAAAAACACGGCTACACCCGCTTCGAATACTCCCGCGACGAACTTTTCGCTCGGGTTTGGGACTTTGTCGCCGCCCAGCGTGGCAATATGGAACTCCAACTCCGCGCCCTCGGCACTTCTTGCGCTTGGGACAGCTTAACTTTCACCCTTGACGAAAACGTCATCGACCGCGTCTATACTACTTTTGAGAAAATGTGGAACGACGGCCTGGTTTACCGGGGCGAAAAACTCGTCAACTTCTGCCCTAAACACCAAACCGCCTTCGCCGACATCGAAGTTGAATATAAAGACGAAAAAGGCACTCTCTGGGACATCGCGTACGATGATAAAATCATCGTTTCTACGACTCGCCCCGAGACTCTATTCGGCGACACCGCCATTGCGGTTAACCCCAGCGACGAACGCTATAAAGACCTAATCGGCAAAACAGTGAAATTACCCCTGACCGACCGCGAAATCCCGATTATCGCCGACGAACACGCCGACCCCGAATACGGCACTGGCGCCGTTAAAATCACCCCAGCGCACGATTTCGACGACTTCGAAGTCGGCGAACGACACAATCTTAAGCGCATCCAAGTTATTGCCGAAAACGGCACCATGATTAACGTCCCCGAAAAATACAACGGTCTCACCACCGAAGAATGTAGAAAACAAGTCTTAAAAGACCTAAAAGCTGGCGGCTTTTTAAGGGGTGAAAAAAAAATCGAGCACTCCGTCGCGCACTGCTACAAATGTGGCGCCACTATTGAGCCGATGCTCAAAGAACAGTGGTTTGTTGATGTCGAAAAGCTCGCCAAAATCGCGATTGAACACCTCGAAAACAACGAAATCAAGTTCTACCCCGAAAACAAGCAAAAAGTTCTAATCAATTACTTCAAAAACTTGAAAGATTGGAACATTTCTCGCCAAATCCCTTGGGGTATCGCCATTCCGATGTTCAAAAAAGTCACTCTCGAAGCGACCGACGAGCCGGACTGGATTTTCGACCGCCGCACGAATTTGAAAGAAATCGAAAAAGCCGGCGTCAAATACGTCCGCGATGAGGACACTTTCGATACTTGGTTCTCGAGCAGCCACTGGCCGATCGTCTGTACGAACTGGACCGAGGAAAATTTCAACCCCTATTACCCCTTGAATGTGATGGAAACCGGCGCCGACATTCTCTTTGCTTGGGTTGCGCGCATGATTATGATGGGCCTCTACGTCACCGGCGAAGTTCCGTTTAAAGAGGTCTATCTCCACGGCCTCGTTCTCGACGCCCACGGCAAAAAAATGAGCAAATCCAAAGGCAATGTCATTAATCCCATGGACCTCGTCGCGAGATACGGCTCCGACGCCTTCCGTCTCGGCATTCTAAGGGGTCGCTCCGCCGGCTTAAACCAAGCCTTTTCCGAAACCTCCGTCACCGCCTCCCGCAACTTCTGCAACAAACTTTGGAACATCTCCCGTCTCGTCCAAAACATCGTCGATGAGGGTAAAGATTCTGAAAGTTTCATTTTGAAACATGGCGAAGACCCCGACAGTTATTTTGACAACGGTTCCCGAGATGAGTCGGAGGTTACGTCGTCCGCGAATCGAAGGACGAACCGTTGTAAAAATAACGATCGCGGGTCGAGCACGTTGAAAAATAGACTTTCAGAATCTATTTTGGCTTATTCTACCGACAACATGGGCGAAGACTGGATCTGTCGCGAAATTGACGACTGTCTCGAAACCCTCGACTCTTGTATGAAAAACTACCGCTTCGCCGAAGCCATCGAGGTTCTCTATCAGACCATCTGGGACAAATACGCCGACTGGTTCTTGGAAAGTCAAAAACTTTACCAAAACGTACCCCTGTTAAAACGCACCCTCGAAACCCTCTTGATCGCGCTCCACCCCTTTGCGCCTTTCGTCACTGAAGCGATTTGGCAGAATTTGAGCTGGACCGACGGCTTCATCGCTACCGAAAAATGGCCCGAAAAACTTGAATACGACCCGATTTCAGCCGAGGAATTTGAAAACATAAGAACTATCGTGAATGAGACCAGAACGACCTTACAGAGCCTCCCAGGCACCAATAACGCGAAAAAATATGCGCTGTTATACGATAACGACAGTTTAGTCCGCGATAATGAGTTCTTGATTAAGACTTTAACTAAGGTCCCGACCATCAATTCCCTCGGTGGCGCTCCGCGAGGGCTGAGACTTGCACTCGCGAACCACGAACTTTATCTCGACGTCCCCGAAAAAGTCGTCAGCGATTACAAAAACACCTTAACCGAGAAAATCCTCTCTGTTGGGCGCGAGCTTGATGCCCTGAATCTTCGGATGATGAACCCGAATTATGTCGAAAAAGCTCCGCCTGTTCTTGTCAAAGAAACTCGCGACCAGATCAAGGAAAAAGAAACGCTGATTGCGCGCCTAAAAGAACAACTAAACCTCATTTAACCACCTCTGTTATTTAACCGTAACCTTGACTTTTCAATTTTTTCGTGATATAATAAAGGCACCTAGCAGTTTATAATTATCCATTAGTCATTCGAGTAAAAGAAAGAGGTGATCTTTATGGCTAAAACACTTGTCTATCAGATATATTTGTTTTGTTATCTTGGTTTTGAAAAGGAAGGTTCACCACTTGTCGTCGCCAGAAAACGATTAAAATACGTATCAAAAATTTGTGCGACACACGTGTGGATTGGTCCAATATTCGTTTCTCCATGGGAAGATCACGGTTATGACATCTCGGATCACTTTAACATTAATCCGCGTTTTGGCACGATGGAAGAGTTTAACGAGTTTGTCGTTGAAGCACATCGTCTCGGCCTTAAAGTCGTTATTGATCTCGTTCCTAATCATATGAGTGTCAAGCACGAACTATTCACCAATCCAGAGACAAGGAAAGATTTTTTCTGTCTTTCGAAAGAAGACCATCCAGGTCAAAAAAATTGTTTTGATGGTGGTTCCGCATGGCATCATGACGAAGAAACTGGCGAATATTCACTCAGCTTATTTACTGCTGGGCAAAGAGATTTGTGTTGGTTTCCAAATGGAGCAAAGGGAGACATCAACGAAAAAATTGTTGGATTCTTCCAAAAAGTTATTGATTTTTGGACTTTAGATTGTGGTGTTGATGGGTTTCGCATTGATGTGCCTCAATCTATCAACAAAGATTTTGACTTTGAAGAATGGGATTTCAACGAAATGCTTGACGGCGATCTCTCAATTCGAGTTTTGAATGCGCTTTTCGGAGGCAGCTCGAGAGATCTTTTCCTCATGGTTGAACTTTTTGACCCGACCATGGGTGATTTAGTAAAACGCTATCTTGCAGAAACGCCTGTGAATTTTGTCTTAAACGTGTTATTGAAAGATGAGATAACTTTGGAAAATGCTTCTTCTGTAGAGACACGACGTAGGTTCACTCAATTGATTAAACGTCAAAGCAAAATTCCGGGCCTTATGCTTGATTTTGAATCTCACGATTCTCGTCGCTTCCCTTCTCGAGGGATATCACCCCAGCAAAGCATCCGTTGGTTGTTCGAAAACAACCCATCTGGTGTCTGTCTCTATAACGGTGAGGAATTTGGGCTAGACAATCCGACCGAGGAACAACTTCCTAAAGACCTACTTTTGGAGCTTGACGCCGTATCAAAGATGCGTTTTTCTCATGGGGAGCCAATCGAAAAGCTTCGACCATGCTCTCGTGCTAACGCTCGCATTCCTCTTCCAGACGAAAAGGAATATGAACAACAGTTCGAATCTGAGGATTCTCTAGTCAATTTAATTCGAAGTTGCGCAGAGCATTGGGAAAAACTTCCGGAGTAATTTCAAGATGAACAATAATTGGTAGACCAAAGCCCGCCTCGAGGCGGGCTTTTTTATCTCTCAACTATTTTTTGTTTTATCCCCTGACCTTATAAAACTTGAACAATAAGTTCCTCTCTGGACTCTCGACCACGCACTCGCCGCCCAGTGCCGAGTTGCAAAAGAACTTTAATTCCCCGCTATAAATCTATCTTTAGCGAAAATAGCCCCCCAAGGCTATTTTTTGTTGAACTTATCAAGATCAAACAGCGGCGTTTTGTCTCCGTCGATAATTCCCTGCGCTTTCCGCAGTAATTTTAGTAACTTTTCCTCCGTCGACGCCGACCCGACATGCACCGTCTTTACCACTCGTTCTCCCTCTTTGTACACCACCTGCACCCCAGTCGCGCCCGAAGTCGTCTTGAATTTTCGTATAAAAGCCATACTTTAATTGTAGCACACTGGAGCCGAAAAAATTTTCCACCTAAAATTCTCATGTTTTTCCACCAAACCACAAGCGAATTTAAAGGCTTATTCCCCGTTATGCTAGCATCCACGACGGCTAGCAACCAACTTGACAAACCAATCCGCTCGCGCTAAAATTAAAACAACAACTAGCATCCGAGACCGGATCAGTTGGGAATCAGGTGGGCGGACATTATTTGGCAACCGACTTAAAATCTAAGCCGGAGATTTTGCATAAGCGAAAAATAAAACGCTTAAGTTGTCAAAAAAATACACATGACCGTATGATATAATGGGTTTAATATGAAAGCACCAATTACACAGACTTTGGAATGGAAACAGCTTCAGGATGATTTGCATGAAGTGAGTTTTTTTGAGCAGGGAAGTGGCTACCAATATTTGGCGATTTTAAAACGCACCCCAATAGGGAATTACCTTTATCTCCCTTACGGACCAGTTTTTGAGCAAAAATCCGGCTTCGAGAACTCTTTAAAAAGCCTAAAAAACTTGGCTGCCCGCCAAAACGCCTTTTTTATTCGCGTCGAGCCCCAATCTAAGCTTTTTCTTGACCATCTCCCGCGTATCGCTAAAAAATCGACCGATTTAAACCCGAAAGAAACTTGGAAACTCAATTTAACAGGGAAGGAAGGAGACTTAAAATCCCGCCTCCCCTCGCGACTTCTGCGTTATTATAAAAATGCCGAAAAAAACGGTCTCAAAATCGAAACCAGCCACAACCCCGACGATATCCACTACCTCTTAGACCTCCAAAAAGCCCTCGCAAAGAAGAAAAAAATCAACACCTTCTCCGAAAACTATTTGAAAACCGAACTCGAGCAACCCTTTGCAACCCTTTATTTAGTGAAGCGAGAGGCTGAAGACGGCTTCTCGAGGGGATTCCGGAGCGCGGCAGCGCGAGGATTAGCGCCGGCCGCCCATGGCGATGGGCCGGCCGGACGCGACCCGAGAGAAGTCGTTTCAGCTTCAGCTGGCGCGAGGGAGCGTTCCGAGAACGAGCGGTGCTCGAGCGTGGACGGCAAAGAAGGTCGGAGCTTGGCCGGACGCGCACCGAGAGGGGTCGTTTCAGCTTCATCTCTCACTGGCGAAGTCATCGCCGCCGGCCTCGTTTTCGATGATAAAACCACGCGCTATAACCTCCAGGGCGCCCAATCCGAACAGGGAAGAAAACTCCACGCCACCGGCATTTTAACGATCAAGCTCATCCTCGACGCCGCTAAGAAAGGTCAAAAATCTTTCGATTTCTGGGGCATCGCGCCCGAAAATGCGCCTAAAAACCACCCCTGGCAAGGCTTCACTAGTTTCAAAAAGACCTTCGCCGGCACCGAAGTTGATTACGCCGGCACCTACGACCTTGTGCTCAACCCGTCAAAATACCATCTCTACGCCCTCCTCCGTAAACTTAACCGCCTAATAAGGAAATAACATGAAATTTACTGAACTAACACCCGAAGAATTCCGCACTTTCGCGGATCACCACCCGAACAAATCTTTCTACCAAACCCCCGAAATCGCGCGCCTCCGCGAACAAAACGGCTGGACGGTTTATTATTTTGGCGTCAAAAACGCTGAAAAACTCGTCGCCGCTTCTCTTGTCGTCGCGAAACCCGCCTTCCTCGGCAAATCGATCTTCTACGCCCCCGGCGGCCCACTGGTTGACTTCGAAGACGCCAAAATCCTGAACTTTTTCACCCGCCATCTCCGTCACTACATCAAAACCCACAACGGTTATGTCTTCCACATCGAACCCTATTACGAGCTGATCGAACGCGACCGCGCCGGCGAGCCGGTGAAAAATGGCTTTAATCACCAAACAGCCCTCAAAAACCTTCAAAATCTCGGTTTTAAACCCCTGAAAACCTCTGACGAGCCCAAATACGCCTTCGTTTTAGAACTTAAAAACCGCACCTCTGATGAGATTTTTGCCGATTTGAAGCGCAACACTAGAAACCACGTCCGCAAAGCCGAGAAAAAAGGTGTTCGGATTCGCGAACTTAGCCGTGCCGAACTCCCAATTTTCAAGCAAATCACCGAATCCACCTCTGAGCGCCGAAATTTTACCGACAAATCTCTGAAATATTACGAACAAATGTATGATTTATTCGCGGACAAAGGGGAAGTAAAGTTCCTCGTCGCCGAGGTGCCAGAAGCGACCGAAAATGGCAAGTGTTCGGATGCAGCCGACCATGAAGCTGGAAACGGCTTCTCGAAGGGGGTCCGGAGCGCGGCAGCGCGAGGAAAAGCGCCGGCCGCCCGTGGCGACGGGCCGGCCGGACGCGCCCCGAGAGGAGCTGTTTCGGCTTCTACGGGCGCGGGGGAGCGTTTCTCGAGAAATATCCCTATCTCCGCCGCCATGTTCATCCTCTACGGCGACGAAGTTATTTATCTGTTTTCCGGCAGCGACGAAGAATACATGCGCGAATACAACGCCCAATACCTCATCCAATGGTGCATGATTAAATACGCCGCCGAGCACAAATTCAAACGCTACAATTTTTACGGCATCAACGGCCTCCCCGACCCGAACTCTAAAGACAACGGCATTTACGACTTCAAAAAAGGCTTCACCTCTGAAGCCACCGGCCGCGTCACCGAACTGCTCGGCGCTCACGAACTCCCTGTCAATCTCCCGTTCTACACGCTTCACACCCTCCTTCACCGCTTAAAACATCACTAATATGCTATAATTTTTCTATGAGTTTAAACGGCCTAACTGAGGAACAAGTCAAAACCCGCATCGCCGCGGGCCGCGTTAACCACGCCCCGAAACAGGCTAAAAACACCATCGGCAAAATTGTCTTAAAAAACACCTTGACGATTTTCAACCTCGTCAATCTCATCCTCGCGCTGATGATCATCTCTGTTGGCGCCTACAAAAACCTCCTTTTCATCCTCGTCGCCATCGCGAACACCCTGATCAGCATCATCAACTCCATCCGCGCCAAAAAAACCGTCGATAAAATGCGCCTCACCGCCGAGCAAAATCCCACCGTCATCAGAGGCGGCAAACCGCGCCAAATCCTCGCCAGCGAAATCGTCGACGGCGACCTGCTCGTCTTCAAACTCGGCGACCAAATCCTCGTTGACGCCAAAATCGAACAGGGAAGCATCGAAGTCAACGAATCCTTCATCACCGGCGAACAAGACAATGTCCAAAAGGGCAAGGGCGACACCCTCATCTCCGGCAGTTTCGTCGTTTCCGGTACTTGTCAGGCCACTGCCACCTCTGTTGGTGCCGACAACTTCATCAACAAACTCGAATCCGACGCCCGCACCATCCAAACTGCCGACTCTAAACTTTTCAAACTCATTAACAACATCGTTAAATACATCTCTTTCGCCCTCATTCCTATCGGCATTTTCCTCTTGCTCGCCCGTTTCCGCGTTCCCGAAACCACCCATGAAGTCGCCGTCACCAGCACCGTCGCCGGTCTCATCAGCATGATCCCCGAAGGCCTCGTCCTCTTAACCAGCAGCGTCCTTGCTCTCGCCACCATTCGCTTAAGCCGCCGCAAAGTCCTCGTCCAAGACCTCTATTCGATCGAAACTCTCGCCCGCGTCGACACTATCTGTCTCGACAAAACCGGCACTCTCACCACCGGCAAAATGACCGTAAGGGATCTCATTCCGACTAAACCCCACACAAAAAATGCCCTTGAGAACGCGCTCAAGCTTATTCTGAGCGCTCAGGACGTCGATAACGCCACCAGTAGCGCTTTGAAGGAAAAACTGCTAAAAACGGCCAAATTTAAGCTCTCAGAGCCTATTCTCGAGGTCATCCCCTTCTCCTCCGACCGCAAATACTCCGGCGTCAAAACTAAGTCCGCGACTTATCTCATGGGCGCCCCCGAATTCCTCACCGGCGAAAAACCCGATTTCCCGGGACACTATCGAGTTTTAGCTGTTGTAAGGTGTGAGCAATATTCTTGTTCGAGGAGCATATTTTCCGACGGGGAAAATACGGAGCGACCGAGCCCCGTAACGACGGGCGCGAGGGAGCGTTCCGAGAACAAGAGTATTGCTCACGACCAACTGTTAGGTTATGTCTTGCTCGAAGACGAACTTCGCCCCGATGCCAAAAATATTATAAAGTTCTTCAAAGAAAACGACGTCGCCGTCAAAATCATCTCTGGCGACAATTTGAAAACCGTCAGCACCATCGCCGAAAAAGTCGGCCTCGAAGATCTAAAACCGGTCGATCTTTCAACCTGTAAAAACCCCATAAACTATACCAAACTCGTCAAAACCTACAACATTTTCACCCGCGTCAAACCCGCCCAGAAAAAATCCCTCGTCGAAGCTTTGAAAAAACAGGGAAAAACCGTGGCCATGACCGGCGACGGCGTGAACGACATTCTCGCGATGAAAGAGGCGGACTGCTCCATCGCCATTGGCGAAGGCTCCGACGCTGCTCGCCGCGCGGCAAAACTCGTCCTCTTAAACAGCGACTTCGCCGGCGTCCCGAACGTCATCGCCGAAGGCCGCCAATCGATCAACAACCTCGAACGCTCCGCCACCCTCTTCCTCAGTAAAAACACCTACGCCGCCATCCTCGCCCTGATTTTTATCATCATCCCGCTCGAATACCCCTTCGCCCCGCTCGAAATGTCGCTCTTAAACTTCGCCTGTATCGGCCTCCCAGGCGTCATTCTCGCCCTCGAAACCAACACCGCTCGCGTCAAAAACCGCTTCATCACCAACATCCTCCAATACTCCGTCCCGACCGGCCTCACCGTCGCCGTCTCAATGCTCGCCCTCTCAATTTTCGCCACCACCCACGACTTCTCCCGCCCCGAACTCATCACCTCTTCCGCCCTCATCACCTTCGCCATCGACTTCCTCCTCATCCTCTCCATCTCGCGCCCGCTCAACCTCCTCCGCCGCCTGCTCCTCCTCGTCATTTTCAGCATCATCGCCCTAGCCCTCGCCGTCCCGCTCTTCCGCAACTTCCTCGATTTCACCCTCCTCACCCCCGACAAACTCCTCCTCATCGCCGTTATCGTCGCCGCGAGCTACCTTTTCTTCTTCCTCATCCGCAAACTTTTCGCCCACTTCACCCCTAAATTCCTCCAAAACCACCCCAAAATCGCTATCTAATCCTCTAATCTCCTAATCTCCTAATCTCGTAATCCTTTAACCCGCCCCCCCCCAAAAAAACACCACCTAACACTAAAACATCTCAAAATCCGCCGCCTAAACCGCCACTTTTACCTATTTTCCAGCTTTATTGCCGCCTAACTCTCGATCGATATCCGCGGATAAATATTCAACGCGTACGGATCCACCGGCTCCACCCCTGTTAAAATCTCATAATACGCCGCCGCGGCCACCATAGCGCCATTATCCCCCGCCAATTTCAACTCCGGAAAATACGCCTCGGGCAGCGCCTCGCGCAAAGCCTGATTCGCCGAAACTCCCCCTGCCAGCACCACCGCCTGCGTCGCGGGATATTTTTCAAGCGCCTTTTTCAGCTTCTCCACCAAAATATCTACCGCCGTCTTCTGAAACGATGCCGCAAAATCGCACACTTGTTGCTCCGACAAGTGATTTTTTAAATCATGCGACGGGTGCGAAATTGGCAGTCCCAGCTCCTTCTGTACCGCCCTAAGCACCGCTGTTTTTAGTCCCGAAAACGAAAAGTCCAACCCTTCAACTTTCGGGTGCGGCAACCGATATTTCCGCGCATCTCCCTTCGCCGCCGCCTTCGCGATCGACGGCCCGCCAGGATAAGTCAGCCCCAAAATCTTCGCCACTTTGTCAAAACACTCCCCAATCGCATCGTCCCGCGTCGTCCCGACAATTTCGAACTGATTATGCACCGCCATCTGTAAAATCTGCGTATGCCCGCCCGAAATCACCAGCGCCAGTAGCGGAAACGTCGGAACGCTCTCATCGGAAAGCCAATTCGCATACACATGTGATTTCAGATGATGTACGGCATAGAGCGGTTTTTCATGTAAAATCGCCAGCGTCCGCGCCGTCAGCGTCCCGATAAGTAACGACCCGAGAAGCCCAGGCGCATGCGTTACTGCAATCGCATCAATATCGCCCCAATCACACTTCGCATCCGCGAGCGCCTTATCCACCACCGGCATCATCACCTCAAGATGCGACCGCGCCGCCACCTCTGGAATTACGCCTCCGTACTCCGCAAAAATATCAATCTGCGACACCACCACGTTCGACAAAATCTCTCGCCCGTCCTCGACCACCGCCGCCGCCGTCTCATCACAACTCGTCTCAATCCCTAAAATTTTCATACCCTAATTATATCACACCACGCATAATTTATACATCATCACCCATGATGATACCTCCCGCCCCGCGCAATTTCCTGCGCCCGATAAATCTGCTCGATCACCATCGCCCGACACAACTGATGCGGAAACACCAATTTCGAAAAACTCCAGACCAAATCCGCCTTTTCCCGCACCGCGTCCGAAAATCCATACGCCCCACCAATCAAAATCACAACATCCTTGCCATCCAAAAACACTCTCTCTAAACAGAGGGAATATTCATCTGATGATATATTTTTTCCGCGCTCATCACAGCAAATCACAAACTCCGCACCTGTCGAAAACGGCCAGTCCGCCAAAAACTCCGTGAGTTTCTCCTCTGACATAAACCGCCACGAAACCGCAAACGGCTTCCTGAGGCGTTTCTCATATTCCGAAACCGCCTCGGCCACCCACCCTGCATTTTTCTTCCCCCCAGCAATAATCTTTATCATAATAAAAATTGGCTGGGATGGCAGGGTTCGAACCTGCGAATGACGGGACCAAAACCCGTTGCCTTACCACTTGGCGACATCCCAACTAATTAAATTTTACCACGAAACACAAAAATCGTAAACCCCACCCCGCAAACCGCTTGCGTTTTTTCATAAACTGTGCTATAATAGAACTATGCCTGCAAAAAAGCGTAAATCCACACGAAGAACCGCAAAACGGGCCAAAAAAGAGGCCCTCGTCGAACACGAGCTCCCGGGCGGTTTTTGGCGCCAAATCTTCGCGGTCGTCTTACTTGCTCTTGCGCTTTTCTTCGTTATCACTTGGTTCGGTCAAGGCGGCACCATCACTAACAATATCCACGAATTTATCTGTCAAGGCCTCGGCTTCGCTACCTACTTCATCCCGCCTCTGCTCGTTTATCTCGCCGTCAAAATCTTCCGTGCCCCCGACAACCGCGTCGCCGTCCCCGTCTACTTTTCTAGCCTCCTCATTATTTTTTGGCTCTCCGGTATCGCAGCCATTTGGCATAACGGTGGCATTATTGGCAACGGTCTTAACTCGCTCATGCTAAACGTCCTCAGTCCCACCGCCGTCATCTTCATTTATCTTGTCCTCATTTTTATTACCACTCTGTTCATGCTCCAACTTTCTCCACTAACTCTGTTCAAGGGCGCTAAAAACCTCAAAAATCACGACAAAATTGCCAAAACCGCCACCGACGACGAGACGAAACAAAATCGCAAATTCGGCCAACTCGAAATCAAAGTCAATTCCGGATCCGGCATTCTCGACACTTCGCCGAAAAAACTCGCTAGGTCCAAAAAGCCTGCCGACGACAAACCTGAACTAGTCAAAGAACCCTCTGCCCTCACCGCTGCCACCGACCCGAATTGGAAGCTACCGTCGGTCGACTTACTTACCAAAAAACAATCCCCTGCCGACGCCGGCAACATCCAGCAAAACGCCTTTATCATCAAAAACACTTTTGCCGAATTCGGCATCGACGTCGAAATGGAAGGTGCTAACGTCGGCCCGCGTGTCACTCAATATACCTTGAAAGCCCCAGGCGGCGTCAATCTCGCCAAAATTGCCGCCCGCGACAAAGAGCTCGCCTACAAACTTTCCGCCACCACCGTCCGTATCGAGGCCCCAATCCCGGGTACTCAACTTATCGGCGTTGAAGTTCCTAACATCCGCTCCGAATCCGTCTCGCTCCGAGGCGTGATCGAAACCCCCGAATGGAAAAAGAGCTCCGGTCCGCTCACTTTCGTTGTGGGCAAGGATATTTCCGGCAAACCCGTCGTCGCCGACCTTGCCGATATGCGCCACCTTCTTATCGCCGGTACCACCGGTTCGGGTAAATCCGTCATGACGAACACTTTAATTATGTCGCTTTTATATCGCAACGCCCCCTCCGATATGCGCATGATTATCGTCGACCCGAAAAAAGTTGAAATGCGCGCCTATAATGACATCCCCCATCTTTTAACTCCCATCATCACCAGCACCGAAAAAGCCCTTTCTGCCATGAAATGGGCAGCCGGCGAAATGGACCGGCGTTATGATTTGATGGCTGACGAGGGCGTCAAAACCATTTCCGACTACAATAAGAAAATGTCCAAAAAACCAGCCACGCCTAGCTCCGAACCCGCCGACAAAACGGACAGAACCGATAAAGCCGACCAGCCCGCCGACAAAATGCCTTATATCGTTATCGTGATTGACGAAATGTCCGATCTCATGATGCAAGCCTCGAAAGAGCTCGAGCCGCTCATTGTTCGTATCGCCCAGCTCGGTCGTGCCGCCGGTATGCACCTCGTCCTCGCGACCCAGAAACCAATCGTCAAGGTTATCACTGGTCTTATCAAAAGCAACATCCCGTCGCGTATCGCTTTCCGAGTTTTAACTTCCATGGACTCACGCGTAATCCTCGATCTTTCCGGTGCCGAAAAACTGCTCGGCAAAGGCGACATGCTCCTCTCGGCCGAAGGCACTGGCAACGGCCCTGAACGTATTCAGGGCGCTTGGACTCCCGACGACGATATCGAAAAAGTCACCGATTTTCTCCGTGCGCAGCGCCCGCCGGAATATAACGACGAAGTTGTTGCCCAAGCTGTGGCCTTAAAAGGTGGTGGTGGCGGCGATATGGGCGGCCTCGGGCGCACTTTCGACCCGAACGATCCGCTGGTTAGAAAAGCCGTGGAACTCTCCATCGCCGGCGGCAAGTTCTCGACCGGCATGCTCCAAACTCGCCTCTCGAAAGGTCACGGTTGGGTTTCCGGCCTCGGTTTTTGGCTCGAAGACATCGGCGTCGTTGGCCCGACCCGCGGCACCAAACCGCGTGAACTTTTGATTTCTTCCATGGAAGAGTTTGACGAGCGCGCGCAGTAAGTGCTATAATAAAGCTTATGTATGATGATGGGAGCACCTCGCGCCTAAAGGAGTTTTTACATAAACGGTGGGTCAAAGCGGTTTTAATTGTCGATGTTCTGGTGATTATTGCTGTTATCGGCGTTTTGATCTGGAACGCAACTAAGACCGCGACCGTGAATTTTTCCGTTGCCCCGATCGATGCTAAAATCACCTTAAACGGCCAAGGCGATTATCAGAACGGCACCTATAAACTCCACCCCGGAAACTATGAAGCCACCATCTCCCGCGACGGCCTCGAAGCCAAAACTTTCAATCTTGAACTAAAATCCGGCTACGTCACCACCCTCGCCGCCTTCCTCACCGGCGAAAACGGCAGCCTCGAATTCTACGAATTAAAAGACAACATCGCCTCCTACCAAAAACTCACCGAAATCGCCTCCGCCGGCAACAACCAAACCACCGACCACGACACCTCCGCGGAGGGGTTTATTGAAAAGTTTTCCGAAAAAAACGCAGTGCTACAATCTTTTACTACTATCCATCATTCTGAATATGAGTTAGATCCTGAGTCCCCGAGTGGTCAATCGATGAAATTTGACATTACTATTCGAAATGGAAAACAAAGCGATCAATGTAAAACTTCGACATGTTTTGAAGCACTAATGGTTTTAACCGACGACAAAACTTTAGTCAAGAATTTATTACAAGAAAAAGGGATCGAGGCTGACGATTATGAAATCGTTTATAAAACATATTAAACTTCCATTCTTTGCCATTGTGTTCTCTGGTCTTATTCTCACCCTAATTTTCGCTTCTCAGTTCGTTTTGGACACTTCTGCCGCTAAAGATTATAAAGGACTAAGCGACAGCGAAGCTAAGATCTTTTCACAAAATAACATCATTGGCTGGAACCCCGGCGAATGCACCGAAAGCAGTAGCTCGTCCGGTATCTGTGGCGATACTGCGGAAGCTATTTATTGGTCTGCGCTTAGTAAATACGTTGATGATCCGATCAAAGTTGCTGGAATTCTCGGCAATCTCGCCAACGAGGGCGGTATGTGCCCGACAGCTTGGGAAGGAGCAATCACTAATAAGGATGGTTCTCTCGTCAATGGTTTTGATTTTTATTACAATGGTGGCGCAGACGGAAAACGCGGCGTCGGTGCTTTCCAGATCACTTCCGGCTTAAGTACTTATCTTCATTATATTAACGATGAATACCCTGATTTGCTTAAGTATTTTCAGGGGGCAGAATATAATATAAATTACATAACAAGTTCAGCTCCAGTTAAAGGTGATGCGCTATTAGAAAAAATCGGCAAAGATGAATTTGGTAAACTTGTTGACGCTGAGGTTAAATATGCTATCGAACAGTTTAATCCAGGGCGAACGCAAGGCTATTTAGACAACAATTTTTCTTCTCCCGCAGATGCAGCAGATTGGTGGATGCGCTACTGGGAAATACCAGCGATAAAAAAATTCGGCAGAAAGAGGCGCTTCAGCTGAAGCGATCTATGACGAACTTAAAGACACAAGTTGTGCCTCTTCCAGCTCTACCACCACGACTTCTACCTCCTCCGGCTCGGCCTCCTCTAGCTCTTCCTCCTCCAGTAACGCCATTTCTGGCAGCGATATTACCTGGATTGGGGATTCCTACTCCGTCGGCGCCGAATCAGATATCACTTCGAAATTTCCCGGCATTTCTTTTGGCGATGGAGTTAACAAGGAATCTTCTACAATTCAAAGTTGTAAGTTTGTCAGCTCTGAAGGTTGTAATGGCCCCAATCCCTCCGGACTTGATGTTCTTCAACGCGTAATTGATGCTGGGGAATTGAAACCTTATCTTGTATTCGCATTAGGAACTAACGGCGGTTGGAGCGATAGCGATGTTAGCCGATTCCAAGATATGGTTAAAAATCGAGATGTGGAAGTTATTCTCGTCACTTCTAAAACCCCAACCAACGATTTTGCTGACAGCAATAATCGTTTGAAAGCTATGGTTGAAGCTAATGACAATTTTCATCTTGCCGATTGGACCGTAGCCTATAACGAAAGTTATTTTTCCGGTGATTCGGAACGAATTCACCCCGTTAGCAACGGTGGTTATAGCAAATGGGTAGAGGCAATCGCCAACGCCCTAAACGGCATTGATGATTGTACTTCTTTCGAAGGCGACTACCCCGAATACCTGCAATGCGATAGTCGTTGGGGTAGTTTAGCTTATGGTAGTGGCAATACTATGTGTAGCAGTTCTTGCGGAGCTTCATCTATGGCTATGCTTGCCACGGTAGCCGCCGGACAAGACATTTATCCGAATGATATTGCTGATCTTCTGGGAGGTTCTTATTATTGGGCGACTATCGGCAGCGGTATGGCTGAGCTTGATAAAAGAGTTGGCGAACATTATGGTTTTGAGGTTGAAGCTGTAAGCTATGGTTCACTCGACGATGCCGAAACAAAAATGAAAGAGTACCTCGAAAAAGGTTACATGATTCATCTTTCCGGTGCTGGCAGCTATCCATTCTCTAGTGTCGGTCATTATATTGGTATTTTTAGTATCAAGGATGGCGATACGGTCATAACTGCGGATTCCGGTTCTGGTAACGACGACAATATCAAACTTCATGATATAGTCCATGCCGGTATGCATGGCGGTGTTTTTTCCGCAATTAAAGCTGGCGGTAGTAGCACATCTTGTGAAGACAACACCTGTTCCGCCGAAGAGAGCGATAACTCTACCGGCAACGGCAATGTTATTAAAGCGGTCGAAGATATTATTGAGCTTGCCAACAACAACGGAAGTACCTACACTTGGGGCGGCGGGCATACGAATGACGCCAGCGTTTTTGATGCCATGTTGAATGGCGCGCCTATTAGCGTCGACTGTACAGGTTTTGCCAGCCTCGTTATCTATAAAGCCTTTGGGGAAATGACTACTTTCACATCCTATTCAATTTTTGGCAATTCTCAATACGAGGAAGTTGATCGTTCTGACGTCCAACCAGGAGATATTTTCGCCTTTAACTCTCCTCAAGGCCACGGAGGCATTGTCGTAGAAGCCGCTAATGGTGTTGTAACTAAAATCGCTGAAACTGGCGGAACCGAAGGCAGAAGTGGCAGTAATAATAATATCGGCTATTCCGGTGCGGACAGCTATTCGGTTAATATTATAAATGGTAGCGAAGGTCACTTCTTCCGCTGGAAAGGGAATTAATGGAATTTCAAGAAAATCGCTCTAAAACTTCGATAGCCTTAGCGGTTTTTATAATTATTCAAATTGTTTTTATTATTTTCATCGTTCTGTCATTTCTAAGTGTAAATCAAGACGATAAAATCGACAATCGTAGCGAACAGCCAAAAGCAAGCATTGAAAATTTGAATTCAGAGGAGGCTAATTTACCAGATAACTTTATTGATGACATTCAGCACAGCGTCACCGAAGCGATAGAGTTGAATGCCGACAATTTCGATCCTTCGAATTTGAATATTTCTGTTCGTGACGGCTCGCTCAAAGTCGTAGATTTTAGTCAGTATAGCTTCAAGGCGTTGAGTGCCATCATCGACATTCCTTCACTAGAACAATCGTACCAGGTTTTTTATAAATACCCTTCAACGGGTGATTCGAATGAAATTGTTTCTACGAACAATAATCCTCGCGCAGTCCTTTGTCTAGATGATAAATCCGAGATTATTTATTCGAATTTTTCTTGCCAAGATTCATTTCCTTCGAACGTCCGGCTTCGAATCGTGGCTGACTATTTAAAGTTTTCAGATTTTAATACATTTTCTGCCAGTATTAATGAAGAAGAATTCAACCGTATTAATATTAGCCCTGCCGCTACAAATTTCACTGAGCAGGAAAAAACTTCAGCCATCGCACAAACTAAAGCATTTATCGAATCCCTCGGCATTTCTCCTGATCTTTTTGAATTCCATATCATCACCCAAGAAGACCTAAACTACAGAATAAACCCGTAACTTCACCCCTTGCCAACTCCCCTCTCATATGCTATAATGGATCTATTATTAACTCAGCAATTGCGTCAACCCGCTAGCAACAGCCGCGGAGAACGGTAATTGCTTTAACCAAAGGAGTTCTATGAAAGACTACGAATTCACGGTCTTGTTTCATCCCGATCTCGAGATGAATCTCGATCCTGCGCTGGACAAAGTCAAGAAGATTCTTGAAACTAACGGCGCCAAAATTACCAAAGAAGAGTCCGACGGCAAGAAGCGCCTCTGCTACGAAATCAAAAAGCAGAGCTTCGGAATTTACTACTTTTTCGAGTTGCAACTTCCGGCCGACGCTCCGCAAAAAATCTCGAATGTGTTCAACATTTCCGACGAAATTTTGCGCTATCTCTTAGTCAAGACCGACCCGCGCCAAGCCAAATACGCTTCGCGCCGTGCCGAGCACGCCGAGAAAGCCAAAGAAGACGACACCAAAGCTAAAGAGGAGAACTAATCATGCGCGGATTTTCCAAAGCTATCATCACCGGCAACTTAACTCGCGACCCCGAGCTTCGCACCACGCCAGGTGGCGCCAGCGTCTGTGGTTTCGCCGTTGCCGTCAACCGTGTCTATAAAGACACTAGCGGCAGTCAACGCGAAGAAGTATCTTTTATCGACTGCTCCGCCTGGGGTAAGCTCGGTGAAATGATCAGCCAATACGCCAAAAAAGGCTCGGCGGTGCTCGTTTGTGGCCGTCTTACCCAACACAGCTGGGAAGACAAAAACACTGGCCAAAAACGCTCTCGCGTTGAAATCGTGGTCGACGATTTTAACTTTATAGGTTCTGGCTTGAATGCTAACGGTGGCAGCTCTAACTATGGCGCTTCTAGCGTTTCTGATGGCGCCTCTACTAGCGCCGACGTAGCTCCAGCTACCGAAGACCGCCCAGTCGAAGACGAGACTGAAATCGATTTGAGTGATGTCCCATTCTAATCTAAAAACCGAAGGAGAATTTTATGAAAAAAATTAAGAGTGACCCAAACCTCTATTTCAACTACCGCGACGTCAAGTCCTTGCAACGCTACCTTGACGTTTATGGCCGCATTGAACCAATGAGCAAAACCGGCCTTTCCGCGAAACAACAGCGCCAACTCGCTGTCGCGATTAAACGCGCGCGCCACTTGGCACTTTTGCCATTCATTGCTAACTAAAGGAGAATTATATGTACGGACCAACCGATCTCAAGAAAAATACCTTGATTACCTTAGACGGCCAACCGTATAAGGTGGTAGAATACTCGCAAAAAGTCATGGGGCGTGGCGGTTCAATCGTTAACGTTAAGGTGAAAAATTTAATCACTGGCGCCTTGCTCCCGAAAACTTTTAAGGGCCAAGAAAAAATCGAACCAGCCGAAGTCTCGAACCGCAAAGTCCAATATCTTTACAAAGACGACGAAAAGTTCTATTTTATGGACCCAGAAAGTTTTGAGCAATATGAACTCGGTGCCGACCTCGTTGGCGACTCTAAGGATTTTATGAAGGATGGCGACGAAATGGAAATCCAATTCTATAACGGCACCCCAATTAACCTCCAATTGCCGAAAAACCTCTGGCTCACTGTCACCTACACTGAAAGCGTAGTTAAAGGCGACACCACGAGCTCCGTGATGAAAGATGCCACTCTCGAAACGGGCGTGGTAGTCAAGGTTCCCGCTTTTATCAAGGAAGGCGACACCGTGTCTATCGACACAGAAACTGGCGCATATCGTGAACGAAAAAAGTAGAGGCTACTACAAAATTAAAGGTGCCGCCAGCGCCTTTAATTTTGATTTTCGAGGCAAAACCGTCCTCGATATTGGTTCCTCGACCGGCGGCTTTACCGAATATGCCTTGGAGCGCGGCGCGACCAAAGTTATCGCCGTCGAAAAGGGAACCAATCAAATGAAGCGCCCCCTCCGCTTCGATCCCCGCGTCGAACTACACGAAAAAACCGATATCTTCGATTTCCAGCGTTGTAAAAGTCCAGAGCCTAGAGGAGCATTTGCGACAACGGGAGCAATCTTCGAAGCGAGCCCCGTAACGACGGGCGCGAGCGAGAAGGCGACGAGAGGCTCTGGACTTTTATATAATGACGGTATCGATGTCATTGTTGCGGACATTTCCTTCCTCAGCTTGACAAAAATCTTAAAGTATGCTAAAATGAACCTAGCGCGTAGCAATACGGACTTCTTAGTGATGTTAAAGCCCCAATTCGAAGCTTGCCCCGACCAGTTGAACAAAGGTGTCGTCAAAAACGAAAAACTCCGCCGCGAAATTATTAAAAACTTCGAACTTTGGTTAAAACAAAACGACTTTGTTATTATAAACAAACGCGACAACGATTTGAAAGGTAAAACCGGAAATCGCGAAAGATTTTATCATTTAACCCTTGAAAAATAAACCGCAACCGTTTATAATAAAAACATGAATTTACTGCATGGTGTGGGCGACTTCTTCTCCCTTGATATCGGGACGAACTCGATGCGTATCGTCCAACTTTCTGGCAATATCCAGAGGGGCTGGACTTTGCAACGGTTTGCCTATGTACCGATCGACCCACGCTTAACTCAAGATGTTTCCGAACTCGGCAAGAAACGCCTTGGCGAGGCGATTATGGGCGCTGTTATTCAGGCCGGCATTAAGACCAAAAACGTCGCCATCGGCCTTCCTGCGAATCGGACTTTTACTAGCGTCGTCGAAACTGACACTCTGCCCGAAAAAGAACTTAAAAAATCTTTCAAATACGAACTCGACAAATACGTCCCCATGCCCTTAAACGACGCTAAAGCCGACTATGTTATCCTCGGTTTGTCTCCGAACAATCCAGCCAAAACTGAAATTTTAATTAGCTCCGTCGCCAAAGAATACGCCGAATCCACTATGGAAACAATCGAAAAAACCGGGCTGAATATCGTCGCCATGGAACCTGAACCTATCGCCATGGCCCGCGCGCTTAGCACTCCGGGCGCAATGGACGCGATTTTGGTCGTCGATTTCGGCGAAAGCTCTACTGACCTCGCAATCAATTTTAAAGACATGCCTCGCCTAGTTCGCTCTATTCCGGGTGGCATTTCCGTTCTCGCCAAAGCCGTCGCGAGTAGTTTAAATGTTCGCGAAGACCAAGCCCGCCAATTTATTCTCAAATTCGGTCTCGATCAAAACCAAGTCGAAGGCCAAGTTTTTAAAGTCTTAAACACTCATCTCAACAACTTCGCTTCCGAACTCACCAAATCCGTTCGCTTTTTCCAAACCAAATACCTCTCCGGCAAAGTCGGTGGCATTATCCTCGCGGGCTACGCCAGCGTTATCCCGCTGTTGCCCGAATTTATTGAAGCTAAAACCAACATCCCGACTATTAAAGGTAATCCGTGGCAACTCGTGCGCTGTACCCCCGACCAGCAACGCGTCCTCGCGCCGGTCGCCAGCGAATTTGCCGTCGCTATCGGCTTATCGGAAAGGAGTAATGACTAATGGCTAAAGAATATCACGTCTCCGACATTATTAAAAAGTTGTTCCCCAAAGGCTCTGGTCGCAAAACTCACCGCGAAATCAACCTCGTTCCTGATATTAAAAATGAGATGATCAAAACCCTGAAACTGCGCAACCTGATTTTCTTCATCTGTATTATGGTTGCTTCGGCGAGTATCGGTATCACCTTGATTTTTGGTATTACCGCCGGCGGTCAACAAGTCGCTATCGACAGCAAAAAAACCGCTATCGACAACCTTTCCGAAAAGTTAAATTCCTATTCCGACCTTGATAACTTTCTTACCATCAAGGACCAAATCGACGGTATCAGCACTATTACTAGCCGCAAAACCGTGCTTTCGCGCACGTTTAACATCCTTTCCGCCTTTCTGCCGACCGGCGCCGACACAATTACCCTCTCGAACCTAAGCATCGATCTTTCTGGCGATCAGCCGACTTTCACTCTTGACGCCCAAGCTAACGCCGGTTCCGAACCATATATCGATTTCGCCGTACTCGAAGCTTTCCGTAAAAGCATGGACGAAATGCGCTATGATTACGGCACTTACGTCGATAAAAACGGCGACAGCATTCCGGCTTATTGCATGATTGAATCCGGCTCCGACGGCGCCATTTTTACCGACACCACGAAACGTGGCCTTACTGAAAATAACAGCATTTACGCCTTCTGGACAATTAACAGTGAAGGCTGCGCTCCTGCCTCCGCAGGCGGCAATTATAACCCCGAGTCCGACTATACGCTCGAAGACTACGACGGTCAAAAAGTCGTTCGCGTCTGGCGCACCCCACAGCCAGAATGGTATAAAGAAAACCCGAGTTCGTCCGAAGCCCAAATTTCTCTAGACGGCGTCATCTCAAACGTCGCTCACTTTGAAAGTTCCTGCACTACTTACTCTGGCGAAAAAAGTGACAACTTCACTGTTTGGACCAAAACTAACGACACTTGCGTCCTTGTTCCGGGCGGCAGCTCCGAAGGCATCACCGTCTCCGAGGCCACCAACGGCCGCGACGCTGACAATCAATTAGTCCTCCGCTTCTCCGCAACTATCCTCCTTGCGCCCGAGGCTTATCAATTCACCAATACCCACATGCTCGCCGTTGCTCCTGCCGGTCGCCACAATGTTACCGATTCCTATCTCCAAGTTCAGGCCATGTTCAGCGCTCCTGCTACTGCCTGCTCCGCCGACGACGTCGATTGTAGCACGAACACTAACAACACCGGCGGCAATAACAATCAAACCACGAATGGAGGACAGTAATATGACCAAAGAAGTCGCTATCGGCAAACGCGCTAAAATCTCTGAAGCTCAACAATATATGTTGCTGGCCGTGCTCGGCGCTTCCGCTTTTCTCGGCGTAGCTATTTCGCTAACTTCTCATTTTATCGACCAAATCTCTTTCAATGTCAAAGTCATTATGGCCGAAGACGAGTCTATCTCGAACTATTCGGACTTAATCAAAAATACCGGCGTTTGTAAAGCTCCGTCCGGCAATGTTTATTCCGACGAAGAATTAAAAAACTGTTCGCCCGACGCTATCGAAGTTTCCGAAATCAGCGGCACGCTTCGCGCCAATATCCTTCAACAACTCGCTGCCAACGAAGCTCTGGATTCCGTATCGAGGGAAAATAGCAATAGTTGCATTAACCCGAACACTAGCAAAAACTATACTTACAAAGAACTCAACAAACTATATTCCGAAGCTCGTGGTGCTTCCGAACTCCAAGCCGCGACCACGCTCATCCGGAGCTGTTCAGCTCTCCGCGTCATTCCAGACGCCTTGCCCGCTTACAAAAACGAAGAGGCCTTGCTCGCTAGCTTGAACAAATTGTATCTCACCGCTAACTGGGAACCTGAATCTATCAGCTCTTCCGGCACGACCGAAGCTTCCGAACTCGCCGACAACCTTAACGAAATCTCCGTTAGCTCCAAAATCGAAGCCGACTTCGGCACGACTATTAAGGCGCTCACCAATATCGAACGCTCAATTCGCGAATTTAATATCACTAACGCTTATATCGAATGGTCCGGCGATAGCGCGATTAGCCTGCAATTCCAAGCCACCGCTTACTACATGAATCGTTCAACCGTCGTCGAAACTGCTAGCACCATCAGTCCGGACAGCGCCACTACTAAAACTACTACCACCACGGAGGAAACTAAGTAATGAAAACCATGAAAGCTGAACTTGCCACTACAATCGTTGCCGCTATCGCCGGAGCTTTGATCGCCTATTTTGTAGCTAATTTATTTATCGGCGAAATTAAATCGGTCGGCGTGAAAACCGTCGAAACCGAAGTTACTGCCGATCTCGCCGAACCGGACGCCAACATTTTTAACCAACGAGCACTTAACCCGACCGTAGAAATCTATATCGGCGGCGACGATCTCCAAACTACTGTCGATAATTCCACCAGCTCCGACGACACCACAAACACGGATACTACTAATACCGAAGCTACTGACGCTGACGCTGCCGAACAGGAGAACCCCTGATGGCGCTTCTAACTAAAGACGCCGAAATCAGAATTGCCGAGCTCCTTCTCAGTGAGGGGCTTGCTGATCGTAAGCTGGTTACTGCGGTCGAGCAAGAATTGATGTCTACCAACAAATCCGTTCTCACTGAACTGGTCAAACGCAAAATCATTAACTCCGAAATGGTTGCTCGTGCCACCGCCGCTATTATCGGCGTGCCGTATGTTGAGCTTAAAAACATCACTATCGATCAGGAAACCTTGGCGCGCATTCCGGGCGACGCTTCTAATCGTGTTCATGTCGTCGCTCTCGGCGAAAAAGACGGCATGCTCAACGTCGCCATGGTCGACGTCACTAATGTCCAAACCACGGACTACCTTTCGAACTTAATCAACCAGCCCATCCGCGTTTGGATGTCCTCCGAGCAGGGCATTGAAGAAGTTCTTGCCCAGTTCCACGGCGACATTTCCAGCGTTCGCGACGTAGTTAGCGACGCCGATACCTCGACCGAGGAAACTGTAAATAGCAACGCCAAAACCATTGTCGAAGACTCGCCGATTTCTAAAGCTCTAACTACAATCTTAAGCTATTCCGCCAAAACCAAAGCCTCGGATATCCATATCGAACCGCTCGAAAAGTCCCTCATTATTCGTTGTCGTATTGACGGCGTACTGCGCAAAATTATGGAACTGCCTAAAAGTGTCGCTCCGGCCCTAGTTTCGCGGATTAAAATTCTTGCCTCGCTCAAAATCGACGAGCACCGCATCCCGCAGGATGGTCAGTTTACCGTCATTGTCGATGGCCAAGAGATCGATTTGCGTATCGCGATTTCTCCGGTTACTTGGGGTGAACAAGTTGTTATCCGGTTGCTTGATAAAAAATCTGCCTCGATGGATATCGCCAAAATGGGCATGTCCGGCCGTGCTCTGCGTGATGTCTTGGACGGCATCAAAAAACCTAACGGCATGATTTTAACTTCCGGCCCGACTGGCTCTGGTAAGTCCACTACTCTTTATGCCTTAATCCAACAAATCAAATCCGAAGAAATTAACATTGTTACTCTCGAAGATCCGGTCGAATACAAAATGGACGGCGTCAATCAAATTCAAGTCAATGTCGACGCTGGCCTCACTTTCGCGAACGGTCTCCGTAGCATTCTCCGTCAAGACCCCGACGTGGTCATGGTCGGGGAAATTCGTGATTCCGAAACTGCCGGCCTCGCTATTCAGGCTGCCTTGACCGGCCACTTAGTTTTTAGTACCCTCCATACCAACTCCGCCGCCGGCATTCTCCCGCGTCTGCTCGATATGGGCATTGAACCGTTCCTGCTCGCGAGTACTTTAAATGTCGTTATCGGCCAGCGCCTAGTTCGCCGCATCACCGAAAAACGCGAAATGTATAAATCCTCCGAAGTCGAAACCAAAGGTATTAACAATATCGTCGGCGACTTACTCCCGAAAAACAAGGAAGAAGCCGCCTCGATCAGCCAAGATCTCGGCTACCCAGGCTTGCCGATTAAAAACGACAACTATTACATGCTCGCCAGAGGCATGAATACCAAGGAAACCCCAGGCGGTTATAAAGGTCGTGCCGGCCTTTACGAAACTATTGTCGTCGACGAAGATATTCAGAAAAAAATCGTCGACCATTCCACCGCGTCCGAAATCATGCGTCTCGCCAAGGAAAAGGGAACGATTACCATGCGCCAAGACGGCATTCTAAAAGTTTTAGCTGGTATCACTACCATGGAGGAAGTTAACCGTGTCGCCAGTGATTTATCATAATGGTTGTGTTATAATGGAGGTAATATGGAAAATAGTGGGCAAATAGTAAAAACACCAAAAATCGAAACTCTGCTCGAGGAATGCGTTCGTCGCAAGGCCTCGGATTTGCATATTCAATACGGCTTACCTCCGATTTTACGCGTCGACGGCGCCCTGACACCTATCGCCGGCGTCTCCGCTTTGGATGAAAACACAATCAAAGAACTTATTTTTGCTACTTTGGACGACGAACAACAAAAAATTCTCTTAAAAGACAAAGAATTCGACTATTCTTTCGCTTTCGGCGACGTTGCTCGCTTCCGTGTCAATGCTTTTCACGAACGTGGCAAGCTCGCTGCGGCTTTTCGTCTAATCCCGAACGCGATTAAAAGTATCAACGACCTCGGCATGCCCGCTATCGTTGAAACTTTTGCCGACTTCCCCCGTGGTCTCGTGCTCGTCACCGGCCCGACCGGCTCCGGCAAGTCTACCACTCTCGCTGCTTTGATTAACAAAATCAACAACGAAAAGTCTGCTCATATTCTCACTATCGAAGACCCAATCGAATTCACTCATCGTTCAATTCGCTCCGTTATCGCTCAGCGCGAAGTCCACTACGACACTTTCAGCTTTTCCGCCGCTCTCCGTTCGGCTCTGCGTGAAGATCCTGATGTGGTGCTAATTGGCGAGATGCGCGACTTAGAAACCATTCAAGCCGCCATCACTATCGCCGAAACCGGCCACTTGGTCTTCGCTACTCTGCACACCAACTCCGCCGCGCAAAGTATCGACCGCATGATTGATGTTTTTCCGGCCCACCAACAACCCCAAGTCCGCTCGCAACTCTCGAATATTCTAATGGCGATTTGCGCTCAGCGCCTCGTGCCAGCTATCGGTGGCGGGCGAGTAGTTGCTGCCGAAATTATGGTTTCTAACTCCGCCGTCCGTTCGCTCATTCGCGAGGGCAAAACTCACCAAATCGACAACGCCATTCAAACCGGCGCCGACCAAGGCATGCAAACCATGGACCGCACTCTCGCCAAACTCGTCCAAACCGGCGTCATCACTTATGAAAACGCTCGCGAATATGCCGTCGACATCAACGAGCTTAATCGGATCGTGAAGGGCTAACCGTGCGCCGCTTTACTTATAAAGCCAAGGAAAAAAGCACTGGCAAAGTCGTCAAAGGCACAATTTCCGCCGAAACCGAACAAATCGCCGGCCATTTGTTGCTCGACCAAGGTTATATTCCCCAAAGTCTCACCGAAGAAGGACAGGGGCTGTTTGGCGGCAAAGGCCGTGTCACCGCCAAAGACCGCGTCATGTTCACTCGCCAGCTATCAACCTTAATCGGCGCCGGCCTGCCCCTTGCGACTAGCTTGCGCACCGTTGCTGAACAGACCGAGGGTAAGGCCATGAAAACTATCGTCGAAGAAATTTTAATCCATGTCGAATCTGGCAAGCCTCTCCACGAAGCCTTCGCTGCCTACCCCGACGTCTTCAATGGCGTTTATCTCGCTTTGATTCAAGCCGGCGAAACTTCCGGAACCTTAGACCTCGCCTTGAAACGCCTTGCCGACCAAGAAGAAAAAGATGCTGCCATGATGAGCAAAATCCGCGGTGCCTTGATCTACCCGGCGATTATCCTAGTCGTCATTATCGGCGTGCTGGCTTTCATGATGATTATGGTTGTCCCGCAAGTTAAAAACCTTTACGAAGATATGGGTGAAACTCTGCCGGGCCTCACTCAATTCCTCGTTGGCATCACCGACTTCTTCGGTCAATTCTGGTGGCTCGTAGCCATGGTTGTCATGGGCGTCGCTGTGGGTTGTTGGTATGGCATCAAACGCACTCCTTTGGGTCGCAAAATTGCCGACACCATCAAGATTGACGCTCCGCTTTTCGGCGCTCTTTTTCGCAAGCTCTACGTTTCGCGCTTTGCCCGCACCGCCGAAATGATGCTCGCCACGGGCGTCCCGATGCTCGACTCCATCAAAATCGCCATCGGTGCCGTCTCGAACACCGTCGTCGAAGAAGAATATTCTAAATCACTTGAAGTTATCAAGGGCGGCAAAGCCCTGTCCGAATCTTTGCGCGACAGGGAATATATGCTCCCGCTCGTTCCTCAAATGGCATCCATCGGCGAAGAATCGGGCCAAATCGACGAAATGCTCGGCAAAGCCGCCCAAGTCTATGAAAACGAACTCGACGAACAAATCAACAATATCTCCACTATGATCGAACCAATCCTCATGGTTATCATGGCCGCCCTTATCGGCGTAGTCGTCGGCGGTACCCTCCTCCCGATTTACTCGCTCGTCAACTCCGTCTCAGTCTAGCCCTAGAATAGGATTGACTTTTGCTATAGCGTATGGTAGAATGAAATTGTTGTTGGTTTACTCCTCGTGCTTACGAGGAGTAATCTTGAGTTTTACATCAATTTTAATTTCTTTGACTTCAACTTCCATACCAACCTCCTTTCTCCGTACCATGTTTGTTAAACTACGCCAATCCTATTCTTCCCCCTATATAGCACGAGTAGAAAATAATTTCAACCTCTAGCCTGCCAGTATACTACAAACGGAAATAATTATCATCTTTCCCGCCAAAAAAATCACCTCCTCGGAGGTGATTTTTAAGAAAGGGTTTTATTAGTTATGCCCGCAGTAAATGCCTGCACCCTCAAGCTTAATCGTAAAGGCAATTTTGCGATCCCCTTGAGAATACTTTGGATTTTCACCATTACAAGTCGCGTTCGAATATACATAAATCGAACCTAATTTATCGTCGGACGTGCTTTTCTGAGCACAGTTGCTATCGCTGGTACACCTTAAGAAGCCAGTCACCGCATAATCGTTCCCAGACGGGTCCGCAAAGCTATCCCCGCCAGCCTTCAAATAATCGGTCAAGAACTTGTTCCAAGCAGTCGTTGTCGTCGACGGTACGTTCCCATTGTTATTCGCCATATATTGCGACAACTGCGACGAAAACCTCGCCATGTCGTTTCGCCGTTGCGTATCCCTCTGTGACCGTTGCAACGCTGGCAGAGCAATGAAGACCATCAAGAAAATTAGCCCCGCAATCGCGAGCACGAGCACCACCTCGATGATCGTAAACCCTTTAGGTTGATGTTGTTTTTTCATATTTGCCTTTCTTATTAGTTACGGTGTCTTACGACGCCATGTCGCAAGACACTTCTTTACTTAATCATATCAGAAAATTGCGAAAAAACAATAGCATTTTCACGTATTGCTGCATACTACTCCGCCCCCCTCGAGCTTGTACACCGCCGCGACTTTCCGCGGATTTTCCGCCCCCACCGCCGTCGTTCCGTCGCACTTCGCCCCTATCACCACATAAATCACATAACCATTCGGGAATGTCGCCGTCGCAATGTTAACTAACCCCGTCTCCGTCGTGCACTGCGTCCCGTTCGTGTTATCGCACCTCACCGCCCGTAGTGCATATTGCGACCCGTTCGGGTCCCGAAAATCCTCCCCAAGATAATCATGGTAAAACCCCGCCCAGCTCTCTCCGCTCGCCTCCGCGTCATAACTCGCCGTTCCCGTCCCAGTCGGAATCGCCCCCCGATTATTCGTCTGAAAATTCTTCAGTTCGGCCAACATCTCCGAAATATTTTCTTTTCGTTGCGAATCTCGTTGCGTGCGTTGCACCGCCGGCAGTCCAATCATTACCATCAAGAAAATCAACCCCGCCACTGCCACCACTAGCGACACTTCAATAATCGTAAACCCACCCCCAAAGCTCCGCCCCGCCAAGCCACTCCTGCCAGAGTTCCGCCTCGCCAACCCCCTCGACCGTAGTCTCGACTTTTTCAAAAATCTCCCCCTCACCCCACTGTCCCCCGAAACACCCTTTTTCATAGCCTAATTATAAAGTATTTATGCTAAAATAACAATATGCTAGCTGTGTTTCTAATTTTCCTATTCATTCTCGGCGCCTGTTTTGGCTCTTTTCTTTGTTGCACGGCTCGCCGCCTGCGCCTAAAAGAGCAGGGCAAAAAAAACCTCGGCTCCCGCTCGGTCTGCCTGCATTGCAAACGCCAGCTCGCCTGGTATGACAACCTCCCACTCATCTCTTGGCTTATCCTAAAAGGTCGTTGTCGCTACTGCCACGCTCGGATCGGTTCCGCTGAATTTCTCTCCGAATTTTTTTCCGCCCTCGCCTTTCTCCTCCTCGGGCTGAGCCTACTCCCAATCTTGCCCACTTTCGCGCCATTCTCTACCGCCCCCACCTTCACCGCCCCGCTCCTCGTCACGTTATTTTTCCTTGTTCTCGCCCTCCTGTTTCTCGCAATTTATGACGGCCTCTACGGCGAACTCCCAATGGCCGCCTTGACAATTTCAATAATCTGTGCTATAATTCTCTTAACCCTGAGAGTATGGGCCAGCTTTTCCGTTGGCGCGTTCTCTCCCGAAATCTTTTTCCCGCCCCTTATCGGCGCTATCTTAATTCTCCCTGGCCTCTACTTCGTGCTCTATAAACTTGGTCGCGGCAAATGGGTTGGCGACGGCGACTGGCTCCTTGCCCTTGCCCTCGCCCTCGTTCTCGCCGACCCTTTCCTCTCACTCCTTACCCTCTTTTTTGCAAACTTCCTCGCCTGCCTTTACGCTTTTCCGTTTATTCTAAAATCCCCAAAACCCATCACCAGCCTCGCCAAAACTCACGGCTCCACCACGGTCTCCAGCTCCACTACCACCAACTCCTCCCCGCGCCCTCTCGCCTCGAAACTCCACTTCGGCCCCTTTCTCGTCGCCGCCTTCGTTCTCGTTTTTGCCTTCGCCGATTTTTTCCAAAACCTGCTTTAACATGTTATAATAAGCTTATGCATAAACGCACCAAATCCGGCGACACCTTGGTCGAAGTCGCGCTTGCTATCGGTATTTTCTCGTTGGTCGCTATCGCCACCACCGCAGTTTTAACCAGTAGTACTTCCGGCGCTCAGTCCGCTCTCGAAACTACCCTCGCCCGCGAAGAAATCGACACCCAAGCCGAAGCCATCCGCTTTATCCAAACCGCCTACTCGACCAACCGCAACAACACCGAAAACAACGCCTACGCCGCCCTCTGGCGCAAAATCACCAGTCGTGCCATCAATCTCGACACTGTCGGCGATACTAAGACCGAAGAAATCTTAAACTATACCCCGAGCTCCTGTTCCGCCCTCTATAACGACGACTCGCTCACTAAAAACCACATGTTTATTCTGAACACGAAAAAACTCAGCACTCTCACCACCGCTACCGTCGACGATGTTTTTATTAGCGACAGCGACAAATTAAAACCCGCTTCCGTCAATCCTCGCATGATTTACGTCGGCGCGACTAGCGCCAGTACAAGCACTAGCCAAGACCTGTTGATCGACGACAACTACACAAATCTCTATCGCGCCGAAGGTATTTATATTATCGCCGTAAAAGACACCAGGACCACCAATATCGTCGATATTACCGACGGCCTCGCCTCGCAAGAATCCGCTTATTACGATTTTTATATCCGCACTTGTTGGTACAGCACCAATTCTAGTCAACCCTCCGCTATCTCGACCGTAGTTCGGCTTTACGACCCCGACGTTCTCCAAACTGG
The DNA here is from genome assembly GCA_963619335.1 of Clostridiales bacterium. GTDB lineage: Bacteria > Patescibacteriota > Saccharimonadia > Saccharimonadales > Saccharimonadaceae > Nanosyncoccus. The sequence goes on along the minus strand of CAVEVP010000001.1, from coordinate 59,783 downwards.
CGGCACCATCAAAGTCGACTACCACTACTCGAAAACCTCCAGCGCTTGGCCGGCCGACTACGGCAATGCTGACGCAAATCTCACCAAAACTTTTGCCTCCCAAGGCCCCGCCCGCAAAGTCACCGTTCGCGACGTGGACAAAATCCTCGGCTGGGACTTTAAGTGGAAAGATATCACCACTGGCGAAACTTTTTCCTCGAATACCACTATCACCAACCCCGATTCCGACACCTCGAAATACTACCAACTTTATCCCGCTTGGGAACACCGCAAATACACGATTAAATACAACTTGAACTATCCTTATGCTAGTAGCAGCGGTGTTATCACTCCCAGCGACCAAACTTGTTACCAAGACACCGGCTGCCAACTTATCACCAAAGACAAATCCGCCCGCCCCACCGCCTCCGGCTACACGCTCCGCGGTTGGTGCACCGTGGCTGTCGGCGTGACTGCGACCTGCCCTAGCGACAAATTCTACGCTCTGGATTACAGCTTCCCAACCGGCACCAACTTCCCAACTGGTCTCTTTTCCGGTAGCGGCCGCACGCTCAATCTCTATGCCGTCTGGGCCGAACATGGCGAAACTATCACGATTAAAGCCACCTGGACCACTAACACCGACTACGACACTTACATTTACGGCACCACTTTCCGGGGCAATTCTTTCAATTGTTATTTTGGTCGAAAATCCCCCACCGAAACTGTAAATGGCATTACCCACACTCTCGCTACTTTGGATCACGACGGCCGCGGCAATATCAACGGATATTACAACGAGACCTTTACTATCGACACCCTCGGCGGCCGCGCCTATTACTACTCAATCAAAAACTGGTCCAAAAACTACTACATCTATAACGGCATCTCTATCACTGTCTCCGGCCCTGAGCTCGGCACCAAAACCTATCACTCCACTGATATGACAAACTGCATGTACTGGAACGTCTTCTCCTACGAAGACGGCAAAATCGTCGATCGCAACACTTGCTCAAATACTCCGGAACGAGGCTACTAATCTTCTTTCGTCTCCGTATGAAACTTATCGTGAATTTCTTTTAAGTGCGCGTCGGTGACGTGGGTATAAATCTGCGTGGTCGAGATATCCGCATGCCCGAGCATCGACTGAACCGACCTGAGATCTGCGCCGTTCATCAACAGATCCGTCGCGAACGAATGGCGCAAAGTGTGCGGCGACACGTGTTTCGTAATCCCCGCCAGTCGCGCATATTTTTCAACAATCCGCTCGACCGACCGCGCCGTCATTCGCCGATAATTTCCTGAAGTGTCGACCGCCTGTAAATTCCGCGAATTATTCAAAAACAATGCCGGCAGGGAATCAGTCCGCGCGTCGAGATAATCCCGCACCCGGTCCGCACAAGCCTCCGAAATAAAAATCGGTCGGTCTTTCGAACCTTTCCCCCGCACCATAAACTCTCGCCGCTCCAAGTTTATCGAATCCCGATTTAGCCCCACCAACTCCGAAACCCGTAGTCCCCCCGAATACAAAAGTTCAATAATCGCCCGATCGCGGAGGCCCGACTCGGTCGAAAGATCAATTTCATTCAACATATCCTCAACTTCGTCATAATGCAGAAAAGTCACCTGTTTTCGAATCACATGTGGCAAATCGACCAGCGACGGGTCGAGCGATTTAATCCCTCGCCGCGCCAAATACTTCAAAAACCCCCTGAGCGCAATCAAATGATACGCCTGCGTAATCGTCTTTAAATCATCACTCCCGTTTTCCGACCCGTAGCGATTTAGTTTTAATCGGTATTTTCGCAGCAGTTCTTGCGTAATTTCCGCCGGCTTCACCCCACTTTTGCCCAAAATCTCCTCCGCCAGCTCATAAAACCGCACCAAATACAACTCATAATTCTCAATCGTCTTCTTACTTCGCCCGCTCTCGACCTCGAGATGCTCCAAAAAATCACCGATTAAATCATTAACGTCCATGACTCTATTATAGCATGCTGGCTATTTGCAAAGCTTATACGCGTCGCGAATGATCATCACTTCTTCGTTTGTCGGCTCGACATATACCGGAATGGTCGAATCCTCGGTTGTAATAATCCCACTGGTAATTTCCTTAAAGCTTGCAATTGCATTATTGACATCAACGTTAATTTTTACTCCTAGTGGCGTCAACCCCTCGATAATCGATTCGCGCGTCTCCGCTCCGTTTTCCAGCACCCCCGCCGTAAACACAATCGCATCCACTTCGCCGCCGAGCTCCAAATAATACTCCGCAATGTAGCGTACAATCCGGTCAACGTACATATCGAGCGCCAATCGCGCATTTTCGTCGCCTTCGACAATCGCGTTCTCGACGTCGCGGTTATCATTGAATCCACACACCCCAAGCAACCCCGACTTCTTATTCAGTGCCTCATCAACTTTATTATAAGTCATCCCCGTTTCATCAATCATGTACTTAATAATCGACGGATCAATCGACCCCGACCGCGTCCCCATCATCAGCCCGTCCAGTGGCGTCAGCCCCATGGTCGTGTCATAGCTTTTACCGTCTTTCACTGCAGTAATCGACGCCCCCGACCCGACATGGCATACAATCAAATTCACATCTTCTTTGCCGAGTTTTTTCTGCATCACTTCGGTAATGTATTTATGGCTCGTCCCGTGAAAACCGTATTTTCGCACCCCGTATTTCTCGTACCACTCCATCGGCACCGGATACATATATTGTACTTTCGGAATGGTTTGATGAAACGCCGTGTCAAACACCGCCACCTGCGTCGCCTCCGGCAAGGCTTTTTGCATTGCCCGAATTCCCGCAAGATTTCCGGGGTGATGTAGCGGCGCAAATTTCGTGAATTCCTCGATATCCTTAATTACTTCATCAGTAATTTCCACCGATTTCGCATATTTTTCACCTCCGTGTACCACTCGGTGCCCCACGCCCTTGATCTCATCAAGACTTTTCACCGTCCCGTAATTAACCAGCTCCTCCAGCATAATTTTCACCGCCGTGGCATGGTCTTTAATCTCCCGCGCAGTTTCATTTTTCTTGCCTTCGTGTTTGATGGTGTAGAAACTGTCCTTCGCCCCAATCTTCTCCACATAACCGCTGATAATCGAAATTTCCGCCGGCATATCATAAAGCTGAAACTTTAACGACGACGACCCCGCATTGACACATAATACTTTCATTTTTTCTCCTTGTTTCATCTATTATACCATATAAATCTCCAACCAAATCCCCATCGGCCAAAACGCTCATGCTTCAAAAAATCGCATTTCGGGGTTGTTTTTTCTTGGAAACTGTGCCATAAACGTCCTAATCTTAAAAGGAGTTTCGCTATATCGCGTCTTCACTCCGAAGTTTGTAGATTTTCTAGATAATGTAGGCGTTAAAAAGAAAGTCGCCTATCAAAAAAGTAGAAAATAATCAAAAAAGCGGGTCCATCTTTGGTATTTCTCCGTTCGATTCGCCCGCATCGGAATATACCTCCATTATAGCACGATCGCTAAAAAATGCAAGCCTTCTCCCCTTTTTCTCCGCCGCTAAAAGGGAAAATATGATATAATTATAGTGGAACTTACAATTTTGGAAACGCTATTTGAGGTTTTTATTTATATCTCAAACAAGCATGACTGCAGCCTTAAAGGCGTCGGTCTTATAGTTTGTTTGCGATGTAAAGCGAAAAATTGTAGGTTCCAGCCGGCACACCAGAAGGCTGCATTTTTGTAAATGCAAAACCGGCTTCTTAAAAAATAAATCATAAGAGTAATTGGAACCTACAACTATGAGTAATATCAAAGATTTAGAAAAGACCCTTTGGGCGGCTGCCGACAAAATGCGCGGCGGGGTCTCAGTCGCAAACTACAAATTTTTAATTCTCGGTTTAATTTTCTTAAAGTATATTTCTGATTCGTTCGAAGAACAATACCATAAGTTGAAAGAAGAAGGTCTCGGGTTTGAAGAGGATCGTGATGCCTATATTCAGGACAACATCTTTTTTGTCCCAGAGAATGCCCGTTGGGATTATCTCGTCAAGCATGCTAAAGATTATAACATTGGCGAAATTTTGGACAAAGCTCTCGATTCTATCGAAAAAGAAAACCCGACCTTAAAAGACGTTCTGTTCAAAGTTTATAACGACCCGGACAACCGCAACGTTAACCTTGGTGAAATTATCGATCTTTTCACGAACATTAAAATCGGCACTAAAGAAGCTACCGAAAAAGATTTACTTGGGCGAATTTATGAATATTTTCTCGGCGAATTTGCGAGTAAGGAGCTTCAAAAAGGCGGCGAATTTTATACACCGGCCTGTCTCGTTCGCACAATGGTCGAAATCTTAAGACCATATAAGGGCCGCGTTTACGATCCGGCTTGTGGTTCTGGCGGGATGTTTGTTCAATCGTTAAAATTTATTCAACGCCACCAGGGAAACACTCGCGATATTTCCATTTATGGTCAGGAGAAAAATCCCACGACTTGGAAACTCGCCAAGATGAATCTCGCCATTCGTTCAATTGATGGCGATCTTGGTAAATTCGCCGCGGACACTTTTACCGAAGATTTACACCAAGATTTGAAGGCGGATTTCGTCATGGCGAACCCGCCCTTTAATCTTAGCGATTGGGGGCAAGAAAAACTCGTCAATGATTATCGCTGGCAATTTGGCATTCCGCCTAAAGGCAATGCGAATTATGCTTGGATCGAACACATGGTCTCGAAACTTTCTGTAACCGGCAAAGCTGCGATTATCCTCGCGAATGGCTCGCTTTCCGCTGGTGGGCAAGAGTCCGAAATCAGAAAGAAACTTTTAGAGGCCGATCTTGTTGACTGCATTTTGTCTATGCCGACCAATCTTTTCTACACCGTCACCGTTCCGTGCTCAATTTGGATTTTAAACCGCGCTAAAAAACAACCTGGCAAAACTCTCTTTATTAGCGCCAACGAGCTCGGCACGATGATAACGCGCAAACTCCGCGAACTTTCCGAAGACGATATTATGAAAATTGCTGGCACTTATCATGCTTTCGAAAATAACGAGAAATACGAAGATATTGCCGGATTTTGTAAATCCGCTACGCTAGAAGAAATTAAGAATAATGATTACGTTTTAACTCCAGGTCGGTATGTTGGCATTAAAAAAGATGAGGGCGACGGCGTTCCTTTTGCAGAAAAAATGAAAACCCTAACCGCCGAACTTTCCGAACAAATGCAAAAATCCGCCGAGCTAGACCAAGAAATCAAAACAGTTTTAAGCGAGATTGGGTATGAAATATAAACTTGGCGACATTTGCGAATTGATAACCGGCTTCCCTTTTCGGAGTAAAGACTTTTCAGACATATGCTCAACTCCCGTCATAAAAATAGCCGACATAAGCCCGCTAGGTATTTACAGCCATAATCTGCCGCACGTTGACGAAACAAAATACGATCAGGAACGTCTTCAAAAATATCTGGTGAAAAAAGGAGACTTTGTTTTCGCAATGACTGGGGCAATAGGCAGAATTGGCATGGTCCTTTCTGGCGAGATGTACATCAACCAACGCGTGCTAACTTTTAAAAATATAAAAGACGACTGTTTAAAAAAATTTCTTTATTATGTGTTATGTTCTAACGATTTTCAAAATTATGCTTTAAGCCATATTGACAGTGCAACGGCTCAACCGAATATCGGGATTAATACATTAAGTCGATACGAGATAGATCTCCCCGACTTAGCAACCCAAAAGAAAATCGTCCGCATCCTCTCCGCCCTCGACTCCAAAATCGAACTCAATAATAGCATTTGCACAAACTTGGAAAATCAAGCATCTACAATTTTTAAAAACTGGTTTATCGACCTCGAACCATTTCAGACTGAGAATTTTGTCGCAACAGAATTAGGCACAATCCCTGATAGCTGGACAATAAAATCGCTTGGTGATCTATTTGATTTTAAAAGAGGCGTTACGTTGACTAAAAATGATGTTTCGTCCATGCAAAATAATGAGTATCCGTTTGTCGTGTATGGTGCTGGGCGCGACATATTCGGATATTCTAAAGAGTATGTATTAGATACGCCATCAGTACTGATTGCTGCTATCGGTGCTGGCGCAGGAACAGTTTCTAGATCATACGAAACAAAATATTCTGTAACGAGCAATGCTTTTTACGTGCTGCCGAAGGATAAAATTGATTATATATACGAAGTATTTGCGTTACGGGACTATAATTTTAAGGATAAATGCTCCGGCTCAGCGCAACCTATGCTGTCTTATAGCGCGTTTGCTACCGATAAATGTCTTTTTCCACCAAGAGACGTGAGGCGAAACTTTTACAATATATGTGCGCCAATACTTGAGCAAATAAATGAATTAATGAAGCAAAACAATATTCTAGAAAATATTCGTGACGCACTACTTCCAAAGCTTATGAATAATGAGATTAATTTAAAAAAGGATTTAATATAATTATGGATATTTACAAAATAAAGAATGGACAAAGTCGTGTAGATTTTGAATGTGTCTTGCAGGCGTATTATGCAAAAGATTATAAAGCAAGTATTTTGTTGCTCTATAATCTTGTGGTAAACGATTTGTATAAAAAAATGGTTCTCATGAATGAACTTGGCTATATTGATCTTGGCAGAGAACTTGAAGAGATAGAAAAAAAAATAAATGGCGAAGAAAAACAAGACGACAAGTACTCCGTAATAGAAAAAAAGATTTTTACAACATATAAAGATCGATGTATCGTGGGCGATTCAACGATTAGCTTTTTGAAGTATCTGAAAGAGACCAGAGATATGTGCGCACATCCGTTTGTTTTTGGTGAAAAAAATTATACTCCGGAAGCAAGCCTAGTGTTTGCATTCATATCTAAAGCCTACAATGACATTTTAACAATTGGTGCATTTTTCAAAAAACCATATGAAATTATTGACAACGAGATTGATAAGCATATATATCCCAAATTCGATTCCGGCATGGCATTTGTTTTTAACAAACAGTATGCTGAAGATGAAATTAGGCAAACAGAAAAAATACTTAATAGATATTTTATAGATTTTACTGACGACAATTTAAAGCAGACATTTAAAACTACCCTTGACTTAATAATAAATAAGCGTAGCGAAGAAATTCAAAAAAAGCAATACGCGAACTTTTTAGTACTAAATGCCATATTAAATTATATGAGCAATAATGGAAAGAAATCAGTAGTAGAAAATTTTTATGATTGGGAAGGGATAAAAATCGATAACCTTAAAGATGAAAAATCCGATTTTTTTAACGCGGATTGGCTTGCACAAACATACCTTTATGAAATCCTGCTTAAAAATAATCTATTTCTTAATGAAATTAAAAATAAGAATCACGACATCTTTGAGTTGCTTGAAACATCTATATATAAAAAGGCAGAATATTTTATTGATTATTGGAGTATTTTTGAAACAGATATCAACAAAGCAATAAAAAAACTAGAAGGAATAAGATGTGCGGAATATTGTGAAATAGTGGACGCGATTTCACAGGAATTAGACACAGAAAATCTAGTAGATCTATTTGATAAGATGTTTACCAAAGTCCCAACCTTTAACGGCTATGATGATGCCAGCAAGTGCTTAAGGACTTTTGTGAAAATTATCGAAAAGGACCCAAAGCGTTTTTCGCAGGATGTTTTAAATGACATATTTGAAATTATTAATAGTAACAGGCAAATTTACGATAAAATCAAAGGTGCCCAAGAAGAGAAACTTACAAAGCTAGGGTATGATTTTTCTAATTATACCAGTATTAAACAAGCAGAGGAGGGCGATTATGAACTTTAACGAAACCGCCCTAGAGCAAACAATCATCGAAATTCTAAAAAGCAAAGGATACGATTATCTCCCCGGCGAAGAAATTGAACGGGATTATCATGATGTAATTCTAGTCTCAAATTTAAAGCGGGCTTTAACGAAAATTAATCCTTCCGCCACCGAAAGTCTAATCAACGAAGCAATCCGCATTATTAAAAATCTTAATCAAAACAATGTCGTCAAAAATAACCAAGAATTCACCCGCATGCTCCGTGCCGGGGTTTCGGTCCCGGTTTATGGCGAACACGGAGTAAAATATCATACTATTAAATTAGTCGATTGGAAAAATCCAGACAACAATGAATTCCTAATTGTTAACCAGTTCACCACCATTGAGCATAGCGAGAAACGCCCAGATTTGATTATTTTTATAAACGGCCTTCCGCTGGTCGTTTTTGAACTTAAAAGCATGACTCGTGAAGAAGTAGAATTAAAAGATGCGTATAAACAACTTCGTGGTTATCTCTCGACGCATATCCCGAGTCTGTTTTATTATAACCAACTTCTCATAGTTTCTGACGGAGCTTCAGCTCGTGTCGGGACTATTACTAGCAAATGGGAGCGTTTTGCCGAATGGAAAAAAGCTGGCGCTAGCGATGAAATTAAAAATCTGAATACATTGGAGCCGATGCTGGATGGCATGTTGAATCGCGAAACGTTGTTGGATTTAATCGGGAATTTTATTTTATATCAAGGCGACATTAAAATCGCCCCAGCTTATCACCAATATTATGGCGTCAAAAAAGCGATTGAACGTACTTTGATGACTAATGATGGACGGATCGGCATTTTTTGGCACACGCAAGGTTCTGGAAAAAGTTTTTCGATGGTTTTTTATACCGGCAATATGATTAGACTCCTAGACAACCCGACTATTGTCGTCATCACGGACCGCAATGATTTAGATGATCAACTTTACGAAACTTTCGCCAAATGTTCGGGCTACCTGCGTCAAAAGCCAGAGCATGTAGCGAGTCGCAAGGATTTAGTGGAACGTTTGGCGGACAAGCAAGCCGGCGGCATTATTTTTACTACGCTCCAAAAATTTGAAGAAGAAACCGGACTTTTATCTAATCGTGAGGACATTATTGTGATTGCCGACGAGGCGCATCGCAGTCATTATGGCATAGACGCTACAACGAAACTCGATATGAAGAAAATGATTACAATCGAAAAATATGGCACTGCGAAATATTTACATGACGCCCTCCCGAACGCTAAATATGTTGGTTTTACTGGTACGCCGATTGAAAATAAGGACCATTCTACATCGAATGTGTTCGGCGAAATTATTGATATTTACGACATGACGCAAGCTATTGATGACGGCGCGACGGTTCCGATTACCTATGAAGCGCGCATGGCAAAAGTCGGCCTCAACGACAAAATCCTTCGGGAAATCGACGCTTATTATCATATGATTGAAAACGAAGGCTTAGCGGATGAAGAAAAAATTTCTCGTTCACAACAGATGATGTCGTGCATTTCGCAAGTCATCGAAGACCCGAGCCGTCTGGAAATGATAGTGAAAGATATTTTAAACCATTACGAAAGCCGGAAAGATTTAGCAGCAAACAAGGCTATGATTGTAGCGTATTCGCGAAACAGTGGCTATACAATGTATCAAAAAATTCTGGAGCTCCGCCCCGATTTTAAAAACAAAGTTCAAATAGTAATGACGCCAAGCAATAAAGATACCGAAGACATGGCGCAAGCTATTGGCAGCAAAAATGACAAACAAGAACGTGAAAGGTTATTCAAAGATCCCGGCTCGGATTTCAAAATTGCTATTGTTGTGGACATGTGGCTTACTGGGTTTGATGTTCCGTGTCTTGGCACTATGTATGTCGATAAGCCAATGAAAGCGCACAACTTAATGCAGGCCATCGCCCGTACGAACCGAGTTTATAAAGATAAAACCGGGGGTTTAATCGTGGACTATATTGGCCTTAAAAAATGGCTTATGGAGGCGCTCAGTACTTATACTAAACGTGATCGGGGTAAAATTATGGACGCCGAGCAAATCGTGAAAACTTTGCGCGATAAAATCGAGCTAGTGCGTAATTTGTTTCATGGTTTTAACTACGCGAATTATGACAATTTGGATAACGTTCATAAATATCAGATGTTAAATCGCGCGGCAAATTTTGTTCTAAAAGATGAGAAAATGCGAAATCATTTCATGCGATATAGCCGCGACATCAAAAATCTGTATTCAATCTCTACGGGGTCAATAACTTATGAGGATAAGTGGGAATCGATATTTATTATTTCGGTTCGGTCATTCATCAATAAACTTACTTCGTCTAGCGGTGAATTAGATGTTTCGGAAATTAATCACGATGTTGCAGAAATGTTGCAACAAGCCATTCAGGATGACGAGCTTGTCCAGATTGGCGAAATGAAACATGGGCGCGCGCTTAGCATGTTGAGCGATCAGATGTTGCAACGCTTGGCGGCGATGGAGAACAAAAATATTGCAGCGGAAGTTTTAAAGAAGGCTCTGAAACAATATATTGAAGAAGTTGCAAAAGCTAATTACGTAAAATCGCAAAAGTTTTCAGAACGGTTTAAGAAAATAGTGAACGCTTATAATAATCGCACTATGGTGGTTGACGTTGAAAAAGTTATTGAAGATATGATCGAGTTGAAACGAGATATTGATGGGGAACTTATTCGCGCGTCGGATCTTGACTTGTCGCCGGAAGAAAGTGCGTTTTTCGATGCGCTCGGTGATGATCCGGAGGTGCGTGAATTAATGAAAGACGAAACTTTGGTCAAAATTGCCAAAGAATTAGTCAATGTTGTGAATAATAATATGACCGTAGATTGGGACATTAAGCGTAGCGCCAAGGCCCACATGCGCATGGAAATTAAAAGATTGTTGATAAAGTATAATTACCCGCCAAATAAAAGTCCGGCGGCTGTCGAAACCGTCATCAAACAAGCCGAATTAAAAGGCGCCCCCGCCTTTTAACCACAACCACTAACCCAAAATCCCCATCGGTCAAAACGCTCATGCCCCAAAAAATCGCATTTCGGGGTTGTTTTTTCTTGGAAACTGTGCCATAAACGTCCTAACCTTAAAAGGAGTTATATTATGGCGAAAAAATATTGGCAAAGAATTAAATTAAAACACAAAGCGCGCACGCACAAAATTAAAGTCCGCTACTTAAGTTTTGTGTTGGCGCTTGCGGGCGGCGGGATTTTTGCTGCGAATTCCGTCCCGCCCGTAAATCTCGCGCACGCCGAAGGCTGTCCTGACCTAAAAGCCATCTTCGTGCGCGGTTCCGGCGGGGAACGATACAATACCGATCACTACCTCGCCTTTAAAACCGCTATGGAGTCCAAATTAAAAACCAGCAAGCTAAGCTACGAGATCGACGACCTTGACTATCCCGCCGTCGGCGTCGGGATCGACAATCTCGAAGTTACTCTTGGCGCTTATGTCGGCGGCGGCGAGGCCTATGAATTCGGCGACAGCGTCAAAGCCGGCGTGAATTCCTTGGCCGACGAGGTTAACAACAGCAGTTGTAAAAACACCAAATACGTTTTCGCCGGCTATTCACAAGGCGCGCTCGTCATTCCGACCGCCTTGACCAAAATCGATTCCGACAAAGTCATTTATTCCGCACTTTTTGGCGATCCGAAAATTTATTTGCCGGAAGGCGCCGGCCTATTTCCGGCCGCTTGTAAGGGTCAAAATCTTTCCGAATACCGCGCCTACGTTCCGAATTGTCGCGCTTACGCCGGCTTGCTCGGCGCGCGCAAACCCTACGTCTCGGAAGGCTACGCCGGCAAAGTCGGCACTTGGTGTAATCGCTACGATGTTTTCTGTAGCTCGCGCCTCAGCATCAAAGACCACCTCGCCTATTCCACGGACGGCGCTTACGAAGATGCTTCCAAACTTATTTTCAGCAAAATCGCCCAAGCCTTTAACTTCAAAAATGAATATACTTCGCCCCACGACACCGCGATTTTGATCGATTCCACCGGCTCAATGTCCTCGCTTTTTTCCAAATATCGCAATGAAGCCTTGCGTCTAGCCGAAAAAACTTTGAACGCTGGCGGGCGAGTCGCACTGTATGATTATCGCGATCTCGCGGAAGGCTATGATCCGGTCGAGAGGTGCAGTTTCGAAACTTGTACGCTCGAAACTTTTGCCGCCGGACTGGATGCGATTGAACTTGATGGCGGCGACGACGATCCGGAATCGCTACTTTCGGCCTCGCTTCATGTGATGAAAAGTCTCAACTGGCGCTTTGGCGCAACGAAATCTCTTGTGATTTTGACCGACGCCGGCTACCATTCTCCGGACCTTGATGGCACCACTTTTTACGACGTCAAAAAGTTAAGTCAACAAATCGATCCGGTCAACTTTTACATTCTCACGCCGGAAGGCAATTCCGAAACTTACCAATCTCTTGCCACAGCCACCGACGGCGCAGTCATCTCCGCTACCGACGAAATCGAACTCGAAGCATCAACCGACACCATTCTCGAACGTTTCGACAGCTTGCCTCGGGTCGAGGAAGAAGACGAAAGTTTCGTAAACTTGCCGACCTTAAAAATAACGAACGTCGAAACTGTTTCTGAAACCGCCGCGAAAGTGAGTTTCGAAACCGACGGCGCTAAAACCATGGTGATTTTAAACGATACCATCCTCGGCATTACCGCCGACGCCTCAATCACCATTACCGATCTCGACCTCGCCGCCACAAACACTTTGACTCTCATCCCGTTATCCGATTCTCTTCGCGGCGAATCAGTTTCTGTCGATTTAAACGCCCAAACTGCGCAAAATGTGCAAGACACTCCCGCCGTCCCCCGCACCCCCAACACCGGCCAGAAATAACGAATCATGGTGACCCGGGTGCGAGTCGCACCGAAGGTCCGACTCCCAACTAAAAAAAGTCCACTGGAAGCATAAAGATAAAATGGTGACCCGGGTGCGAGTCGAACGCACAACCTCTTCCTTAGGACGGAATTGCTCTATCCATTGAGCTACCGGGCCAAATCGTGTATAATATATTATATCATGAGCTTGCTTAAGAATAAAGATACCAAAAAGACCGAAAAGGAAAAGGTCGCCGAGCGTCGCGAGGAGGTTTTGAGTCAAGGGCGCAAATTCAAATACCCGCTCCAATGGTCGCGCCATCGCATCATCATCAACACCGTCCTCATCACGCTGGTTATCGTCTCTATGATTGTCGTTAGCATCTGGCTCGCGCTGTATCGTCTCGGCATGACTGATGAAATTCTCTTTCGCATCACTCGCGTCGTCTCCGTGCCGGTCGCCACCGTGGATGGCCAAGATGTCAAATTTTCGGATTACTTAATGCTATACCGCAGCGGAATTATCTCTATCGAGCGCCAATCCGGCAGCCAATTTGACGACCAATCGCTCGAACAACTCCGCCAAGAATACAAGCGTTCCGCCCTGACCGAGGCCGAAAAATACACTTACGCTCTGAAACTCGCCGACGAACAAAACCTCACCGTTTCGGATGATGAAATCGCCTCCGGTTTTGAACGGCACCTAAAACTCGGTGGTATCGAACGCAGCGAAGAAAGTTTCATCAAAATCATCAACGACAACTTCGGTCTCAGCAAAAGGGAATATGAACGTATGCTCTACCTCTCGCTGATGAAATCTAAAGTTGCAGCCTCGATTGACGAACACGCCAATGAGATCGCCACCAAGGTCGAAACCCTGCTCGCCGAAAACGATAATAATTTCCAAGCTGTAGCCGAGGCGCTCGGTAGCGAAGTAAGCTATCAGGAAACCGGCGGCTTGGTCGATAGCAAAAATATCGACGGCGGCCGCGCCACCGAAGCCATGGAGCTCGAACCCGGCGCCTCCTCTGGGCGATTTACCTCCACCAACGGCGACGGCTATTATTTCGTCAAACTCGTCAGCAAAACCGACTCCGAAGTCAACTTTGTCTCTATCTTCGTCCCATTTTCCGAATTCTCCAACCGTTTCGACACCCTCTCCGCCGACAACAAAATCTCTGAATATATCACTCTAAATTCTTCGGACGAATCCGAAAATTAGCAAAAAAGTTTTCGGCCCAACAAAAAAGTCGCCTCTATCAGAGCGACTTTATTTTTGGGGATCATGGTGCGGGTATGGAGAGTCGGACTCCAATCTCATCCTTGGGAAGGATACATAATAGCCGTTATACGATACCCGCGACTATCTCCATTATGCCACAAACTCCTTCAGTTTTCAAGAGCAAAATTTCAGATTTTATTAACCCGCTCAAAAACGTCGCGCAAGCTAAAAGATTTTTAATTTCTCCTCTGATATGGTATAATATTTTTATGCAAGACATTAGGCGCCAACTGAAAAAAGTTATTCAAGAACTTTACGATTTAGATTTTGAACCCGAATTTACCCCCGCGCCGGAGAATATTTCTGCCGACTACTCCACGAACGCGCCCTTAAAACTTGCCAAAGAACTTCACCAAAGCCCGATGCAAATTGCCGAGGCGCTAAAGACCAGTTTAGATAATAATCTCCCGTCCAAAAACCAACCAACGACCGAAAGCCCTACTGCCCCCACCAAAACCCAATCAACAACCGAAAATCCCCTCGTACCCACCACTACCACAATCATCACCCCTCCTGGCTTCCTTAATTTTAATCTGCCAGACGCATATTTTCCAGCTAAAATCGCCGATTTTGCCGAAAACTTCGGTCAAAATATATCATGGGACGAATATCAAAACAAAACCATCATCTGCGAATTTTCCGATCCGAACCCGTTTAAGGTCCTCCATGTCGGGCATTTGTACACTTCGATTGTCGGCGACGCCATCAGCCGCCTCTTCGAATACGCCGGCGCGAAAGTTATCCGCGCGAATTTTGGTGGCGATGTCGGCCTTCACGTTGCGAAAACCATGTTTGTCCTTCAACAAAAACCGACCGCCGATTTAACCATCGAAGACATCGCGAAGTGCTATGTTGAAGGCACTGCCGCTTACGAAGACGACCCCGCGGCCAAAGCCGAAATCACCCAGCTGAACAAAAAAATTTATCAGATCAACGCAAATAACGAACACGGTACCCCGCTCGCTGACCTCTATTGGCGCGGTCGCGAACTTTCTTACGCATATTTCAATAACTTCTACGCCAGCATCGGCCTCAAATTCGACAAATACTACCCCGAATCCACCGTCGCCGCCTTGGGGCTAAGAACCGTCAAAGAACAATTAAAAGCCGGCGTCTACGAAGAATCAAACGGCGCAGTCATTTTCGATGGCGAAAAATACGGTCTCCACGCCCGCGTCTTCATCAACGCCGAGGGCGTCCCGACCTACGAAGCCAAAGACGTCGGCCTAATTTTCACCAAATGGCAGGATTACCACTTCGACAAATCCGTCATCATCACAGGGAACGAACAACTTGAATACATGAAAGTCGTCTTAAAATCCATCGAACAATACGCCCCCGACCTAGTCGCAAAAACCGCGCACCTAACCCACGGCCTAGTCAAACTCCCCGGCAACGTCAAAATGTCCTCGCGCAAAGGTAATTTCTTAAAAGCCGTCGACGTGTTGGGCCTCGTCCGCGACGAACTAAAAACCGCTTACGATTCCACCGACGAAAAAGTCTCCCTCGCCGCGACGAAATACGCCTTTTTAAAATACAAAATGGGCGGCAATATCATTTTCGACCCCAAAGAATCCGTCAAAATGACCGGCAACTCCGGACCGTATTTATTATATTCTGCCGTTCGCGCCAAAAAAATCCTCGAAAAGTCTAAAAACTCTAGGCCGCTTGAAAATTACACCTACAACCAATCCGAAAAAAATCTCGCTAAAAAACTACTCGAATACCAAGCGATCCTAAAAACCGCCGTGCTCGAAATGGCGCCACACAAACTCGCGAATTTCCTTTACGAACTGGCGCAAGAATTTTCGCGTTTTTACGAAAATTGCCCCGTCGCCGGCTCCGAGTCGGAATTTGAACGTAGGAAACTAGTCCAAGTTTATCTCGCCGTTATGACCCACGGCCTAAACCTTCTTGGTATCGAAATCCCCGCCGAAATGTAGTAATTTAGGGCGGATTTCTTGCATATTTTAAAGCGCTTATGCTATAATAATTTTATGTACGAAGGCCAAAATGGGAATTTTTCGGGGCTAGCCGGTAGCGGCGCTAGCAACCAGCCTAATTTTGGTCTCCAAACTCCTGCCGGGGGGGGTCTAGTAGTAGCGACATCATCCTCGGTGGAAAAGACTCTAGGAAATCCCACAAGTGGCTCATATTCCTAATCCTCGGCGTTGTCATTGTGGCAGGCATAATTATTGTCGTGGTGCTTTTAAATACAAGCAACTTGATTGGAAAAACCTCCAACGCGGATTTAGCCGAGCTGGTGAGCTACATTGAAAATGGCCCGGACGACGAGACAAAAAACACGACAACTGAAAACGATACTAATAGCACCGAAAACGCAACCGAAAACTCCGAAACAGATAATAGCATAAACGAAGAAGCGGATGGCGAGACAGACACGGAACTTGCGGACACAATTTATGCAATTAGGATCAAAAACAATCCAAGAAGCGTAATTGAGACTTATTATGATGAACTAAATAAAAAAGCCGAGAGCGTATTGAGTGAACTACCTGACGAGACGGCTTCGGAGTATCGTTCAGCGTTAAAAGTTCTAGAACACGCGATCAATTATAAAAAGGTTAGCGAAAAAGCAGTAGAAGCGGCTAAGGCTGGTCTGGACAACGCTAAAACTTATTTTGAGGAGCATTTTGATTGTATTGATGCGCCGAATGGACTGACTACGCTTTGCCAAATAGAAGCAAGATACTACGAAAATGTGATGGGTGAGTATTTTCTGTACGCCGAAAACGGTTGTTATCAAGACGACTCTTATGATTTAGAGTGCCTAAATAATATCAGCGAAAATTTAGAAAGTTCCATCGAATCTCCGAACGAGGCACTCGCCAAAATGTCCAGTTCGGCCGTGCTAAAAACTTTAAGTAGTGAAATAAAAACTTTAAATCAAAAGTTGCTAGAGGGGCAAAACAATGTTTAAAAAAGTGAAAAAATATTTAATTTTTATTTTGCCACTATTTTTCGCCGTAGTTTCATTTAATAACGTCTCAGCGGCAAGAACCTCAAACGCAGATTTATATAAAAAATCACTAATAATGGGAGTCAAGACCTGCTACCAAAAATATGCCAAAGATTCTATTTATTATAAAGATTTTTCGGACTATACAAGTATATTCGAGGATAAAACTTCTAGCGACGATGTCTGGATTACGACGCATGTAGGGAATAGTTTGAATAGCGGTGGTCGTAATGATAGTAATTTAAATTGCGCGCAGGTCTTTGCCGGATATAAGTCCCAAGCTAAGGGGTTAAAAGATTATTATAATATCCCCAAAACCTTAACAAAGCTAGGGTATGAATTCTCTCATGCCGAGGGCACAGACCAAATCACGTTTAAAATAGATAGCGTTAAAGATAGTAGTAATAGCAACAGCAATGAAATGCAATTTATCGGCAAAGGAATCTCATGTGATGCTGAGCAGAAATATCATAATGGTTGGATTTTCAAGTATTATTATTGGGAAATAACTGGCTGCTCTGGCAAAACAGGGATTAGTTATAACGGCGAGGAACTGTTTGTTCTAGACGGCGATATAAATGACGGTTTTTTGGTGACTGGCACCGGCGCTGAAACTTTTTCATATAATGGAGACCATTTTAGCCCACTGAAATACTGGACCTCTTCGCATACCTCAGAACAAGTATCTCTTGAAAGCGCTTTTGAAGAAACAAATTTTAGGAGCATGTTGAAAACCGATGCCGAACAGGCGGCGAATAAATATTATAGTTTGCCGTCCGCAACTGTCGAGAGCGCAATCTCCATTCCAGAAAGCACGGATAAAACTAACCCAAACTCGATCTACAAGCCGAAGAATGGCAATAAAACCGAGGCAGCAACTGCACTAATTCAAAACTTAAGGGGTTCTTTTGCATCAATTGATTGGACATCCGATGATAAGTATTCGTTATATTATCAATATCTATTAGACATTCAAAAATCGTATCCTGATATCAACATTAATCAATGTAGCACAGAGAAGCCGAACTCCGGTAATGCATTTAAAAATTCTCCAACTTCGTGGTGCATTATTAATATCCCAACCTCAGCACAAAATGCAAAAGACGAGATACTATCGGTCTTTGGCAATAGCGGATTAATACAAGGGACCTTCCAAAACGTTTTGGAATGGTTTAACAACGAAGATAATTATAAGAATGTTTCTGAAGATACCTATGCTAACGCCGCAGTGGACGATAGCGGGAATTTAGTGCCAGAAGAAAGCACAGACACGACAAGCACCGACAAAAAAGAAATCACCTGCATGAACTCGGGCGCCTTAAACTCGCTCGGGTGGGTGGTCTGTCCAATTCTTGATGTTATGAATAATGCTACCGACGTTTTGTACGACAATTTCGTCGAACCGGCGCTGTATGTTGACGTGTCTTTGCTAAATGTAGAAAAAAACTCTTCCGAATCGGCCGTCAAATCCGGCTGGAGCCTTTTCCGCGATTTTGCCAACTGGTTTTTTATCATTTTCTTTCTCATAGTTATCTTTTCGCAACTCACTGGCGTCGGCTTGGACAATTATAATATTAAGAAAACTCTCCCGCGCCTTATTGTCGCCGCCATTCTCATTAACCTCTCTTATGTCTTGTGTGAGATTTGTATTGATGTCTCGAACATTTTGGGCAGAGGCATTATGGATTTGTTTAATGGCATACAAGTTAGTACGCCCGAGAGCATTGGCGGAATCAGCGCCGGCGGTCTCGCTACGGGCACCCTCACGGCTGTTGCTCTAATCTCTATCATCCTTGCCGGTATTTGGAGTATTCTAGCGTCAGGCGGTTTTGCCGGTATCGTTGTTATGGTTGTGCTAGCGGCAATTTCCATCGTAATTAGCCTTCTCTTCCTTTTTCTCGTTCTCGCCGCGCGAGAAGCCGCAGTGATCGTTCTAATTATTCTCTCGCCCGTCGCAATCGCCTCCTACATGTTGCCAAATACTAAGAAAATGATTTTTGACAAATGGAAAACACTTTTTCAAAATCTTTTGCTAGTTTATCCGGTTTGTGGCTTTCTTGTCGGCGGTGGCGATTTTGTCTCGAGAGTTCTCCTTTCCGCCGGCTCTAGCTCGGACACTGGCTTTGGTTTCTTCTCGGCTTTTGCTGCAATGTTGGTTGGTATCGTCCCAATCTTCTTCATCCCGAGATTGGTCCGTCAGTCGCTTTCTGCAATCGGGGATATTGGTGCAAAAATTTCCAATTTCGGTCGTGGTGTTTCTCAGCGTGGTCGCGCCGGTGCAGAAAAATTTGCTAATAATTCCGAGCACATCAAACAATGGAGAGCCGGCTCGGCCGACAGGTTCCAAGCGTTCAAGAATAGAAGGGGCCTGAATTCTCGGAATGCTCGGGTGCGTGCCGGGGCTGTTAAGGCCGAAGGTGCCAGGCGGGCCGCCAATGCTGAAATTGAGCGCCTAAGTGATCCGGATGGTATCGAACGTCGTCTCAGCGCTATCCAAGCCGCCGAAGAGGACAAAGCATACGACGAAGCTATCTCGCAGCGTCTAGCCTTAATGAAAAGTGGCGGCGAAAATGGCGGCATCAGAATGAGAGACGGCAGCCGTAGTGCGTATACTATGGACAATATGGTTGCTCGCGTAAAGGAGCTCGAACAAGATTCTCGCACGCGTCAATTAACTGCAAATGAGAGACAAGAATTCGGTGCCTTGGCGCGTGGTCTTGCTAATGAAAAGGGCGGTGCTAGCAAGTTGCACAAGATTGTTCGTCACGCTGGCGAAGTAACGGATAATGACGGCAATGTCCTCCGTCAAGATTTGAACGAAAACTTTATGCAGGCCATGGGCGATATCTATTCGCAAGACGCTACTGTTCAGAGTAAGATGCGCGAGAAAGACGCCGGCGATAGTGCTTATATCGAGACGTTTATGCCGGGCGGGGCTGGTGCCACTCCGGGTGGCGGGCAAACGTTCTCCGACTTTCATGGGTCTAATGAATACACTACGGCGGTTAACAATAGAGTTAAGTCCTATGCCGTGGGCTTAAATCAGGGCGGCGAAGCTCTGAACGAATATATTGGCCAGCTCGGCGCACGAGACTGTCAAACTATTCGCGACAATGACGAACTGTATTACGGCATGGATGTGGCCGACCGAGCGACGTTCGACGCTCACGCGCGGTCGCTAGGTGTAAATGGCCCGAGCAGTACAAATGTCGTTATTGTCCCACACGGGCCCACCCCGACCCCCTGATCTTCGCCATCTCGGTGAGGGCTAGAGACGGATTCATATAACCTAGCCCTCACCCAGGCGGCGAAGCCATAACTCGTAAAATATGATATAATATATACTATGAAAAAAGCCACCCTCCTTTGGATTGATTTGGAAATGACGGGACTCGACCCCGAGAAAGACAAAATTCTCGAAGTCGCCGCTATCGCGACCGATATGAAATTGAACGGAGTCGCAACTTACGAGGCCGTGGTTAAAGTTGATGACGAGCTGATTAAAACCCGCATGGTTGGCGATTTTTGGGAGAAAAACGCCAAAAGCCGCGACGCGCTTATCTCTCAGAACGCTTCCGGCAAACCCATTGCCGAGGTCGAAAAGGAACTGCTCAACTTTGTCAAAACGAATTTCGGCAAAACCGTCTATCTCGCCGGCAACTCCATCCACCAAGACCGTAAATTTATCGAACGCGAAATGCCGGAACTAAACCAAAAACTCCACTATCGCATGCTCGATGTCTCGGCGTGGAAAATCTATTTTGAAAACGCCCTACATCAAAAATTTACTAAGCCCGAAAATCACCGCGCGCTGGACGATATTAACGGCTCAATTGAGGAATTAAAATGGTACCTGACCTTTCTGAAATAAATTTAGCCGGCGACTACGAAAAACTCGCCGAAAAAGACCAGTCGGGCAAGCCCCGCACTCGGTTTTTGAAAGCCGGCAACACTTTTCTTGTCGTTAATCAAAATACTTTTGAAGTTCGTTGCGACCCGAAACTTAGCCAACTCCTGCAAGAAAAATACGAATCCGTCATGCAATCACGCTATTTCGGCCACGCCGGTATCGAAATCATCCCCTCGTCCCAACTCACCCCGGAAGAACGGGCCGACCTCATCCGCCTCAGTTTCAATCTCAGCTAATTCTTCGCTTCCGAAAAATCATTAAAGCTACTATACAAATTCTCTAAACTTTTATAAGACGCGTCCAGCGTTTCTTTAAAACTAGCATTGTTCGTAATATCGTAAATCCGCGACTCTTCCGACTTCAAAATCGAAATCTCATACGCCATTTTATGCGCATACACGCGGTCCAAAATCCCGTTAATTTTGGCCTCGAACAAATCAGTTTTCAGCTCCGTACTGTCCGCCTCCGCCTCTTCGCGCAACTTCTTATCATAATTATTAGTATTTTTCAAATTGTATTTTTCCGTAAGATAACTCGCCACCGAACTATTCGTATCCGACAAAATCCCTTTGAGCGACGCACTGCTCGACCTTAAATCCGACGATCTCACATAAGTCTGGTATTCATCAATCGCCTCAATCGTCCCCGAAAGATGTAAGCTCAATTTCTCGACCAAACTTTTCTCGCTCACGGTGTTAGCCTTGATAATCGCCCCAATCAGCACAATAATCAGCACCCCCACCGCCCCAATCACGCCAGTAATAAAAAACTTATTCTGCCAGAATTTCCGCTTGCCTACCGTTGCTCTTTTCGGCAAGTTGGTTTTTGAAATCTGATCCAGATATTGTTGCCCGTCCATATGCTATAATTATATCATATGCAAGACGCAAAAGAAGAAATTAAATCGCGGCTCGCAATAGAAGATGTAGTTGGGCAATATATCGAACTAAAACGCGCCGGTCGCAATCTCAAAGGTCATTCGCCGTGGGGCGTTGACAAAACTCCGAGTTTCATGGTCTCTCCCGAAAAAGGCATTTGGCACGATTTCTCCGCCAATAAAGGTGGTGACATTTTCACTTTCATCATGGAAGTCGAAGGCATTGGTTTTCGGGAGGCTTTAGAAAAACTCGCAGCCCAGGCCGGCGTTGAACTCACGAAATACAGCGGCGGCGACAAACAAATTGCCGAGAAAAAAGCTCGCGCTCGCGAGGCGCTCACTCTCGTCGCGCGCTACTACCAAGCCTGCCTTGCTCACAGCAAAAAAGTTTGCGAATATGTTTTTTATAACCGCAACCTAAATCGCAAGACCGTCGAAACTTTCAAAATCGGCTATGCCCCGCCGAACGGCAAAGACATGACTACGGCTTTAAAAAAGCGTGGCTTTTCCTTGTCGGAACTCGACGATGCCGGACTGTTAAACCGTTTCAAAGGCGATCTTTTTCGCGGTCGCATGACCGTCCCCTTTATCGACACTTCCGGCCAAGTTATCGGTTTCACCGCCCGCGTACTCGATAAATCCGAGCCGAAATATTTGAACACGCCCGAAACTCTGCTTTTTAATAAATCTAAATTCATTTTCGGTCTTTTTCAAGCTAAAGAAGCCATTCGCCGCAGCGGCTATGTCGTTATCGTCGAAGGCAACATGGACGTAATCTCGTCTCATCAAGCCGGCGTCAAAGAAACCGTTGCAACCAGTGGCACCGCTATGACCGAGCAGCATTTAAAGCGTCTTTCCGGCCTTACTTCCGACATCCGCCTCGCTTACGACGGCGACTCTGCCGGCGTCAAAGCCACCGAGCGCGCCATTATGCTCGCTGGCGACCTCGGCATTGAACTCTCCGTCATTTCTGATTATCACGGCGCTAAAGACCCCGACGAACTTATCCAAAAAGACCCTGCGCTCTGGCAACAAGCCGTCGAACATAAAGTCCCAGCCGTCGATTGGTTGCTCAAAAAATACGAAGAAAACTTAAACTTAAATTCCGCCCCCGACAAACGTAAATATTCCGACATTGCCCTGAAATTATTAAGTTATGTTAAAGACGAAGTCGAACGCGCCGCCTACGAAGAAAAAGTCGCTAGGAAACTTGGCATTGATGTCGAAATTTTGCGCGAAAAAGGCGAACGCCTTGACCAAAAACTCGCCGAAAAGCCTAAGCGTTTTTTGAAAAAGCCCAAAACCGAAGCCCCGAAGCCCGACAAACTCGGCAAACTCGAAAATTCTTTGCTCGCCCTCAAATTATTTGGCGGCATCACCGAAACCAAAATCCCGCTCGACCTGCCCGAAGACGACGCGCGTCTCGCCGAGCTCGAGCTGATTTTTAGTCGCGAACACGAACTTGACAACATTGATCTCGAACAAGAAGCTAGGGAACTACTCGCCCGCTACAATAAAGAATTAAAACAATATAAAATCAAAACTCTCACCGCCGAGCTCGAAACCCTCTCCGAAGACGACGAAAACTATGATAAAATTCTGCGCGAAATCCAGTCTCTGCAAACTGAATAATCTATGGTATAATTAGGTTTCAAGGAGACTTTACATGAAATCAGTCAAAAAAGCTATAATCACCGACGCTGGTTTTGCTAGCCGGTATCTGCCTATTACTAAAACTATTCCAAAAGCCATGATCCCGATCGGCGCGAAGCCCGTCATGCAATTTTGCGTTGAAGAATGTGTCGCGGCGGGTATCGAAGAAATCATTATCGTTGCCACGCCGAACACTAAGTCCAAAGAAATCTATGAAGATTATTTTCATAATCCCGCGACCAACGTTAAAGAATTGTTGGACAAACAGGGAAAGAGCGAACGTTTTGCGCCGGTCGAAGCGATTTTAAACTTTCCCAAAATCACAGTTATCGAACAAGACCCGAACCTGCCTTACGGCAACGGCTCGCCTATCGTTTCAGCCAAAGAATTCGTCAAGGACGAAGACGCTTTCGTAGTGCTCTACAGCGACGACCTAATTTTTGGCGCGAGCGACGTTAAAACCCTGATCGACGAATATAATAATCATCCCGAAGCCAAGGCCGTCATCACCGCCCAAGAAATGCCGGAAGAAGTTTGGAATAAATATGGCATGATTGCTCTAAAAAACGACGGTACTTTAAGCCACATCGTCGAAAAACCCCAAGCTCCGGAGCTCTCCCCAAGCAACTTAACCAGCTACGGCCGTTATCTGCTCACCCCCGAAGTCTTTGACTATCTTTTACCTAAAAACACTGGCCTCGACGGCGAACTTTGGACCGTGGATGCTATCACCAAACTCGCCGAAACCGGCAACGTCGTTGTCGCGAAAAGTCAAGGCAAATGGATTACTACCGGCGACCCGAAAAATTATTTCATGGCGCACCTTGAATATGTTTTGTCTGGAACCAACTATGGCGAAGATATCAAAAAAATGCTACAATAATACAAAAGGAGGAATATGAATACAGCAGAATGGATTATCGTCGCAATTTTAAGCCTAACTTTATTGGTTTTCTTGCTCGCGGGCATCGTTTTAATTTTTAAATTGATCGACTTAACCAAAGAAGCCAAAGAAGTTGTTGCCGAGTCTAAGGATATCGCAAAAAATACCAACGGTATTGTCGCTAACGTCAAGGGTATGACTTCTATCGGCGGCGCGGTTGAAATGTTTGTCGATAAATATGTCAATCCTAAACTCCGCAGCAAAATCTCCGAAAAAGACAAGCCTAAACCTAAGAAAGATAATTCTGAATCGAAGAAAGCCGAGAAGTAGTGAACCTAAAACCCAGTGATTTTGTTCATTTGCATAATCACACGCACTACTCATTGCTTGATGGTCTGACCAAGATCCCCGAATTAGTGGAATTTGTCAAAAATGACGGCATGGAAGCTGTGGCAGTGACCGACCACGGCACCATGTCGGGCTTGGTTGAACTCTATAAAGAATGCAATTCCGCCGGTATTAAGCCCTTGCTTGGTCTTGAATCCTATGTCGCCGCGCGGAAATTAACCGACAAAGACCCCGCGCATGACAAACAACGTTTTCATATCACTTTAATCGCTATGGACAACAAAGGTTTCGAAAATCTTTGTCGGATTATGAGCAACGCCGAGGAGCACGGCAAATATTACAAACCTCGCACTGACCACGACGAGCTCGAAAAATACAACGAAGGGATTATTTGTCTTTCCGGTTGTATGGGGTCCGAAATTTCCGAAGCCATTCGCGCCGGCGACGACGAGCGCGCGCTTGGACTTATCGACTGGTACCGCAATGTGTTCAAAGATCGGTTTTATCTCGAAATGCAGGACCACGGCCACCCCAAATCTTCCACTCATTCCGCCGAACAACAAAAAATCAATGATTGGCACATGGCACACGCGAAAGAACTCGGGCTTCCTTTGGTTGTTACTTGCGACGCGCACTATTTGAGTAAATCCGATCAAGACGCTCACGAAGTCCTGCTTTGTATCGGCACCGCTTCGAACCTTTCCGATCCGAAACGCATGACCCTGAAGGATTACGACCTCCACGTCATTCCGGCGCAAGAAATTATCGATCATTGGCAGGACACCTGTCCCGAAGCGGTATTAAACACTAAAAAAATCGCCGACCGTTGCGACGTCGATCTTCAGCTCGGCCGGATTTTAATTCCAAAATTTCCTGTTCCGGACGGCGAAGATGAAAAAACTTATCTTGATAAACTCGTTTTTCAAGGTTTAGTTCATCGCTACGCCGGCAAGACCCTGGAAGAAGTCGAAAAGTTGCCGGTCGAAAAATGTCGTGAGCTTCTCGCCGAAGTCGATAAAACTCGCGACGACACCCATAAAGTTCTCCCTCGTATTGATTACGAACTGTCCGTGGTTGACAAAATGGGCTACAACGGCTACTTTTTAATCGTGCAGGACTTTATCAACTGGGGCAAGTCCCAGCGTATCGTTTACGGACCGGGCCGTGGCTCGGCTGCCGGCTCGATTCTCGCTTATGCTTTACGCATCACCGAACTCGACCCCTTAAAATACGACCTCCTGTTCGAGCGGTTTTTAAACCCCGACCGAATTTCCATGCCGGATATCGATACCGACATCCAAGATACGCGTCGCGACGAGGTGATTGAATATTGTACTAAAAAATACGGCGACCAGCGCGTCTCGAATATCGCCACTTTCGGTAAAATGATGGCAAAAAACGCCGTCCGTGATGTCGCGCGCGTTTTGGAAGTCCCGTATGCCGAAGCCGACCGGCTGGCGAAAATGGTCCCCGACCCCGTCATGGGCCACCACGTCCACTTAAAAGACGCAATCAAAGAAGTTCCGGACTTAAAACAAGAATATGAAACTAACCCAACTTCAAGGGAAGTAATCGATTTTGCCTCGCGCCTTGAAGGTACGATTAGAAATCACGGCGTCCATGCCTGTGGCGTCATTATTGCGCCTGATGACTTGGTTAAATTCCTTCCGCTCGAAGTTTCCGCGAAAGGCCCAATCGCTGCCCAATTCCCAATGGGTCAGGTCGAAGAACTCGGCCTGCTCAAAATGGACTTTCTTGGCCTTTCGAACTTGTCGGTGATTAATAACGCTCTGCGTATGATTCGCAAAGTTTATCATAACGATATCGATTTGACTAATCTCCCGCTCGACGATCCCGAAACTTATCAACTCCTCCAGCGCGCCGAAACCACCGGTGTCTTCCAGCTGGAATCTGCCGGTATGAAACGTTATCTCCGCGACTTGAAAGCCTCGACTTTTGAAGACATTATCGCTATGGTCGCGCTCTATCGTCCGGGCCCGATGCAATTTATTGACTCTTTCATTCGCCGCAAACACGGTCAAGAAGAAATTACTTATCTTCATCCGGGGCTCGAGCCGGCGCTGAAAAACACTTACGGCATTCTGATTTATCAGGAACAGTTCATGCAGATTTCGCGTTCGTGGTGTGGTTTTACTGGCGGCCAGGCGGATACTCTGCGTAAGGCGGTGGGGAAGAAGAAAGTCGAGTTGATGAAAAAAGTTAAGCCCGAATTTATCGAAGGCGCGGTCAAGGTCGGCGGCGCGACCGAAGAAATTGCCGAAAAATTCTGGAGCCAACTGCTCGATTTTGCAAACTACTGTTTCAATAAGTCCCACGCCGCGTGTTATGCTCTTATTGCTTACTGGACGGCGTATCTAAAAGCTCATTACCCCGACGCTTTCATGGCGGCACTAATGACCGCCGACATGCGCTGGACCGATCGGCTCGCCATTGAGATCGCCGAATGTAAAAAAATGGGCTTAAAAGTCCTCGGCCCCGACATCAACGAATCCTACGGCGACTTTGGCATTGTCGGCGGCGAAAAAACCATTCGGTTTGGCCTTTCTGGTATTAAAAACATGGGCAAATCGCTCGTCGAAGAAATCGTCATTCCCGAACGCGATAAAAACGGCCCCTTTAAGTCCATTTGCGATTTTGCTAAACGCGTTGACAGTACGAAATTCAATAAAAAATCATGGGAAGCCGCGATTAAAACTGGCGTTTTCGATAGTTTTGGCGCCTCACGTTCGGACTTACTATATAATCTCGAAGCCATCCAAGCTTACGGCTCCAAAATCCAAAAAGACGTCGGCTCCGGCCAGACTGATCTTTTCGGCATGATGGGCACTGCCGGCGCGGTTCCCGAGCCCGAAATCAAGCCTGCTCCTACTCAATATCCCGAAAAAGAACAACTTTTCTGGGAACGCGATTTAATGGGCCTCTACCTTTCCGCCCACCCGCTCGACAAATACGACACCTATTTTGAAGAACAAACCCACCCAATGCCCTACGTTAGCGTCGATTATAATAATAAAATTATCACCGTGGGCGGTATTATTACCTCAATCCGCAGCATTTTAACCAAAAAAGGCGACAAAATGGCCTTCGTTAAACTCGAAAACAAGTCCAGCGAAATCGAATTTATCGTTTTTCCGAGCGTTTTTGCCGAACATGGTGCCAAACTTGTTGTCGATAATGTCGTACGCGTAAGAGGTAAAGTTAATGCCACTGATCGCGATGGCCGAATTACTACCGACGTTAAACTGCTCGCCGAAGCCGTCGAGTTGGTCTCTGATGAGATTTTGGAAAACTATCAATCCACCGGCACTCGGCTCGCCGCCCCAGTCGCCGCGCCCTCTTCCGACCGGCGTCGCTACTCGCGCACCTCCGCCGAGCGCGTCCACGTAGGCACGCCCTCGGACGCCCTGCCTACGGAACGGCGAATTATTAAAGACCCGCCGAGAGACCACCGTAAAGAGCGCCTGTATATCAATATCGAAGAACTCGGCGACGTGGAAGTGCTTTCTGACATTCGCCGTCTCGCCGATATCTTTCTTGGCGTGCAGGACGTCGTCCTAGTTATTCACGAAGGCGGCACTAAACGCGCTCTTAAAATGCCGTTTCGCGTTGAAATTTGTCAAGATTTAATCGCTAAACTCGCCGCCGTAGTCGGCATGGAAAATATCAAAGTTCAATAAGTCGTTAAAATCCGACGACCCCGCCAGCTTTCCCGCAAACGGCTCTCTTATGATATAATTAAACTATGGCAATAGAGAGGTTAGTCGAGCCGACCGCGGCCGAGAACGATCAAGAAGAGGCGAAAATCGAAATTTCGCTCCGTCCGACGACGTTTAATGAATATATCGGCCAGCAACATCTCAAAAACAACTTAAAACTCGCTATCGACGCCGTTAAAAAACGTAGCGACGGTTGCACCCTTGACCACGTCTTGCTTTACGGCCCGCCGGGACTCGGCAAAACTACTATGGCCGGCGTCATTGCGCACGAACTCGGCACCAATCTTCGTATCACTTCCGGCCCCGCGATTGAACGCGCCGGCGACCTCGCGAGCATTTTGACGAACTTAAAAGACGGCGACGTCTTGTTTATCGACGAAATCCACCGCCTGCGCCGTGCAGTCGAAGAAGTTTTATATTCCGCCATGGAAGATTTCAAACTCGATATCGTCATTGGCAAAGGTCCCGCCGCCCGCTCGGTCCGGCTCGACCTTCCGCATTTCACCGTCATTGGCGCCACTACTCGCACCGGCTCGCTTGCCGGCCCTTTGCGCGACCGTTTCGGCATCATTCACCGCTTGGAATATTACAAAGAACCCGAAATCGAACAAATTGTCACTCGCACCGCCAAGATTCTACACACTAAAATCGCCCCGTCCGCCACGGAACTGCTTGCCACTCGCTCTCGCCTCACTCCGCGCATCGCGAACCGCTTATTTAAACGCGTCCGCGATTATGCCGACGTTAATGGCGACGGTATTATTGATCAAACTATCGCCGAAAGCGCCCTAAACTTAATGGAAATCGACCATCTCGGCCTCGACCCCGCCGACCGCAACATGCTGAGACTTATGTATGAAAACTACGGCGATCGTCCGGTCGGGCTGACTACTATCGCCGCCCTGACCGGCGACGAGACCACTACTATCGAGGATTTTTACGAGCCCTATCTTTTGCAACTCGGCCTGCTCGCGCGCACTCCTAAGGGGCGCGTCATCACCGAAAAAGGGAAGCACCATTTACAAAACCCTGAAAATAAGGTATAATCACAAAAAGGAGTTATTATGGACAAGTCTTTGGCTAAAATCCGCCACGAGCGCAGTAAAAAAGATTTCCCTGGGATAAATTTAGACGACGGTGAGTATATCGAATTTGCTTTTCGTCGTTCTCGTGCGTGCCTGATTTTAATTTTCGGCGCGCTTTTTGTTTCACTCGTGATCATTCTGCTGGCTTTTCTCTTGTCGCTCATGGGCGCTCCGCTTCTTGACGCCATGGGTCGCAACTTCCTTTTCATTATTCTCTCGGCTCTCTTGGTCGCGGCGGTTTTAATCACCGCGTTCACCGTCATGGTCTACCACGGCAACCAACTTTTTATTACGAATAGGCATGTTATCCAAAAAATCATGGACTCCCCCGTCTCGAAGTCCATTAACACTATCGATCTTTCTTCTGTCGAAGATGTCAGCTTCCAACAAAAGGGCATTTTGCCGAGTCTTTTCCACTATGGCACTCTTCGCCTCGCCACCGTCGGCGACGAAACTACCTACACTTTCAGATATTCAGACCTCACCGCCGAAGAGTTAAAAGCCATCACCGAACTTATCACTTCCGCTAAAACCCCTCGCCAGTCGCGGGATTAGTTCCGATTGTATTTAATATACGCGTCCTCTTTTTCGAGTTCCGCTTTCAAAATATATTCTTTGCACTTTCCATCATGACAATCCGCCGGCTCGTACGAATACGAACTCCCAAGGTCGCCAAGATTATTCCCATTCGGGTCCGTCCATAGCGCCGGGTCAATAGTTTTAATATTATCTTCCGAAATCGTCTCGGGATAATAGCCGTTCTCCTTATAAAACCCCTCTTCCAAAGCATAATACATGGCATTGATCGCCGTTTTCCGGTCCTCGTCGCGCTCCATCGCGTCAATATTGCTCTTCTGTACAAAAAACAAAATCAAAAGTAGCCCCGCAAACACCCCCACAATGATAATTTCTAGAATCGTAAACCCACTTTTCGTTTTCATTCTTTTATTATAACACAAAATATGCTATAATAGAACAAGTGGTACTGTAGCTCAGCCGGTTAGAGCGTGGGACTCATAAGCCCAAGGTCGGTGGTTCGATCCCACCCAGTACCACCATTTTTATGCTCAAAAAATAGCACAAAAATGGTACACCCGGCACGATTCGCACCGCAGGTCCGAATCGCCAGCTCAAGTTGTTTTAATGGAACGATAAAGATAAAATGGTACACCCGGCACGATTCGCACCGCAGGTCCGAATCGCCAGCTCAAGTTGTTTTAATGGAACGATAAAGATAAAATGGTACACCCGGCACGATTCGCACCGCAGGTCCGAATCGCCAGCTCAAGTTGTTTTAATGGAACGATAAAGATAAAATGGTACACCCGGCACGATTCGCACCGCAGGTCCGAATCGCCAGCTCAAGTTGTTTTAATGGAACGATAAAGATAAAATGGTACACCCGGCACGATTCGAACGTGTGGCCTTCAGTTCCGGAAACTGACGCTCTATCCAACTGAGCTACGGGTGCATGGTTTAATTATACCACAAAATGTGATATAATGCACGCCATGGCACGTCGAAAAAAAGCTAGCGTTTTAAAAGAACTCCAGGCGCTCTATGCGACTCGTTATGTGTCTCTGACCGACCTCGAGGATTTTAAACAAAAATATGCGGAATTTTTGCCCTCTGCGCGCAGTTTAAAACACGAAAAATTCCGTGCCTTTTTCCGTTTTAATTTTCAGCGCCTGACTCAAACTAATCAATTTTACGATTTGCTCGAAAACCGCGACAAACTCAACCGTGAATTCATCAAAAGGGAACAACAAAAACCTTACCAAATCGAGGGCAACCCGCTCGACCCCGAACAAATCGCCGCGGTTGTAGTTTGCGAAGATGCCGAGCTTATCCTCGCACCCGCCGGCTCCGGCAAAACCGCCAGCCTGCTCGCTAAACTGAGCTACCTAATAGACGAGCTTAAAATCCCGCCGAAAGACATTCTCGTTATCGCCTTTACTAATAAAGTTGTTTCCGAACTCCGCCACCGCCTGAACCGCCCAGGTGTCGAAATCCGCACTTTTCATTCTCTCGGCAACAAAATCATCAGAAAAAAACTCAACACTCACCATGTCCTCACCGAACGCGGCACCTCTGCTTTTTTCTTCAAACAAGTCATGGGCCTAACCCCTAAGCAGCTCAAGCGCCTGCGCGAATTTCGCAGTATCGGCGACGAGGAACCCGACAACTACGGACGCCTCATCGAAACAATCATTGGGCTCCAAAAAGCCAAGCGCATCAGTCTTAAAGAATTCGAACGGCTATTAAAACAGATTAAATCCGCCGATGAGCGTAAAAACGCCTTGCAATTCTTCCGCATTTATAAACCTATTGCCGAGGCTTACCAAGGGTTTCTAGACTTTCATCAATTTTACGATTTTGCCGACATGCTTAATATCGCGACCGATTTAGTCGAGAAAATGCCCGCCGACTCCTTTAATTACCAATATATCCTCGTCGACGAGGCGCAAGACCTTTCCGCCGCTAAATACCGGCTCTTAAAAGCCATTCTAGACAAATGCCACCGCGCCAAACTCTTTGCGGTTGGCGACGACTGGCAGTCTATCTATCGTTTCGCCGGCAGCAACCTAAAAATTCTCGACGATTTTGAACAAATTTTTTCTCGTGAAACTTATCGTGGCCTCATCCAGCTGACTTACCGTTTCGGCCAGCCTGTAGCCTCAATGAGTAATAAATTTATTCAGAAAAACCCCTATCAATCGCACAAAAAAGTTAAGCCTCACGTTTCTTACCGCACGTCGCTCGAAGTCCGGCTTAGCCCGCCAGACCAGCTCGATTCCGATCCCCCGGATTATTATGCGGTTAATAAAATTGTTCAAGGGCTCTATCAAACTTACGGCGACGATATTTTTAATAAAAAAATCCAAATCATTTCTCGCTATAATAACGACTGCCATCGTTTGGTTTACGAACATGCCCAAAAGTTTGAAAACGCTAAGCTTCGCAACACTAACGTCGCCGGCGTGATTTTGGACTGGCGCTTAGACGGCACTAGCCGGCATCTACGTATCCCTTATTGCAGTATTCACAAAGCCAAGGGCATCACCCGCGATATCATTATTATTTTGAACGCCACCACCGGCAGCCATGGTTTTCCTGCTGATCGCGAACGGGACTCCGTCTCCGAAACCCTGCTCGCCGAGCTAGAGCCCTATCCGCACGCTGAAGAGCGCCGCCTGTTCTACGTCGCTATTACTCGCGCCAAAGAAAAGACTTTCATTGTCTCTGAAAGGGAAAAAATCTCCCCCTTCGTTTTTGAAGTCGACCCCCATCTCGCTGGCTCCGGCGCTACCGTTTGCCCTAAATGCCACCGAGGCATTCTAGTTGAGCGCAGAAGCACCCTTAATGACCGTATTTATTACGCCTGTTCTAACACCGACGGCGGCTGCTCATATTCTGAATAAAAAATTTGTTCAATTTTATTTTTTACGCTTGTCAGCAGACTTCTCGTCGGATTTTTTGCCACTCTCTCCAGTAGACTTTTCACCCGCTTTTTTCACATACCTAAAATATTCATAACTATTTTTCTTGCTCATCTCGCGCATACTCTCGAAAGCTTTCTCCGCTAGCATCGCCCGATTTTCCTCATCAGTTTTCTTCGGGTCGGGGAAGAACGGCCCATCGAGGTATACCTTCATCCGAGGCAAATCGCCATGTTTTTTATTCTTGCGCCGGTGATAAGTCGTCGTCATTGTAAAAATCGGCAAATTATTCCGCGCCGCATATTTAAACGACCGATCGCCAGCCGGAAATTTCCGCGCCCTCGTCGCATATGGCCAAACGTGCGCCTCTGGATAAACTACCAAACAATTTTTCTGTGCCAATCGCTTATCCACAGCCTCATTAAACGCGATTTTTTCCTCTTTAGTTTTTCCGAGCGGCAACCCGCCGATCAGAGGCAGAAACTTCCCAATCCCCGGAATTAATAAATTCACCGGACTGATAATCGTAAAAATCCGCCTGTCCGCCATCACTGCCGGTCCAAACACGTCGTGGAACGGATTCGTGTGGTTTGCATAAATCACGTACCCCTTACCGCGCGCCTTTTTCAACTTCTCCCGCCCATAAAACTTCGCCTGCCAATATCCCCGTTCATAATACTGCCCAAACAACTTAAACAAATAAAACAGCAGGGAACTATAAGCTCTTTTCAGCGGATTTTTGGGAATAAACTGATAATTTTCCGGCAGCCCTACCTCGATTTTCGCCTCTTGCTCCTTGGTCTCAATCGGGTCATCCTCTTCGTTCGCATAATAAAATACCCGCTCCTCTTCCGGAATATCTTTCTGAAACAACTCTGCCTTCGCCATGTCTAAATTATAACATATATTTTCTATAAAAAATGGTACACCGGATAGGATTCGCACCGAAGGTCCGAATCCCCAACTCATTGCAATTTCTTGAGTAAAGAATAAAAAATGGTACACCGGATAGGATTCGAACCTACGACCCTCTGTTCCGAAGACAGATGCTCTAATCCACTGAGCTACCGGTGCACTTGTGTCAGCAACCAAAATCACTGGTCGCATACCCTTATTATACCATAAAATCAAGGTGGTGGGTTGAAAAATCCGGTAATTTGTGCTAGGTTCGCCCTATGCCAAAGCCCACTAAATCCCCGGAAATCACAAAATCATCAGCGTTCACCAAAACGCATAAAACCGTCAAACTTTCTGATCTAATCAAATTCCTCGCCCGCCCCATCCATCAATCCTATTTCGTCGTCGCCCTAGCCGTTGGCATCATTACCGGCACCATTCTCGCCCTAGTTTTCCGCATCAACTTTTTTGCCTCGCCTCTCTGGCTAGCCTTCGTCGTCGCGCTTTTAGCTCTCGCCTATCTTAAACCTAAACTCACCTTCATCGTCCTCGCCCTCATTGCCGGCCTGATCCTCGCCTTTTTCCGCGCCACCGAAGAACTGAAAGGCGAGGACTACATTCAACAATTCTACGACCAAACCATCACTATCACCGGCACCATCTCTGGCGACCCTAGTTCCGACGAATCCGCCACCAAATTCAAACTCACCAACCTTAAATTTGGCGAAAACGCCGACCGCCCCTCCGCCGGTAATATTTATATCATGCTAAAACCAAATACAGAACTCCGCCATTCCGACATCATCACTTTAACGGGGAAGTTATCCAGCGGCTTCGGCACTTACGCCGGTTTTATGTATCGCCCGACCGTCCAAAAACTCGCCCGCGCCGACCCCGCCGACCCAGTTCTCATCGTTCGCGACTGGTTTTCTGCCCGCATCGCCAGCCAAATCCCCGAACCCGAAAACAGCCTCGGCCTCTCCTATCTTCTCGGCATGAAAACTGGCCTCCCCGACGACTTAAACGAAAATCTCCGCATTGTCGGGCTCGTCCATATCGTCGTTGCCTCTGGCGCCCACCTTTCCATTCTCGTTGGTATCGCCCGCAAAATCTTCGGCAAACTCTCCCGCTTTTCCGGCGCCCTCTTTTCCATCTTTTTCGTCCTCATTTTCATGGCCGTGGTCGGATTCACGCCTTCCATTCTGCGCGCCGGCATCATGTCTATCCTCTCTCTTATCGCTTGGTACGCCGGTCGCAAAATCGCCCCTTGGCGCCTCATCACCCTCGTCGCCGCTATCACGCTTATCATCAACCCCATGTTCATTATTGACCTCGGCTGGCTTCTGTCATTCGCCAGTTTATTTGGCCTTATGATTTTAATGCCGAACCTTTCCCGTTTTTTCTACGGCGACCGCCGCCTGAGATTTATCGCTAGCTCCATTCTCGTTTCTATCTCCGCCACTCTCATGACTGCCCCAATCACTCTCTATTACTTCGGCACGCTTTCGCTCATCTCCGTTGTCGCTAATCTACTAATTCTCCCGACGCTCTCGCCCGCCATGGGCGCAACTTTCCTCACAGGGGTGGTCGCCGATATCCCGTTTCTAAACTCTGCGATCGGCTTTCTTACTACTAAAATCCTTGATTTTCACATCCTAGTTGTGGATTTTTTCGCCTCCCAGCAAAGTTTTCTCATTTCAATCGACGCTTACAACTCTAGAGTCTTTCTTCTCTATATTTCAGTCGCTTTAATTCTTTGCATTGGACTTTTTCACCAAAAAATGATAAAATCAAAACAAGTTAAACAACATCAAAAGCGGGAGAATAATATGTCAGGACATTCAAAATGGGCCACCACCAAACGTCAAAAAGCTGTTGTTGACGCTAAGCGTGGCGCGCTATTCACAAAAATTGGTAATCAAATCGCTATTGCGGCGCGCGCCGGCACCGATCCGGATATGAATCCGTCGCTTGCCATGGTACTTGAAAAAGCGCGTCATGCGAATATGCCGAAAGCAAACATCGAACGCGCTATCGCTCGCGCGGCCGACAAATCCGCTGCGGCGCTGATCGAAGAAACTTATGAGGCTTACGGACCGGGCGGAGTTGGTATTGTAATCGAAGTCGCGACTGACAACAAAAACCGCACCATGCCTGAGGTTCGCCACACTCTCGACAAAAATGGCGGCCGCATGGCTGACCCGGGTTCGGTTATGTTTCAATTTGAACGCAAGGGTGTAATCGTCATTTCCGAGCAAGGCGAAGACGCCTTGATGCAGGCTCTCGAGGCTGGCGCCGAGGACGCCACCGAAGAAGAAGACGGCACAGAAATCATCACGAACGCCTCTGATTTAATGAAGGTTCGCGACGAACTCAAAAAACAAAACTTGACCATCACTTCTGCCGAGCTCCAATACGTGCCAAGCAGCTACATTCCGGTCGAAGGCGAAACCGCCGAGAAGTTGGAAAAGTTGCTTTCCGCGATTGATGACCTCGACGACGTGGTCAACGTTTTCACGAACGCCGAATAAACTCTTGATTTTAGAGAGAAAAAGATATATACTGTAAATAATTACATTAAAGCGAGGTAAAATTATGCCAGAGATTAAACCGACAGAGGTGGAAAGTAAAGCTAGTATAAAGGTGGTGGGTGTAGGCGGTGCCGGTGGTTCCGCAGTTGAGCGTATGAAAGAAGTGGGTCTTTCTGGCGTTGAATTTGTAGCAATTAACACCGACGCGCAGGCGCTTCATCATTCTCCTGCCGAAAATAAAGTTCATATCGGCCAAGGGCTTGGTGCGGGCGGCGACCCTGAAAAAGGTCGCGAAGCCGCCGAAGAAAGTAGGGAAGCTATCGCCAAGGCTCTTGACGGCGCGGACATGGTCTTTATCACTCTCGGTGCTGGTGGTGGCACGGGTTCTGGCGCCGGTCCTATCGTCGCCGAAGAAGCCCGTAAAAAAGACATTTTGACCGTCGGCGTTGCGACCAAACCTTTCACTTTCGAGGGCGCGCGTCGTCGCGCTAATGCTGATGTCGCAATTGACAAGCTCGCACGTCAAGTTGATGCTCTGATCACTATTCCGAATGACCGCCTTCTCCAAACTATCGATCCGCGCACTCCTCTGCTCGAAACTTTCAAAATCGCTGATGATGTTTTGCGTCAAGGCGTCCAAGGTATTTCTGAGTTAATCACTGAACACTCGCTAATCAACCTCGACTTTGCTGATGTTAAGGCGATTATGAAAAATGCCGGCTCAGCTCTGATGGGCATCGGTCGTGCTTCTGGCGAAAATCGCGCCGTCATTGCCGCCCAACAAGCCGTCGAATCTCCGCTTATCGAAGTCAAAATTGAAGGTGCTCGTGGCGTGCTGTTCAGCGTCGCTGGCGGTTATGATATGTCAATGTCCGAAGTCCAAGAAGCCGCCGAAGTCATTACTGGCGCCGTCTCTCCTGATGCGAACATTATCTTTGGTGCGTCTATCCGTCCCGAGCTCGAAGATGAACTTGTCGTCACCGTCGTGGCTACCGGTTTTGATTCTGAATATTATAACGGCGACTATCCGCGCCCGGAAGAAACCACGACCGAGTCGAAAGACGAAAAACCGTCTTCCGAGCCCAAAGATTTCGCTCTTGAAAATCGTTCCAACATGTGGGATTCAATCAAAAGCGAACCCGAAGCTGAGCCCGCCACCGATAATGATGATGACATGGATATTCCGCCTTCTCTGCGTGAGCGTCTGAAAAAGAAGAAAAAATAATTGGAGGAATCGCGGATGGAACACAAATTCCGCATCGGGGATAGCAAAGTTTTAGAAAGTCGCGAGACTATCGACGGTCATGCCATTCGTCGTCGGCGCGAATCAAACGACGGTCGGCGTTTTACCACTTACGAACGTATCGAAATGCCAACCCTAACCGTCCTAAAACGCAGCGGCAACAAAGAACTTTTCGACCGCGATAAACTCCTCCTCGCTGTTCGTCGTAGCGTCGGTAAGTTTTTCAATTCCGAACTCGAAGTCGAAGAGGTCGTCAATCAAGTCTCCGACATCCTCTACTCCTATGGCGTCGACGAAATCACTTCCAAACAAATCGGCGAAGCCATTCTTGATGTTCTTTCCGCGGTCAATGAAGTCGCCTACGTCCGTTTTGCCTCAGTTTTTCGCGAATTCAAAACCCTCGAAGATTTTGAAAACATCTTGAAAGAGCAGAGAAGGAAAAAATAATGCGCGTCGTCTGTGTTTTTCGTGACAACCAAGATTATTCCCGCGCGACCAGCGAATGGCTCGAAAATTTTCGCCGTCAAACCGGCCACGAAATCGAAGCCATGGACCCTGACGAGAGTCCCAGTTTCTGCGAAACTTACGATATCGTCGAACACCCGACCATTCTCGCCCTCGACGACACCGGCGCCGTGCGAAACATGTGGCGCGGCCGCGACCTGCCACTCATTAACGAAGTTTTATATTATATGATTTAAAGGAGAATTATGGACATTTTCGAAGAATTTATTAGTAATATTTGGGTCATCCGCATTTTTTGGTCAATTATCGTGATTTTAGCGAGCACCCTGATTTATAGCCTCATTTCCGGCGCTCTCGCCCGCCACGAAAAGCGCAAGTCGAAGCTATTTAATCACAAAAAAGGCCGCACTTTCACCCGCATGTTCCGTAGTATCACTCGCTACGCTCTCATCATCCTCTCTGGCCTCATCATTCTTCAAATTTTCGGCGTTGATGTCTCCTCCATGCTTGCCGCTGCCGGTATTGCTAGCGTTATCGTCGCTTTTGCCATTCAGGATGCGCTTAAAGACGTCATTCGTGGCTTTGATATCATCTCTGATGGTTATTATAACGTCGGCGACGTGGTCAAAATCGGCGATTTTGAAGGCAAAGTTCTCGCCGTTGGCTTAAAAACCACCCGTCTTCAAGATATCACCACCGGTAACCTCGTTTCTATCGCGAATCGCGAAATCACCGGCGCCGAAATCATGTCCGGCATCATTGGTATCGACGTCTCCCTCTCTTATGACCTCCCTCTCGCCAAAGCCGAAGCCATTCTCACCGAAATCGCCGCCGAAATTGTCAAAATCGACAATATCACCTCTGCCGAATACTGTAAAATCTCTAATTTCTCCGATTCTTCTATCGACTATTGCCTCCGTATCGTCGGCGACCCAGCCGAGAGGCTCCAAAACCGCCGCGACGCCCTCGCCATCATCGCCGCCACCCTCGAAAAACACAAAACTTCTATCCCCTACCCTCAGCTCGACCTCCACACTAAATAACACACTAGGACACTCCGCCATTACTGCCCCCTAGCCCTGCCTAGCCAACTGTCTCGCCAGCCATCTCGCTCCGCAAGAGCCCGCCCCACTTTCACCCCCGATACATTTGTGCTATAATATTTCCATGAGATATAAAGCGGGAGAACGACGCAAGGCCGTCGTCTATGAAAAGGCCATCGCAGAGTGGTGGAAGAAAAATAAAATTTTTGAACAATCGGTCGAAAACCGCCCGATTGACAATTCCTATGTTTTCTATGACGGCCCGCCATTTATTACCGGCAACCCGCACCACGGCACCCTCCTCTCCTCTATCGTCAAAGACGCCGTCCCCCGTTTTTGGACCATGAACGGCCGGCGCGTAGAACGCCGCTGGGGCTGGGACTGCCACGGTCTCCCCGCCGAAAATTACGTCGAAAAACAACTCGGC
Organism: Clostridiales bacterium; assembly: GCA_963619335.1. Lineage (GTDB taxonomy): Bacteria > Patescibacteriota > Saccharimonadia > Saccharimonadales > Saccharimonadaceae > Nanosyncoccus. The sequence goes on along the minus strand of CAVEVP010000001.1, from coordinate 20,323 downwards.
ATCACCGACCGCCGCGACATCGGTACTAGATGGTCGCTCGAAGATTACATCAAAAAAGCCCGCGAATCCATGGTCGCGAACTCCGAAACTTGGCGCTCGACCATTGACCGTGTCGGCCGCTGGGTCGATTTCGACAATTGCTACCGCACCATGAACAAAGATTTCATGGAATCCGTCTGGTGGGCGTTCAAACAGCTTTACGACGCCGATAAAATCTACGAAGGGCGCAAGGTTCTCATGTACGACACGAAGTTCGCCACCCCTGTTTCTAAAGCCGAAGTCACTATGGATAACGACGCCTACCAAACCGTCACCGACCCGAGCGTTTTCGTCAAATTCCGACTCGTCTCGGATGATAAAGCTGAAGATCCGACCTATTTTCTCGCTTGGACGACCACTCCTTGGACCCTGATGGCGAACCGCATGCTCGCCGTCGGCGCCGATATCGACTATGCCAAGGTTAAAGTAGGGGACGAAGCCTTCATTCTCGCCGAATCGAAAGTTGAAAAAATCTTCGCGGATAAAACCTACGAAGTCCTCGAACACAAAATCTCTGGCCGGAACCTTGCCAGCCAATCTTATTCTAGCATAGACGGGACGATTTGTCAAGTTTTCACCGCCGATTTCGTCGGCGAAGACGAAGGTACTGGCATCGTTCACTGCGCGCCGGCCTACGGCGAAGACGATTACGCGCTCTATCTCGAGCACCAAGACGCGGTCGATTTTGTCGATACCTTGGACGAAAACGGCTACTATACTAAGGAATACGCCGACAAACTTCACGCCCTCGGTGTACGCGACACCGACGACGCCGGCATTCAGGTCTGGGCGGCCAACAAATTCATCGCCAAATGCCTCGAAGATAAAGGCATCGTCTACAAAATCGAATACATCCAGCACGAATACCCCTTTAACCCGCGCAGCCACGAACGCATCATGTATCGCGCTTTCCCGTCTTGGTTCTTCGACATCGAAGGCACAAAACCCCTACTTCTCGAACAAAACGAAAACATCAACTGGTTCCCGGCCTACTTAAAACACGGCCGTTTCTCTAATAACATCGAACAAGCCCCCGATTGGAACCTCTCGCGCGACCGTTTCTGGGCGACCGCCATGCCGGTCTGGAAATCAAAAGAAGGCACGGTTCTCGTCATCGGCTCCTACGCCGAGCTCGAAAAATACTCCGGCAAAACTCTCGACGACTACCATCGCCCCTGGGTGGACGAAATCGAATTCGACGCCTATGTCGAAAATGGCCGAGTTTTGCCTCCAGAAGAGAAAAAGCCGGCCGGTTCCGCCCACACTGAACATTTCAAACGCATTGAAAAAGTGCTCGATTGCTGGTTCGAATCCGGCTCCATGCCTTTCGCCCAGCTCCACTACCCCTTTGAAAATCGCGAAAAGTTCGAACAAAACTATCCCGCCGATTTCATCGTCGAATACGTCGGCCAAGTCCGCGCGTGGTTCTATTACGTCCACACCGTGAACACCACCCTCGCCGACATCGGCGCCTTTGGCAAAAAGGCTAGCCGCGGCGCTAAAAACGCCTATAAGAATGTAATCACGACCGGCACCCTAGCGGGGAATGACGGCCGCAAAATGTCCAAATCCCTTGGCAACTACACCGACCCGAACGAACTGATGGACAAATATTCCGCCGACGCCCTCCGCCTCCTCCTCCTCTCCAGCCCAGTCTGCTCCGGCGAGGATTTCGCCCTCCTCGACAAAGATGTCTCCGACATCAACCGCAAACTCGCCATGATCTGGAATGTCTACGATTTCTTCACCACCTACGCCGAGGTCGAGGGCTTAGACAGCGAAGGATTTGAAAATATTTGTTTTGAGGAGCATATTCGCCGACGGGGCGAATACGGAGCGACCATGGGGAATGAGGATTTTTCAGAGAATACTCTTTCGAGGAGCATATTTTCCGACGGGGAAAATACGGAGCGAGTGGGCCCCGTAACGACGGGCGCGAATGAGCGTTCCGAGAAAGATGTATTCCTGAAAAATCCGTTAGACCTCTGGGTCATCTCCCGACTGTATGAGTTAAGAAACGAAATTACTACCGGCATGGAGGAATACAACTTACCCAAAGCCCTCCAAGGCGTCGTTCCATTTATCGAAGACCTCTCGAACTGGTTCGTCCGCCGTTCCCGCCGCCGTTTCAGCAGCAAAAACCCCGACGAAAACGACAAAAAATCCGCCTTCGCGACCCTCTACTTCACCTTAGTCTATCTCGCGGAAATCTTGGCGCCGTTTACGCCGTTTCTCGCCGAGGAACTCTACCAGAAAATCACCGGCAAAAACGACTCCGTCCACCTCTTAAACTGGCCCAAAGCCGGCGAAATTGACGCCGACGTTCTCGAAAAAATGGCCCGCACTCGCAAAATCATCACCGACGCGCTTGCCCTCCGGATGCAAAAATCCGAAACCGAGGCCCAGATTAAAATCCGCCAGCCTCTCTTAGAACTCACTTACGACGGCGAAAAGCTCCCCGATTTCTACGAACAGGTTATCGCCGAGGAAGTTAACGTGAAAAAGGTCGAAAATGCCGATAAATTCACGCTAAATAAGACCCTGACCGATGAGCTGAAGAGGGAAGGACGCGCTCGCGAAATCATTCGCGCGGTCCAGGCCGCCCGCAAGCACGCCGGCCTCAACCCGAGCGACGAAATTAAACTTTCGCTCACCACCGCTCTGCCGGAAGGCTTTGCGGAGCTTATCAAAACCGAAGTGCTCGCCGCCGAGATTATCGAAAACGGCAACTTCGCCCACGACGAAATCGCCAAAATCGGCGACGAAAATATCACCATTTCGCTCGAAAAAATACAATAAAAAGTCAAACCCACCTCTTTTGGGGCAATCCGGAGGCTGCTGCCGAGGAATGAGGGCGCGAGCCCCGTAAAGACGGGCGCGAGCGACCCGTCCCTAAAAGGGGCGGGTTTGATTTTTAGAGGCGAATTTGATTTTCGTCTTGACGAAATTTTACCGTTGAAGAATTTTCGGTTCATTTTCTCTGGTGAGTTTGACTTTTCTCGGCTTTTTAGCATAATCATTATTGACAAAATCGCCAATGTGTGCTACAATGGAAATATGTTAGAAAATAAAATAAACATTCTAGCAATAAAACGGAGATAGAAAGCAAAAATAAACAATAATGGAAACTTTTCAAATCCCAACTTTCGAATATTATAAAGATGAAGGCACCTATATCTCGCCCGAAGAGGTCGACGCCACCACTATCGACCGCATCAAAAGCCGCCGTATCGGCGCCAAAATCCTCGGTCTATGATATAACCCTAAAAGAAGCCCCGCCCAGAGGCTTCTTTTTTGTGATACATTCTGCCTCGCCCTCCCAATTTCGCACTACCCGTGCGTTGCGTCGCCGGTTTCTAGCGGCTTGCCCCGCTGTCCGAGTCTCAATTTCACCGTTGACAGCCTAGCACGCTTATGCTAATCTTAAACTAAGAAAGGTTATCATAAAAAATAAATCCATGGATGGCACAAACGAATACCTCGTTGACGAAGCGACCCTCGGGCAGTTTATCGACGAGCTCATTAAAAGCCAGCCTCTTCCGGTACATAGCGCCGAGGAACTGGCTGAATTAAGAACAAAAAGCATGCACGAACTGGACGACCGCATTTTGCAGGCCGTTTTAAACAGTCTAAACGAGGAACAGGGCAGGGAACTGGACCAAATTCTCGATAGCGACACCGGCGCGACCGAGCCTTACCAAGAATTTTTCTCAAAAAATGGTATCGATCTTGAACGAATCTTTACTGACACCGCTAAACAATACGCTTTAGAATTCCAAGGAGGTCAACATGCCTAATCCAGAAGCCAACCTTAATCGCCGAGCTCCCGTCCCTGAAGAGTGGAAAAGCCTCATCCAAGATGGTGTTTATGATTTAAACGGACAACGGACCAAAGAATATCTCGAATCCGACTTTGGCAAAAAAGAGCTGGCCGAAGAGGCTAAGTTCGATAAGGACATGGATATTGTTGAGCGTCGCCTTGCCGAGATTAATCGTGCCAAACAAGCCGGCGAAATCAGCGCCGAGAAAGCCGACGAAATGGCCAGTCGCTACCGCGATTACCAAAACCGCCGTTTGGAAGAAGCCGTTCAAAATATTGATAACCAAGCTTACCGTCAAGATTTTAAAGATAGCCAATCTGTCGGCACCCTCGAGGAACAAGCTCGCTATTCAGCTTGGCTCGAAGGCAAAGATGCTGAAAACATGGGCAATGTTCAAGAAACTGGTCGTGAAATTATCGGCGACCGCGTCGTTCTCGCCGAGCGTGGCGAGAAAACTATCGAAGCCTCCGAGGTCCCAACCACTCCGGAAACTTCGGATAATCCTGAGGCGCAAACTTCTCCCGAAGACGCCGCGCTGATTGCGGAACTAAAAAAGTGGGATGAGCTCAAAGCTCAAGGCGTCGTTAGCGAGGCTGATGCAGAAAATATTAAACAGGGAATTATTAAAGCTTTTGCTAATCAAAAAGCCAAGGTCGCCGCTGATGCTGTTGCTGGAACCACTGCCGGCGCTGCTGCTACCGAAGCTACCGAAGAAGCTCCGGCTGCCGCCGCCTCACCAGACGCAGGCACGGACGCGGACGAAGGCGCAGACGCAGGCGAAAACTCCGAGCTTGATGATGACAAAGCCGCTGAACTGGAGCGCGACAAAGCTGCCGAGTTGGATCACGACAAAGAGGCCGAGCTCGCTGACGACCCCAAGCTGGACTGGGTCGGCGCTGGTCTAGGTACCTCGTCTCCTGAAAATGAAGAAACCGCCTCCGAATCCCGAGGCAAAAAACTAAAACGCAAAGGCGGCTCCAAACGCTTCTTCGCCGGAATGTCCGCGGTTGCGCTCGCGGCGCTTATTGCCGTCGGCTCTTTTGTCGGCATCGGTCTAATGAACCGCAATGATAATCGCGACAATGAACTCCGAACCGAAGATTCCGTTGATGCCGGCGACGCTTCTGGCGAAAATAACGAGTCTCTTGGTATCTATGACGGTTATGGCGAAACTGGGATGTGGCTTTCCGAGAACAAGGCTGGCGAGTTCAACTTCGCTAACGCCGCCGAGGTCGCGCCGCTGTTTGACAACGACGAATGCGAAATGGTCAAATACACAGCCCGCAATCAGGTTGAAAGCATGGCAGACTACATGGCAAATTTGCCTAACCAACTTCAACCAGAAGGCTTTAAGGGACTAAACATTCTTGAAACAGAACAAAAATTGGAGAGCTTAAGCGACGAAGAATTTAATTCCATTCGCGCGCAATTTGACCAAACTATCGATAACGCCTTCACTCGGCGAACGGTCATTAGTGGCGAACAACAAAACGCTTATATGCGTCTTATCGACCCTGGCAAGCCAGCCACACACAATAATATGGAACTGGTCGAATGTACTACAAACGAGAACAATCTCGAAGTCACGCAGTTTTACTGGCTGGACGCCGAGGGCGACGAAATCGGTTCAATGACCATGAAGCTTATCCCGGTACGCGATGCAAATGGCGATATCGTCAGCTTCGAAGGTTGTGAGCAAATCGTCAATCCGCTTGGCGCTAAGCCTCAGCTTTACGGCGGTCTCGAAACAGTTCCTGAAACTCCCGAAACTCCCGAGACTCCCGAAACAGTTCCTGAAACTCCCGAAACTCCCGAGACTCCCGAAACAGTCCCTGAAACCCCCGAGACCATCAACAGCAAAGACGAAGAAAATCTCGAACAAATCGACGAAAATATTCAAGACGCCAACGAGACCAATAACGGTACCGACGATATAAACATCACCCAAACCGAATCCGTTAGCCAAGACAACCTCACTGAGCAACCGTCCGCCGAGGATTACCAAGGCACCGAGCCCACCATTGTCCAAAACGAAGCCTCGGTTCCTGCCGAAGAAATCCAAGCACAGATTAGCCCCGAAAACGATTATGGCCAAGATTTAGGCGGCGTCAACGCGAACGAGTACGCTCCGGTGCAAGAAAACACCGCCGCCCAAGCCGCAGCCGACGCAGCCGAAATCCCCATCGAACAGGCTCCCACCGAAGGCGAGGCTCTCGAAAACGCATTAAACGATTTAGGAATATATTAAGGGTAGGCAGAAAGGAAATATATGAAACACTTTACCAACTATAAAACCCGCCGAGGAGTCTTCGGTGTTCTCGGCACCGTTGCTACTCTCGGCGCGAGCCTGCTCGGGTTCACCTCGGTCTCCGCTTGGGGTCCCGAGCGCTCGACTTTCACCATGCAAAGTCCAGCGACGTACCCGACCTTTAACTCCATCACCGATAACCCGACTATCGGCGACGAGCGTGATTTCGTTCGTGTTGGCGAGATTAACGCCGACGTCACGGATTTGAAAAACGAAGTCGAAGTGGTTCCCGGCCGACAATATCTCGTCTATATTTACTTCCATAATAACGCCTCGAGTACTTTTAACGATTCCGACCACAATCATTCCGGCGTTGCGGTTCAGGCGCGAATGTCTAGCTCGTTTTCAACCGTATTGACTCCGAGCACTAAGGGTAAAATCACCGCCACTATCACCGCTAAAAACTCCAATCCGACCTCCGTCTGGGACGAAGCCTACTTTACGACCACCACCGAAAAAGTTCTTATGCACTACGTTTCCGGCTCGGCGAAAATCTACAACGACTGGGGCGCGAACAACACTGTCATGCCGTCCAGCCTCTTTACTGAAGAGGGAACCCTACTTGGGTTGAACTCCTTAAATGGCGTCATCCCGGGCTGCGAAGAATATCACGGCGTGGTTAGCTACGTTCTCCAGGCCGAAGAACTTGGCGGCTCGATTGATAAAACTGTTTCAAAAGACGGCGAAAACTTTTTTGAAAGCGTGAGCGCTGTGGCAGGCGACGAAATTACTTTTAAGCTCGCCATTGCAAATACCGGCGATGTCGCGCTGACTAACGCCACGATTAAAGATATTTTGCCTGAGGGTCTGACTTTGGTCCCGGGTAGCGTCGGTCTCCGCGCTAATGATTCTACCACTATCGACCAACTTTCCGACAACATTCTCGGCACGGGCTACAATCTCGGCACTATCGGCACCGGCAACACCGTTTATATTACTTATAAAGCCACGGTCGGCGGCGATTTTGACTGCACCGGCACGGAACTTTCTAATAGCGCGACTTTAACTTATGATAGCGACACCACTTCTGGCGACATTCGTACTGACTCCGCCATCGTCGTTGCCAAAAAAGCCGATTGTGCCGAACCAGAGACCTGCGAGACCAACCCCAATCTCGACGGTTGCCAACCTGCGGAAAAAACTTGCGCCACTAATCCTGAAATGGAAGGCTGTCAAGAACTTCCCAACACTGGTCCGGTCGAAGTTGTCCTCGCGGCGGTGATTATCGCTGGCATTGGCGGCGGTGGCTACTATCTCTACCGCACCAAGAGAACTTTGAAAGCGGTCGAAGGCAGCGTCTCCGGTAAAACTGCGGACAAAATCTCCGACGCAACCGACGCAAAAAACTCCGCGAACGTCAAAAACACGGACAAATCTGTCAAAATCAACGATTCCTCTTCCCAAAAACCCGATAATATGATAAAATAGTCTAAGTAATAAAGGAATTATATGAAAAAAGCAGTCATTCTCGTCGGCGGGAAACAATACCTCGTCGCCGAAAAAGAGACCCTACGGGTGGACCTCCTCCCGGAAGGCACCAAAGAGCTCGAACTTGACGCTTTACTCGTAATCGACGGCGACAACACCACCGTCGGTACTCCTACGGTAAAGGGCGTAAAAGTTTCAGCAAAAGTCATTACGCCTGAAGTTAAAGGCGACAAAATCCGCGTTATCCGCTACAAAGCGAAAAAACGCGTTCATAAAGAAACTGGCCATCGCCAGAAATATTCTGAAATTGAAATCATCAAAATCGGATAATCAAACTAAAAATAAGCTCGTCAAAGAGCTTATTTTTATGGTATAATAGTTTTAATATGGCGAAGGTAATTTGTGTGACTAATCAAAAAGGTGGCGTGGGTAAAACCACTACTGCCGTCAATTTGTCATACTATTTAGCAAAAGATAAGCATAAAACTCTGTTGGTCGATTTCGACCCGCAGGGCAACGCCACCTCTGGCCTCGGCGTTGATAAAACCGACAAAAAAGCTCTCGGCGCGACCATGACCGAAGTCATTCTCGGCATTGCCGAATTAAAAGACGCCGCTCGCCCGACTAAATACAAACATTTTGACCTCGCCCCCGCCACTCCCGAGCTCGCCAACGCCGAAGTTGAATTGACTAATATGCAACATAAGTTCGTTCGTTTGCGCGACGCCATTCGTTCGCTTGACGACAAATACGAATATGTCATTATCGACTCGCCTCCGTCGCTGAGTCTCCTCACGGTTAACGGCATGATCGCCTCGAATTTCCTACTTTTGCCGGTCCAGACTGAATTTTACGCTCTCGAAGGCGTTGCCCAACTTCTCGAAAGCATGAAACTAGTCATGAAACAAGCCAACCCGAACTTGAAGCTGCTCGGCGTGCTCGCGACTATGTATGACAAGCGCACCAGCCTTTCCGCCCAAGTCTACGCCGAAATCGAAAAATATTTCAAAAAACTGGCCTTTAAAACTACTATTCCGCGCAACGTTCGCGTCGCCGAAGCGCCGTCGCACGGCGTGCCGGTCGGAGTTTATGACAAATTTAGTAAAGGCGCCAAGGCATATAAAGAATTTACAAAAGAAGTGGAGGCTAGAACGAAATGAAAGGTTTAGGACGAGGTTTTGAAAGTTTAATCCCGACGGAATTGATCGACGACGAATTCGATCCTACCGCTGCCGAGGACAAAAAAGCAAGTCAGCTAAAAGAGTTGAAACTCTCCGAGGTTTTTCGCGACGAAGATCAGCCCCGACGAGAGTTTAGCGAAGAGGCCCTGAACGCCTTAGCCGCCTCAATCAAAGAGCACGGTGTCCTGCAACCTATCGTCGTCACCAAAGAAGAAGGGAAGTATAAAATCGTCGCTGGCGAACGCCGTTGGCGCGCCTCGAAAATTGCCGGTCTCGACAAAATTCCCGCCATTATCCGTACGCTCGATTCTCAAAACCGCCTCGAACTCTCCATTATCGAAAATGCTCAGCGTGAAGATTTAAACGCTATCGAACTGGCCACCGCTTATGCAAAACTCGCCGGTCAATTTAATCTTTCCACCAAAGACATTGCCGCCCGCGTCGGTAAGTCCGAAGCCTCGATCCAAGGCACTATGCGTCTTTTAAACCTTCCCGACGAAGTCAAAAAAATCATGGTCAAAGAAAAGCTGTCCGAGGGTGTAATGCGTCCGCTAGTTGCTCGCGACGAAAAAACCATCAAAAAAGTCCTCCCGAAAATAATCGCTGAGGGCTGGACCGCCCGCAAAGTCGAACGTTATTTCACAGAAACCAAGAAAAAATCCAGCTCCGCTGCCATCAAACGCGCCGAATATATTAAAGTAGAAAACGACTTGTCTGAAAAGTACTCCGCTACGGTCAAAATCTCTGGTCGCAGCCTGACTTTCCGGTGTCGTTCCGAAGCCGATTTGAAGACTTTAATCGAAAAACTTAAATAATCTAAAACGTTCGAATTTTATCAAACGGAAATAGCCTCATCACCACTGGCCCTACCACTCGGCAATAGGGAATTGTCCCCAGCCCGTTTCGCGAATCCCACGAATTCGACCCCTCTCGGTTGTCCCCCGACACGAACAACTCTCCCTCTGGCACGACCGTATTCACCTCGCCCGAAGTATATTCCTTCGGCCCGTCCGTCTCCGAAGTTCGCCACTCAGCGTCATATATAAACCCGTCCGGATTTTCCTCATTGTAAATTGTCATCACCCCATCTTTCACCACCACTCTCTCGCCGGGAAACGCCACCACCCGCTTAATAATATACCGGTCATTCATGTTCGACGGCACCGTGCACGTCATCGGATTTTGTACTCCTTGTGCCTGATACTCCGCCACTTTTTCTTTATCCTCATTCAGTAGCACAATAATCTGCCCCCGCTCCGGCACATATTCCTGCCCCAAAAAATGCGCCCACGACACCGCCGCCCGGTTAACTACAATCCGGTCGTCCTCATGCAAAGTATTTTCCATCGAACTCCCCACTACGTTATACGATTGGTAAATATAAGTATTAAGAAACAGTGTCCCCAGCACAATCAGCACAATAAACGCCCCGAGGCTACACAAGTCCTTCACTAGCGGATGTTTCTGAAAAAAAGTTGGCTGCATATTACTCATTATAACACCATTTTTCAACTTATTTTAAACAATCTGCTATAATATAAAGATATGACAGATTACATTCTAGCAAGAAAATCGCGCAATATCATGAGCACCATGGTTCACGTTTTCTTAAATCTTTTACTCGGCGTCGGTTCGGTTTTGGTTACGGTCCTATCTGGTAGCCCCCTGCTTGGTCTGATTTTGGTTTTCGCCTCCAAGTGGCGGGTTTTTGCCGTCCGCGCTCGTTATCTATGGCTCAACATCAAGTCTAACCTTGTCGACATGATTGTTGGCACTAGCGTTGTTTTACTCACTTATTACACCGGCACCACTTTTTTGCCCGTTGATTTTTTGCTCATGGCCTTTTACTCAGTGTGGCTAATCGGAATTAAACCACTTTCATCCGAACCCGCCACCCTCGCCCAGTCGCTTATCGCCGTTTTTCTCGGCATCTCCGCCTCAGTATTTATGACCGCCACGCTCGAACCTATCGTCCTCGTCCTGCTCGCTTTTCTTATCGGCTACGCCGCCTCGCGCCACGTCCTTTCCCAAACCAACGACAACGACTACACTCTGACTACATTAGTCTGCGGTCTCGTCTTCGCCGAAATCGCATGGCTCTGTTTTTCTTGGTCCATCGTTTACACTTTCGGCAACACCGGCATCCGCATCCCTCAGCTCGCTATCATCCTCACCATTTTCGCCTTCGTCTATAATTACACCCGTCAAGCTATCGTCAAATACCAAGCCGACTTCCGTTTCAAACACATCCTCGGCCCCGTCATTTTCGGCGCCGCCCTTATTGCGATTATTGTCCTATTTTTTAGCAACCCAATATTTAATATCTAAGGAGGTAAAATGAAAGAAGAACCAGCGCTAGATACGCCAACAACTAATGATGCCGAGGTCAAGCCCCTCGAACCAACATCAGAAACCAACGAGCCCAAAGCCGAGCCAGAGACTAAAAAGCCGGTTCAACCTGAGCCCAAACCCGTCGCGCGCCCTATTCGACCCGAGTCGCAACATTCCAATACTAGCAAAGCCGCCATCGCCATGTCCGTAGTCGCCTTAGTCTGTGGCTGTGGCGGGCTAGCTCTCGGCTGGCTCGGCTACGAAAAAGCTTCCACTCCGCTCACGTTCCTAAATTCCGGCACCGACGGCAATTCTGCTAATTTTGTCGAAGGTTCTATCGCTGATGTTGCCGAAAAAGTCTCCAAATCCGTTGTTTCTATCGTCACCTCGACCAAAACCACCGACTTTTTCGGTCAAAGTTATAGTTCTGCCGCTGCCGGCACGGGTATTATCGTCTCCGCGGATGGCTATATCTTAACCAACAAGCACGTCATTAGTGGCGCCAGTACCGTCACGGTAGTTTTAGACGACGGCACCACTTACGAAGACGTTAAAATCGTCGCAACCGACCCCTTGAACGACGTCGCTTTCCTCAAAATTGAGAATGCCTCCGACCTTACCGCTGCTACGCTCGGCGATTCTAAAACCATCTCCGTGGGCCAGCAAGTTATCGCTATCGGCAACGCCCTCGGCGAATATCAAAACACTGTCACTTCCGGCATTGTCTCTGGCACAGGCCGTTCGGTCACCGCCTCCGATAGCAGCGGCACCACTACGGAAACCCTGTCTGATATGATTCAAACCGACGCTGCCATCAACTCCGGCAATTCCGGTGGCCCGCTAGTCAACGCCGCCGGCGAAGTTATCGGCATCAACACCGCCACCTCAACCTCGGCCGAAAACATGGGATTTGCCATCCCGATTTCCAGCGTCAAAGGCATGCTCTCCCAGCTCACCGAAACCGGCTCCGCTAAGCGCGCCTATCTTGGCATTTACACCGTATCCATCACCGCCGAACTTGCCAAAAACTACAACTTGCCCGTCAGCGAAGGCGCTTATGTCTATAGTTCATCAAGCTACTCTGCTATCGTCTCTGGTAGCCCCGCCGCCAAAGCCGGCCTGAAAGATAAAGACATTATCACCAAAATCAACGGTGTCTCCATCGGCGCAGCCGGCTCGCTTACGAACTTAATCGGCGAATACAAACCAGGCGACACGGTCCAGCTTACGGTTATCCGTGACAGCAAAGAAATCGCCGTGAATGTCTCCCTCGAAGGCTATTCCAAATAATATTGAAACACCAGTCCAAACCCCCGCGTCTCTAACAGGGAATAATCATACTTGCCAGCATGATCTATAATCCGCTCATGCTGGCAAGGGTCGGCCTCGAGCACTAAAAACGGCACTTTCCGTGCGCTCGCCTGTAAAATCAACTCCTTAATCAGCGCCAGTCCGCCGTCTTCCGCATACAGCGCAATTTCCGGCTCAGCCGACAGCGCTTTTTTGTCCAACCACTCCCAATTCTCATCCACATACGGCAAATTCGCCACCACCACCTCAAACTCTCCCTGTATCCCAGTCATCAAATCTGACCTCAAAAACCGTATCTTCGCCCCGAGCCGCCGCGTATTCTCTCGCGCGACCCCTAAAGCCTCGTTTGAAATATCGCAGGCCGTAATCTCCGCCTCGGGTAGCTCCAATGCTAAAGAGATTGCAATGCACCCCGACCCCGTCCCCACCTCTAGAATCCGGCACTTTTTCGGCAATTTTGGACGCGCTGGAATCATCCCAGGAAGATAGGCTTTTCCGGCCAAATTCAGCACCGCGTCTATTAACATCTCCGTCTCTGGGCGAGGAACTAACACTTCGGGTGCAATCAAAAACTCCCGCCCATAGAAATTAATCATATCACTAGCCCCCTTTCTCCTAGAAGAAATAACCGTATTGTTCGCTACTTTTTCTCTAGAGAAAGCAGCCTCGGCTAGGCTCGGACTAACTTTTGAGTTCTCGCTCATGTTTTTTCAGCTCTAGAATAATATCCTCAATATCCCCATCCATCACCGCCGGAATATTCGACCGCGAATAGTGAATCCGGTGATCCGTCACTCGGTCTTGCGGGAAATTGTAAGTCCGAATTTTCTCGCTTCGGTCTCCCGTCCCGATCAGCGACTTCCTCGCCTCGCTCGCATTTTTAATTTCTTCCGCCTTTTTCTTTTCCAAAAGTCGCGCCCGCAAAATATTCATCGCCTTAATTCGGTTCTGTTGTTGGCTACGTTCGTCCTGCATCGCCACCACAATTCCAGTCGGCAAATGTGTAATTCTCACCGCCGAATCGGTCGTATTCACCCCTTGCCCGCCATGTCCACCCGACCGATAAATATCAATTCTCAGGTCCTCGGACTTAATCTCCAAATCCTCTTCCGAAGCTTCCGGCAACACCGCCACCGTCGCGGTCGAAGTGTGAATTCGCCCCTGTGATTCCGTCACCGGCACCCGTTGTACGCGGTGAACTCCGCCCTCGAACTTTAACTGCCCGTAAGCATCCTCGCCCGAAACCTTAAAAATCACCTCTTTCATTCCGCCGGCCTCATTCTCATTTTGAGAAATTAACTCCACCTTCAGCCCGTGCCCCTCGGCGTATTTCGTATACAGCCGATAAAGCTCGCCCGCGAACAGGGAAGCTTCATCGCCGCCCGCCCCCGCTCGAATCTCCACAATCGCCGGTTTGTCATCTTCCGGATCGCGCGGAATTAGTAGCTCCTCAAGTTGCGCCTTGGCCTCGGCGATCTCGGTCTTTAGCCTCGCCGCGTCCTCACGCGCCAACTCTCCCAGCTCCGCATCATTCACCAACCCCTCCGCCTCTGTTAAATTCTCCGTAAATTGAACAATTTTTTTGTTCAACTCCAAAATCTCTCTTAAAACTCCCGCCCGTTTCGACTTCGCCGCAAAATCCTTCGCCGCGTACGCGTCCGGTTTTGCTAAAAATTTTTCAATCTCTTCGAGTTCCTCTTTAATTTTTTTCAAATCCATGCTATAATTATACCATACTTATGGGGATTTAGCTCAGCTGGCTAGAGCGTACGATTCACATTCGTAAGGTCACAGGTTCGAGCCCTGTAATCCCCACCATTTTTAAGCCCCAGCCCTAGCGGGCCTTTTTTCTGCCTAAAAATATCTTTCATTCACCTAAATTCGCCTTAACTATAACCATCAAGCCCCGCCAAAAAACGGCTAAAATCCCGCCAAAAACCACTTGCTTTTCCATATTTAGTGTCGTATACTAGGTATTAGACACTAAATATAGCGTTTTAACCGCTATAGCACCTACAAACAACACAACAGGAAAACATTGAAGGAGGTATCAAATGTTTAAACGCATCGTCAAACGTGACGGCAAAATCGTTAAATTCGACTCGGAAAAAATCACCGAGGCTATTGCTAAAGCTGGTCTGGCGACCGAAGAATTCAAATCCGACCGCGCCAAAGCTCTAGCCGAAAAAGTTTTAAAGCGTGCCGAAGAGAAAATCACCGCTCGCACTCCAAATGTCGAGCAAATCCAAGACATCGTCGAAGAGATCTTGATGGAATCCAGCTTTAAAAAGACCGCGCGCTCCTACATTCGCTATCGCCAAGAACGTTCGCGCGTGCGCAACGCTAAATCCGATTTGATGATGGTCTATCGCACCATTTCTCACGCCGATGCCGCCGAAGATTCCGACATTAAACGCTCAAACGCCAACGTCGATGGCGACTCCGCGATGGGGAAGATGCTGCAATTCGGCGCCGAGGGCTCGAAAGTTTTTGCGAAAACCCTGCTTTTACGCCCCGACATCGCCGCTGCCCACGACAACGGCGACATCCACATCCACGATCTCGACTTTTACGCCACCGGCACCCTGACTTGTTGCCAGTCCGACCCCTTCGTTTTGTTCGAAAACGGCGGTTTTAACACCGGCCACGGGCACCTCCGCACCCCGAACTCGATCGGCTCCTACGCCGCCCTCGCCGCCATCCTCCTCCAAGCCAACCAAAACGAACAACACGGCGGCCAATCCATCCCGAACTTCGATTACGCCATGGCTCCGGGTGTCAACAAATCCTTCCGTAAAGCCTTAAAACGTAACCTCGAAAAATACAACAAATTCGCCGACAAAAACCTTACCCTCGAAGTTAAAGACACTTACGAATTCGGCGATGATAAAAAACTCGAAAAAGCCAAATGGCCGAAAAAAGTCATTGAATTTTCCAATGCCGGCACCGAACGCGAAACTCTCCAAGCCATGGAGGGCTTCATTCACAACTTAAACACCATGCACTCGCGCGCTGGCGCACAGGTCCCCTTCACCAGCATTAACTTCGGCACCGACACTACTCCAGCCGGCCGTCTCGTCTCGAAATACTTACTCCAAGCGACCGAAAACGGGCTCGGCAAAGGCGAAACGCCGATTTTCCCGATCAGTATTTTCAAAGTCAAATCCGGCGTCAATTACGAACCGGGCGACCCAAACTACGATCTCTTCCAAAAGTCCATGGAAGTCTCCGCAAAGCGCCTCTTCCCGAATTTCTGCTTTATCGACGCCCCCTACAACCTAAAATATTACAAAAAAGGCGACTATCGCACCGAAATCGCCACCATGGGCTGTCGCACTCGTGTCTTTGCTAGCATTTTCCCCGAGTCCGACGGCATCGTCACCGGCCGCGGCAACCTTTCTTTCACTACGGTCAACCTTGTTCGTATCGGCATTAACCACGGCATCTGCACCGGCGAGCGCAAAGAAGCCGACTGGGACGGTTTTTACAAAGAACTCGACGAAAAAATGGATTTAGTCAAAGACGAACTTTTGGAGCGCTTCGAATTTCAAGCCAACCAACACGTCCGCAACTTTCCGTTCCTTATGGGGCAGGGCAACTGGTTCGGTTCCGAAAAATTAAAGCCGAACGACGCTTTACGCGACGTGATTAAACACGGCACACTCAGCATCGGCTTTATCGGTCTCGCCGAAACGCTTGTCGCTATGACCGGCAAACACCACGGCGAAGATGAGGATGCACGCGAACTGGGGCTCGATATCATCACTCACATGCGCGAAAAATGCGACAGCTATTCCAAAAAATACAAACTAAACTTTTCATTGCTCGCCACTCCGGCCGAAGGTATTGCTGGTCGTTTTACTAAAATCGACCGTAAAGAATACGGCACGATTAAGGGAGTTACCGACCGCGATTTCTACACCAATTCCTTCCACGTGCCGGTCTACTATCCGATTTCTGCTTTCGACAAAATCGATATCGAAGCTCCTTACCACAATCTTTGCAACGCTGGGCACATCACCTATATCGAACTTGATGGCGACCCGTCGCAAAACCTCGCCGCTTTCGAGTCGGTCATCCGCAAAATGCATGATGCTGGCATTGGCTACGGCTCGGTCAATCACCCCGTCGATCGTGACCCAGTTTGTGGTTTCTCAGGCGTCATCACTGGCGATCGTTGCCCGCACTGTGGTCGGCTCGAGGGTGATTTGTCGTTCGAAAAAGTGAAATCATTTGCGAAAGGGGAATAAATGTCCGCTAAGTTCGATTTAGACAGCTACTTGCTCGACAACATCTCCAAACAACTCACGGTTCCGGACGGCTATATTCGCCTGTCCGGCCCGCTCGAGCACGACAATATCGTCAACGGCGACGGTTTGCGCGCAATTGTCTGGACGCAGGGCTGCCCGAACCATTGCAAAGGTTGTCAAAACCCCGAAACTTGGGACTATCAGGCTGGATTTTTGATCAAAATCGACGAACTTAAAGCCGAACTGGCAAAATTCAAAGGTCAAACCGGTCTCACTTTCTGCGGCGGCGAGCCTTTTATCCAGGCGAAAGCTTGCAAAGAACTCGCCGACTGGGTGCGTGAAGAACTCGGTTGGGACGTTTGGAGTTTCACCGGTTTTAAACACGAGCTAATCAAAAAGCACGGCGGCGAACCTTGGGAATTTTTGAAATCGCTCGACGCCTTAATCGACGGCCCGTTCGTTCTCGAGCGACGTGATTTATCTCTGCGTTTTCGTGGCTCAAAAAACCAGCGCCTACTCCATCTTGAGCTCGGCACGGGCAAGATTCTCTCTATTGAATAGCTAAGTAATTTTGCCTCCACGATTTTCAGCTTCACATTAAACGAAGTTTACTATTAAAATCGGTGTTATAATAAATACATGACCCCAAAAACTCAAAAACCAGCAGATTCCGAGCGCGTCCAGCGCGCAGTTGAGCTGGCCACGAAAGCCCACGCAGGCCAATTCCGTAAAACCGGCGAGCCTTATATCATTCATCCGCTTGCGGTGAAAAAGATTCTCGAAGAATGGGGCATGGACGAAGACACGATTATCGCTGGCGTGCTCCATGACGTGGTTGAGGACACCGACGTTTCGCTCGAAGATATCAAAAAAGAATTCGGCGAATCGGTTGCTTTTCTGGTTGATGGCGTGACCAAAATTTCCACCGCTCGCGACGGCATGCGCGATATCGACACCTATCTTCCGGCGACCAAAGACAATTTCCTACGCCTAATGATTGCACTCGGCGACGATATCCGCGTTTTAATTATTAAACTTGCCGACCGTCTGCACAACCTGCGCACTCTTTCCGCCCTCCCGCCCGAAAAACAAAAGAAAATCGCGAAAGAATCACTCGAAGTTTTCGCGCCTCTTGCCGACCGGTTAAATATGGGGCTTTTGCGTGTCGAGATGTCCGACCTCGCCTTTAAATATGTTGACCCTAAGCGCTTTGCCATGCTGGAAGATTTAATCAAAAAATACAACAAATCCGCCGAAAAATCGCTTGCCAAAGTTATTGCAGAAGTGTCGGAAGCCCTGAAAAAAGAAAAAATCAAATTCAGCCTCTCTGGCCGGGTCAAATCCGTTTATTCTTTACATAAAAAACTGGCCAAGCATAATCAAAACATGGGCGAAGTTTATGATTTGACGGCTCTGCGCGTCATAGTTGACGACGTCACTACCTGCTACCTCGTCCTCGGCATTATCCACTCGCTTTACACTCCGATGGACGGCCGCATCAAGGATTATATTGCTATGCCAAAACAAAACGGCTACCAATCTCTCCATACCACTGTTATCACTAAGGATAAGCATATTGTTGAATTTCAAATTCGGACCAAAGAAATGCACGAATATGCCGAGCGCGGGCTGGCAGCGAGTTTTTATTATAACGAACAAAAACTCACTGAAAACTACAAACAGGGAAAAATCGAACATCTCCCGACCAACTTACTTTGGATTACTGAGCTGCAAATGACTGCTGCAAAATTGCGCGAAGGCAAAAAAGTTGACCTCAAAAAACTAAAATTAAATCTTTTTGCCGATAAAATTTTCGTCTACACCCCGAAAGGCGACATTATCGACCTGCCGAGTGGCGCTCTGCCGCTCGACTTTGCTTATCGCCTTCATTCCGAAATTGGCGACCATGTCGTCGGCGTGAAGATTAATGGCAAGATGTCTAACTTGAACAAAAAATTAGAACACGGAGACGTCGTGGAAATTCTCACCTCTAAAAATCAAACCCCGAAACCGTCCTGGTTTGATAAAATTATTACTCCCCACGCCCGCCAAAAACTCCGCCACCGCCTCAACGCTGGCACGGACGCCGACAAATCCGCCGAACCTTCTCGTCGTAAACATTCCCGCAAGAAGAAAAAATAAAAATGGAGTGATAAAGATTGAAGCCGGACAACCTTTAATTATCTAAACTGTTGTTAAAAAATTTTAAAAAAGTCTTACACAAAAATAAAATTTGTGCTATAATACACATATCGAGCAGCGAAAGCGTAAGTCCAGATAAAGGGCTTATTTTTTTGCCCCAAAAAATAGAAGGAGTATGCAAAATGGAAGGAACACAAAAAAACAAAATGGCAGAAGCACCAATGAAAAGGTTGCTATTAAAAATGGGACTGCCAATGATTATTTCTATGGTGCTACAAGCATTATACAATGTTGTTGATAGTATATTTGTAGCAAACATGGGAGAACAGGGAGCTATTGCCAATCAAGCATTGACATTGGCCTTCCCAATTCAAATTTTAATTATAGCAATAGGAGTTGGAACGGGAATAGGTCTAAATGCCTTATTATCAAAAAGTTTAGGAGAAAAAAATCAAGAGAAAGTAAATAAAGTAGCTGGAAATGGAATATTTTTAAGCATATGTATTTTTATAGTATTTTTGCTATTTGGCTTATTTGGCTCTGAATGGTTTATTTCTTTATTTGCAGGCGGAAATCAAGAAGTAATATCTATGGGAACAACGTACTTAAAAATTTGTACTTGTTTTTCATTAGGCTCAATTGGCTATACTGCATATGAAAGATTTTTGCAAGCAACAGGCAAAACAATGTTATCAACAATCTCCCAAATAGCAGGTGCATTAACAAATATTATATTAGATTATGTATTTATTTTTCCATTAGGAATGGGAGTAGCTGGTGCAGCTTGGGCAACAATCATAGGGCAATTTGTTTCTTTATTTATAGCAATGTTTTTCCACTATACTAAAAACAAAGAAATAGATGGAAATCTAAAATATATCAAGCCTGAAATTGGCATAATTAAAGGAATATATAAAATTGGTATTTCTGCTGCGATTATGCAAGCATTACTATCAGTTATGATGGCAGGAATGAATGCAATACTTGGAGGAGCAAAAGCAGACCCTACAATTCTCGTTGGCTCATTTGGAATATACTATAAAATTCAACAAATAGCATTATTTTCAGCATTCGGATTATCTAATACTATAATCTCTATATTATCTTTTAATTATGGTATGAAAGACAAAGAAAGAATAAATGACTGTATTAAATATGGACTTATTGATACTGTAATGGTAACACTTATTTTAACAATAATATTTGAGATTTTTGCAAAGCCACTATCAAGTCTATTTGCATTATCTGGTGGCACAAGTAAAGAAATTATTGAAGTTTGCACAACTTCTTTAAGAATTGCAAGTATAGGATATATTTTTATGGGATTTTCTGTTGCGGTACAAGGTGTATTACAATCACTTGGACACGCAATAAGGCCATTGATAATATCGTTGTTAAGACTCGTAGTATTTGTATTCCCAGTAGCCTATTTGTTTACACTATCAGATAATGTAACTAATATAGTTTGGTGGACTTTTCCAATAGCAGAGATTTTAACAAGTATAATTTCTG